>JAKGBX010000001.1:0-625411 GCA_021555075.1 Rhodobacteraceae bacterium LMO-JJ12
AGTGGGGTTTTTGCAGGCCACCGTCTCGTTCGGGCTGGCGCGCGACGAGCTGCGCGACGGGCTGATGCAATACCTTCAGGATGTGGTGCATGCCGACAAGGCCGCGCAATAAGGCAGGGCTGAAACACCTCGCGCAGAGCGGCTGTGCGAGGCAAAGGCCGGGAGATTTCTTTTGGATAACGTGTTGGTAACAGGTGGCGCGGGCTATATCGGCTCGCATGCCTGCAAGGCCTTGAAGGCGGCCGGGTTTAACCCGGTTACCTATGACAATCTGAGCACCGGCTGGCGCGGTGCGGTGAAATTCGGGCCTCTTGAAGAAGGTGACCTTCTGGATCGTGCCCGGCTTGACGCTGTGTTCGAGACGTATCGCCCGGTTGCGGTGATGCATTTTGCTGCGTTGAGCCAGGTGGGCGAGAGCATTGAGAAGCCTGGCAAATACTGGCGCAACAACCTATCCGGCTCGCTCAATCTGGTCGAGGCAATGACGGCGGCGGGCTGTAAGCGGATTGTTTTCTCCTCGACCTGTGCCACCTATGGCGATCAGGATAATGTGGTGCTGGATGAAGCCAGCGCGCAGCATCCGATCAATTCCTATGGCCGCTCGAAACGCGCAATCGAAGACATGTTGGCGGACTTTGGCCTTTCCGACGGGCTGGAATCGGTGATCTTTCGATATTTCAACGTGGCGGGTGCCGACGAGGATGGTGAGGTGGGCGAATTCCATCAACCCGAGACACATCTCATTCCGCTGATCCTTGAGGCGATCGAGGGCAAGCGTGGCAAGCTGAAGGTGTTTGGCAGCGATTACGACACGCCCGATGGCACCTGCATTCGCGATTATGTGCATGTGATGGATCTGGTGGATGCGCATGTTCTGGGGCTGCGCTGGCTGGTGGATGGCCGGGGCAGCCGGGTGTTCAACCTGGGCACCGGCAGCGGGTTTTCGGTGCGCGAGGTGATGCAGGTCGCCGCCGAGGTCACCGGGCGGGCGGTGCCGCATGAAGATGCGCCGCGCCGGGCGGGCGATTGCACGCGGCTGGTCTCGGGGTCGGAACGTGCCGCGCAGGAATTGGGCTGGCGGCCTGACCGGTCAATCTTGCAAACCATGATTGCAGACGCGTGGCGATGGCACAAAGTGGGCGGCTATGAGTGACAGCGTGGTCAGCGCAAGACTGCTTGATCTCACGCGATTGTTCAGCCGCGCCGGACGGGTTTTGACCGGAGTGGACCGGGTTGAAATGGCTTATCTCAAGGCGTTGGTGGGACGCAGGACGCCGGCGTTCGGGCTGGTACGTACACCGCTGGGCTACCTGTTGCTGGATGAGACCGGGATGCGCGAGATCACCGCGCGGATCGAAGGGCGCACCGAATGGGGCAAGGCCTCGCGGCTGAGCCGTGTATTTGGCAAGCTTGACGAGGCGCAGCAACGCATGCTGAGCGATTTGCGCAGGCTTGCCATTGGGCGGAGCCATCGGCGCGGTCTTTCCCGGCTTTTGGCGCGTCATCTGCCGCCGGATTTTGCCTATTTGAACGTGGGACATTCCAACTTCAATGACCGGGTGATCAATGCCGTAAAGCACGGTGCGAAGGGGCGCGTTGTGGTGCTTGTGCATGACACCATTCCGCTGGATCATCCGCTGCTTCAGACGCCAAAATCGGTCGAACGGTTTCGCGATATGCTGCAAAAGGTGCGCACGCACGCCGATCTGGTGATCTATAATTCGCGCACGACGCGGCGTGACGCCGAACGCCACATGAGCGCATGGGGGGGCGTACCGCAGGGGGCTGTGGCGCCTCTTGGGGTGGAGTTGGCCCAGCCAGCGCCCGAGGAATTGCCGCCGGGGCTGCCGCCTGAGGGAACCTATTTCGTGACCGTAGGCACCATCGAGCCGCGCAAGAACCACGCGCTTTTGCTGGAAATCTGGGAGCGATTGGTGAAACAGACGCCGCCACAGCAGATGCCCCATCTGGTGATTTGTGGCGGCCGTGGCTGGATGAATGAGGAAGTGTTCTTTCGCATGGACCGTTCGGCTTTGATGGGCGAACACCTGCACGAAGCGTCCGATCTGAGCGATGGTGCCATTGCCGCGCTTCTGGAAGGGGCGGCGGGGGCGCTTTATCCGAGTGTGGCCGAAGGTTTTGGCCTTCCGGTGGTGGAAGCGGCGGCGATGGGCGTGCCTGTGATCTGTGCGGACCTGCCGGTTTATCGTGAAATTCTCAAGGACTTACCCGTTTACGCAAGCGTTAAGGACAGCTATCTTTGGCAGAGAAGAATAACAAGTTTGGCAAATAGCAGGCAGACACAGCAGGCCAAACCCGCGACACAAGGCGAAGCCGGTTTCGAGGTGCCAACATGGAAAGCGCATTTCAACCGAGTCTTAAAGTTGACATGATAGCCGCGTAGCAAAGCAGGCAGCAGAAGGAACGAGTTTGGGCGCGTTTCAATCATATCGGATGAGAATTCAGCGTAAGCGCTGGCGTATTCGCGCGTTTCGCAAGCGCCGCGAGTTGCGTGCCATGTCGGATCGCACCGACAAGATTCAGCGCGACGATATCCTGCTGTTTTCAACCCAGCGCAACGAGAAGATCCGCCTGCCCTATTTCTTGCAGTATTACCGCGAGCAAGGGGTGAACCACTTTCTGATCGTCGACAATGACAGTGATGATGGCAGCCTTGAATACCTGATGAAACAGCCCGATGTTTCGGTCTGGTATACGCGCAAAAGCTATAAGCGTAGCCGCTTTGGCGTGGATTGGCTGAACTGGTTGCAGATGAAATATGCCCACGGGCATTGGTCGCTTGTGGTCGATCCCGATGAGTTCCTGATCTATCCGTTTTGCGACACGCGCCCGCTGCGCGCGCTGACCGATTGGCTGGATGCGTCCTCGATCAAGAGCTTCAGCGCGATGCTTCTGGATATGTATCCCAAGGGGCGGATTGATGCGCAGCCCTATCGCGAGGGGCAAGACCCGCTTGAAATCACAAGCTGGTTTGATTCCGGCAACTACATGATCAACAAGAACGGCAAGTTCGGAAATCTGTGGATTCAAGGCGGTCCAAGGGCGCGCAAGTTCTTTGCCAAGAAGCCCGAGGCAGCACCTGCGCTCAACAAGATTCCGTTGGTCAAATGGGATCGCAAATACGCCTATGTCAGCTCGACCCATATGCTTTTGCCGCGCGGGCTTAACCTGGTTTATGACGAATGGGGCGGCGAGAAGGCCAGCGGGATTCTGCTGCACACCAAGTTTCTCGACACCTTCACCAGCAAGGCGCAAGAAGAGCTGGAGCGTAAACAGCATTATGCCGCCAGCATCGAATACAAAGCCTATGCCGAAACATTGGCGAAAGACCCCGATTTGTGGTGCAAGTGGAGCGAGAAATACATCAACTGGCGCCAGCTTGAGATTCTCGGGCTTATGTCCAAGGGGAACTGGGCATGACCGGGGCACCGATCATGTATGCCGATAGCGGGCGTGGGCCTGTGGGGATTGTGATGCTGGTGCATACCGCGCTGGACCGGGCCGAGCAGGTTGCGCGGCATTGGTATGGCGCCGGCTGTCCGGTGGTGATTCACTGCGACAAAAGCACACCGCGCGCCACCTATCAGGCCTTTCGCGATGCGCTTTCGGATCTGCCCGACATCCTGTTTGCCACGCGGCACCGTTGTGAATGGGGCAGCTGGGGGATTGTCGCCGCGACGCAGGAGGCCAGCGAGCTGATGCTGGCGCAGTTTCCGCAGGTGCGGCATGTCTATCTTGCCTCGGGGTCGTGTCTGCCGCTGCGCCCGGTGCAGGAGTTGATCAGCTATCTTGTCGATCGGCCGCGTACCGATTTTATCGAAAGCGCCACGACATCGGATGTGCCCTGGACGGTGGGCGGGCTGGACGAGGAGCGTTTTACCCTGCGCTTTCCGTTCTCGTGGAAACGCCAGCGGCATTTGTTTGACCGTTATGTTGCCATTCAGCGCGCGTTGCGCTTCAAGCGACGCATCCCCAATGGCATCATCCCGCATATGGGCAGCCAATGGTGGTGTCTGACCCGCCAGACGCTAAGTGCTATTCTGCAAGATCCTGAGCGGGCGACCTATGATCGCTATTTCCGGCGCGTCTGGATCCCCGACGAGAGCTATTTTCAGACGTTGGCGCGGCAATATTCGACCAATATCGAAAGCCGGTCGCTGACCCTTTCAAAGTTCGACTTTCAGGGCAAGCCGCATATTTTCTATGACGATCATCTGCAATTGCTGCGCCGCTCGGACTGTTTCGTGGCGCGCAAGATCTGGCCACACGCCAACCGGCTGTTTGAGACCTTTTTGGAAGGCAAACACGGCGCGCGCGATCAGACCGAACCGAACCCCGGCAAGATCGACCGTATTTTCGCCAAGGCAGTCGAGCGGCGCACCCGCGGGCGGCCCGGGCTCTATATGCAGTCGCGCTTTCCCAACGAAGGTTGGGAGAACGGCACGACCAGCGGAAAATATTCGATCTTTCAGGGGTTTTCCGACCTTTTCGAGGATTTCGAGCCCTGGCTGACCAAAGCCACGGGCGCGCAGGTGCATGGCCATCTGTTTGCCACGGATCGGGTGGAATATTCGGGCGGTCAGCAAGTGGTGGGAGGCGCGCTTTGTGACAGTGCGGAACTGCGCGACTATAATCCCCGGGCGTTTCTGACCTCGTTGATCTGGAACACGCGGGGGGCGTGGCAGTGTTTTCAATTTGGCCCGAATGACAATCAGGATCTGAACTGGGTGATTGCGCGCGACCCGAACGCGCAGATCAGCGTGATTTCAGGGGCGTGGGCAATTCCGCTATTCAAGTCGAACCGGAATTTCGCGGAAATCCGCGCCGAGGCGGCAGAGTTGCAAAAGATCGAGAACGAGCATCTGAACGTGCTGCGCTCGCCTTATTCCAAGGCGCGCATCCGGATATGGACGATGGCGGATTTCATCGAGAGCCCGATGGAACCATTGCAGACCATTATCGACGAAATCGGCCACAAGACCCTGCGCCGGTTGACCGAAGCGCCGAAGATGACCGATCTGACGGGGTTTGGCCAATTCTTGCAGAACCTCAAGAACCAGGGGATGCACCCGCATCTGATGGGCGATTTTCCGGTTGTGCATGATCCGATCGGGATTCAGGCCAAACCGCGCAAGCCGTATCTGGTGCAGTAGATGGCGTCTTGTTCTCAACGAAGAGCGGCGTTTGATTTTTGAGGCAGGCAATAGATGAGCAAACCGTTTGATTACTTTGTGGTGTTCGCGGAAATGCGCACCGGTTCAAACTTTCTTGAGGCGAACCTCAATGCTTTCCCGGGCATTTCTTGTGTGGGCGAGGCATTCAACCCGCATTTCATCGGATACCCCAACCGCGAAGACTGCCTTGGCGTCAGCGAGGAGGAGCGCAATCGCGACCCGAACACGTTGCTTCATGCGATCAAACATGCTTCCAACATCACCGGCTTTCGCTATTTCCATGACCATGATGCGCGGGTGCTCGACACGGTTCTGAATGATCCGCGCTGTGGCAAGATCATCCTGACGCGCAACCCCGCCGACAGCTATGTCAGTTGGAAGATCGCGCAGGCGACAGGGCAATGGAAGCTGACCAATGTGGCCAAACGCAAGGACGCCAAGGCGCCGTTTGATGCCGCAGAATTCAAGGCGCATTTGGCGGCGTTGCAGGAATTTCAAGTAAGGTTGATGCGGGCGTTGCAGACCACGGGGCAGACAGCGTTTTACGTCGCCTATGAAGATTTGCAGGATGTCGAGGTGATGAACGGGATCGCTGCCTGGCTGGGACAGCCCGACCGGCTGGACGGGCTCGACAAGAACCTCAAGCGGCAAAACCCCGCGCCGCTGTCCGAGAAGGTTGAAAACTTTGAGGAAATGGAAAAGGCGCTGGCCGGGCTGGACCGGTTCAACCTCAACCGCACGCCGAATTTCGAGCCGCGGCGCGGCGCGGTTGTGCCGTCTTACGTGGCATGCGGGCGCACGCCGCTGATGTATCTGCCGGTGCGTTCGGGGCCGGAGGCCGAGGTGATGGCCTGGATGGAGGCGCTGGACGGGGAGCCGCTGCAAGGGGATTTCAGCCAGAAGTCGCTGCGCCAATGGATGCGCAAGAACACCGGGCATCGCAGCTTTACGGTGCTGCGTCATCCGGTGGCGCGGGCACATCATGCGTTCGTGACGCGGATTCTGAGCACCGGCAAGGGCAGCTTTGCCGGGATACGGCGCACCCTGCGTCGGGTGCACAAGCTTCCAGTGCCCGAGGGCGAGATTGATGCAAGCTGGACCGTGGAGCAGCATCGCGCGGCGTTTCTAAGTTTCCTCGATTTCGTCAAAGCCAACCTTGCCGGGCAATCAAGCATTCGGCAGGACGCGCATTGGGCCAGTCAGGCCTCAATCCTGCACGGCATGGGCAGTTTCGCGCTGCCCGATATCGTCTTGCGCGAGGATGAGTTGACCGAGGCGTTGCCCGCGTTGGCGCGGAAAATGGGGCAGGACACGGCGCCGGAGGTGGGTCACGCCGTGGTGGAAGCGCCGTTTGCTCTGAGCGATATTTATGATGATGCTGTCGAAGCGGCGGCGCAGGACGCCTATCAACGCGATTATCTGGTGTTCGGCTTTGATCGCTGGAAGGCGGGGTAAACTCCGCCTCTCTCCAAGTTCAGGCCGGCTGCACCGAATTCTCATCGGTGAGGATGGTGTAAAGCGTGCTCGCATCGCCATTGGCGCGCAGCTTCTGGCATACCTCTTCGTTGCGCAGCATCCGCGAGACCCGCGCCAGTGCCTTGAGGTGTTCGACGCCGTCTTCCTTGGGGGCAAACAGCGCAAAGGCCAGATCAACCGGTTGATGATCGACGGATTCGAATTCGATAGGTCTTTCCAACATCACGAACACGCCGATCACATGATCGATCTCGGCCACCCGGGCATGCGGCAGGGCAACACCACGCCCAACGCCGGTCGGTCCGAGGTTTTCCCGCTCGATCAGAGCATCGACCGCCACCGAAGCATCCAGCCCATAGACCGAACTGGCAATGTCAGCCAATTCATTGAGCAGGCGTTTCTTGCTCGAGGCGGTCGAAAGCACTTTGACCGCCTCGGGTTTGAGGATACTTGAAAGTTCCATGTATTGCCTACCGCTCCATCAGGTGGGACGTTTGGCGTCCCTGACCTTCAGCTCTGCGGGTCGATCCAGCCGATATTGCCATCTTCGCGGCGATAAACGACGTTTAGACCGCCCTTTCCCTCATTGCGGAAAACAAGCACTGGGGCACCGGCAATTTCCATCTGCATGACTGCTTCACCGACCGAGAGAGATTGGATCTTGGCTTCCATCTCGGCGACAATCATGGGCTGAAGGTTTTCCGGCTCCGAATCCTCGTCTTCGTGATCTGAAGCGAGGATATACGAGGAGCCTCCATAAAGTTCAACCGGTTCGGAACGTTCATTATGATGGTCCTTGAGCCGCCGTTTGTAGCGTCGCAGCTGTTTCTCCATTTTCTCACAGCAGGAATCAAAGGCGGCATAGATTTCGTGTGCGCGGCCCCGCGCCGAGGCCGTGAGGCCGGTGGAAAGATGCACGGTTGCTTCGCAAATAAATTCGGCGGCGCTTTTGGAGAAAATCACCGTCGCATCTGTCGGACGTTCGGCATATTTGCCGATCGCCAGGCTCAGCTCCTGTTTGACGTGGCTTTGCAGGGCGTTGCCTATGTCGATTTGTTTGCCACTGATCTGATAGCGCATCTTGTCTCCTTTGCGTGACAATCCGGGCGGTGCGGGCGCGATGGCGCCAACTCGATTTGTTATCCCCGAATGCTGATGAATGACCTGCTGTGGGTTGGCCAAAACCCGCTGCCAGAAAGGCAGATCGCGAGGAAAAGCAAGGCAAAATCCACAACGGTCATGACCCCATTTGAGGCGAAGGGAGATGGGAAGTCAATGAGATGAATCAAATACCGTCGATCAACAAACAGGCATCAGCGGTCAAACTCTGAGCGCCTTTGGTACGACGCCTTCGGTCAGGAAATGCGAAAATTGTCGCCAAGATAGACGCGGCGCACGTTCTCGTTGCTCACCACATCGTCGGGCGAGCCAGACATCAGAACCTTGCCATCGTGCAGGATATAGGCGCGGTCGACGATCTCGAGCGTTTCGCGCACGTTATGATCGGTGATCAACACGCCGATACCACGTTTCTTGAGAGCCGCTACAAGATGGCGGATATCGCCCACCGAAATCGGATCAACCCCGGCAAAGGGTTCATCGAGCAGCAGATATTTCGGATCGGCGGCAAGGCAACGGGCGATCTCGACCCGGCGACGTTCGCCACCTGAAAGCGCCATGGCGGGGGCGCGGCGCAGGTGTTCGACCGAGAAATCCGACAGCAGTTCTTCGAGACGCTCGCGCCGTTTGTGTCTGTCGGGCACCGCGATTTCAAGAACCGCGAGGATATTGTCCTCGACGCTCATGCCCCGGAAGATCGACATTTCCTGTGGCAGATAACCGATGCCAAGCTTGGCACGGCGATACATCGGCAGGCCCGTCACCTCGCGACCGTCGACGACCACATGCCCCCCCTCGGGATAGATCAGACCGCAGATCATGTAAAACGTCGTGGTCTTGCCACAGCCGTTCGGGCCAAGAAGCGCGACGACCTCGCCGCGATCAAGCTGCATCGAGAAGTCGCGGATCACGACACGCTTCTTGTAGCTCTTGCGCAGGTTTTCGACGCGCAGGCCCAGCGAGCCTTCGGTAACCGTCAGATCAGGCGCGGCAGCCGACGCATCAGTCATTCGACTGTAAGACGGTCTTCACCCGCCCTTCCATCTGCGCCGTGCCGGATTTGGTATCAACGGTCATCCGATCGGCTGTGATGGCCGATTTCTTCTGCACCAACAAGACATCGCCCTGCATGTGGATCATGCCCGTGTCGATCGAGTAATCGGCATTCTGCGCTTCGGCGGCATCATCGCCACTGACCAGAGTGACACCGCCAGAGGCGACCATACGCTCGATCCGGTTGCCTTCCTGATCATAGTGAACCTGAACCCGAGGCGCCGAGAGACGCATCGCGCCTTGACCAATCAACACGTTGCCGGTGAAAACCGCCGTGCCGTCGTTCTGATCGACTGCCAGATTATCGGCAGTTACCTCGACGGGTTGCGACGTGTCCTGTGTCATATCTCCAAAGGCAATTTGAGCGCCCTGAGCCATCAGCACAGCGGGGCTGAGGGTCAGAACCAGACAAGCGGCAAAAGCACGGATCATTCGCAAGGGGCTATTCCTTTGGGTCTGGGGGGACATATAACAGCTTCACGCCACCCGTGAAAAGCATTTGCACACTATCATCGACTTCGCCCGAGGTGATCAGCATGCGGCCCGCGCTGAATTTGCCCGGCGGGCCGACGCCTTCAATGGCACCCGGAGTTTCCGCATGGATCGCGTGCATGCCGGAAATCAGCTTGTCGGTGGTCACCAGATAGCCCATCGAGCTTTCGATAATGACATCACCAGCAAGCTCGGCACGGTCCGCGGCTTCGTCAACCACGCCGCCCGCGGCGCGGAACACAATTACCGAGCCAGAGGCCAACTCGATACGCGCATCAAGCGTTTCGGCATAGAGCCGCGAGCCATGGTCCGGGTCGGGGCGGGCCGAGACGGCGCGAAAGGCGATCAGGTCGCCGTCCTCGGTGGCGCCCGCGAATTCGGGCGCTGTGATTTGTTGGCTGGCGGCGCGTTCGCGCAGATCAATCGTGGTGAACGGAATTGTCGTGGTTGGATCGATGTTCTTGGAGAGCAGGAACAGCGTCGACAATATACCCAGCGCAGCCAGCGGCAGAAGGATCTTCAGCCATGCCACCATCCGGGAATAAAAATTGTCGCTCACAGGGATGGTTCGCCGATTTGTTGTGCCACGTTAGGGGGACGTTATGCAAAACGTCTCAGGTATGGGCGAAGATATCGCTTTCTGGCCAGCCCGCCAGATCAAGCTGGGCGCGGGCCGGAAGAAAGCGGAAACACGCCTGCGCCAATTCGCTGCGTCCCTCGCGCGCAAGGCGGGTTTCAAGCTTGTCGTGCAGCGCGTGGAGGTAGAGCACATCAGAGGCGGCATATTCAATCTGAGCCGTGGTCAGCTCGCCCGCGCCCCAGTCTGAGCTTTGCTGTTGCTTGGAGATATCGACGCCCAGCATTTCCTGAAGCAGGAATTTCAGCCCGTGCCGGTCGGTATAGGTGCGCCCCAGTTTCGAGGCGATCTTGGTGCAATAGACCGGCGCGGTCAGCACGCCAAAGCGATGCAGCAAAACGGCAATATCGAAACGTCCGAAATGAAACAGCTTGAGCACATTCGGATCGGCCAACATGGCACAGAGATTGGGCGCCTCGGTCTGGTCCTGTTCGACCTGCACCAGATGGGAGTTGCCGTCGCCGCCCGACATCTGCACGAGGCAAAGCCGGTCGCGATGCGGGATCAGACCCATGGTTTCACAATCAATCGCCACGATCGAGCCGAGATCAAGCCCATCGGGGAGGTCGCGTTTGTAGAGATGGTTTGCCATGGGAAAGCCCTGTGCCAGAGGAATATGGCGCCCCTGTTACATCCCGCCGGGACAGATGGCAATCAAAGGGCGCAAGTGCTGCGCGCGCATAAAACACTTGAGCCGAACACCGAGAGCGGCGACGATCAAACGCGGGGCATGTTTATCTGGTCACGGGAGGGTTTGAGACCGATGCGCATATGGTGTGGAATCCTGGCGGTTTTCGCCGTGTTGGCCGCGCCAACGACCCTTTCGGCGCAGGAGAGCATCGCCGAGACGGCCCCGTCCCAAGCCGGTGGCGATATCGCCCCGCGCCTGATTGATGAGGCCTTTGCCGCCGCACAATGGGCGATGCTGTCATCGGCGGGCAATGCCATCGCGCAAACCAGCCAGCGCAAGGCGGCGGGCACCGGGCCTTTGGCCGATCTGATGCGTGAACGGCAGGTTCTGGCCGACAAGATCACGGCAACCGAGGCCGCCCTGGCCGTTACCGGAAGCGATGTGGCAGGCGGTGCGCGCGATGAAAAGCTGCGCCTCTCGGGCGAGATAGATGCGCTTGGTGCCGCGCTGGTCGCGCTCGACCGCAGGATTGCCGACGCGTTTCCCGATTTTCACCGGCTGACCCAGCCGACACCGATGAGCATCAGTGAAGTGCAGCAAACGCTGGCGGAGGATGAGGGGCTGCTGCTTGTCTTTACCGGCACACGCGACAGCTTTGTCTGGGCGATTACCCCACAGAAGGTAAGCTGGCAACGCGTCGGCCTGCCGTCAGTGAGCATCGCCGACAATGTTACCGCCATTCGCGCCTCGCTAATTCAGGCCAACCTGAGCCGCAGCGCGGCGGCGCTGAACGACGAGCCGCCCAGCGCGCGGATTGCACCGTTTGAACGGCTATGGGCCTATCTGCTTTATCGCGAATTGCTGTTGCCGCACGAGGCGACATTGCAGGGCGTGCGGCATCTCTATTCGGTGGTCGATGGGCCGCTGACCGGGCTTCCGCTATCGCTTTTGGTGACGGATGAGCAGTTGCGCGGCGATGACGCCGACCCCGAGGCGCTGCGCAAGACGGGGTGGCTGTTTCAGCGTCATGCGCTGACCACCTTGCCGACGGTTGAAAGCCTGCGGCTGGTGGCGGCGGCGCGTGCTGCGCAAAACGACACTGCTGAACTTGCCTTTCTGGGCTTTGGTGATCCCGATTTCGCCGGGGTGATGGCGCCGGGCGAGGCCAGCCTTTATCGCGCCGGGGGTGCCAATCTCGACAACATTCGCGCGCTGGCGCGGCTGCCGGGAACCCGGCGTGAGGTGCGCGCCTTGGCAGAGATCCTGGGGCCGGAGCAAAGCCGACTGTTTCTCGGAGCACAGGCGTCGGAACATAATCTGCGCCAGAACCTGCAACACCGCGCGCGGGTGATCGCCTTTGCCACGCATGGCCTGTTGTCGGGCGAATTGCGCGGGCTGGCAGAACCCGCTCTGGTTCTTAGCCCGCCGGAGGTGGCGGAACCGGACAATGACGGCTTACTCACGGCGTCGGAAATCGCCGAATTGCCAATGGAGGCCGATTGGATCCTGCTGTCGGCCTGCAACACGGCAGGAAGCGACGGAACACCTGACGGCGAGGGGCTTTCGGGGTTGGCGCGGGCGTTTCTCTTTGCCGGAGCACGCACGATCCTGGTGTCGCATTGGCCAGTGCGCGACGATGCGGCCGCGCGCCTGACCACCGAAACGTTCCGCTATCTTGCCGAGGGCGGCGGCACGCGGCGCAAGGCCGAAGCGCTTCAGAGCGCAATGCAGGATATGTTGAATGACACCGACGACGATAGCCTGTCGCACCCGGCGGCCTGGGCGCCGTTCGTAATCGTGGGCGACGGGGGGGCAGGATGAAACGGTTTCTGGCGGTATTGGCTGCGCTTGGCTGTCTGGCCGGGCCCGTGGCGGGCGAAACGGATGCAAATGATTTCGACGCGGCGATGGCCGGGTTGACCAAGGTCATGGAGGCAGGCGGCGATGGCGAGGCGATCTATATCTATCTCAACGAGACGCTTCAGAAGGCGCGTGCCACCGGGCGGATCAACCCGGATTTCGCGATTTTCTATGCCATGTTCACCGACCATGTGCGCAATTACAAACTGAACCCCGGCCTGGCGCTTTTGCTGGCCGAGGAGGGGATTGCCATGCTGGCCGGGGTACAGGGGCAGGACGATTTTCGCGCCATCCTGCAGGTAACGCTGAGCTATGCGCTGGCCGATCTTGGGCGGCTTGACGAGGCGTTCGAACTGGCACAGCTCAACATGATGACGCTCACTGCGACGCTCGGCGAGGACTATGCGAAAGATTACGCTGCCGATGCCGCACTCTGGGGCGAGGGGCAGCTTTCGGCGGCCAACACCAGCGCGAATGTTCTGGCGCGCGACGTGTTGGAGCGGGCTTTTGCACGGTTTGAATCTGGCGAATATGCCGGGGCGTTGAGCCTTGCCAGCGCTGCCTTGTTGCCGATGGACAGCGGCCTGCCCGAAGGTGACGTGCGCGGCATCAACGTTGATTTCGAATGGCTGAACGCGCGCGCGCTGGGCAAGCTTGGGCGACCCGCCGACAGCGCCAACGCCTATCTGCGCGCGCTGGGCTACATGACGCGCACGCCCTGGCAGCCCGGAGAGCCGCCCGATTGGTGGGGGCCGGTGCCGTTGCCCGAGCGGACCGCCGAAATTGCCTTTGAGCTGTTCCTGGGGCTGGCCGATGCCGCCTCGGCGGTTGGGCGCAACGACATTCAACAAGCCGCGATCCGGGCCGCGACCCCGCTTGCCGTCGGTGGTGACAAGACCGACCTCTTGATGCGACAGGCGGTTCTGGCAACGAGTGGCGGCGATGTCGAGGCGGCCATTGCCCTGCTGAAAGAAGCCAGTGCGCATGCCGATGCGACCGGGGATATCGCCAACGCCCATGCGTCAGAGTTCTATATTGCGTTGATCACCGCGCGCGCCGCGCGCGATGCGGGCAAGCCGATCGATCCCGCGCCAATCATTCATACACTCGACCCGCTGGTGGCGCTTTATCGCGAAAACCTAACGTCGGGCGAGGGCTTCTTCCTGCACACCGCGGCGCAGGTGATGCTGGGAAGCGACGCCTTTGATGTCACGCTTGACTATGCCCGTCAGGCGCTTTGGCTGAAACAGGCCGAGCTGAGCGCGCGCGGCGATACAACCTTCGGCGCCGAGGCCGCAAGGCGCAATGCGCGCAGCACGGTCGAAGTATTCCTGAGCGCCGCCCACAATGGCGCGGCTGCCGGGCTGGACCCGACGGCGCGGGTTGATGATTGCGATGATGTTCATCGCTATGTTGGCTGTCTCGTGACCTATGGGCGTGCCGCGGAAAATGCGCCCGATGAATAGGGCGATTTGCCTTTGATAGCGCCGAAGTGGCAGATGCAAGACGCCTGCACAAAGGGGGTGGAACGGGAGCATGAGCTAGGCCGAAAACACTGAAACCATCCAAGCCAATACATGACCACAGATGTGATGATTCCAGGTGATTTTTATGAGAGATGTCTCGGAAATCGACATATGGTATGCGATACTAGAATAGGTTAACTGTTGATGCGGTGCTAAGTGGCTCCTGACCTGGATAGTCCCGGTCTGGATGAGAGCGATCTGCGCAGGCCGAATCGGGTGGAAAATGAAATTAAGACAACTCGAAGCACTTCGGGCTGTTGTGGTCAGCGGCACCACGAAACAGGCGGCCGATCTGATGGGGCTTACGCAGTCGGCTGTCAGCCGTCTGATCAGTCAATTGGAAGACGAGTTGAGCCTCAACATATTCGATCGCCGGGGCGGTCGGCTGCGGATAACGCCCGAAGGCCAACAATTCTACGAACTGGTCGGAAAGCTTCTGACCAGTGTCGATCAGATCACCGCCACGGCCCGTGACATCCGAACCTTGCAGTCCGGGGCGCTCAGGATCATTGCAATGCCGGCGCTGGCTTATGGGCTGCTACCGGATACGATTTCGGAAATCAGCAAACGATACCGGAATATCAAGATCTCGATCGAGATGGGAACCCGGCTTGATATCGAAGAGGGCGTGGAAAGCGGCCAATTCGATTTCGGGGTGGCAACGCTTCCGATCAATCACCAGTCGATCGATGTCGAACCGCTCTTTGCGGCCGACGGCGTCTGTGTGCTGCCCTGCGATCATCCTCTGGCTGAACAGGATAAGATCCTAGCCGAGGATCTTGAGGGCGTTTCATTCGTTTCGGTGAACACCGAGTCTATCCTCAGGTATCGAACTGACGAATTGTTTGGGCGCCTGGGACACCGGCGGGCATTGCGTCTTGAGGCGCCATCCACCCTTCTTGCCGCGAATATGGTCGCCAATGGGTTGGGGGTGTCGATCATTCACCCCTTTATCGCCAATGACTATGGCAACAAACTGGTCTCCCGGCCATTCGAGCCTTCGATCCGCTTTGAATACGGCCTGCTGTTTCCTTCCGGTCAAACCCGATCGAGAATCTCGAATATATTCGTCGCAGCGCTGCGCGAATACGTGGCCAAACATTTCCCCGCCCAATAGCGGGCTCTGCCCAAATCTGATGAGCCTTGCCAGCAGATCGCTGACGGTATCTGAGAGGGCGGCGTCAGCGTGGAGCTATGGCTGTAATCTGAGCAAGATACGCGGGACCGGGCAGGCCGAATGCAGGCTTCAGTCGGGCGGGGTCATCGCGGATTGCTGCATGTAGAGGTCGAGAGCCTTGCGAATGATGGCCGCGCGATCATCGCTTGAGCTTTGGCTCGAAGACTGCCGCAATCCGTAATTCAGCAGCCCGCCATGCAACAGCCATGGCACGTCCAGCTCTTCGACCGTCACCGAGAATATGTCCCCGTGTCCCAGCTCGGCCCGGCGCTCGCGGACCAGCGGTTTCAGGATCTGCTCCTGAACAACTTCCCTGTACCACGCATGCACCTCTGCATCGCGCAAAAGCACATAATACCACAGCCTCAGCCAGACCGGCTGAAAGACGATATCGGTGTAGGCCTCGTAGAACGACTGAAACCGTTCGACAACCGGACGGCTCCGGTCTTGTAGCATCGGGTCCCAATCAGGATTCCATGTTTCGAGGAAAACGCGACGATATACCGCCTCTATCAGGCTCTTCTTGTCGGGGAAGTAGCGATAGAGCAGCGGTTGCTTGATCCCTGCCCGACGCGCTACGTCGCGCGTACTTCCATCAAAGCCCGTCTCGGAAAACAGTTCAACGGCGGCGCGAATGATCTCAGACCGCCGGGCCTCCGGCGACAACCGTCTTCGAACCGGTTCTGCGCTGTTCTCACGCGCTGTTTGCTGTCCTTTGGCCACATCACCTCCGGCGGTTTTCGTTTGGGAAAAACCTACCAGACTGCCAACCAACTAATCAATGCAATTGATTATCGTGTGATCAACAAAGAGAGCGGAGATACGCCGACCCCGGTCACTGCCAGCCCGACACCATTTGGCGGTCGGGATATGAAAAACAGGTCTCGACCACGTCGTGTAGCAATCTCATCGACCGGATGGCGCGCTCGGCATCCGCCCATGCGTGATCCGCGAGTGCCAGGGTGCCGAAGGCCGCAGTGGCGCGCGTCATCTTCAGCAGTTTCTCCGCCACCGCATCCTGATTTCCATACAAGACACAGGCGTCGATCTTCTCGTCGATGGATGCTTCGCTGGCATCCGCGCCCATAACGCTGCGAAAGTAGGCTCTGCACGGACTGTCGGCGGACATCACCATGTCTTTGGCAACCACGCCATCATCGGTGATCAGAACCGACCGCGCAACGCGCCAATTCCTGGGGTGGGCGCTGCGCCCGGCCCGCGTGCAGCCTATAACATGGGCGCTCCACTGCCGGGACAGTGTTTCTGTATCCGCCCAACTGACGGAAAACGGTGCGCGTCCGGCGCGAATGTCGACGTCGGCCTGCATGTCGGAAATCTGGGGTGACACGAGAACGCTCTCGTCGGGTTTGGCAATACAATGATCCACACCGCCGGTGCAGGCGAGGCGGGCAACCGAAGCCCAAGCGGTCGTGCTGCGCACCTGAAGCATTGCTTTGCCTTCCGGTCCACGCAGATTGCTGCCGCAACTCCTGCTCGTTTCTGCCGGGAGGTAGAACTCTGAAAACCCCAACGCACGGGACATATTTCCGCGTCCACGATCAAGATCTCCGAAACGCCCGGAGCGTTGGTTTTCAGGTGGAATGAAAAAGTATCCCAATTTCATGGCGGCATCCTCCCAAAGGCGAAGGCCGCGGCGCGGCCTATAGCCGCGATGCTAAAGCCAGAACGACGCAATTTTGAAATGAGATCTGCAGGCGGCGGGCATCAAGAATCTTGATACCCGCCGGGTCTCGCCTTGCTTAATTCAGATCGTAGTCGATCGGCCATTCGTGCCCGACCTCAACCGCCGCGTCGATAAAGTCTTGCAGCACCTTGGTTCCGGGCATGCCACGCGAGTCGGCTTCCGCGGCACTCTTGCGCGGGAAATCCGCAAGGCTTTCGGCCCATTCCACACGTACTTCGTGTGGGAGAGTGTTGATGATCGCGCCGTTTTCCGCGAGCGCGGCCAAGCCGGAGGCCTGGCTGTCATCCATTGCCTTGCCGTTTTGTGCTTCCCATGCGCGGCCAACCTCTTCAACGATCTTGCGCAGATCCTCGGGAAGGGATGCCAGCTTGCTCTCGTTCACGGTCATCACGACCACCGGCATCGCTCCGAACCCGATCAGCGTATAATACGGCGCGGGCTCATAGTATTTGAAACCGTTGTAACCTGCCGGTGTCATCAGCCAGCCGTCATAGACACCCGTCTTCATTGCCATATAGCCTTCTGGCAGGGTGGATTGCACCGGCACGGCGCCGGCATACTCAAGCCAAGGCAGGTTGGGGCCGGCACCACCGATTTTCACACCCTTCAGATCCGCGACCGTCTTCCATTCGTTGACAGTCCCAAGGTGGTAGTTGTCCCAGGCGCCAAGCCCCAGCATGACTTGGCCGAACTCCTTTTCGAAGACCTCAGCCAGCCACGGGTTCTTGTCATAGACAATGCGCACGGCCGCGATCGCGTCCGAGGACGCCTGTGGGCCGAAGGCTTCGAAATAGGGAAAGTTGTGGAGATAGAGGTTCGACGGTTCGAAGCAGACGCAGTAACCGCCGAAGTCGAGCAGACCCGCCTGCACCGCTTCCAGTGTTTCGGCCACACCCGCGATGCCGCCCCCGTAAGATTCAATGAAGTTGACCTTGTGCTCGGTCTCCTCGGCCGCGCGGCGTTTCACCTCGGTGACAAAATAGTCTGACATTGTAGTTACGTAGGGTGCCGGCCCTTTGGGATGCCCCGCGCCGATTCGAAATGTGAAGCTGTCTGCCAGCACCGGCGTCGCCGCGCTTGAAATCGCCAAGGTCGCGCCGGCGACAATCGTCGAAAGTCCGTGTTTGAAGTGCATGAATCGAGTCCTCCTCTAAGATCATTGGCGCCTGCCGCCGACTCACCCGACAGGTTCTCAACCTGTTGCCGACTACTGGCCCAGGGAAAGTGTTACACTAATTTATCGTGCGATAAACAAAAATCTTGTCGCAGCGCGTCATTGCCCTTACTCTCGGCCCGACATGGGATGTGAGGAGGAAAAATGCGATTCCAGATAGCCTTGGCGCGCCAGGCACATATTCTCTCAGCGGGCTGGGTCTTTTTCCTGGCGTTGCTGATCATCGCGGATGTGCTTGGACGAACGCTTTTTTTACATCCGATCGCCGGGACCAAGGAGATCTTGCAGAACTCAGTTATCGCTGTGACGTTCCTGCAATTGCCTTTGGCGATTTACACAGGGTCGATGCTGCGCACGACGGCCTTCGTAGACGCCGTCGGGCCGCGGGCGAGGATTGCTCTGCACCTTTTCTCATGGACCCTGGGCGCCTTGCTGTTCAGCGCTATAGCCTACGCGTCCCTGCCTGCCGCCTTCACTGCGATCCGGTTGGGCGAATATGAAGGGGAAGGCGCGATGCGAATCTACACGTGGCCGGTGCGCATTATGCTGATCGTCACCAGCGCCTTTGCAGCCCTCGCTTATGTGTCGGCAATGATCGCCGATCTGCGCGGCGGCTTGTCGAAAACCCCCTCTTCCGATCTGGACATGACATGACACTCACAATCTTTGGGATTCTCGCCCTCCTGATGCTGTTCATCCTGTTGGGTGTCCACTTGGCGGTCGCACTTGGTGTGGTCAGTTTCGTCGGCGTGTTCTGGATGCTCGGCAGCTTTGACATCGCTCTTTCCATCCTGAGCACCACCGCCTACGAGGCGCTGCGCAAGGATATCTTCATCATCATCCCGCTATTCGTCCTTATGGGCGACTTCGTCAGCCGGTCAGGATCGGCCAGCGATCTTTATGGCCTGTGCAATCGCGCCTTCCGTCGCCTGCCCGGCTGTCTTGGCGTTGCAACCGTGATGGGCAACGCGATATTTGCCGCGATTACAGGCGTTTCCGTCGCCGCTGCGGCGACTTTCTCGCGCATTGCCTACCCGGAAATGCGCGCGTTGGGGTATTCCAAGCGCTTCTCTCTCGGGACGGTCGCGGGCAGCGCCTCTCTCGGGATGCTGATCCCACCATCGATCCTGATGATCGTCTGGGCGGTGCTGACCGAACAATCCATTGGTGCGCTATTCATCGCGGGTCTGCTCCCCGGCTTGCTGCTGGCGCTCGGGTTCTGCGGATACTGCGTGATTTACGCAATTCGCAACCCCGACTGCGCCCCCATGCAGGCCGCCTGCCTGCCCGGCCAGAGCGACCAGAAGGAGCTGCGTCGGCAAATGCTGGGCGGGATGTCGATACTCGGCCTGATCGCCATCGTCATCGGCGGCATCTGGGGAGGCTTTCTGACCCCGACAGAGGCCGCTGGCTTCGGCACGATGGGCGCCTTTCTTCTCGGCCTTGCCAAAGGCATGACCCGCAAGGACGTTATCGAGGCGATCTACAACGCCGGGCGCACCACCGCGCCCATCATGATCCTGCTGGTAACAGCCTCCATGTATTCGCGCTTTCTCGCGATGGGCGGCGCGACTCAGGTAATCGGAGACCTGCTGTTCGCCATCAGCGAAAACCCAGCAGTCGTCATCGGAGTCATCTTCTGTGTCTGGATGCTGCTCGGCATGTTCATCGATTCCACGTCGATCATTCTGCTAACCGTGCCGATCTTTGCGCCGGTGGCCACGACGCTTGGAATCGATCCGCTGGCCTTCGCGATCTTCGGCATACTGGTGATCGAGGCAGGGCTGCTGTCGCCACCCTTTGGCATCCTGGTCTTCACGGTGAAGGCCGCGGCTCCGGGCACCGATATCACCCTCGGGGACATCTTCCGCGGAGCGGTGCCGTTCTTGCTGCTGATCCTCGTGGTCGCGGTTCTCGTGCTGGTGTTTCCTGCGCTAAGCACCTGGCTGCCGCAAAACCTAATGTAGGGCCAGCGCCACGTCGCAGACCCTCCGAGTCCCAAAAAGAGCGCCGGCGTCCCCTGTCAGGACACCGGCGCTCTTTCGTTCTTGACCAGCGACTGAGCTTTCATCCAGCCGGAACCGGAACCCTCCACCGTCCTTGGCGAGAGTTCTTCGGTTTCGATCACGGCGACGGCCTTATGGCGATTGCGATTGCCAACGGATCAATCCTGAGCGTCGAAAAGGGATCACGATTGGATGTCGGTTGCGTGAACCGCGTCACTCAAAACCCCGCATGGCTCTGCACTAACGCATTTCGAGACGAACCCGTGATACAGGTTCATCTCGAAACACTTTAGAGCGCGGTCAACCGTGGGAATAGGCGCAGGCCTTCACGGCTGCAAAACTGTCAGTGACCCATGTCGAGTGTTTCGCCGCGAAGCTCGGCCGGCGTCATGAGCACTTTCATGTCTTCAGTTACTTGCGCCACATCGATGCGAATGCCGGCTTCCATAGCGCGAACGAGATCGGTCCCTTCGGCAAACTCCCGCTCTGACGGCGGCGTCCGCACGACGCGGTCAAGGGCCGCACGACGCCAAGCGTGGATCGGGAGCAACTTGCTGCAATCTGCGTTGGGCAGTGCTGCGGCATCACGCCTGATATCGGTGAGCGTGCCGACGCGGCTGCCTTCCAGCGGATGGACGATGCGGTTCGGATTCCAGTTCACCGCCACCTTGGTGATATCGCTATTTTCCAATTCGCCCGTTGCAAGCGGCGTGACCAGTGTGGCAATGCCCACGTCGCTTGTCGCCAGTGCATACATCAAGGCCTGCAAATAATGCGGCAGCAACCCTTCCATATCATCAGCCACAGCGACGATAATGTCGTGTGTATAGAAGCGGTCGAAACGATTGACCGTTGCTGCAATTCGTTCGGCACCCGAGCTTGAACGATAATTGTGGGTACGGGCAAATGTGACCGGATCGGTCCTAACTGTGTAGGCGCCTGCGGCGGCGGCTGCCTCGGCTCCCGCTTCGTCGATGCTATCCACGACGACCGAGCCGAGCTCGGAGCTGGCTGCCAGTTTATAAGCTTTCACCAGTGATGACTGGCGGTCGGCCTCGCTACGAGGTTGGGCCGAGGCGTTGGCGCTGGCGATTCCAAGTTCGGAAGCGACCACAATTAGCGGATTGAAGATCATCGAACGATTCTGTTCTGTTTGGGGAAACATTTCGGAAATCCTAACCAATGCGCGTTGTGTCGGAGAGGGGGGCGCTCCCCCTTCTCCGACCGTTTCATATCAAGACAGCGGTCCGTCACTTCGTCGGATAGCCGAAAATGCCTTCGTGATGGAACTCACCAGGACGATAACCGGCAACGGCTTCTTCCATGTGCTCCATTTTGGTGAAGACCACCGGCCCGTCCTTGGTTACAAGCACGTTCTCCTCCAGACGACAGGTCTGCTGAAGCCCCGGGTGACCAGCAAAGGTCTCGATCGCAAAGTACATGTTCTCTTTGATTTCGGCGGGGTATTTCATCGAGTATGCCCGGCTCATCCACATACCTTCGTAGAGGGTCAAACCGATTGAGTGGGCAAATTGCTGAAGCGTGACCGTGCCGTATTTGTCATCGTCGTATTGCGGGAACTGGGACGCAACATCCGCCGAGGTCATGCCGGGACGCAAATTCGCCAGACCCGCATACATCGAGTCGTAGGTCTCGCGATAGAGATCGATCTCTAGCTGCGACATCTTCGCGGCGCATTTGAATGTGCGGACAAAGTCGATGAAATAGCCACCAGGGCCCACAGCGTTGATGTCGATGATGATCAGGTCGCCCTGTTGGACAATCTTGTCGGTGGCCCAGCGTCGGTAGGGGCTGGTGTTGCCACCGGATGCGACGATGATGTCATAGATGATTTCGCAGCCGCGCGAGAGCATGAACTCATGAACCTTGGCTTCGATCTGACGCTCGGTGATGCCGGGTTTCAGCCACTCGTGCTTGACGTGCCACATGGCGGCGTCGCCGATCGAGGCCGACATCTTCAACTGCTCGATCTCATCGACGGTCTTGATCACGCGGGCGCGCGACATGGCCGGCCATGCGCTGACGATCTTGAGGCCGGCTTTTTCCATGGCGTGCATCGACGGCATGTCCAGCGTATCAACACCGATCTTTTCTTTTTCGACACCGTGTTCCTTGAGAACATCCACCACCGTGGCGACCATCTTGTCAGACATTTCGCCGATCGCGCCTTCGGACCATTGCCAAGTCATCGCGGGGCGGACCCGGTCGCCCATCCAGGGCAAATCAAGGCTGGCATTGACCATGTCGGAACCGGCCGTTTCAAACAGCACCGGCTCGCCTCCGCGCGGCAGTACTGCGTAGCGGATGTTGATGTTGTATTTCCAGTTGCCCTGATAGGAACCGGTGATGTAGCGGATATTGGCGCCGGCAAACAATAGCATCGCGCCGAGATCATCGGCCTCCATTTCGGCACGCGCACGCGCCAAACGCTCTCCGCGAAGCCGTTCATGATCGACGCGATACTGCCAGTCGGTGTTGTTTTGGCTAAACAGGCGCCGCGGATTGTTGTGGTGCTGCTCTTGAATGAAACTCTCATCCAGCGAATAGCCGCCCCAAGGTTTTTGCGAATTCATGCTGCGCTCCTTTTGTTGCAGATTTGACTAACCCCAGACAGGTCCCGTTTCCAGAAATCGGTAATTTAAATACCGAATATAGAGAGTTCGTGTCCTGCGGAGATGTCCTTGATTTTGTTAACGTTTTCTGATGACCAACTGCCCTACTGATCCCTGGGTGGGAGCTTCGGTATCGTTCTCGAACTGTCGTTCAATCTATCAGGTGGGGAAAATTTGGCGCAAGATCATCAATGGCTTTTGGATATGCTAAATAGTCATTTCGGTAGGGGGAATTGGCATTTCCCCTCTATCCCCGACGGACATATCTTCTCCGGGCCGCGGATGCGTTCGACGGTAACCAAAGGGCTTGGCTGAACATGGCGCAGGCGCACTTTGGCTTGGATAGCTATGAATTGGATGGAGTCGATCAAATGAAACTATGTCGTTTTGGGTCAGTAGGAAAAGAGAAGCCCGGCCTCATTCTTCCGGGAGGTCACCGCATCGACGTATCCGAATTCGGGGCAGACTATGACGAGGCTTTTTTCGAAAGCGGCGGTCTTGAACGTCTGGCTGCCTGGGCCGAGAAAAACGCCGATAGCGCTCCGTTGGTGGGCGATGATGTTCGTGTCGGACCGGCCATTTGTCGGCCCAGCAAGATCGTCTGTATCGGCCTCAATTTCTCTGACCACGCGATCGAAGCGGGCATGGATATTCCCGAAGAGCCGGTCGTGTTCCTGAAATCCACCACGGCGTTTTGTGGCGTCAATGATAACGTTCTCATCCCACCCGGAAGTAAGAAGACGGACTGGGAAATCGAGCTGGCCGTGGTTATCGGAAAAAAGGCCACGCATATTGATGAAGACGTGGCGATGGATCACGTCGCCGGCTACGCCATGCTCAACGATTACTCAGAGCGTAACTACCAGATCGAACGCGGCGGCCAGTGGACCAAAGGAAAGAGCTATGACAGCTTTGCCCCGTTCGGACCGTTCATGGCGACGCCGGACGAGATTGAGGATATCAACAACCTTGCCATGCATCTTTCGGTAAACGACGAAACCAAGCAAACCGGGTCGACTGCGAATTATATTTTTCGCATCCCGACAGTGATCAGCTATCTCAGCCAAATGATGACGCTGCTGCCGGGTGATATTATCTCAACAGGTACGCCTCCGGGTGTCGGGCTTGGCATGAACCCCCCCCAATTCCTCAATCCGGGCGACACCATCGAATGGACAATCGACCGCTTGGGCACAGCAAGACAGGTTGCCGTCGCAAACTGATACCAACGACAATCAGAGACCCGTCACCTTGGTGTGACGGGTTTTTCTGGTTGATAGCCCATCTTCAGATAGTCGAAACGCGTTAGGTCGGCAAACGAACATCCCCGCACAACGGAGCACGCAGGTCAGGCCATGGTCATGTCGTCGTAATTGACGGGGGCTTCGAGCCCGCTCATCGGCTGGATCGAAAGCGCGCGCGTCAGTTCCACCTGCAGGATATCCGCAAACCCCTCGGCGCCCTGGCTCAGTGGCCGGGACGCGTGTTGGATTCGCATATATTCGACCGTTAGAGGCGGGTCTGCCAAGGGCATCACGCGCCGCCGCGCCCCGTCAAGATCCGGAAGGCACAAGATTCCCGGCAAGATCGACACCCAGTCCGACTCTGCCACAAGGCCAAGTGTACCATGCATGGTGTTCAGCTGCAGACGGTTGCTTACCTCAATGTTGTTCTGGCTCAGATAGCGCTCGATCCGGTTGCGGCGGGCGTTACCCATCCCAGGAAGCACCAGCTTCAGCGCTGGCAGATCCGCCATCCGAACACCCTGAGGCCCGATGGGCAATTCCTGCTCTCCAGAACACATAGTGCAATCGCGGGCGCACACGAGGCATTCGCGGTCATTGCCCATGTGCGAAACAACCAGCATATCGCCCATATCGAAAGAGGCCGGAACGACGGCAAAGTCCAGCCGCCCTTCCCTGACATCATTTGCAAGCGCACCGGAATAGCCCTCTGAGATGGACAACCGCACCTCGGGAAAAGTCTCGGAGAAGCGCAACAAGGCCGGCGTCAGAACGGCGCGCGTAAAGGTTGGCATCAGGCCGATGCAGATATGTCCCGTCACTGATTTCGAAAGCGATCGGATCCGGTCTTCGGCGCGGTACGCTGCCGCGAGCACTTTCACTGCTTCCTTGTAAAACGACCTCCCCGTTTCGGTCGGAGTAACACCAGACGAGCTGCGGGTGAAAAGGGTAACACCATAGCGTTTCTCGAACTGGCCCACGTGCATTGACAGGCCGGATTGCGTGGCGTTCACCTTCTCCGCCGCGGCCGAGAATGAACCCTGTTCATAAACGGCCACGAAGTAACGCAGCTGCTGAAGCTTCATGTCAAGCCATCCAGTTTTCTTCTATCCATCACAGCTTAGGATTAATTTTCTTGATGAATCAACCAAGCATTCTCTTTGCAAAGCAGTGAACAGCGAAGGATGAAAGGTTTCGATTCAATCGACCCGATAGCGATCAGACAAGCTCCCGGTTCCCGCAAATCATAGGTCAGGCGTGCCGCATTTAGATGCAAAACCCGACCTCTCAGATATCCGCCAAACGGACCGCTTGCCCCGTCTCCGCCGAGCGTTCGATGGCTTCGAGCACCTCAATGTTGTGCACCATCTCGCGGGGGGTGAAGGGATAGGGCGCCTCGCCCATCGCGGCGCGGGCAAAGGCTTCGATGTTGGCGGTTACGCTGTCTTCCCAATCAAAGCTCTGCTGTTGCAGGTCCTTTCCCGTCTCTGCCGTCATCACGCGCACATTGCCGCCCGGAGTGTCGGGGTGGCTGTCGTTGAGTACCTCGATCCACTGATCAGTGCCAAAGACATGCATGCGAATGAAATGCGGTGTGTGCAGTACCGCGCTGAAGGTGGCGGTCATGCCCGCCTCGAACTTCATCTGGACCGTAACAACATCGCCGGTTTCCCAGCCAAGCGAGCGGTCGGAGGTGAAGGCATGCAGGCTTTCGACCGGGCCGAAGAACGAAATCATCAGGTCCGACAGATGGATGCCCGTGGCAGTCATACTGGCTGCCGGGCAGACGTCCTTGCGGGTACGCCAATCGTTGGCAGGCACATTGATCAGCTTGTCATGGCTGAAGGCGGCCTCGGCGTGCATGATTGTTCCCAACGCGCCCTTTTTGATCTGCTCGCGCAGCAGAACCATTGCCGGCTCAAACCGGCGCTCCTGACCGATGCCAAGCTGTACTCCGGCGTCTTCACAGGCTTTCATGGCGTTGCGTGCGCTCTGCGCCGTCAGCGTAAGCGGCTTCTCGCAAAAGACATGCTTGCCCGCAGCGGCAACCATGCGGATCTGTTCTTCGTGCACGGTGTTGGGTGTCGTGAGGATCACCGCGTCAATATCATCACGCGCAAGCGCCACATCAAAATCAGGCCATACCTCCAAACCACGGCTCTTGATTTCCGCATGGGCGGTGGTCGAGCGCTTGATGATCCCGGCAATCTTCAACCAGGGGTGGTCCTGCAGGCGCGTCACGATGTGTTTGCCCCACCATCCATAGCCTGCCACAGCAACCGTAAAACCCCTGGTTGTCATATTGTCGTCCCCTTCAGATCGCCCGACGCGATCCTCGTTCGTATCGCCTCTTTGTTTGGCCCGATCCTACCGGGCGATCTGCCACAACAGCAATTGATCTAAATGTATGTCGTCTATTAGAAAATTTGATAGTCTAGGCCGCAAAGCGACGCGTAACCGCTTGGCAGGCTATGGCGTCTTGAAGTCGCCGCTTGGTGGCGCGTAAATCCTGTCGGTCCTAAATCTGCAAGCGTCGAGGCGCGCACCCTCTGCGACCCTCAAAGGCGCGTTCGTCCTGTCGACGGATACAGCCGTGGTACACACCATCTCTTTGTCGCCGATGTTCCGGCAGGTTCCGCGCGCAACACTTCTTTGGCAATCAACAACCCGTCGGGTCTGGGCCTTAGCCCAGAACCTCAGGGTTAATCGGGTAGATCGGGCGCTTGCCTTGCAGCACCGCTGCGACATCCTGGGCGCATTTTGTCTGTAGATCCAAAAGCGCATCTTCCGAATAGAAGCCGGTATGCGGGGTCAGAATGACGTTATCCCGCCCCAATAGTGCCGAGTTTTCAGGCAACGGTTCGACAGCAACCACGTCCAGACCTGCGCCACCGATCCGGCCTGAATCAAGGGCCTTAACAAGGTCATCGGTGTCAACCAACGGACCGCGGGCGGTGTTGATCAGCAATGCACCCGGCTTCAGCTTTCCGAATGCCGCAGCATTCAAAAGGCCGGTGGTTGCCGGCGTCAACGGCGCGTGCAGGGAAACATAGTCAGAGCGGCCAAGGAGATCGTCAAATTCGACGCGTTCGACACCTGCCGCCGTAACCACTTCGTCGGAAATGTAAGGGTCAGAGACAATGACGTTTAGCCCGAACGCTTTTGCTTTCTGTGCCACCAGACGCGGGATATTGCCAAACCCGACAAGCCCCATCGTTCGCCCGCGCAAACGGTGCAACGGCACCACCGCCGGCATCTCCCATCGGCCGGATTGAACCAATGCATTGGACTGGCTGGTCTTGCGCGCCAGATCGAGAAGCAGGGCCATCGTGTGGTCTGAAACCTCGTCAAAGCAGTAGTCGGGGACATAGGTGACAACGATGCCCGCCGCAGTCGCGGCGGCAATGTCGATATTGTCCACTCCAATTCCGAAACGGCCGATAACCTTGCATTTTTTCATGCCCTGGATGACTTCGGCAGTGATCTTTCCATAGGTGACAAACAGCCCATCAGCCTCGGCTGCAACCGCCAGGATCGCCTCTGGCGTCGGCTTTTCAGCGGTATGCATTTCAGCGCCAACACTGGCCATTGCCTGTCGGGCCGGTTCCAAATCAGGAAAGACCGTGTCAGCAATTGCAACGATTTTTTTGGCCATTTATACGCCCCTTTTGAAAATTGTGCGTTCGTGATCCGGCGCCCGCTTGGCTGACATCGGCTTTCATCGCGGACGATACGTGCTTCGCTCGGCGATAATAAATTCAAAAGAAAAATGGCCGCATGACCATTCGTCATACCCACCGGAGTCATGCGGATTGATTGTCAGCAGGATGACAACTGCTGTGACAAACCCAAGGCTGTGCCAAGCTACGCTCACACGCAACTTAGGTAAGTGTCTAATTTTACTGGGTTTGTAGTGGTGCCGCTGAGAGGACTCGAACCTCCGACCCCATCATTACGAATGACGTGCTCTACCAGCTGAGCTACAGCGGCACAGGAATCCTGTCCTGTGGGACGGGGCTATAGCACCGCGCTCTACGCTCGAAAAGTGCTATTTTTCGACCCGTTCAGGCGCCGGTTCGATCAGGACATCTTCGGCGTCCACTATCACTGCGTCCTCTGGCTCTTCGACGGCCTCTTTGGCTTCCAAATCATCATCCACGGGCTTGTCCGAACGGTCTTCGATGGCGCCCACGATCAGAGGCAGCATTTCGGTGCCCGACGGCATCGCCACATCCTGTTGCGGCGGGGTGGTCCAGCTGAGGGTATCGAACGCGCCGCAATTAACACAGACCGGCACCCATTCGCCATGGATGTGATGACAATTGTCGCACACCCATTGCGGGCCACGCGGCGCAGTCAGGGCGCGCGCCAGCCAACCTTTTACCACGGCGTCGGATTTGCCTTCGCCGCGTTCGATCGCGGCCATGATGGTAAACACCCGCGCATCCGGATCGGTCTCGATCAGATCGCCCAGCTCGCGCTTGGCCTGCGGGAAATCCTCGGCGGCAATGTTGAGTTCCGCCAGAAGCAGGCGGGTCTCGCGGTGGTTGGGTTGCAGCTTGGTCAGCGCACGAAAGCGTTTGAGCCGCGCAGCGGGGGTTTCATCCGGTTCGATTTCGGCAAAAACGGCGGCAAGATCAGGATGCGGGCGCGCATCCCAGGCTTTTTTCAGAAGGCGGGCCGCCGGGCGCGGTTTACCCTCTGCGATATAGCTGCGCGCGGCCATCGCTGCGGCCGGGATCAGATCAGGCGACAGCTTGTTGGCCTCGATCGCGGCTTCGCGGGCCTCAACAGACGCGCCCTCGGCAATCACCTCTTTCGCCTCGGAAAGCGCCAGAACAGCCGTGCGGCGCTTATGCACATCGCGCGGCAAAGTGCCGTTACGCAGCTTGGCCTGAAGCGTTTCGCGCGCGCCTTTCCAATCGGCCTTGCCCGCTTGCAGTTTCAGTAAGACATCTTGGGTTTCTGCATGAGACGGTTTCAGCGCAAAAGCGGTCTTGGCCAATTTCAGCGCGGTATCGGTATCACCCGCATCAAGCTTTTGCTTCATGATGCCGCGCACGCCGACAAAACGCGTGCTGTCATGCCCCAACAAGCGCTTGTAAACCTCTTCGGCCTTGCTCTTGTCGCCCGCCATTTCGGCGGCCTGCGCGGTCAGCAGGCTGGTGAGTTCGGGCTTTTTGAGGAGTTTCTCGGCCTTTGCGGCCTTGGCCAGGGCCACGCGGCCCTCGCCCGACGCCAGCGCAAGCATGCCTTCGGAAAATGCCTCCAATCCCTTCTTTTCGCGATTGCGGTCGAAATAGCGCGAAATCGCCGTTTCGTCGCCGTTGAGAAAATGAAACGCTGCTATCGAGAACTGCAACAGCTTGAGAAACAGCCACACCGCCAACACCAGAAGCACCAGCGCCACAACAGTCATCAGCGGCGTAAGGTTATATTCCTGACCGGCAAAGGCGATGCGCACACCGCCGTCGGTTTCCAAAAGATAGCCCGCGCCCAGCGTCGCAGCAGCAACGAGAACAACAAACAGGATAATCTTGATAAGCGACCAGAGCATTTTGTTATCCTCGGCTTCAGTTCAATTCAGATGCCAAAGCATCGGCGGCCTTGAGCGCGGCTGCGCGCGTTGCGGCAAGCGACAGCCACTCGGACATTTCGGCACGGGCGTCTTCCGGCAGGGCATCAAGTTCGGTGATGGCGGCATCGAGACGGCCTTCGTTCATCGCCGCTTCGGCGCGGCTGAGCACGGCATCGGGGTCATCGCCTTCGCGCGGTTCAAGCGAACGCGCGCCAAGTTGGGTCTTGAGGAAGGCACCCAAACCGCCGCCGTCCTCGCTTTTTCGCGCCACCGCCAAAGCGGCGCGGGCGGCTTCGGGGAAAGCTTGTGCCAATTGGCTGCGCGAGGCGACACCCTCAGCGGCCACGCGCGACAATCCGGGCGGCAGGTCAATCCCGGCGTCCTGCAAAGTCGCGGCGGCATCTGCAAAACCCTCGCCGGAATCAAGCGCGCTCAGGATCCGGCCAAGTGCGGCGCGCTGCAATGCCTGTTGCGCCACCTTCTCGGCGTTGGCCTCTTTCTCGGCGGCAATGGCTGCGATCTCTTCAACCTCGGCGCGTTGGGCGGCCATGGCCTCCTGCAGGGCCTTCAATTCACGCTCATAGGCGGCGACGGCGGCGGGCGATGCGCCCTCGGTAATCGGGCGTTTTTCCAGATCGGTCAGGCGGGTTTCAAACGCGTCGAGCCGCGCATTGGCGCCGTTGATCTGTTCACTCAGCTCATCAATACGTGACTGCGCCCCCGCGATATCGGCTTGCAGCGGCGAAAAATCGGGGGCCTTGCCCGCCTCGGCCTGTAGATCGGCCAGCGCCTTGGATTGCGCCTCAAGCTGGGCGGTAACATCGGCCTCGAACGTGCCATCGTCGGCACCGGGCCACGGCCAACCTTCGGGCAGAACATAGCGCGCAGCACCAAAGCCGATGGCGGCAGCAGCAACTCCGCCGAGAAGCATTGGAAAGAAGCCGCCCTTGCGGATCACCACCGGTTCGGGCGTCACAACCGGAAGCGGCGTTGGCGTCTCTTCTGCGTCACTAACGGTGTCGGTTTCCTCAGCCGGATCCTCGTCAGAGGAGGCTTCGGGCGTGTCCTCGGACGGTTCAGGGTTCGCATGCGGTTGATCATCCGTCGCTTGCGCGTCGGCCTCTGCCTCGTCCGGTATGCTCAAATCCTCTTGGGGCGCGGGCGCGTCGTCCTGCGTGTCGGCCCCATCTTCCTTATTGATTTCAGCTATGTCTTCGGCCTCTGTTTCGGGGGTCTCGTTCTTCTTGCGCTTATCTGCCACTTGATATGCCTTTCCCGAATCCTTTTTTGCCGCCAATACGCAGCAAGCCCGATCTTACTTGGCCCCCGGGCCACCCTCAAGGCGTAGCGCTGCGTTAAACAGTCTCGTCGTTGCCGCAAGCATTGCGTCAGCATCGGGGCGAGATGCAATTTCAACCTGCGCCAGCTTCAAATGCGCCAACTCGTCGCCAACCGCAATACTCATCACCGCGGCAAAAACCGGGGCGGAACCGGCGCCGTCGCCCGTGTATGCACTGGCAAACTGCGCCGCCGTGCGCGGCGAGAAAAGGGGAACGATCACAACAGTTTCACCCCTAAACAGCGCTTTGGCCTCGTCCGACAGATCGCAACTGTCTTGCGAATAGACCACTTCGGCGCCGGTCGGACGGCCCGCCGCGCTCAGCCTTCCGGCCACATCGCCGCGCGCATGTGCGCCGCGATAGTGCTGAAACGGGCCTTGATCACCGCTTGCCAACATCATCGCAATCAGCGATTCCGCGTCGCCCTCGGCGGCGCGCGGCGTGAAACCCGCCGCCTCGGCCGCCTGGGCCGTCGCCTCGCCCACGCACCAGCAAGGGCCGTTGGCATTTCCACCAGACCTGAGAAACCCCTCAACCCCGTTGCGCGACGTGAAAATCGGCGTAGCGTCGGGGTTGGCGAAAGTTGCCTGCTGAAAGCCGATCCTTAGCAGCGGGGAATAGACGATTCTCACCTCGCCCAAACGCGCGCGCAACGCATCGGCGGTCTCTGCGGCGCCGGGGGCAGGCCGGGTTAGAAGGATCGTGGGCATGATGCCTGCCATATTGTTATCGGGCATGCTCCAGTGTTACCTGCGACCCAGTGGCCTTGCAACGGGGCCTTGAAACGGAAAGACCATGGGCGACGATCTGACCATTCTCGGACTTGAAAGCAGCTGTGACGATACTGCCGCAGCGGTGGTGCGCGGGCGACCGGGTGCGGCCAAGGTGCTGTCTTCGGTCGTGATGGGGCAAGGCACGCTGCACGAAGCCTTTGGTGGCGTGGTGCCGGAAATCGCCGCGCGCGCCCATGCCGAGCGGATCGATATTTGCGTAATTGAGGCTCTAACAAAGGCCAATTTGGCTCTGAGTAACATCGACGCAGTCGCCGTGACCGCCGGGCCGGGGCTGATTGGCGGGGTGCTGTCGGGGGTGATGTGCGCCAAGGGAATCGCCGCCGGAGCGGGGCTTCCTCTGATTGGCGTCAATCATCTGGCGGGCCATGCGCTGACCCCGCGCCTGACGGATCAAATCGAGTTTCCCTATCTCATGTTGCTGGTCTCGGGCGGGCATTGCCAGTTCCTGCAGGTCAATTCCTATCGCGAGTTCTCGCGACTGGGCGGCACGATTGACGACGCGCCCGGTGAGGCGTTTGACAAGACAGCGCGGCTTCTCGGTCTGCCGCAACCCGGCGGGCCATCGGTTCAGGCCGAAGCGGCGGGCGGCGATGCCAAACGCTTCCGCTTTCCGCGACCCTTGCTTGATCGTCCCGGATGCGATCTGTCGTTTTCCGGGCTAAAAACTGCTTTGCTCAGAACCCGCGATGCTCTGGTCGATGAACAGGCCGGGCTGACCACGCAAGACCGCGCCGACCTCTGCGCCTCGTTTCAGGCGGCGGTTGTCGATGTTCTGGCGGAAAAGACATCGCGCGCGCTGGCGATTTATCTTGAAGCAGAGCCGCAACACCCGGTTCTGGCGGTGGCTGGTGGGGTGGCGGCGAATACCGCCATTCGGGCAAGGTTAGAGACTGTTGCGCGCGAATTCGGGGTGACGTTTACCGCGCCACCGCTGGCGCTTTGCACGGATAACGCGGCGATGATCGCCTATGCGGGCCTTGAACGGTTTGCGCATGGCGAACAAGACGACATGAGCCTCGCGGCGCGGCCACGCTGGCCACTGGACGAAACCCGCCCGGCGCTTCTGGGGTCGGGACGCAAGGGAGCCAAGGCATGATTACTGTGATGGGCGCAGGGGCGTTTGGCACCGCATTGGCCGTATCATTGGCCCGCAATGGCAAGCCGGTGCGGCTTTGGGCGCATGACCCGTGCCATGTGGCCGAGATGCGCGAGACACGGGAAAATGCCCGGCGTCTTCCGGGAATCACGCTCGATCCTGCCATTGATGTGGTGGCAACGCTGGACGATCTGCCGCCCGGCGGCGTGATCCTCGTCGCGGTTCCGATGCAAACGCTGCGCAGTGTTCTGACAGCGCAGGCCGCTGCGTTACAGGGTCACACGCTGGTGGCGTGCTGCAAGGGTATGGATCTGACCACGCATCTTGGCCCGGTGCAAACCATCCGCGACCATGTTCCGGGGGCGACGGCGGCCATCCTGACCGGGCCCAGCTTTGCCGCCGACATTGCGCGCGGCTTGCCGACCGCTTTGACCCTGGCCTGCGCGGATGACGCCACCGGGTTAACGCTACAACAGGCTCTAACAACGCCTAACTTGCGGATTTATCGCACCAGCGACACCACCGGGGCCGAGCTTGGTGGGGCGCTGAAAAACGTGATCGCGATTGCATGTGGCGTGGTGATGGGGGCCAAATTGGGCGAGAGCGCGCGCGCCGCCCTGATGACGCGCGGGTATGCCGAGATGCAGCGCATGGCGCTGGCTCTGGGTGCGCAGGCCGAAACATTGGCCGGGCTGTCAGGGTTTGGTGATCTGGCGCTGACCTGCACCTCGGAAGGGTCGCGCAATTTCCGCTATGGCCTAAGCCTCGGGCGCAGTGAAAGTTTTGACAAGACCGTGACCGTCGAAGGCGCCGCGACCGCCCATGCCGCCAAGGATCGCGCCCGCACGCTTGGCCTTGAAATGCCAATTACCGCCGCCGTGACCGATTTGATCGACGCAAAGCTTGACGTGCGCCAAGCGATGGAGATGCTCTTGGCGCGACCATTAAAGGAAGAATAGATGTTGATTGCCCTGATTGCGCGCGACAAACCCGGCGCGCTTGAAATTCGTAAGGAAAACCGCGCCGCCCATCTGGCCTATCTCAACGCCTCTGGTGTGGCGGTGTTTCAGGCCGGACCTCTGCTCGACGATGCCGGCGGAATGGCCGGATCGCTGATCGTGCTCGATATGCCCGACATGGCAACGGCAGAAAGCTGGGCGGCCAATGATCCTTATGCCAAGGCCGGGCTGTTTGCGTCGGTCGAGCTGATCCAGTGGAACAAGGTGATCGGGTAATGCGCTATTGGCTGTTCAAATCCGAACCCAACACATGGGGTTGGGATGATCAGGTGAACAAAGGCGACGCGGGCGAAGAATGGGACGGCGTGCGCAACTATCAGGCGCGCAATTTCATGCGCGAGATGAAGATCGGCGATCTCGGCTTTTTCTATCACTCGATGAAGGAAAAATCGGTGGTCGGGATTGTCGAAGTGATTGCCGAGGCCCACCCCGACAGCACCACCGACGATCCGCGTTGGGAGTGTGTGGACATCAAGGCGGTTCGCCCGGTGAAACGCCCGGTAACGCTGGATCAGATCAAAGCCGATCCGCGGCTTGCCGATATGGTTCTTGTGAAAAACTCGCGCCTGTCGGTGCAGCCGGTAAGCAGTGAAGAATGGCGCATCGTCTGCGATCTGGCCGGGATTTCGCCATGAACGCGCCGAGCCGTTCAATGGATTCGGAAAAATAAACGGAGGGCCGGGCAGCCAGCCTGAACCCTCCGTTTCCCCACGTGCTCCCTACTCACCACACGCGATCGTAAAACTGGGTCCGGCCATCCTGGCGCGGTGATCAGAAGCTAGCGCAAAGCCCGCCATCGGGCAAATCCCAAGTGTTTCGAATATGCTTCAAATGAAAAACGCCCGGGGCAATACCACCGGGCGCCTAATTTTTTGACCTGCCGGTTCGATCAGCTATAAACCGATTCTTTGCCGAAATGCTTGACCAGCATGTAATAGACAACGGCGCGATACTTGTTGCGCTCCGAGCGGCCATAGGTTTCAAGCACCGAATTGATCGCTTCCATCAGATTGGGACCGTCGGCGAGACCCAACTTCTTGATCAGGAAATTGTTCTTGACCGTTTCCAGCTCGCTTTCCTGCCCCGCCGCCACGGTCGAAGCGTCACTGTTATAAATCGCCGGACCACAACCGATGGTCACTTTCGTCAGAAGCGCCATGTCCGGCGTCATGCCGCATTTGCTCTCCAGATCTTCTGCATATCTTGCGATCAACTCGTCGCGCTTACCCATGAATATTCTCCCACCTGTCTGGCGTTTCCGCCTGTTAAAATAGCTCCCGTTGGCGCTTAGCGAAGACTAACGCCAGTTTTAGCGGTCACAAAGGGAAAACTTGGGCGTCTTTCCCCGCAGCGTCAATAGGCCCTGCGGGACGAAATATCGCCCCTTTAATTTGCAGAAATCGCCACGCCCGAACAGCAAAACGCCGCCCAGAAGGGACGGCGTTTCGTATTCGCGGAATTTCCACGTCTCAGTAGCGGTAATGCTCGGGCTTGAACGGGCCGTCCGGGCTGACGCCGATATAGTCGGCCTGCTCCTGGCTCAGCTTGCTCAGCTTCACCCCGATCCGATCAAGATGCAGCCGGGCGACCTTCTCATCGAGATGCTTGGGCAGAACGAAAACCTCGTTCTTATAGGCGTCGCCCTTGGTCCAGAGTTCGATCTGGGCCAGCACCTGGTTGGTAAAGCTGGCCGACATCACGAAACTGGGGTGACCCGTGGCATTGCCGAGGTTCAACAGGCGGCCTTCGGACAGAAGAATGATGCGATTGCCCGAGGGCATTTCGATCATGTCCACCTGGTCCTTGATGTTGGTCCATTTGTGGTTCTTCAGGGCGGCAACCTGAATTTCGTTGTCGAAATGGCCGATATTACCGACAATCGCCATATCCTTCATCTCGCGCATATGCTCGATGCGGATGATGTCCTTGTTGCCAGTGGTGGTGATAAAGATATCCGCCGAAGAGACCGCATCTTCCAGCGGCAAGACCTCGAACCCGTCCATCGCCGCCTGCAGCGCACAGATCGGGTCGACCTCGGTCACTTTCACCCGGGCACCAGCACCCAGCAGCGAAGCAGCGCAGCCCTTGCCCACGTCACCATAACCGCAGACAACGGCAACCTTACCGGCCATCATCGTATCGGTGGCGCGGCGGATGCCATCAACCAGAGACTCCTTGCAGCCGTATTTATTATCGAACTTCGATTTAGTCACACTGTCGTTCACGTTGATCGCCGGGAAGGGCAGATGGCCCTTTTCCATCAACTGATAGAGACGATGCACGCCGGTGGTGGTTTCTTCCGAAACACCCTTGATCAAGTGGCGCTGTTTGGTGAACCAACCGGGAGTTTCGGCCATACGTTTCTTGATCTGCTTGAAGAAGAAGATCTCTTCTTCGCTCTGCGGATTTTCGATCAGGTCGGTTTCGCCCTCTTCGACGCGCGCGCCGATCAGGATATACATCGTCGCGTCGCCGCCATCGTCAAGGATCAGGTTACAGCCGCCCTCTTTGAACATGAAGATACGGTCGGCATAGTCCCAGTATTCTTCCAGGGTTTCGCCCTTGATGGCAAATACCGGCGTGCCGCCAGCAGCAATCGCGGCGGCTGCGTGATCCTGGGTCGAAAAGATGTTGCAGCTGGCCCAGCGAACATCAGCGCCCAGCGCGACAAGCGTTTCGATCAAAACGGCGGTCTGGATCGTCATGTGCAGCGATCCGGCAATCCGGGCACCCTTGAGCGGTTGGCTTGTGCCGTATTCCTCGCGCAGGGCCATCAGACCCGGCATTTCGGTCTCGGCGATGGCGATTTCCTTGCGGCCAAATTCGGCGAGGGAAATATCTCTTACAATAAAGTCTGCGGACATGTTGCGGCTTCCATGGGTTTTCTTGTTTCACGGAGGCCGTAACATCTTAGCTGCGGGTCCACAATATTTCTGAACCCGATTGCCCAAGAGCGTTTCGAGATAAACTTGAATCACGAGTTTGTTTTGAGACGCCCACAAGATGGATGTGTTGCACGGCGTTTCCAGTTAACCCCGTCTCAGGTTTAAGTGGAAACGCTTTAGCTTGCGGTATCCTTGCGCAGGGCGTCGTTGGTCTGGGCATACCAATCGGTGCCGGTCGCCACGATACAGCTCATGCCCTGGGCATTGGTCAACATGACGGTAAACGTGCCGGTCTCGGGCGATGCCCAGACCTCGACAAGCGTCGTCTTGTTGGCGCTGCTGTTAAACCCGCCCGCGGTCAGTTGCTCGGAATAGTTTTCTTGCAGGCGCGTCACCACCTGGTCACGCGACGCGCAGTTTTCGGCGGCATGCGCCGGAATGGCCGTTGCCACGGCCCCGATAGCCAACCCAAGGGCGATTAAACGTTTTAACATTGCCTTCCCCTTCCTTCTTCTCGTTAGAGGTGGAAGGGACGCCGCTGGAGGAACAAAAGACCGGCGCCCCCTCGAATATAAAGGATCGGGATTGATGCGTCGGCCTCTCATTTCGGGTCGATCACATCACCCTTGGCAGCTGGTGATCCGAACTCGATCATCTTGAACCGCCAATGTGGTGATGGCGTGCCTTAATTGTGTCGGAAATGCGGCACGACAGGGGCGGGGCCAAAAAGCAACACATTTTCGCCCGCCATGTGACGTCCCGAGGCATGTGGGAAGCATCGGCAAATTTTGCGAATTCAAAACCACAGCGAAACGCTATAGGCAGAAGGTGAATCGATTGGGAGAGGTTTGATGAAACAACCCCGCGCCTGGCAACGCATGCTCTCGGGGCGCCGCCTTGATTTGCTCGATCCCACCCCGATGGATATCGAGATAGAAGACATCGCTCATGGGCTGGCCTTTGTGGCGCGCTGGAACGGGCAGACGCATGGCGATTGGCCCTATTCCGTGGCCGAGCATTCACTGCTGGTTGAGACGATTTTCGCAAGGTTAGAGCCGAATTCACCCGCGAAATGGCGGCTGGCGGCGCTGCTTCATGATGCGCCCGAATATGTGATCGGTGACATGATCTCGCCGGTCAAGGCAGCGGTCGGGCCGGCCTATGGCGCGCTTGATGATCGCCTGACTGCGGCGGTCCATATCCGTTTTGGCCTACCCGCCGCCGTGCCGATCAAGATCAAACGCCAGATCAAGCGAGCCGACCGCGTTTCGGCCTGGATGGAGGCGGTGCAGATCGCAGGCTTTACCGTGGCCGAAGCCGACAGGTTCTTTGGCGCGCCCGATCCGGCGCTGACCGAAGGGCTGGATATCCACCTGCGCCCGCCGGTGGAGGTGCGCAGTGATTTCACCGCGCGTCACGATGCGCTTCTGGCCGGGATGACCCCCTGAGATGATCCACATTCGACGCGCCGGGCCACTTGATGCGCGCGCCATGGCGGATCTTCTCAATAGCATCATCGCGCAAGGCGGCACGACCGCGATAACAGAGCCTGCTACGGCCCAGAAGCTTCAAGCTTGGATGCAATCACAGGCCGACAAGAGCGCCTGGCACCTTGCGGAAGGCGAGGACGGAGTGCTGCTCGGGTTTCAGTTTTTCGCGCCGCGCGACGGCCTGCCGCCCGAGGCCTGCAATATCGCCACATTCGTGCAGGTTGGCCAAACCGGGCTCGGCATCGGATCGCGCCTGTTTGAGGCATCGCGCACCGCCGCGCGTGCGCTGGGATATGCGTGGATCAACGCCACGATCCGCGCCGATAATTCCGGCGGGCTGGCCTATTATCAAAGTCGGGGATTCGAAGACTGGGCGCGCGACGATCACGTGCGTCTCGCCAATGGTCTGATCGTGTCAAAAATCTCAAAACGCTACGATCTGCGCTGACTCTGCGCGCGGTGCGTTAGGATTCGCGGGCCACGTGCATTTGCAATCCGACGGCAGCCGAGAGTCAGACAGGATGGCAGCCGGAAGTCATACGGCTAAAAACTTGGGTGATTCGAGTGTTAACGCGGGCTGCGCTTGGCCAGAATGCGCTGCAAGGTTCGCCGGTGCATGTTCAGCCGCCGCGCAGTTTCGCTGACATTGCGATCACACAATTCATAGACCCGCTGGATATGTTCCCAGCGCACCCGATCCGCGCTCATTGGGTTGTCGGGTGGGGGTGGTAACTCACCCTCAACCGCCAAAAGCGCGTTGGTGATGTCACGCGCGTCTGCCGGTTTTGACAGATAATCCGTGGCGCCGATCTTGACCGCCGCAACCGCTGTGGCAATGGCGCCATAGCCCGTAAGCACAACGATCCGGCTGTCGGGTCGTTTTTCTCGCAGAATTTCAACCACATCCAGCCCATTGCCGTCTTCGAGCCTGAGATCGCAGACCGCATAAGCGGGCGGGGTTGCTGTGACAATCGCCTTGCCAGCCGTCACGGAAGACGCTGGAAGTACATCGAAACCGCGCTTTTCCATGGCCTTGGTCAAGCGCCGCAGAAACGGCTCATCGTCATCCATGATGAGAAGCGTTTTATCCTCACCGATATCGGTGCTTTCATCGGCCAAGCTCGGGCCCTCCCCATGCGCGCGAATGTCATCATGCGCTTTTAGCCCGGAGGTAGGCCAGCGTCAAACAAAGCTGTCATTGTGCCGGTAAGTCAGCGAGCGTCGAGAAAACATCCGATCTGATCAGCCATGGCGTCCGGGGTGACATCACGGCGGAAAAATTCGATCAAACCTTCGCCGGGGAACATCAGATAGGACATGGTTGTATGGTCGACGAGATAGAATTCCTCGTTACCTTCCTCGGGCTCATGGCGTTTGAAATAAGTGCGATATGCCTTGCTGGCCGCGCTAACCTGTTCTTCGCTGCCGGTAAGGCCCAGCATGCGGGGATGCAGATTGTCGGTAAAATCGCGCATCACTTCGGGCGTGTCGCGGGCGGGATCAATCGAGATGAATACCGGCTTCACCATCTTACCGCGCTCTTCCAGAATCTCGATCGCTTCGGCGTTGCGTGCATTATCGAGCGGGCAAACATCGGGACAGAAGGTATAGCCAAAGTAGATCAGGGCCGGTTCGTCAATCACCTGTTCGTCTGTCACCGTCTCGCCGTTTTCATCGACCAACGTGAAGGGGCCACCGATCGTGGGACCGCCGGCGACCTGACTCGTACGGCATTGCGCATATTTTTCGCCGCTGTCGACACCAAAGACCGTGTAGCCGACCAACCCGAGAGTCGCCATCACGAGCACCACGATAGCACCCCACGCATAAAACTTGGTCATCACCTACTCCTTCAATCGAATCCAACCCGCCATTGATCGACGCCTGCGTCACATCTAACAATCAACACCAGCGATGCAACCAGAGACAGGCGCGTATATGACTGATACCTATCTTGGCCTGATCGGCCGACGTCAACGCGGCAATTGGATCCGGCTTCGCACGCTGATCTGGTTACGCTGGACGGCCATCGCCGGGCAAATCACCGCGCTTTTGATTGCGCAAACCTATTATCGGCTCAATCTTGAAATCGGATATTGCTATGTGGTGATTGGCCTTGCGGTCATTGCCAACCTTGTGGCGATGTTCATCTTTCCCAAGAACAGGCGCCTGACCGAGCGGGAAAACCTGCTGATGGTTCTGTTTGACCTCATTCAGCTTTGCGCCTTGCTGTTTCTCACCGGGGGGCTGCACAATCCGTTTTCGCTGCTGATCGTGGGGCCGGTCACGGTGTCAGCGTCGGCCCTCACGCTACGCAGCACGGTGTTTCTGGGGGCAAGCGCAATCTTGTTCGTGTCGCTGTTGGCGGTGTTTCACCTGCCGTTGCGAACGCAAGAAGGCTTTATTCTTCGGATTGCGGATTTGTTCGTGTTCGGCAATTGGATTGCCATTGTTATCGCAGTTGTGTTTCTGGCTGTTTATGCCCGCTGGATCGCATCGGAAGTGCATTCGATGTCGGACGCGCTGCAAGCCACGCAGATGGCGTTGGCGCGTGAACAGAAGTTGACGGATCTTGGCGGCGTGGTCGCGGCGGCCGCACACGAATTGGGCACACCACTGGCAACGATCAAGCTGGCCTCGTCCGAATTGATCGATGATTTGGCCGACAGGCCCGAATTGCTCGAAGATGTGACGCTGATCAATCAGGAGGTGGATCGTTGCCGCGATATCCTGCGCTCGATGGGCCGAGCGGGAAAGGAAGACCTCTATATGCGGCAGGCGCCGCTGACAACGGTGGTCGAGGAAGCGGCAAGCCCGCATCTTGATCGCGGCAAAGCCCTGCATTTTGAAACCATGTCGGATCTAGGTGGCGAACTCGCTCAACCTTTGATCCTGCGCCGTCCCGAGATCGTACATGGGCTGCGCAACCTGATCCAGAATGCCGTGGATTTTGCCTGTGCCAATGTCTGGATCGAATCCAGTTGGACCGCAGAGCGTATTACCGTGCGGGTGCAGGACGACGGACCGGGATTTCCGCCGCATGTGATCGGACGTATAGGCGACCCCTTCATGCGTGATCGGCGCAGCGCTTCAGAGCGCGCAGTGCGGCCGGCCTATGAAGGTATGGGGCTGGGTTTGTTTATTGCCAAGACGCTGTTGGAACGCAGCGGTGCAGAGTTGAGTTTTGTTAATACAACGATCTCACTGCGTGCTGATGTCCCCCACCCCGAGCGTTGCGGCGCGCTTGTCGTGGTGAGCTGGCCGATGAACAAGATCGACGCACGCTTTGGCGAGAACAGAATTCCGCACGGTAAGAACCCGACAATTCAGGCCTAGGCCGGTTTATCTCACCAACCCAACCTTTTGTTTACCTTCTGTTAAGAGTTTCACGGCAGATTAAAACCGGGGGTTGAGCGGCTCTTCGCTTGCGGGATGGTTGGGTTGGATCTGATTTATTACTTCGCACTAGTCGGGGTTTGCCTTGGGCTTGCGGTTCTGGCGCTCTGGCTGGTTGGCAGACCTAACCGGCGCGACAACGTCAGGTCTGCACCTGTTGACAGCGTGCATTTCCTGCTCGTGGGCAATGACATCGTGCAGATGACCGAACTGGCGCAGCGCGTTCTGATCGAGGCCGGATCGCTCCATGGTCGGAACTGGCGCCATCTCTATCGCGCATTCAACACGCGGTTTCGTGGTCTGCCAAAGACCGCAGAAGCGGCCTGTGCCCTGGCCCCGGCCAGAATTCCGGCGCACGCGGAAAATGACGAGGCTTATCTGACGCTTGAGTTGGTTCGTGGCCATCTGCGCCTGGGTCTAGAGGATAGTGTCCGCGCCACGCTGGCCGACCGGCATCTGCGCATTCATCATGGCTTTTCTCTCGACAGATTTGGTTCAGCAGCACATCTCTATCCCTACCCTGTCTGGCTGACCTCGAATAGCGGCACGCTCGACTGGGCCAATGCCGCCTATCATGCCTTGCGCCCCGCCGGCCCGGCCGAACCGGGCGAAACACCCCTGCCGGAATTGGAATTGCAAATGCAGGACGGTGCGATGTCGCGCACCGAGCGGTTGATGATTGCCGATGGGGGCGAAGGCAAGCCACGCTGGTTCAATGTCACCAAAACGATTTCGTCTGATGGCGGCAGCCTCAACTATGCCAGCGATATCGACAAGGTAATCGAGGCCGAGATCGCCCAGCGCAAATTCGTTCAGACACTGACGAAGACCTTTGCCCAACTCTCTACCGGGCTGGCGATTTTCGACCGCGAACGGCAACTGGCGCTGTTCAACCCGGCATTGATCGATCTTCTGGCGCTGCCGGCAGATTTTCTATCGTCGCGCCCCACGTTGGTCTCGTTTTTCGATCGTTTGCGCGAAACCAGGATGATGCCTGAGCCCAAGAATTACTCCAACTGGCGTCAGCAAATTGCTGAATTGGTCATCGCCTCGGTTGACGGGCGGTTCCAGGAAACATGGACCCTGCCATCGGGGCTGACCTATCGCGTGACCGGGCGGCCACACCCCGATGGCGCCATTGCACTTCTGTTCGAGGATATCAGCGCCGAGATATCACTGACCCGTCGGTTCCGCGCACAGCTCAACCTCGGGCAGGCTGTAATTGACACGCTGGACGAAGCGATCGCCGTGTTTTCGACCACGGGCATTCTGACCAACTCGAACAGAGCTTACCGTCACCTCTGGAAGTCCGACCCCGACACCAGTTTTGCCGAGGTTTCGATGCGCGATGCGCTACGCCAATGGCAAAGCATGGCATGCTCTAGCCCTTTTTGGGTACGACTGCGCGACTATATGACCGATCACGGCGACCGAACGGAATGGTTCGGCGATGTCCCCATGAAGGACGGCACCACATTGGAATGCCGGGTCTCGCCTTTGACTGGCGGGGCGACACTGGTGGGTTTTCGGCCATACCGGGCGCCAGAAACGAACAGGCCGCTTGTCAGCGAAGGCAGCGAAACCGGCTGAAGCCTACGAATGCCGCTTGCAGGGCGTGTCAGGGCAGGTAATCTCGCGCTATGCCGGTTCACCAATCTCAGATTTCCCTGTCGTCGCCCGAAATGACTGCCGCTCTTGCGCGGCGGATGGGCGCTATCTTGCGCCCCGGCGACGTTGTGCTGCTGTCTGGCGGAATCGGCGTCGGCAAGACCCACTTCGCCCGCGCGTTGATCCAATCGCTTCAAATCAAGCCCGAGGATGTGCCCTCACCTACCTTCACGCTGGTGCAGATCTATGACACAAGCGCAGGTGAGCTTTGGCACAGCGATCTGTATCGGCTGGGTCATCCCGACGAGGTGGTTGAACTCGGCCTGACCGAAGCGTTTGATAATGCCATCTGCCTTGTGGAATGGCCCGACCGGCTGGGTGATCTGACGCCGAGTGATGCGCTTTGTCTGGATTTTTCTATGACAAAAGGCGCCGACATGCGTCTGCTTGATCTGCGATGGGAAGCGGGCCCATGGGAAACCCGGCTGAAAGGGCTTGTCGATGTCTGAGCGCGCCACTCTCATCACTGCGTTTCTGGTGCAAAATGGCTGGGGCGACGCCGCGCGCGCCCCGCTGGCGGGTGACGCCTCGAACCGTCGGTATGAACGGTTGCGGCACCCCACGCTGGGCGACGCCGTTCTGATGGATGCACCGCCCGCACGCGGCGAGGATGTGCGCCCTTTCGTTGCCATAGCCAAACATCTTTCGGGGCTGGGCCTATCGGCACCGCAGCTTTTCGCGCAAGACGCCGAAAATGGGTTCCTTTTGCTCGAAGACCTTGGCGATGCGCTTTTTAAAAGGGTGGTTCAGACCAACCCCGAACTCGAACGTCCACTCTACGAAGCCGCCACCGATGTTCTTTTGACGCTCCATCGTGCCCCGCTCCCCAAAGAGCTTTTGCCGTATGATGCCCAGGTCATGGCCGAACTGGCGGCTTTGGCATTTGATTGGTATCTCACCTATGGCGCCGCCCCCGATCCTCAATCGCGATCCCACTTCAAGGCATCATTTCAATCCTTGCTAGCACAACACCTTGAAGACTCCCCTGTTCTGATCCAACGCGATTATCACGCCGAGAATCTGCTCTGGCTACCCGAGCGTCAGGGCATTGCGCGCGTTGGCCTGCTGGATTTTCAAGACGCGATGGCGGGCCACGCGGCCTATGATCTTGTGTCGTTGCTTCAGGATGCGCGCCGCGATGTCCCGCCCGCAATCGAGACCGCGATGATTACACGCTACCTTGACGGTTCGGACAAGGATAGAGCCGCATTCGATACCGCCTATCATCTTCTCGGAGCCCAGCGAAACCTGCGCATTCTCGGCGTGTTTGCCCGGCTCTGCCTGCGTGGCGGCAAGGCGCATTACGTTGATCTTATCCCACGCGTCTGGGGGTTGTTGCAACGCGACCTCGACCATCACGCTCTGGCGCCGCTGGCTCGGATGTTGCGCGATACCTTGCCCACGCCAAATGCGGCCCTTCTCAACAGATTGAAAGACAAATGCGGTCAAATCCCGATGCCATAATGCTTTTTGCTGCCGGCTTTGGCACGCGGATGGGTGCGATGACAGCGACCCAGCCCAAGCCGATGATCGCCGTGGCGGGGCGGCCTCTGATAGATCATGCGCTGGCGTTGGTCACTCCGTTGGCATTGCCGCGCGTGGTGGTCAATCTGCACTACAAACCTGCGCCGCTGATCGCCCACCTCGATGGTCGCGGCATAGCGTTTTCGCATGAAGCCCCCGATATTCTCGATACTGGCGGGGGGTTGCGCCAGGCATTGCCGATGCTGGGCAGCGGCCCCGTTTTCACCATGAACACCGATGCTGTCTGGCGCGGGCCGAACCCGCTCGTATTGCTGTCCGAGGCCTGGGATCCTGAACGCATGGATGCGCTGTTGATTTGTGTCCCGCCCGGCAATGCCGTGGGTCACAAGGGCAAGGGCGACTTTCTGATCGCCCCCGACGGTCAGATCAGACGTGGTCCGGGGCATGTTTATGGCGGGGTGCAAATCATAAAACCGGACGGACTGGCCGCGTTCGAGGAAAGGTCGTTTTCCCTGAACCTGCTGTGGAATAAAATGGCGCAAGACAAGCGTCTCTTTGGCCTGGAATACCCCGGAACATGGTGCGATGTCGGCCATCCCGAGGGCATCACCTTGGCCGAAACGATGCTTGAGGGCGGCCATGTTTGAGCCGCACAACAAGCCGCGCGTCTTTGCCATTGCGCCCGGCGTGGACTTTCCCCGCGCGCTGGTCTCTGGCCTTTTGGCGCGCCACACAGGCAAGCCGCCCGAAGCGCTTGCGCGGGTCGAGCTGATCGTCAACACCCGACGGATGGCGCGCCGCATTCATGCGCTTTTTGACGACGGCCCGGCGCTGCTTTTGCCGCGTATCCGTTTGATAACCGATCTGGGTGACAACGCTTCGCTCGATGATATTCCGCCCGCTGTCGCACCTCTGCGTCGCCGCTTGGAATTGGTCCAACTGGTCTCTGGCTTTCTTGAGGCCGCACCCGATTTCGCACCGCGATCCGCGCTTTTTGATCTGGCTGACAGCCTGGCAGGTCTGATGGCTGAAATGCAGGGCGAAGGCGTCAGCCCGGAAGATATTGCCGCGCTCGATATTGAGGATCAATCAGGACATTGGGGCCGCACGCAAACGTTCCTCGGCATCGTGCAGAGCTATTTTGACCAGGCCCATGCCGCCCCAGACGGCGAGACGCGCCAGCGTTTGATCATCGAGCAGCTTGCCGCACGCTGGGCCGAAACACCCCCCGAACACCCGATCATCATCGCCGGATCGACCGGATCGCGCGGCGCAACCCAGCTCTTGATGCGGGCCGTTGCGCGGCTCCCGCAGGGGGCGCTTGTGCTGCCCGGGTTTGATTTTGACATGCCCGAGGCGCTCTGGCCCACGTTGAACGATCCGCTCATCGCCGAGGATCACCCGCAGTTTCGCTTTCATGCCCTGATGAAGGCTCTGGATTTGAAGCGCCGCGATATTGCGCGCTGGGCCGACACCGCGCCACCCAACCCGGCACGCAACGCATTGGTTTCGCTGGCGCTCAGGCCCGCGCCGATCACTGATCAGTGGATGGAAGACGGCCCGAAGCTTGTCGCGCTCGACACCGCCACCGCCGACATGACCCTTCTCGAAGCGCCGACCCAAAGGGAAGAGGCGCTGGCCATTGCGCTCTGTATGCGCCAAGCCGCCGAAGCGGGCGAAGTGGCCGCGCTGATCACACCTGACCGGACTTTGACACGGCAGGTTTCGGCGGCGCTCGACCGATGGGATATCCTGCCTGACGATAGCGCCGGGCAACCGCTTCCGCTCTCGGCCATCGGGCGGCTGATGCGCCATATTGCCGGACTGTTCGAAGCGCCACTGACGGCTGAAAGCCTGCTGACCCTGCTGAAACATCCGCTCACCCATAGTGCCGCCAACCGGGGTGAGCATCTGCGCTTTACGCACGAACTTGAACTGTATCTGCGCGCCAAGGGTCCGCCCTATCCCGATGCAGAAGCGCTTCGCTTCTGGGCCGCAACGCGCAAGGCTGGCGACGCCAATCATTGGATAGAATGGGTGATCGACGCGTTTTGCGGCCACGAACAGCCCGGCGAGGCACCGTTCGAGGCGCGGCTGGAGGCCCATCTCGAACTCATTCATTTGGTGATTCGTGGCAGCGATGCCGACGCCACGCCGCAACCCTGGGACCATGCCGCAGGGCAAGAGGCGCACAAGATCGTATTGGCGCTCTCCGAGGCCGCGGATGCGGGCGGCGAGATGACGGCGTTTGACTATAGCAATCTTTTTGGTTCCGTTCTGGCCGGTGGAGAAGTGCGGCAAGTGGAAACACCGCACCCCGAAATCCTGATCTGGGGCACCTTGGAGGCGAGGGTGCAGGGTGCAGATCTGCTTATCCTCGGCGGCCTGAACGAAGGCTCCTGGCCCGAACCCCCCTCGCCCGATCCCTGGCTCAACCGGAAAATGCGTCACGATGCCGGGCTTCTGTTGCCCGAGCGCCGGATCGGTCTTTCGGCACATGATTTTCAACAGGCAATCGCCGCACCAAAGGTGGTGCTGAGCCGTTCGGTAAAATCCGACGAGGCCGAGAACGTGCCGTCGCGCTGGCTCAACCGGATGGTAAACCTGCTGGGCGGCCTGCCGGATCAGGGCGGCGACAAGGCGCTTGCCCAAATGAAAACACGCGGCGCGCATTGGTTGAACCTGGCCCGTGCGTTGGAAGAGCCAATACCGGTCCCCCCTGCGCCGCGCCCGGCTCCGCGCCCACCGGTCGCCGCACGGCCACGCAAACTCTCCGTAACCCAGATCAAGCGGTTGATTCGCGATCCTTACGCGATTTATGCCCGCCATGTCTTGCGATTGCGCCCACTCGATCCGCTGATGCGCGCGCCCGATGCGCTAACCCGCGGGATTGTCTTGCACGAGGTGATGGAGCAGTTCGTGCGCGCGGTGTCTGAACGGCCCGAAACGTTGGCCCGTGATTACCTGCTCGACATCGCCCGTACCGTCTTGGCAAACGAAGTGCCATGGCCTGCGGCACGCCTGATGTGGTTGGCGCGGATCGAACGTGTGGCCGATAGCTTTCTTGCGGACGAAGCGCAGCGCCAGAAAACCGGCACACCGCTGGCCTATGAAACGCACGGCAAAGCCGAGATTGAACGCCTGGGCTTTACGCTCACCTGCATGGCCGACCGGATTGATCAAGGTGAGCAGGGGTTGTTGCTTTATGATTACAAGACCGGCTCACCACCGACACCAAAGGAACAGACGCATTTTGACAAACAGCTCTTGTTAGAGACTGTTATTGCCGAAAAGGGCGGGTTTCGCGAGATCACCGCCGCACCCGTTGCCGGGGCGTATTACATCGGGCTCGGTGCGGGCGCCGGACAGGTCGCAGCCCCGATTGAGAGCGAAACACCCGAAAAGGTCTGGGCGGAATTCGAGACCTTGATCGCGCGCTATCTTTCGCATGATCAGGGCTACCTCTCGCGTCGGGCAATGTTTCGCAGTGATGAGCTAGGCGACTACGATCAACTCGCAAGGTTCGGGGAATGGGACATCACCGATGATCCGGAAGTCGAGGTATTGAAATGAACGCGCCGGATGATGCCACCCGCGCCCAGATCGAGGCAGCCCGCCCAGATCAATCAACCTGGCTGTCGGCAAATGCTGGGTCTGGCAAGACGCGGGTTTTGACCGATCGCGTGGCGCGGTTGTTGCTCGAAGGAGTCGACCCGCAGCATATCCTCTGTCTGACCTACACCAAGGCAGCAGCATCAGAGATGCAAAACCGGCTGTTCCGACGGCTGGGCAACTGGGCCATGCTACCCGACGGCGCGCTTCGCAAGGAGTTGGCAGAGCTTGGGCACTCGAGCACCGTTTCGGCAGATAAGCTCGCCCAAGCGCGGCGGCTTTTTGCGGGCGCTATCGAAACGCCGGGCGGTTTGAAGATCCAGACGATCCATGCGTTTTGTTCGTCCATCCTGCGGCGGTTCCCGCTGGAAGCCGGGATTTCACCGCGCTTTGCCGAGATGGACGAGCGCACTGCCTTCTTGCTTCGTCAAGACGTTATCGAACACATGGCCGAGGGCGCCGAGCCCTCACTTGTTCAGGACATTGTCCGCTACATCGGTGGCGATGATGGGCTAGACAAGCTTGCCAATGAGATCTGCGGGCACGCGGAAAGTTTGAGCCCGGGCTTGTCAGACGCGGAAATCCTTGCGCAGTTTGATTTGCCAAATGGGTTTGATGAAAGCACGCTCTTGGCGACGGTATTTTCAGGGTCCGAGGCTGACTTGATAGCTGCGCTGCTTCCCATCTTGCGCGCCGGATCGACCAATGATGTGAAAGCAGCGGATAAGCTGGCAAAAGTGACTGCGTTTGACCTTGGCGCAATGCCGTTGCTTGAATCGATCTTCCTGACCGGGGCCAAGGCGAAAGAGCCATTTTCTGCCAAGTTAGGGTCGTTCCCTACCAAGGCTACCCAGGCCAAAGCGCCCGACCTTATGGACGATCTGCACGACCTGATGTGCCGGGTGGAGGGCGCGCGCGAGCGGCGATTAACCCTGGCATCTGCGCGCCAGACCCAAGCGTTACACCGCTTTGCACGAGCTTTCCTGCGCCGCTACGAAGCCGAGAAACAACTGCGCGGCTGGCTTGATTTCGACGATTTGATCAACCGGGCGCGCGCGCTGCTGAATGATCCCCGTGTTGCCGCTTGGGTGCTGTTCCGGCTCGATGGTGGAATCGACCATATCCTTGTCGACGAAGCGCAGGACACGTCGCCTGCACAATGGAATGTGATTGAGCGGCTGGCGCAAGAGTTTACCAGCGGCGAAGGCGCGCGCGCCGACACTCTGCGCACAATTTTTGTGGTCGGCGACAAGAAACAATCAATCTATTCTTTCCAGGGGGCCGACCCGCGTGAGTTTGACCGGATGCGCACCGAGTTCGAGGCGCGGCTGGGCACCACCAATCGGCCCCTGCAATCGCAGATGCTGGAATATTCTTTCCGCTCATCGCACGCCATTCTGTCGCTGGTCGATCAGACGTTTGAGGGCCGTGAGAGCGCCGGTTTCGTAGCTGAACAGCACCATCGTGCGTTTTTCGAGGCGATGCCCGGGCGCGTCGATCTTTGGCCCGTGGTGGAAAAGGCCGACACGCCCGAAAGCAAGGATTGGAACGATCCGATCGACCTTGTCGGGCCGGATGACCCTGTGTCGATCCTCGCCGGGCGGATTGCCGGTGAAATTGAAGAGATGATCGCCTCGGCGCGAATTCCGGCGGAAAAGAGCGTGAATGGCGCGTTTCCGATGCGCCCGGTTCACGCCGGGGATTTCCTTATTCTGGTGCAACGCCGCTCGCCTCTGTTTCATGCCATCATCCGCGAATGCAAGGCGCGCGGCCTGCCTATTGCCGGCGCAGACCGGCTTAGGATCGGTGGCGAACTGGCAGTGCGCGATATTGCAGCGCTGCTGCGTTTTCTGGCAACGCCCGAGGACGATCTGTCGCTTGCAACTGCGCTAAAATCGCCGCTCTTCGGCTGGTCCGAACAACAGCTTTTCACGCTTGCGCATGGGCGCAACGGCTATCTCTGGGAGGCGTTGCGCGCGGCAGCAGCAGAGCACCCGCAAACCCTCGCCGTTCTCGATGACCTGCGCCGCCAAACCGATTTTCTTCGGCCATATGACCTGATCGAGCGAATCCTGACGCGCCATGACGGGCGGCGCAAACTGCTGGCGCGGCTAGGCCAGGAGGCGGAAGACGGAATTGACGCACTCTTGGCTCAGGCGCTTGGCTATGAGCGCGGCACGGTGCCGTCGTTGACCGGGTTTCTGGTCTGGCTCGATACCGACGATATCGAAATCAAGCGCCAGATGGAGGGGGCGGGACGACAAATTCGCGTGATGACCGTCCACGCGGCCAAGGGGCTGGAAGCACCCATTGTTATTCTTCCCGATACCGGCCAGCGTCGCCTTGAGGTCCGTGATCAACTGGTGACCGGGCAAACTGTCTTTTGGAAGCCGCGGGCAGACGAAATGCCGCCGCTTGTTCAGGAGATTCTGGCCCAGCGTCTTGAGCGCGAACGCGAAGAGCGCAACCGGCTGCTTTACGTTGCGATGACACGGGCCGAAAAGTGGTTGATCGTCGCGGCGGTGGGTGATCCGGACAAGGACGAAGAGAGCTGGTATGTCAAAATCCGCACCGCGATGGAGGCCAAACATGCTCAAGTTCATGGGCATCCGGGCGGCGAGGGGCTGCGCCTTGAACATGGTGATTGGGCCGGATTAGAGACTGATCTGGATGTTCTTCCTGAAAATACAGGCATGACACTGCCCCCTTGGGCCGCATCGCGCGCGCCGATCCCCGAGCCGCGGCCAAAAGCTCTGTCGCCGTCCGATCTGGGTGGAGCCAAAGCGCTGGCAGGTGACGCCGGCCTTGACGAGGAGGCCGCATTGCGACGCGGACGACAAATCCATCGTCTGCTCGAATTCCTGCCCGAACATGACCTGACGGAATGGCCAAGCGTCGCCACCCTCCTGCTTGGAAGCGGCGAGGATGCAGCGACGCAAGCGGAAACGGCGGCGTTGCTTGCCGAAGCTGATGAGGTGTTGCGCGACCCAGACCTGGCCAAGCTATTTAGAGGCAACGCGCTCAGCGAAGTGCCGGTTTCCGCCGCATTGCCCGAACTGGGCGGGCGGCGCATTCATGGGATAATCGACCGATTGATCATTTCCGACAACAGCATCCTGGCTGTGGATTTCAAGACAAATGCCGTGGTGCCGCAGACCCCGGAAACCTGCCCCGACGGATTACTGCGGCAGATGGGGGCGTATCAATCGGCGCTTTCACAGGTGTTTCCAGACACAACCATTCAAACCGCGCTTCTTTGGACGAGCACTGCCACGCTTATGCACCTGCCACACGATCTGGTGATGGCCGCCCTCTGCGACACGTCAGTAGCTTGACGCTCCCCAGCCCGACACCTAGGTTCGCCCCAATGCTCGCAAACCCCTTTCTCAGGAGAATGACATGGCCACTGTTGCTGTCACCGACGATACCTTCGACGCCGAAGTGAAGAATTCCGATATCCCCGTAGTGGTCGATTTCTGGGCCGAATGGTGCGGTCCTTGCAAGATGATCGGCCCGGTTCTGGAAGAACTGTCCGAAGAAATGAACGGCAAGGTGAAGATCGTCAAAATCAATGTCGACGAAAACCCCAATTCACCCTCGCAACTGGGTGTTCGCGGTATCCCGGCCCTGTTCATCTTCAAAAACGGTGAAGTGGTTGCCAACACCGCTGGCGCACGGCCCAAGGCACAGATGCAAAGCTGGATCGAAGAGTCGATCTGATCGCGGCTAAAGTTCGATGTCAAAGCCCTGCCCAAAACGGCGGGGCTTTTTCACGTTCTGCATCAATCAAACCGGCCAGCCAAAACCCCGCAGTCGGGTGGCGATTTTCTCTTCTGCCTCCGGGCGTCCGGCGTTTACCGCCATGATTTGCAGGAACCAATAGAGATAGGCATCATAGTCCGGGCGTAGCTGTGGCGCGATGCGAATGGCGGCCAAGGGTTCGCTTTCCCACACTTTCGCCGCGATATGATGAAAATCGGCGCTTCCAAATAGCACCAAGGGCTTACCCCAGAAATATCCGGCAAACCCGGCTGCTGAATTCTGTGTAACGACATAATCACAGCCCGGTAAAAGCCCTTCAATCCCGCCAGTTATCACAGAAAGCCGTCGGTTCTTTTGCTCAAGAGCGTCAAGCTCCGCTCGCTCCTCGTCAGAGTAGCTCTCCTTGGGGTGCAAAGTGGCGACCACCTTGCGGTCGCAATCATGGCGCAGAACATCCTCAACCATCTCCAACGGCGTGCAGTGTTGAAAAGACCGCCGCCGCAACAATTGCCCCTGAAGCGGGATATAGACATGGCCCTTGGTCACCGCCTCCCAGCCGTCAAACCATTTGCGCCGCCAGCGCGCAACAAAGCGTGAGGCCTCTTTTTCCGGCACGTCCCCGGCTGCAAATTCCGCTCGCGCCACATCGAAATTCCAACGTTTATCGGTCTGTTCAATCGACCAGAACGGATAGTAATAGGCGCGCCGAACCGTCACCGCGCGCGCATGCGGCGGCGGGTCCATATGCATCACTGCCCACTCATCCTGCGGATTCGAACCCGCACATTCGGCCGCGCTATTGCCGGAATAGCGGATCTGCATACCGGCGGCGCGGCCAACATTGGCGAGCTTGCCAAGAAAATTATGCTTGCCCGCTTCGGTGCTCTCTTTCAGGCCGGGTTCGAGATAGAAGTGCATTACATGGGGTTTGCTCATGGTCCGCACGCTAGGGCGTGGCGCGGCGGCGGACAAGCCCGCCCTTGCCCCTCGCCAGCTGCAACGCCATATAGGCCCGACAGAGATGGAGGCCACGATGGCAAAGCAAGAGTTCCCCGGTTGGCACGGCACCACGATCATCGGGGTGAAAAAGGATGGCAAAGTTGTGATCGCAGGCGATGGTCAGGTTTCGCTTGGTCAGACCGTGATCAAGGGCACCGCCCGCAAGGTGCGCAGGCTTTCCCCGGGTGGCTATGATGTTGTTGCCGGGTTTGCCGGATCAACCGCTGATGCCTTCACTCTGCTCGAACGGCTTGAAGCCAAGCTTGAAGCGACACCCGGTCAATTGGCGCGTGCCTCGGTCGAATTGGCCAAGGATTGGCGCACCGACAAATACCTGCAAAAGCTCGAAGCGATGCTGATCGTCACCGACGGCAGCGAGCTTCTGGTGATCACCGGTGCGGGCGACGTGCTTGAGCCCGAACATGATGTAACCGCAATCGGATCGGGCGGGAACTATGCGCTCGCCGCCGCGCGCGCAATGATGGACAGCGATCAAGACGCCGAGACAATTGCCCGCAAGGCCATGGCGATTGCATCAGATATCTGCGTTTACACAAATGGCAATCTTACGGTGGAGACGATCTCGAAATGACTGACCTGACACCTCGCGAAATCGTTTCGGAACTCGACCGGTTCATTATCGGCCAAAAGGACGCCAAGCGCGCCGTGGCTGTAGCCCTGCGCAATCGCTGGCGGCGCAAACAGTTGTCGGATGATCTGCGGGATGAGGTTTATCCCAAGAATATCCTGATGATCGGCCCGACCGGCGTTGGCAAAACCGAAATCTCACGCCGGTTGGCCAAGCTGGCGCGCGCGCCCTTCATCAAGGTCGAAGCGACAAAATTTACCGAGGTCGGCTATGTCGGGCGCGATGTGGAACAGATCATCCGCGACTTGATGGATGCCGCGATTGCCATGACGCGTGAACACATGCGCGAGGATGTGAAGGCCAAAGCCCATCGCGCCGCCGAGGACCGCGTTTTGCGGGCAATCGCCGGGGAAGATGCCCGTGATGGCACGCTTGAGATGTTTCGCAAAAAGCTGAAATCAGGCGAGCTTGACGATACCGAAATCGAAGTGGAAGTCGCCGAAACGGCCAACCCACTTGGCGGTATGTTCGAAATTCCGGGTCAACCCGGCGGTGGCCAGATGGGGATGATGAACCTCGGCGATATGTTTGGCAAAGCCTTTGGCGGGCGCACCGCGCGGCGCAAAATGAAGGTATCAGACAGCTATGAGGTTTTGATCGGGGAGGAAGCCGACAAGCTTCTCGATGATGAAACGGTGAACAAGGCTGCTCTGGAAGCTGTCGAACAGAACGGTATCGTTTTCCTTGATGAGATCGACAAAGTCGCCGCGCGCCAGGAAGCCCGTGGCGGCGATGTGTCTCGCGAAGGCGTGCAGCGCGATCTTCTGCCTCTGATCGAAGGCACAACGGTCAGCACCAAATATGGCGCGGTCAAAACCGATCATATCCTCTTTATCGCGTCAGGCGCGTTCCACATCGCCAAACCCTCCGACTTGCTGCCGGAATTGCAGGGGCGTCTACCCATTCGGGTCGAACTTCGCGCGCTGACCGAGGAAGATTTCGTGCGCATTCTGACCGAGACCGACAACGCACTCACACGGCAATACACGGCATTGATGGCGACCGAAGAGGTCGAGGTTGAATTCACCGATGCGGGCATCGCGGCATTGGCCAAGATCGCGGCGGATGTGAACCAATCCATCGAAAACATCGGTGCGCGTCGCCTTTATACCGTGCTTGAGCGCGTGTTCGAAGAACTATCGTTCACCGCACCGGATCGTCCCGGTGACAAGGTCGTTGTCGATGCAGAATTTGTCGATACCAACCTCGGAGAGTTGACCAAATCCACCGATCTCAGCCGTTACGTGCTCTGAACCACCCCGCGCGGATTCTATTGCGGAATGCACCTTTCCTTTCGGGTTAATCTCGGATTGAGATAGGGCATGGGAACCCTCCGCTTCATTCGCGAAAATCTGCGCTGGCTTGCGGCCGGGGTGTTGCTGACCTTCATGTCCAGCTTTGGGCAGACGTTTTTCATCTCGATCTTTGCCGGGGAAATCCGCGGAGAATTCGGCCTTAGCCATGGCCAATGGGGCGGGATCTATACGCTCGGCACTTCCGCCTCGGCCATCGTGATGGTCTGGGCCGGGGGGCTGACCGACCGGTTTCGCGTGCGCGTTCTGGGTGGTGCGATCCTCACCATGCTGGCGTTGGCGTGCCTGTTCATGTCACTTAACGCCGCCGTCTGGCTGTTGCCGCTGGTGATTTTCACGCTGCGCTTTACCGGACAGGGCATGACCAGCCACATCGCCGTTGTCGCCATGTCGCGCTGGTTCATTGCGACACGCGGGCGCGCGCTTTCGATTGCGACACTGGGGTTTTCCAACGGCGAGGCGATACTGCCGATCACATTCGTAGCGCTGATGGTGATCTATGACTGGAGGCTCTTGTGGATCGTGGCGGCGATCATCGCCATTCTGGGTATCCCTGTGCTGTCATTGCTGTTGCGCCATGAACGCACTCCGCAATCCTTCATGAAGTCCGAAAGCACGCTTGGAATGGAGGCGCGGCACTGGACCCGCAACCAGGCGTTCAAGCATTTTCTCTTCTGGTTCATGGTGCCTGCCATTCTCGGCCCCGGCGCGTTCAACACGGCCTTCTTTTTTCATCAGGTCCATTTTGCCGAAGTTAAGGGGATTTCGCATGTCGCCCTGGTGGCGATGTTTCCGTTCTATACCATGCTGAGCACCGGCTTCATGATGGTGGCGGGCTTCCTGATTGATCGGTTCGGGCCTGTGCGCCTTATCGCTTTCATCCAACTGCCGATGGTGGTGGGCTTTATGGTATTTTCCTTTGCGGACGGCACGCTTGGCCTGTTGATTGGGTTGTTTTTTCTGGCGCTCACCACTGGCGGCATGGCGACCATCCCGAATGCGTTCTGGGCCGAAGTCTATGGCACCGGCCATATCGGATCAGTCAAAGCGATGGTGGCAGCGGTGATGGTGCTTGGCTCTGCGATCGGGCCGGGCATCACTGGCCTCGGCATTGATCTGGGGCTGGGGATTGAGACTCAGTATATCCTTGTCGCGGGCTATTTCGTCATGGCCACCGCTTGTATGTGGATCGGTGTGCGCCGGGCGCGCGCCCTGTTACCGGTGGCGGCGTAGATAGACGTAATAGGCGCCACCGCCGCCATGTTTCAAATGTGCCTCGCTGACCTGCAAAACCGCCTGCGCCAAAGGAGGAACCGAAAGCCAATGCGGCACCTGATGGCGCAAGACCCCGTGGCGTACCGGAATCGGTAGCCCCTCGTCACGGTTCTTGCCCTTGCCGGTAATCACCAGAACCAATCGTTTGCCATCGGCCTGTGCGCGCAAAATAAAGGCGAGCAAGCGCGGATGCGCCTGCGCGATCGTCAGCCCATGCAGATCAAGCCGCCCTTCCGGCGACATCTTGCCGCGTTTGAGCCGCGTGTGGGTCTTGCGATCCATGTTGAGTGGCGCGCGCGCAATGCGTTCGGAAATCGGCGGGCTCAGATCATGTGCTGGTTGCGCGGCCGCCCCGGCGCCCATTTCAAGGCCGGCCATCGGCACAATCTGACGGCGTTTGGGTGTAGTCTTGGGCTTGGGCTTGGGGAGCGGCGCCTCGTGCGACTTGCGTTCGGGATGCATGCGCTGAGCAGTTTCTGTCACCTTGCGCCAAAGCGCCACCTCATCTTCGCTCAGCTTGCGCCGGGTCATTCGATACCCCCGGGCAGCATCGCATAGGCACGTTGAATGGGCATCAAAACCACCATCCGACCAGGGTCGCGCAACTTGCCCGCCGCGCGGCCTGCGGCGTCACCGGTGCCAAAAAAGATATCGGCGCGTTGCGCGCCCTTGATGGCCGAGCCGGTATCTTGCGCGATCATCAGCCGGTGCATCGGCTCTTCCCCGGCCTTTTCGATCCAGACCGGCGCACCCAGAGGAGTGTAGCGTCGATCAACCGCGATCGAACGCAGCGTTGTGATTGAGCGGTTCATTGCCCCCAACGGCCCCTTGTGCGGCGGCACCTTGTTGACGGTGCGAAAGAACACATAGGACGGGTTGTGATGCAGCAATTCTACGCCTTCAAGCGGATTGCGGCGCACCCAGTTCTTGATCACATCGGCACTGACCTGATGCGCGTCATAGATACCGCGCCGGATCATCTCGACCCCGATCGAGCGATAGTCATGCCCATTCGATCCACCATACCCAACCCGGATATGGCGACCATCGGGTAGCCGTATCCGCCCCGACCCCTGGATCTGCAAAAAGAACAGCTCGACCGGATCATCAACCCAGGCAATCTCAAGCCCCCGCCCCCGCATCTCCTCGCTGGTCTCGATCTCCTGCCGGGTCAGCCATTGCGAAGCGCCGCCTGCCTCGGGCGGCATCCGATACACCGGATAGCGATAGCGCGCAGAGGGATAGCGATCACCCTCCAGTTCCGGTTCGAAATAGCCGGTGAAAAGCGGCGCCTGCCCGTCCTCGATCAAAACCGGGCGGAAGAACAGCTCGAAGAAGGCACGGGCTTCGGTCTGATCCTTCGCAACAGCACAAAGCGAGCGCCAATCGGGATCTTTCATATCGCCGCAGGTATCCTGAAACACGGCAAGGGCGGCGTCGTGATCATCTTCGGCCCAGCCGTTCAGATCTTTGAAATCAAGGATACTATAGTCGATCTCGGACGCTGAAACACCGGAGGCCATGATCAGCCCCACCAGCGCAAGCGCCCGGACCACACCGGTCATTCGCCCGTGGCGACAAGCTGCCAGTTGGGATCATTCGAATTCATGATCCGCTCGAACGTCCAGATATCTTTCTGGCGTCTCACCTTGTCTTCTTCGCCCTCGATGATCTCACCGGCCTTGTTGCGCACAACACTGGTCAGCTCACCAATAAATTTGACAGTCACTTCACCAGCAGTGGTGTCTTCATCAAACTGCGCATCCACCAGAGACATTTCGCGCACGCCGGAGAACTCTGCCTCGACCTGAAGCCCTTCTCGTTCGCGGTTCTCGACCACCTCGGCAAAGGCGTCGTAAACATCCTCAGAGAGAAACCCCTTGATCGGTGCCAGATCGCCGCGCTCAAACCCCATCAGAATCATCTCATAGGCGCCGCGCGCACCTTGCAGAAATTCAGACACAGAAAAACTCGGGTCAGCACGTTTCATCTTCGCCAGATTCTGCGCCGCGCTACTGCCCTCTTCGACATGGTCGATGATGTCATGATCCGGGCCGCCTTCAATCACCTCAAACTCGGGGCGTTTGTCGTGCTCAACAGTACGTTGAACCGGCGGTGCTTCAAACCCATCACGGGTACCCAGTACGCTCTTGAGACGCAGGATCAGAAAGACGGCAATACCTGCCAGCACAAGAAGCGAGATGATAGGAGAGTTCATTTGAGTCCTCTTTGCCGACAGTAATTTGAAACACCTGTGATCTGCACTTATGTATATGCCGCGCGGGGTCAAGTCCATTGCGCCATTCAAACTGAGGAGTTCTTGAGCATGTGGCTATTTCTGGCGTTTATCGGCGTCCCCCTGATCGAAATCGCGCTTTTCATTCAGGTAGGCGGTGCCATCGGCCTTGGCTATACGCTTCTGATCGTCGTACTGACCGCGATCCTGGGTACATGGCTGGTGCGCTCTCAGGGGATTGCAGCCCTTTCCGATCTGCAACGCTCACTGGGCGATCTGCAAAACCCGGCCGAGCCACTGGCGCATGGGGCGATGATCCTGTTTTCCGGCGCGCTGCTGCTGACACCAGGGTTTTTTACCGATGCGGTCGGATTTGCCCTTCTGGTTCCGGGCGTGAGGCGCGTTGTTTTCAACTGGCTGAAGTCGAAAATCACGGTTGCGCATTTCACTGTCGGGTCCGGCCCTGATCCGCGGCGCCCACAGCCTCCAAATGACCAAGGCGATGTGATCGAGGGCGAATTTGCCGAAGTTGACCCCTCAAAACAGGCCACGCACCGGCCTTCGGGGTGGACAAAACACTGAGTTTCGATAAGTCAGGACCATCTAGTTTTAATTTTCCAGAGAGATACAAATGGCTGAAACCGAAAATGGCGCCGAGGCGCAGGCCCCGCAAATCCAGATGAACGTGATCAACCAATATATTCGTGATCTGTCATTTGAAAACATTATCGCCCAGAAAGGCGCCGCCGGCGAGGTGACGCCCGATGTGCAGATTCAGGTCAATTTGGATGCACGCAAGCGCGAAGGCGACAATCAATACGAAGTTGCCATCAAGCTCAAAACCGAAAACCGCGACAAGGCCAATCACGAGACCAAGATCTTTCTGCTTGAGATCGACTATGTCGGGCTGTTCAACATTGCGGGCGTGCCCGAAGATCAGCTACACCCCTTTTTGCTGATCGAGTGCCCGCGGCTTCTGTTCCCGTTCCTGCGTCGCATTGTTTCGGACGTAACGCGCGACGGCGGGTTTGCGCCGCTCAATCTCGACAACATCGACTTTCTCGCGCTCTATCGTCAGGAACTTGCCCGTCAGAAAGCCGCTCAGGCCGCCCAAGGCGAAAAACTCGACAGCTGATCAAGGTGTTTCGCCCATAACTCTCATTCAGGGTATGCTAAAACCCACTATCTGCTGAACTTGTTCCAGAACGCGCCGTCGCCCATTGCCTTGACAAAGGCCTCATGGGCGGCGGCTTCTTCTATTGTGATCCGGGGTTTCAAGCGTTCCGGGCGCGGCGCCGGGCGCCACCGCTCTGCATCACCCCGAGACGCAGCGTCGCTTGCGTCACTGTTCAACGCGAAATCGGGCTGTCGCCCGCCAATCAGCTCAAGATAAACCTCGGCCAGTATTTCACTATCAAGCAAGGCGCCGTGCAGCGTGCGTGACGAATTGTCGATGCCGAACCGGCGACAAAGCGCATCAAGCGAGGCTTGCGAACCCGGAAATTTGCGTCGCGCCATCACCAGGGTATCAAGCGCGCGCTCCATCGGAAGAACGGGTTTTCCTACCCACTTCAACTCGGCATTGAGAAACTTCATATCAAAGCTGGCATTGTGGATCACCAGTCTTGCATCGCCGATAAACTCCAGAAATGCATCGGCGATATCGGAGAAGATCGGCTTGTCGCGCAGGAACTCTTCGCTCAGCCCATGCACTTGAAAGGCGTCTTGCGGCATGTCGCGCTGGGGGTTGATATATTGGTGATAGGTGTTGCCGGTCGGCATATGCCCGATCAATTCAACCGCGCCGATCTCGACAATCCGGTCGCCGGATTCGGGGTCAAACCCGGTGGTTTCCGTATCGAGAACCAATTCACGCATTCATCTTCCTCCGAATGTCGGCAATCACGTCCTGCACCTGGGCGCGCGCATGCTCAACCGTATCGGTGACAATCACATAATCCGCCAGCGCGCGTTTTTCTTCGTCTGGCACCTGCTTGGCGCGGATCGCCTCAAACTGCGCTTGGGTCATCGTGCCACGGTCCAACACGCGCCGACGCTGTTCCTCGGCATCAATCGTCACCACAACCACTGCATCCATTGCCGTATTACCGCCCGTCTCGAAAAGCAGCGGGATATCTAATACCAGAATGTCAGAATGCGCGGTCTTGGCAAATTCGGCGCGGTCCTGCCCCACCAAAGGATGCACAATTGCTTCGATCTGTTTCAATGCGTCGGGCGTTTCCCCGATGATCCGCTTCAAAATGTCGCGCGAGACGGCACCATCGACAATCGCCTCGGGAAAGGCCGCCTGCATCGGCGCAACCGCCGCACCGCCCTTGGCGTAAAGCCGGTGAACGGCAGCGTCCGCATCCCACACATCACATCCCGCTTCGGCAAAAAGCTTTGCCGTGCTCGATTTTCCCATTCCGATCGAGCCGGTAAGACCAAGGCGAAATGTCATCTGAGCGCCGCCGCACGTGTTGCCGTGTCAACAACCGGGCGCTTCCCGAACCAGCGTTCAAAAGCCGGCACCGCCTGATGAAGCAGCATGCCCAACCCATCGACCGTCTGACAACCCATTTCTTGGGCCACCCGCAAAAGCCGGGTTTGCAGCGGATTATAAACCAGATCAGTCACCACAGCGTCGCGGCGCAACCCATCCAGCGGCACGCGCATCTCGGGTTTGCCCAACATGCCCAGCGATGTGGTGTTCACAACCAAAGACGCCTCTTCCAGTATATTCCCCGCTTTCACCCATTCCACAACGGTCAGCCGTTTGCCAAAATCCTCAGCCAGCTTTTCCGCCCGAATTCGTGTTCGGTTTGAGACGAGGATTTCCGGCACCCCACTATCCAGCAACGAGGCAACCACCGCCCGTGCCGCGCCGCCTGCACCCAGAACGGCGGCAGGTCCGGCCTTGGCATTCCACCCCGGAGCGCCCTGGCGCAGGTTTTCTATGAATCCGTAACCATCTGTATTATCAGCGTGAATCTTACCATCCTTGCGGAAGATCAACGTATTCGCCGCCCCGATAAGCGTCGCGCGATCGGTAATCAGATCCGCCATATCGAGCACCCGTTCCTTGTGTGGAACAGTAATATTGACCCCGACAAACCCCATCTTCGGCAACGTCTCAAGCACCAACTTCAGATTATCGGTACTCACATCCATCGGTATATAATGTCCACGAAGCCCATAAGTGCGCAGCCAGTGGTGATGCAGCTGAGGTGATTTCGAATGTGCAATCGGTGATCCGATAACACCAGCCAGTGGAATTCGTTCTGTCGTCATGTTTCCAAATCTCCGCTTGCCGACAAATATGACAGGAGTTCGACAAGGGGCAATCCAAGCACGTTGAAATAATCTCCATCAATGCGCGAAAACAAGCGCACCCCCTCCTCCTCAAGCTTATATCCGCCAACAGAATGGCGAATGCTCTGCCAGTTTCTTTGCAAATAGCCATCAAGATAGCCATCGGACACATCGCGCATGGTCAACCGCACCTGCCCGACATGACGCCAGATCGCCCTCCCCTGATGACAGATCACCGCAGCCGACAACAAAGCGTGCCGCTTGCCGCGCAGCTGGACAAGCTGTTCACGCGCTTCTTCTGGCGAGCCAGGTTTTGAAATCAACGTCCCCTCGAAATCCAGCACCTGGTCACAACCGATCACCACTGCCTCGGGCCGCTTGCCGCTAAGCTTTATCGCCTTCCCCTCGGCCAGCGCATCGGCGATATCGCGCGGGCTGGCGCCATCAGCCAACAGCGCCGCCTTGATCGCTGTTTCGTCCAACCTTGGCGAATCTGATTCGAAATTCACGCCCGCTTGTCGCAGCAATTGACGCCGTATCGAGGATGTAGAGGCAAGAATGATGGGACGCGCCATGTGGATAACCTGGTGGATTTGTTAAGGGGTTCTTAACGCACCTTATGGGATAATTCGGGCCTATTCGAAAGTGCCGTTGGATATCCCGTGGTGTCAGGAAAGTTCACCGCGTTTTGTCCCTTGTGGAGAGGGATAAGTCGCCCCTGTGAAGAACCCCGGATTCCGGCCGCATCCTCTTCGGTCATCCACAGGGTGATGCGACCCCGTCTTGCGGTGAATCTTGACGCTTTAACCAATTTGTCTGAGTTATCCACGAAACCTCGCACAGCGTAATGGTCTATGTGAACAACACCTGAACAACCCGATAATCCACAGAAAGCATCCTCTCTTACATCTTCATCATCCTTTTCTTTTCTTTTATATTTATTAGATAGCCTCGCCGTGCGGCGACCGGTTCATGCCAAGAACAGGAAGAGTTGACTCCTCGCTCTCATGTTCGTATCTAACATCACAACCAGCCCATCCGGGCAGACTGGTTTTCCATATCTCATACAAGATCGCACGCCGCTTCTGACGGCCGGTCCAGGACATTACCATGAAAAATGAACGCATTTCGCTTGCCGATCTGAAGGCGAACACGCCCAAACAGCTTGTCGATCTCGCCGAAGAGCTTGAGATTGAAAACGCTTCGACCATGCGCAAGGGCGAGATCATGTTCTCGATCCTCAAGGAACGCGCCGAAGAAGGTTGGGACATTTTCGGCGATGGTGTTCTGGAAGTGCTGCAAGACGGGTTTGGGTTTCTGCGCTCGCCCGAGGCCAACTACCTTTCCGGCCCCGATGATATCTATGTCTCGCCCGAGATGATCCGCAAATTTTCGTTGCGCACTGGCGATACCGTTGATGGAAAACTGGTGCAGCCGCTCGAAGCCGAGCGTTATTTTGCCCTGACAGACGTAACCCAGATCAATTTCGAAGACCCGGAAAAGGCTCGCCACAAGATCGCCTTTGATAACCTCACGCCGCTTTACCCTGACGAGCGGTTCAATCTGGAAATCGAAGATCCAACAATCAAGGACCGCTCGGCCCGCATCATCGATCTGGTTGCGCCCATCGGCAAAGGCCAGCGGTGTCTGATCGTCGCGCCGCCGCGCACCGGTAAAACCGTGTTGCTGCAAAACATCGCGCGCTCAATCGAGGTGAACCATCCTGAATGCTATCTGATCGTTCTGCTGATTGATGAACGCCCGGAAGAGGTGACGGATATGCAACGTTCGGTTAAGGGTGAGGTGATTTCTTCAACCTTTGATGAACCTTCGACGCGTCACGTTGCTGTTTCCGAAATGGTCATCGAAAAGGCCAAGCGTCTTGTTGAACACAAACGCGATGTGGTGATCCTGCTCGATTCCATCACGCGTCTGGGGCGCGCCTATAACACCGTGGTGCCGTCTTCAGGTAAAGTACTGACCGGTGGTGTCGACGCCAACGCTCTGCAACGCCCTAAACGCTTCTTTGGTGCCGCGCGTAACATCGAAGAAGGTGGTTCGCTTACCATCATCGCCACCGCCCTTATCGACACCGGAAGCCGCATGGATGAGGTGATCTTCGAAGAATTCAAAGGCACCGGTAACTCCGAGATCGTTCTGGATCGCAAGATGGCTGACAAGCGCGTCTTCCCGGCGATGGACATCCTCAAATCCGGGACTCGGAAAGAAGAGCTGTTGGTTGATCAGAAAAACCTGCAAAAGACCTTTGTTCTGCGCCGGATTCTCAATCCAATGGGCACCACTGACGCTATTGAGTTCCTCATTGGCAAACTCAAGCAAACCAAGACCAACGCCGAGTTCTTTGAATCGATGAACGGTTAGAAACTGTTGTAATTCAACAGGTTAATGAAAAATGGACACGATCTTTGCCCAAACCACGGCGCACGGAAAGGCGGGCGTGGCAGTGCTTCGCATTTCCGGCCCGCGGGCTTGGAACGCGGCATCTGCGCTCTGTGGTTCTCTTCCCCAACCGCGTCTTGCGGCACTGCGGATCCTAAAGGATCGTAATGGCGTTCGCCTCGACGAAGCGCTTGTTCTTGTCTTTGCAGAAAATGCCAGTTTCACAGGCGAACGCGTTGTCGAATTGCAACTGCATGGCTCTGTCGCGGTTGTGGCGGCCGTCCTGCGCGAGCTTGGCAATATGGATGACCTGCGCCCCGCCCAGGCCGGAGAGTTTACCCGCCGCGCGCTGGAAAACGGGCGGCTCGATCTGGCTCAGGTCGAAGGTCTGGCCGATCTGATTGATGCCGAGACAGAAGCACAGCGCCGCCAGGCTTTGCGCGTTCTGTCCGGGGATCTGGGAAACCGCGCGGAAAATTGGCGTGCCGCGCTTATCCGTGCAGCCGCGCTGTTGGAAGCCACGATTGATTTCGCCGACGAAGATGTGCCGGTTAATGTAACACCCGAAGTTCGCAGCCTGCTGGACACCACCCGCGATAGCCTTTCCAAGGAAATAGCCGGGGTTGCCACCGCTGAACGGGTTCGCAACGGGTTCGAAGTCGCCATCCTTGGTGCGCCCAACGTCGGAAAGTCCACACTTCTCAACGCTCTGGCCGGGCGCGATGCGGCGATTACATCGCAATACGCTGGCACCACCCGGGACGTGATCGAAGTGCGGATGGACCTTGGCGGCATCCCGGTAACACTGCTTGATACGGCTGGCCTGCGCGAAACCGAGGATCATGTCGAGAACATTGGCATCAATCGCGCACGCGAACGCGCCGAGTTGGCGGATCTCAGAGTGTTTTTGATAGAGGATGATACGCTGCCCGATATGGTCCCGCGCCCGAATGACATCCTGCTGCGCGCCAAGGCCGATCTTCTCGACAACAAAAGCGGTGCGGTTTCCGGGTCAACCGGAGAGGGCGTGGCCGAGCTTGTTGAAATGATCCGCTCGCGTCTCTCAGAACTCGTGGCCGATATTGGCGTAGCCACCCGTGAGCGCCACAAGATATCGATGGAGCGCGCTGTTTCTTCCCTCGCCCGCGCGGACCAAGCACTTGACCTTGGGCCAGAACACACCGATATCGCAGCAGAAGAACTGCGCAGCGCCGTACGCGCGCTTGACGCGCTGGTGGGCCGAGTGGATGTTGAGAATATCCTGGACGAGATTTTTGCCAGTTTCTGCATCGGGAAATGAACCCGACAATCGCGAGGAATGTTTCACGTGAAACATCTTGATTTTGATGTCATCGTCGTTGGCGGCGGCCACGCCGGAACCGAAGCTGCCCATGCTGCGGCCCGGATGGGTGTACGCACCGCGCTGGTTACGCTGCGCCGGGCCGATATCGGGGTCATGTCCTGCAATCCGGCCATCGGCGGCCTTGGGAAAGGTCACTTGGTGCGCGAGATTGACGCCATGGACGGTGTTATGGGTCGCGTCGCCGATCTTGCCGGAATTCAATTTCGCCTGCTGAATCGCCGAAAAGGCCCGGCTGTGCAAGGCCCACGTGCCCAGGCTGATCGTGCGATCTATCGACGGGAAATGCTTCGAGAGACCGAATCGCGCGAGAACCTGTCGATTATCGAGGGCGAAACCACAGACTTCCTGATGCAAGGTGATAGCGTTTGTGGTGTTACGCTTGCCGACGGCTCAGAGATTCGGGCAAAATCCGTGATCCTGACAACTGGCACTTTTCTACGGGGCGTTATTCATATTGGCGATGTCTCTCGTCCGGGTGGACGCATGGGTGACAAGCCTTCAGTACCCCTTGCTGAGCGCCTCGATAGCTTTTCCCTGCCCCTTGGGCGGTTGAAAACCGGCACGCCACCGCGTCTTGATGGCCGCACAATCAACTGGGAAATTCTCGAAGCGCAGCCCGGCGATGACGATCCGTCATTGTTTTCATTTCTGTCAAAGGGCAGTTCTGCCCCGCAAATCTCTTGCGGGATTACCCACACCAACCCCAAAACCCACGAAATTATCCAAGCGAACCTGTCACGCTCTGCCATGTATGGCGGTCATATTGACGGTATCGGTCCGCGCTACTGCCCGTCGATCGAAGATAAAGTGGTTCGCTTTGCCGATAAGGATTCGCATCAAATATTCCTTGAACCAGAGGGAGTTAACGACCACACGATCTACCCCAACGGGATTTCAACCTCCCTGCCCGAGGACGTTCAGGAAGCCTATGTGCATTCGATTGTTGGGCTTGAGCAAGCGCGTATTCTCCAACCGGGCTATGCCATCGAATATGACTATGTTGACCCACGCTCGCTTACCCCGACGCTTGAGTTGAAAGAGGTTCGAGGCCTCTATCTGGCTGGGCAAATCAACGGAACAACGGGATATGAAGAGGCTGCGGCCCAGGGGCTTGTTGCGGGTTTGAACGCGGCGCTGGCCTCACTTGGGCGCGATCCTGTCTATTTCAGCCGCGCCGAAAGCTACATTGGCGTGATGATTGATGATCTGGTGACGCGCGGCGTCTCGGAGCCATATCGTATGTTTACATCGCGCGCCGAGTTTCGCCTTGCCCTTCGCGCCGATAATGCGGATCAAAGGTTGACGCCGCTTGCCATGTCGCTTGGCTGTGTTGGCAAGCCGCGCCAAGTGGCCTTTAACGCCAAGATCGAAGCCCTTACCAAAGGTCGCGAGGCGCTTGAACGGCAAACATGGACCCCGACCAAGCTTGCTTCGCTGGGCTTTGCGATGAGCCAGGATGGCGCCCGACGCAACGGGATGCAGCTCTTGGCGTTCCCCGACATTGATTTTGACCGCTTGATCACGCTCGACCCCGCTTTGTCCGAGATTGACGCACAAACGCGCAGTCAGCTCGAGAAAGATGCGCTCTATGCAAATTATATCGAGCGTCAGAAGCGCGATGTAGAGGCACTTAAACGCGATGAGGGTCAAGTGATCCCGGTTGATTTCCGGTATGATGCAATCGAGGGGCTTTCCAATGAGCTTAAATCAAAGCTGTCGCAGGCCCGTCCCGGCAATCTGGCGCAGGCTGGACGGTTGGATGGAATGACACCGGCGGGGCTGGCGTTGTTGCTTGCCAAGCTGCGGCAGTCTGAAAGGGGCAAATCGGCATGAAGCCAGACGCCACCAGCTTGAATGTTTCACGTGAAACATACGAACGGCTGGAAATTTTTGCCGAATTGCTAATGAAATGGAACCCTCGCATCAATCTCGTTGCGAAATCCACTATCGGCTCGCTTTGGGAGCGGCACATCCGGGACTCCCTGCAGCTATTACAGCTTTTGGACGTCCCCGTGCCGATTTGGGCGGATCTGGGCAGCGGTGGCGGCTTTCCCGGGCTGGTTGTTGCCATCGTTGCCGCAGAAACGGGTAATCCTGCAACAACCACCTTGGTCGAGAGTGATCAGCGCAAGGCCACGTTCCTGCGCACGGTGCTGCGCGAAACCGGGGTGGGCGCCACAGTGATTGTTGAGCGAATCGAAGAGGTTAGCCCGTTGCAGGCCAACGTCTTGTCGGCCCGGGCGCTGGCTGATCTGGGCGCGCTCTTCGGCTTTGCCGAGCGCCACCTTGCGGCGGGCGGCACCTGTTTCTTTCAGAAAGGCAAAAACTGGAAGTCAGAGGTTCAATCCGCCCACAGCTTGTGGCAATTTTCGTATGACGCGATCCCAAGCGAAACCGAATCCGAGGCTGTTGTGCTGAAAATCAAAGGGCTTTCCCGTGTTTGATCCCACGCGCCCCCCTGGGCCGAAAATTATTGCCGTCGCCAACCAAAAAGGTGGCGTTGGCAAAACCACAACCACGATCAACTTGGGCGCCGCCCTGGCCGAGCAGGGCCAGCGTGTTCTCGTGGTTGATCTTGATCCTCAGGGTAACGCGTCAACCGGGCTTGGGATTGAGGCCGATAACCGCGAATTCACCACTTATGATCTGATCTTGGGTGATGCGGCGCTTTCGGATGTCATTCAGCAGTCAGATACGGATAACCTCCTGATCGTGCCGGCCAACGTAGATCTAAGCTCGGCAGATATGGAGTTGATCGCGAACGAGAAGCGCAGCTTTCTTTTGCACGACGCTCTGCGCCAACATGCGATTGACACCTACCGGCTTGATTACATTCTGATTGATTGCCCGCCATCGCTGAACCTTCTTACGATCAATGCGATGGTTGCGGCCAATTCGGTTCTGGTTCCGCTTCAAAGCGAGTTTTTCGCGCTTGAAGGGCTTTCTCAACTGATGCTGACCATTCGAGAGGTGCGACAAACCGCCAACCCGAACCTTCGGATCGAAGGTGTGGTGTTGACCATGTATGACGGACGCAACCGGCTTTCGCAGCAAGTCGAAATGGATGCGCGCGACAACCTGGGCGAGCTGGTATTCAAAACCATCATTCCCCGCAATGTGCGAGTAAGCGAAGCGCCTTCTTATGCGATGCCGGTTCTGAGCTATGATTCGGAGTCCAAGGGTGCCCAAGCGTATCGTGAGCTGGCGAACGAATTGATAAAAAAACATACGCGCGCAGCGGCGTAGCGTCGGAAGGGAAACGATATGGCTGAGAAAAAAAGGGGTCTGGGGCGCGGGCTGTCGGCTTTGATGGCCGATGTAAATCGCGATGAGCATACGAGACCTGAAAGCGCCGCGCCGCGTCGTGGCGAACAGATGATGCCGATCGAAAGAGTCGCGCCAAACCCGGATCAGCCCCGCCGACGGTTTGACCCGACCAAGCTGGAAGATCTGGCCAACTCGATCCGCGAAAAGGGTGTCATTCAGCCGCTAATCGTGCGTCCTGACCCTAAGAAAAGTGGTCAATATCAAATCGTTGCAGGCGAACGACGTTGGCGCGCCGCGCAGCAGGCGCAATTGCACGAAGTTCCCGTCCTGGTGCGTGATTTCGATGATACCGAGGTGCTTGAAGTCGCCATTATCGAGAACATTCAGCGCGCTGACCTCAACCCGGTGGAGGAGGCCGCAGGCTATCGCCAGCTGATCGACAAATTCGGCCATACGCAAGAGCAATTGGCCCGTGCCTTGGGTAAGAGCCGCTCGCATATTGCAAATCAGATGCGTCTTCTCGGCTTGCCACGCGAGGTCCTTGATCTCTTGGAGTCCGACACCCTTTCCGCCGGTCACGCCCGCGCGCTGATCACAGCGGAAGAGCCCGCGACCCTTGCCCGTATCGTTGTCAAAAAGGGCCTGTCGGTGCGCGAAACCGAAAGCCTCGCAAAGCGTGGAATCGCTACGAACCCGGCCAAACCCTTGCCCAAGGCGAAACCTGCCAAGGATGCCGATACGGTCGCGCTCGAAGGTGATCTGTCGGCCAATCTGGGGATGAAGGTCGAGGTAAGCCACGACGCAGGCAAAGAGTCCGGGCGCCTGGTGATCAGCTATAAGACGCTCGATGATTTGGATGAATTGTGCCGCGTGCTGACTAAAAGTTAGGACGTGACCAGATAAAGATCAGCACCAGCGTCAGAACTCCGGCCTGAATCCCCAAAATCAGAGGCCGCAGCTCAAGCACGACCGACAGCAGGAAAACCGCAGCAATAGAGATCGTTGCGATTTTTTTCACCCGAGGGTTAATCGCGCCGTTCGTTTGCCACTCAACAATCGGCGGACCAAGCTTTGGATGGCTGATCAGCCAATAGTGCAAACGCTCCGAGGATTTGCTGAAAAAGAAAGCCGCCAGAAGCATGAACGGCACAGTCGGCAGGATTGGTAAAACAACACCGATCAGGCCAAGGCCGACACAGATCAATCCCAATGTTGCCCAGATATACCGCATGCCTAGCCCGCAAAAAGCTCCTTGATCACGGCATTCAACACCATCCGCCCCTTGGGCGTAACCCTGAGATAGTCACCCGGCGGTTCGATCATGCCCAACTCCTGCAAATTCCTCAGCGCAGAGCTGTCGAGACGTTGACCAGAAAGCATTGAATACCTTTTAATATCAATACCTTGCGACATCCTTAAACCCATCATCAGGTATTCTTCGGCCTGTTCCTGCGACGCAAGCGCGCGGCGGTGGCTTTCGCCGTTTCCCTGCTCGGCAGCCTCTAGCCATGTATTGGGCAAAAGCGGCGTTTCAAGCGCGTATCGTTGCCCATTCACGGTCAGTCGCGAATGTGCGCCGGGGCCGATCCCGGCATAATCGCCATAACGCCAATAGATCTGATTGTGTCGCGACTCTGCGCCCGGTTTCGCATGATTGGAAACCTCATACGCGTGAAAACCCGCCGCCTCGCACAATTCCTGCGTCAGCAAATACATCTCTGCCGAAAGATCCTCGTCCGGCAATCCGCGCAGCTTACCGGCGTCATAGCGATCACCGAACGCCGTTCCCGGCTCGATTGACAGTTGATAGAGCGAAAGATGATCCGCCGCAAACTCCAGCGCCCCGCTCAATTCCGCCCGCCAATCCTTTAACGTCTGCTCTTGTCGGGCATAGATCAGATCAAAGCTGACTCGCTCAAACGTATTGCGGGCAATTTCCAGCGCCGCCAACGCCTCATCAACCGAGTGCAACCGCCCCAGCCGTTTGAGGTCGGCGTCATTCAGAGCCTGAACCCCGACGGAGACACGATTAACGCCTGCGTCGGCGTACCCGCGAAACCGCCCCGCCTCGACCGAGCCGGGATTGGCCTCAAGCGTGACTTCCAGATCATTCGCCACAGGCCAATGCGAGCGAACTCGTTCCAAAATAGCGTTAACGGTATCTGGCGCCATCAAACTGGGCGTTCCCCCGCCAAAGAATATCGAGGTTAAAACACGCTCAGGAACTTCCTCAGCATATCGATCAATCTCGCGCAAATAGGCTCTAACCCAGCGGGATTCGTCGATTTCTGCCGCAACATGGCTGTTAAAATCGCAATAGGGGCATTTCGAGGCACAGAACGGCCAATGCACATAGAATCCAAAGCCGCCCTGTTGCCAATCTTCAGCCAAAACAGCCCTGCACAAACTTGGCAAACGCATCGGCGCGGTGGCTCATCGCGTCTTTGCGCTCCGGGGCCATTTCACCGAATGTCTCACTTTCGCCATCCGGTAAGAAAACAGGGTCAAAGCCAAAACCGTTCTTGCCGCGCATTGGCCAAACGACTTGCCCTTCAACACGACCTACAAACACTTCGTCATGCCCATCGGGCCAGGCAAGACAGAGCGTGCAATTGAACGCAGCCTTGCGAGGGGCGGGTGCGCCCCTTTTTTCCAACAGCCGCCAGACCTTCTCCATCGCCATAGGAAAATCGCGCCCCTGCGGTGTTTCGGCCCAATCGGCGGTATAGACGCCGGGCGCCCCGTCCAAAGCTTCGACCGTGATCCCGCTATCGTCAGACAGCGACGGCAAACAGGTGGCCTGCGCCGCGAAATGCGCCTTGATCCGGGCGTTGCCCGCGAAGGTGTCTTCCGTTTCCTCCGGTTCTTCCAGCCCATGATCCGCGGCAGAACTCACGCTTACACCGAACGGCGCCAAGAGCGCTGCGATCTCACGCAGCTTGCCCTTGTTGTGCGTGGCAATCACCAGAGCATCGCCGTCAAACTTACGCACTGCACGCGGCCTTTTGCATCTCGGCCAACTCGCCAACACCCTTGGCGGCAAGCTCCATCAGGCTATCCATCTGCTCACGTGAAAAGGTCGAGCCCTCTGCGCTCATCTGCACCTCGATCAAACGACCATTGCCCAGCATGACAAAATTGCCATCAACTCCGGCTTCGCTATCTTCGGGATAGTCGAGATCAAGCACCGGCTGACCGGCGTAAATGCCACAGCTAACCGCCGAGACCGGATCAATCAGCGGATCAGAAACCACATCGCCAACCTTCATCAGCTTGTTGACTGCCAAACGAAGCGCAACCCAGCCGCCGGTGATCGACGCACAGCGTGTGCCGCCATCGGCCTGGATCACATCACAGTCGATGGTAATCTGACGCTCGCCCAGTGCCACCCGGTCAACACCCGCGCGCAGGCTACGCCCGATCAAGCGCTGAATTTCCACGGTGCGCCCGCCCTGTTTGCCCGCTGCAGCCTCGCGCCGCATCCGGCTTGTGGTTGAACGGGGCAACATACCGTATTCGGCGGTGACCCAACCAAGGCCCGAACCTTTGATAAACGGTGGAACCCGATCTTCCAGCGTCGCAGTGCACAGCACATGCGTATCACCCATTTTGATCATGCACGAGCCTTCGGCATGTTTTGTTACCCCTGTTTCAATTGAAACGGGCCGCATTTCGCCTAGATCTCTCCCAGAGGGTCGCATCTGATATCCTTTCATCGCTTTGAATCGGCAATACAGGTGCGTCAGTGAGATGCGCAACCCCGATTGACGTTTGATGCCCACGCATCTCTAATGCTTGCTGGCTCAAGAAGAAGAGATCAATGACCAATACAGGACAAATCCTGGCCGAAATGAACGACCGCTCTCGCGAAGTGTTTCGCCGCGTTGTCGAGTCGTATCTCGAAACTGGCGACCCTGTCGGTTCGCGTACGCTGACGCGGAGTTTGAACGAAAAGGTGTCCGCTGCAACAATCCGCAACGTAATGCAGGATCTTGAGTTTCTCGGTCTTCTCGACTCGCCACACGTCTCTGCGGGCCGTGTGCCGACTCAGACGGGATTGCGGATGTTTGTTGATGGTCTACTCGAAGTTGGCAACCTGACAAGCGACGATCGTCAAAAAATCGACGCCACAATGGGAAGCAACACCGGCGATGTGGGAACGATGCTTGATCGTATCGGTTCGGCCCTGTCTGGGGTGACTCACGGTGCATCGCTGGTCCTTGCGCCCAAACACGAAGCACCGATAAAACATATAGAATTCGTGCATCTGGCGCATGATCGCGCCCTTGTCGTTTTGGTGTTTGCCGATGGGCAGGTCGAAAACCGTATCTTCAACCCTCCGCCCGGCCAAACGCCCAGCTCGATGCGCGAAGCTGCCAATTTTCTCAATGCCCTGATCGAAGGTCGCACGCTTTCGGAATTTACCACCGTGATGCGCGACCAGATCAAGTCGCGGCGTCAGGAAATCGATTCGCTCGCCGCCGAACTGGTCGATAGTGGGCTCGCGGTTTGGGAAGGTCAGGGCGAAACCCACGAACGCCTGATCGTGCGCGGCAGATCCAATCTTCTGTCGGGCAGTGACGAAGCAGAGGGGCTGGACCGCATCAAAACCCTGTTTGACGACCTTGAACGCAAGCGCGACATCGCCGATTTCCTTGAGCTCGCAGATCAGGGCGAAGGCGTGCGCATTTTTATTGGCTCAGAGAACAAACTTTTCTCACTTTCGGGTAGCTCTTTGGTGGTCTCTCCCTATATGAACGCTGATCGTAAGATAGTCGGTGCGGTTGGCGTAATTGGCCCCACCAGACTGAACTATGGAAGGATTGTGCCGATTGTAGATTACACGGCACAGCTTGTCGGCCGGATGATCTCCGACCGAAGTTAGAGGTAAGAGAATGGCAGAGCGCAAAGAAGAAGACTTCCTGGACGATATCGACGCAGCAGAAGCAGAAGAGCTGGCCGCCGATTTCGCCGAGATTGACGATGCAGAGGCCGAAATTGATTCCCTGCGCGCCGAACGTGACGCGCTCAAGGAGAAATTCATGCGCGCCCTGGCCGACATGGAGAATACCCGCAAACGTGGCGAGAAAATGCGCCGCGAAGCCGAGCAATACGGCGGTTCTAAGCTCGCTCGTGACATGCTTCCGGTCTATGACAACATGAAACGTGCACTCGAAGCTGCCACCGAAGAACAGCGCTCGGTTTCCGCCGCCCTGATCGAAGGAATCGAACTGACCATGCGTGAACTGCTCAACGTGTTCGGTAAGCACGGGATCGAGCTCGTCTCGCCGCAGGTCGGCGACCGCTTTGATCCACAGATGCACGAGGCGATGTTCGAAGCCCCTCTGCCAGGCACCAATGCGGGTGACATCATTCAGGTTTCTGCCGAAGGCTTCATGCTTCATGACCGCCTGTTGCGCCCTGCGCAGGTCGGCGTGTCATCCACCCCCAAATCCTAACGGGTTTCTCAGGGGTCGACCGCAATTCGTGGTCGCCCTGATGCCTCTACAGTGAGCGTCGCCTCGATAAACACGTCGCGACCCTCCACAGGCGAATGCTTCAGATCCCGCAGCACGGTGATTTGAAGCTCACCCGCCCCCGATGCGCGCGCGTCGGCCTCGGCAAACGCGCGCAATTCGCACTCCAGACTATGCAGCGCCGCCTCCGGCTCGGTGAAATCCACCGGCTCTCCTGCGCCATGAACCCGGTATCGCCCCTCGGCAGGGCTGGTGACTGTTCCGGACTTCCGCATAGTGATCCGCCCCACAACCGCCCCCACGGCATTGGCCACCCCGGCATGTTCGGGCAGGATCATTTCACAACCAAGATGCGCGCCCACCGCTGGATAATAGGTACCCGCAGACGCGCCAAGCCCGACAACCGGGATGTTCAAACCCGCCTCGATACGCAACAGGCCCGATTGTTTCGATAGCCCGCGTTGCATCAATTCATGTCGCGCCAGAACCTCTGGCGCACCGAGAAACTGATCTTGTTCTTCGGCGAAAGCAGTCTCTAGCAAGGCCAAAGTTGTCTGGTAGGTCAGCTGTGCAATGATCATCCGGGCCAGCGTTGGCGCATCCGGCGCAAGCCTGGCGCCTGATCCGCCGCGCCGCCTTGCCACCAGGCGCAGCGCCAATTCCGCAGCATCTTCACTCCAGGCATCCAAGAGCTTCAGAACATGCGCCGCATCCGAAGGGGTCACGCCACCGATCTGCACAAACCCGCGTTCTTGCAACCGGCGCAGCGATTGGCTTTCCGCCCGCGTCCTTAAAACCTCGGACAGCGGATGCACCTCGGTGATCCGCTCGAACACGGCCAGATCACGGGGTGAAAGCCCCTCAGGCTCAAAACCCTGCACGCGCCGCACGAACCGCCCGTCAAATTCGCCGGGCGTGGTGCGACGCAATTGGCTTTCAAGCACGGGCAAGACCCGGTCAGGCGCTTCAGCCGCCAAAAGGCTGACCGGAATCAACCGCCGCGGCCCCAGGAAGAGACCCGCTTCCAGCCCCTCGGCCCGCACATGAACCTCACTGTCGCCGCCAAGCCCAGTGGTGCGCATCGCTACCGCCTCGACCATGGTGCGATAAGGCCCGACACGCGCACCATCCGGGTCAATCGCCGGGCGGCCGTCGCGCAGCATTGCAATATCGGTAGTGGTGCCGCCGATGTCCGAAACAAGCGCGCGTTTCGCCCCGGTCAGCCATCCCGCCCCGACAATCGACGCGGCGGGCCCGCTGAGTATGGTTTCAATCGGTCGCGCCCGCGCCATCGCCGCCCCAATCAATGCGCCATCGCCACGCACCACCATCATCGGCGCGGTGATCCCCAAATCGCGCAGCTTGTCCTCGGCCCGCCCGATCAGCCGGTCAATCATCCCGATAAGCCGCGCGTTGAGCAGAGCCGTCAGCGCCCGTTTCGGCCCGTTAAGCCGCGCCGACAGATGGTGCGAGCAAGAAACCGGCCGCCCGGTGGCCTCGCGCACGATCTCCGCCACGGCGGTTTCATGCGCGGGGTTGCGGGTGGCAAACTGCGCCGCCACGGCAAAGCCTGTAATGCCTTCAACAGTCTCTAACCATGCCGAAAGTGTCTCATGATCCAACGGCGCGCTCTCTTGCCCGGCATGGTCGTGCCCACCCTGCAAAAGCAGCACCGGATCGCCTTGCAAGGCGTCTTTCAGCCCGTGCCGCTCCATGTCCCGGCCATCAAACCCGACATAGATCATCGCAACGCGCCCGCCCTGCCCCTCGACCAGAGCATTGGTTGCCAAGGTGGTCGAAAGCGCCGCCAGCCCGATTTCCGATGCCTCCACGCCCGATTGCATCAGCACCGCCTCAACCGCTTTACCGATACCAATCGCCAGATCATGCCGGGTGGTAAGCGCCTTGGCGCTGGCGATCACATCGCGTTCGTCGCGGATCAACACCGCGTCGGTATATGTGCCTCCCGTGTCCACCCCAAGCGCAAGGCTCATTCCCGCAATCTCCCAACCGCCCAACGCGCGGCATCGGCCACGACTTCGTCTGGATCATCACAAAGGCGCTGCGCGACATCTAGCAAGGAAGCGTCACCTGAGTTGCCAATTGCGTAAAGCACGTTTCGCACGAAGCGGTTCCGCCCGATCCTTTTGATCGGCGATCCGCTGAATTTTGCCCGAAACGCCCCGTCGTCCAATTCCGCCAGTTCCGCCAAAGGCGGCGCAATCAAGTCGTTGCGCGCGTGATAACGCAACTCGCTTGCTTCCTTGGCAAACTTGTTCCACGGACAGGCAGCAAGGCAATCGTCGCAACCATAAATCCGGTTGCCCATCTTGGCGCGCAACTCGACGTCAATCGGCCCCTTATGCTCGATTGTCAGATAGGAAATACAGCGCCGCGCATCAATCTGATGCGGCGCTGGAAAAGCATCCGTCGGGCAGGCATCAAGACAAGCCCGGCACGACCCGCAGTGGTCGATCTCCGCCGCATCCGCCGGCAGATCCAGCGTGGTAAAGATCGATCCGATAAAAAACCAGCTGCCCATCTCGCGGCTCACCAGATTGGTATGCTTGCCCTGCCAGCCCAGCCCCGCTGCCTGCCCCAAAGGCTTCTCCGGAACGGGCGCCGTATCAACGAAAACCTTCACCGCCGTCTCGCTGCCCGCTTCGCCAATCAACCACCGCGCTACTCGCTTCAGCCGTTTCTTGACAAGGTCATGATAGTCTCGATTGCGCGCATAAACCGAGACTAATCCAGCAGAAGTCTTGTCGAAATCCTCCCTAGGGTCATAGTCCGGCCCATAGCTCTCCGCCAACATGATGACCGAACGCGCTTCTGGCCAAAGCACATCCGGCGCGCCGCGCCAATGCGCCCGCTCGGCCAGCCAGCCCATTGTTCCATGATGCCCCTGCTCCAGATACCCCGCCAGATCTTGCGCAACATGCCCCACATCCCAAGGGCGGCAAATCCGACAGGCCGAAAATCCTTCGGCCAAGGCCTGGGCAACCAGCCGCGATTTCAGAGCCTCATCCATGTTTCATCTTGCCCGAAATATCCCGGGGGGTGCGGGGGGCTGGCCCCCCGCTTGTTACTGTGGTGCGGGGGGCTGGCCCTCCGTCCTGACCTGAAGGTTCAAAAGTCCAGATCGGCATAATGCGGCGGCGGTAGAAAACCGGGCACCTGATCGGCCAGGATATTTCGGAAGGCCGGGCGCGATTTGATCTTGGCATACCAATCCTTGACGACCGCGCTGCGGTTCCAATCCACGTCAGAAATGTAATCCAGCGCGCTCAGATGGGCCGCGGCGGCAAAATCGGCCAAGGTCATCACATCCCCCGCAAGCCACCGCCTCTGGTCCAACAGCCAGGCCAGATAATCGAGGTGATACTTGATCATCTTCGCGCCGGCCTTCACATTCTTGCTGTCTGGATAGCCCTGCTTCATCACCTTCTTGTTGACCCGTTCGTAGACAAGTTTCGACGTCACCTCGTGATGGAACTTGTCGTCAAACCAACCGATCAGACGACGCACCTCATAGCGACCCACCGGGTCCTTCGGCATTAGCGGCATGTCGGGATAGGCTTCTTCGAGGTATTCACAAATCGCCGCGCTTTCCGACATGACCATGCCGTCAATCTTCAGAACGGGCACCTTGCCCGCCGGATTGCGCCGCATGAAATCGGGCCCTTGTTCCCAATAGCGCTCCTCGATCAGCTCGCACTCAATCTTCTTCTCGGCAAGGCTCAGACGAACCTTGCGGCAGAACGGGGAAAGCGGAACATGATAAAGCGTGGCCATGGTCATTTCGAACAGTAAGGACAATCGTCTTCTTCAATGCCGCTTTGCGCCGCTCTTTTCAATCCTCGAAACAAGCCGCCCGGCCATCCCGGCGGATTGTTTCCGCTCCATCCTGGATCGAACGCGCCCGCCGGATCAGCGTTCTTGATGGTTTTGAGGCCGAACGCGCCTTGGGGTTGGGCAAAACCGCTGCAAGCCGCGCCGCCTGCACCGGCGAAAGCTTGGCCGGCACGATACCGAAATAATGTTGCGAGGCGGCGTCGATCCCAAACACCCCCTCATCAAACTCGGCGATATTGAGATAAACCTCGATGATGCGCCGTTTGCTCCAGATCGCCTCGACCAGCGGCGTAAGCACGGCTTCCAGAGCCTTGCGCGCCCAATTGCGTCCCTGCCAGAGATAGACGTTTTTCACCACCTGCTGGCTGATTGTTGACGCCCCGCGCCCCGACCCTTCTTCAAGAGCGGTGCGAATCGCCTCGACATCAAAACCCCAGTGCAGGCAGAAATTGGCATCCTCGGCCGCCACCACCGACCGCGCCATCACTGGCGCCACCTCTTTGAGCGGCACCCAGATATGATCTATTCCGCCCAACCGCCGCGCTTCGGATTTCATGTAGAACGTGCGCGACGGGTTGAACGCCGCATGCATTGAAACCACGATCAGAACCGTCGCCAGAACCAACACGATCAGCCGCACAAACCAACGCCGCAACCACCGAAACGGGCTTAGCATCCGCTCGGTCAGCGTCGGGGGGCTTTTCGCCTTTCTGGGTTTTGTTTTTTTCGCCACAATCCTGCTATAGAGCGTTTCGCCGTGAACTTGAATCACGAGTTTGCCCCGAAACGCCCGCAACAATGATTTATGGCACGGCGCTTCCACATGCCCCGTAACGCAAGACTGAACAGAAGCAATTCGGGCGAGATCAACAGCCGGGAAAAGGCTCTGCCAACACGCATCATTCCCCCTGCAACCAGCAGTAAGGTCGGAAGGGTTTCAGAAAACACATCGTAAAAGGTCGTCGGCACGCGCGCGCCTGTTTATGGTGTTTCTTTGAACTACGTCCAAGCTTGCTGCATCAGCCGGGCGTAAATTGGGAACAATCTAGGTAAAATTATCCCGATATCATGCCGATCCGGCAACACGCTGTCGCCGGATCGCACTTGGCATCGTCCTATTCCGCCGGTATCGCAGCCTCTTCAAGGTTCAGCGGATGGGGCAGGTGGGCCAGCATCTCTTTCGGGCAGACCTGAAGGAAATTGACCTTTTCCAGATCCCAATGTTGCAGAATATCGGCGGCCTTCCGGCTTCCGGTTTCTGCCAAGTGCCGCTCGATCAGAGTTTTCAGCTGATTTTCCCAATGGCTGATGGTTACCGGGCACGTCACCAAGCTTTCCAAATTCATCAGGTTTTCCGCCGCACCATCAGGATCATAGAGATAGGCCATCCCGCCGGTCATCCCGGCGCCGAAATTCGCTCCGATCCCGCCAAGGATAACAGCAACCCCCCCGGTCATGTATTCACACCCGTTTGAGCCACAGCCCTCAACGACAACCTGCGCCCCTGAGTTTCGCACGGCAAAGCGCTCCCCGGCCCGCCCGGCAGCAAACAGATAGCCGTTGGTCGCGCCATAAAGCACGGTGTTGCCGATGATCGTATTTTCGCTCGCAATCAGCGGCGAATGCATCGGCGGGCGCACCACGATCGTGCCACCAGACAGCCCCTTGCCAACATAATCGTTGGCATCACCGCTCACCTCGATCTTCAGCCCCGGAGCGGCAAACGCGCCAAGGCTCTGTCCGGCGCTACCGGTCAGCTTGATCGTCAGATGATCGGGTTGAAGCTTGTTGCGCATCCCGAAATTGCGCACGATATGGCTGGAAATCCGCGTGCCGACGCTCCGGTGCGTGTTCTGCACCGCATAAGAAAGCTGCATCTTTTCGCCTTCCTCCAGAAAGCGGTCCGCATCCACCACGATTTCCGCATCAAGCGTCGGCGTAACCTCGTTGCGCGGCTTGTTGCGGTTATAGACGATGTCTTTCGCACCATCGACCGTGATCAAAAGCGGATTGAGATCGAGATCATCCAGATGTTCGGCTCCACGGCTCACCTGACTCAACAGATCGGCTCGTCCAATCACCTCATCAAGTGAACGCGCGCCGATCTCGGCCAGAATTTCGCGCACTTCGGTGGCATAAAAGGTGATCAGGTTCACCACCTTGTCGGCGCTGCCGGTGAACTTCTTGCGCAGGTCTTCATCCTGCGTGCAAACGCCCACGGGGCAGGTGTTGCTCTGACACTGACGCACCATGATACAGCCCATCGCGATCAGCGCGGCGGTGCCGATGCCGTATTCCTCGGCCCCCATCATCGCCGCCATCACGATATCGCGCCCAGTGCGCAAGCCGCCATCGGTTCTGAGGGTCACCCGGTCGCGCAGCTTGTTCATGCTGAGAACCTGATGCGCCTCGGTCAGCCCCATTTCCCAAGGCAGACCGGCATACTTGATCGAACTCGCCGGGCTGGCCCCGGTGCCGCCATTATGCCCGGAAATCAGGATGACATCCGCCTTGGCCTTGGCAACACCCGCAGCAATCGTGCCGACACCGGATGAGGCCACCAGTTTGACCGTAACTTTCGCGCGCGGGTTGATCTGTTTCAGGTCATAGATCAGCTGCGCAAGGTCTTCGATGCTGTAAATATCGTGATGCGGCGGCGGACTAATCAGGGTGACACCCTTGGTCGACAGCCGCAGGCGCGCAATAAGCTCGGTCACTTTCATACCGGGCAACTGACCACCCTCGCCGGGCTTGGCGCCTTGTGCTACCTTGATTTCCAGCTCTTCGCACTGGTTCAGGTATTCTGCCGTCACGCCAAAGCGCCCGCTCGCCACCTGTTTGATCTTGGCGCTGGGGTTGTCGCCATTCGGCTCCGGCACAAAATGCGCCGGATCCTCCCCGCCTTCGCCGCTATCGGATTTCGCGCCGATCCGGTTCATCGCCACATTCAGCGCCTTGTGCGCCTCGGGGCTGAGCGCCCCAAGCGACATGCCCGGTGTCACGAACCGTTTGCGAATGGCGGTGATGCTCTCCACCTCTTCAATCGGCACTGGTGCGCCCATCGGCTTGATCGCCAGCAAATCGCGCAGATGGATTGGCGGATTTTTCCGCATCGCTGCCGAATATTGCTTCCAGAGCGAATAGCTCGCCCGATCACAGGCGGTTTGCATCAAATGCATATTCGTCGCACCCCAAGCGTGGGTTTCGCCCGACTGGCGCGCCTTGTAGAACCCGCCCACCGGCAGAACACCCACGCCGCCGCGCCATCCGCGCGCATGGATTTCCTCGGCCTTGCGTTGGATGCCGCTCACCCCGATGCCCGAAATCCGGCTTAGCATCCCTGGGAAAAACTCCGCACACATCGCGCGGGAAAGCCCCACCGCCTCGAAATTCAGCCCACCGCGATAAGACGAGATCACCGAGATCCCCATCTTCGCCATGATCTTCAGCAGGCCCTGATCAATAGCCTCGCGATAGCGCGTCATCGTCTCGGCCAGCGTGCCATCAAGCAGCCCCCGCGACATCCGTTCAGCCAGAGAATCCTGCGCCAGATAGGGGTTCACCACCGTCGCACCACAGCCCACCAGAACGGCAAAATAATGCGGATCAATACATTCTGCCGCCCGCACATTGAGCGAACAGAACGTACGCAACCCTTTTTCGGTCAGCCACGAATGCACCGCCGATGTCGCAAGGATCATCGGCATCGCCACCTTGTCTTCGCTCTGATGATGATCGGTCAGCACAAGATGCCCCGCGCCCGACCGCACCGCATCTTCCGCCTCGGCCCTGACCCGGTCAAGAGCAGCGCGCAACGCGCCGGCCCCACCATCCACCGGAAAAGTGCAATCAATCTCGACCAGGTCAGCGTTGAAGATCTCGGTCAGCTCATCCCATTCCGCATTTGCGACAAACGGGCTCTCCAACACGATAATCTCGGTCTGCGCACTGCTTTCATCCAACACGTTCTTCAAATTCCCGAACCGCGTTTTCAGGCTCATCACCCGGTATTCGCGCAAACTGTCGATCGGCGGATTGGTCACCTGGCTGAAGTTCTGGCGGAAGAAATGGCTCAACGGGCGATACTTCATCGACAAAACCGCGCTGGGCGTGTCGTCCCCCATCGAGGCCAACGCCTCTTTGCCGTCCTCTGCCATCGGCGCCAGAATCTGTTCCAACTCTTCGAGGGTATAACCCGCCGCAATCTGGCGCTTGCGAAGCCCCTCACCGGTAAACATCGGCGCCTCATCGAGGCTTTGCAGCCGGTTATCCAGCTCGGCAATCTTGCCCACCCATTCACCAAACGGGCGCGACGCGGCCAGCTTGTCCTTGATCTCGGTATCGCGGAAAATTTTTCCCTCGGCCATATCCACAGCCAACAATTGCCCCGGTCCAAGCGCGCCTTTTTCCGTGACGGTCGCCTCGTCCACTGGCACCATACCGGCTTCCGAACCGGCGATCAGCATGCCGTCGCCCGTCACAACATAGCGCATGGGGCGCAGCCCGTTACGATCAAGACCCGCGCAGACCCAGCGCCCATCGGTCATCGCCAGCGCGGCGGGCCCATCCCAAGGTTCCATCACCGAGTTGCAGTAAGAATACATGTCCATCCAGGACTGCGGCAATTCCACCGCCTGCTTGCTCCAGCTTTCCGGCACCAGCATTGTCTTGGCCATCGGCGCATTGCGCCCGGCCCTGACCAGAACCTCAAACACGGAATCAAGCGCGGCACTATCGGATGATCCGGTCTGGATGATCGGTTTGATATCATCGGCCAGATCACCAAACGTCGCCGAAGCCATGCGGATTTCATGGCTCTTCATCCAGTTCACGTTGCCCTTCAGCGTGTTGATCTCGCCGTTATGCGCCAACATGCGGAACGGTTGGGCCAACCACCATTGCGGGAACGTATTGGTCGAATAACGCTGATGATAGATCGCATAGGCGCTCTCAAACCGTTCATCCAGAAGATCGGGATAGAACTCGGCCACCTGCTCGGCCAGCATCATGCCCTTGTAGATGATGCTGCGACAGCTCAGCGAACAGAGATAGAGCCCGGCCACCCCGGCTTTCGTCGCCGCTTTCTCGATCCGGCGGCGGATCACATAAAGCTCGCGCTCGAACGTCTCCTCATCCACGCCCTTGGCGTTGGAAATCAGAATCTGCTCGATCTCGGGGCGGGTCGCGTTGGCCTTTTCGCCCAAACATTCGATCTCGACGGGCACATGCCGCCAGCCATAAATGTAATAGCCCATGCGCAGAACTTCGGTTTCCACGATGGTCCGACAGGTTTCCTGCGCCTTGAAATCGGTGCGCGGCAGAAAGACCTGACCTACCGCAATCAACTCATCCAGCTTCGGCTCATGCCCGGTGCGGCGCACCTGATCGTAAAAGAACGACACCGGAATTTGCAGGTGGATACCCGCGCCATCACCGGTCTTGCCGTCCGCATCCACAGCCCCGCGATGCCAGATCGCCTTGAGCGCGGCAATCCCGGCTTCGACAACATCGCGGCTCGGTTTGCCGCTGATATTGACGGCAAGCCCCACGCCGCACGAGGAATGCTCGTGTTCGTCGCGAAACAGGCTGTTGTCAGCCATCCAGGCGCGCTTGGTCTCTTCGGCCCTGGCCCAGTCTGCGTCATATTTGGTCATGGCTCAGTCCCCTTTAATCACGTGCGAATTATTCGCTTCATATTCTGCTTCGGTCTTCCGGCTGTGATCGCCCGCAAGCGCAACACAGGCCATCGCCCGGTCGGTATAGATCTCGGATCGTAACGGCCAATTCGATGCATCATCGAAAAGGCCGGGCATCAAATCATAGGCCGCGTTTTCGGCGTCGGTGTCGCGCATCCACAAATGCGAACCACAACGCGCACAAAAGGCGCGCTCGGAAAATTCTGACGAGGCGTATCGCGTTACCTCTCCGGCAACGTTGACCGCTTCGGGCTGCGCTTCGAAACACAAAAACAAACCACCAGACCACCGTTGGCACATGCGGCAATGGCAAGCACCAACCTGCGGATCGTGCGCACCCGCCACGGTAATTGTCACCGCCCCGCACAAGCAATTTCCAACCAGGTTTTGCGTCACCGAAGTTTATACTTTCTTCATCACATAGGTCATAAGCCATGACCGATTAACTTTTCGAGGTTGAATCCCCCGGCAGCCGGGCGGCAGCCAGAGGGCAGCCGGGAGTCACCCCCCTTGAAATTCACTCAGCAGCAAGAGTCTTAACGTCATCAAGCCGCTTGAGGATTGCATCGGCACAATCGCACCCGTCCCTGATTGCCCAAACGACAAGCGAGGCGCCGCGCACGATATCACCCACCGCAAAGACGCCTTTCATCTCGGTTTCGCCCGAGCGGTATTGTGCCTTCACCGTGCCCCAACTGGTCACGGTAAGTTCGGGTTGACCCCACAGCGTCGGCAGGTCTTCCGGCTCAAATCCCAACGCCTTGATTACCAGATCGGCGTCTTCGGTATAGTCCGCACCCTCGATCGCTTCGACACTTTGGCGTCCGGTCACATCCGGCGGCCCAAGGCGCATTTTCTGCACCATCACGCCGCTGACGGGATCACCAACAAAGCCCTTGGGCGCGGCCAGCCATTCAAAGATCACGCCTTCTTCTTCGGCGTTTTGCACTTCCCGCTGGCTACCGGGCATATTGGCTCGGTCACGGCGATAGAGGCATTTAACGCTTGTTGCGCCCTGCCTGATCGCGGTGCGAACGCAATCCATCGCCGTGTCGCCGCCGCCGATCACAACCACCTTCTTGCCCTTGGCATCAAGCGTGCCGTTTTCGAACTCGGGTACAGAGTCACCAAAGCTCAATCTGTTGCTGGTGGTCAGATAATCAATCGCGTTGACGATCCCCTCGGCGCCTGAACCGGGTCCGCCCATATCCCTTGTTTTATAGACACCAGTGGCAATGATGACGGCATCATGCGCATTGCGGATCGTCTCAAACGGAAGATCGGTACCGATGTTGCAATTCAGCTCGAACTTGACGCCGCCCTGTGCGAGCTGATCGTTGCGGCGCATGACGATATCTTTCTCCAACTTGAAACCGGGAATGCCATAGGTCAGCAAGCCACCGGCGCGGTCATGGCGGTCATAGATCGTGACCTGCACGCCGGCGCGGCGCAATTTGTCAGCCGCCGCCAGCCCGCCTGGACCCGCGCCAATGATGCCGACGCTTTCGCGGCGTTCGGCGTTCGGCTTGATCGGTTTGACCCAGCCGCGCTCCCAGGCTGTATCGGTGATGTATTTTTCGACCGCGCCGATGGTCACGGTGCCATGGCCGCTCTGCTCGATAACGCAATTGCCTTCGCAAAGGCGGTCCTGCGGGCAAATCCGGCCACAGATCTCGGGGAAGGTATTGGTGCTTTGGCTCAACTCATAAGCCTCTTCCAGCCGCCCTTCCGCGGTCATCCTCAGCCAATCAGGGATATTATTGTGCAACGGGCAATGGGTCTGACAAAAGGGAACACCGCATTGGCTGCACCGGCTCGCCTGCTCGGCGGCCTTGGCTTCGGCGAACTCTGCATAAATTTCGTTGAAATCCGCATTGCGTACGGTGGCGCCGCGCTTCTCGGGCATATCCCGCCCCAAAGACACAAATTTCAGCATCGGTTGTTTCGCCACGTTCAACTTCTCCACTATCCTATTCCCCCACCCCATACTCCACCACGAAATCGGATAAAAGACAGTAAGGTTGACCTTTCTGTAGGTAGAGGAACAAATTACCCGCTGCAAACAAAAATTGTTCGGCTTTTTAGTCCCGAACCGGACCTAACTTGCAGCTTTTCCTTTATTTCGCGCCCGCCTATAGCTGTTCGAAACGATAACGAGGCCGAGCAATGCCGCTTTTTCATCTGATTCTCGTCGCACTCATTCAGGGAATCACCGAATTCCTACCGGTTTCTTCCTCCGGTCACTTGGTCCTGTTGCCGCGGTTAACGGGCTTGGCGGATCAGGGCCAGACGATTGATGTAGCGGTGCATGTCGGCACGCTTTTCGCTGTGGTGTTCTATTTCTGGACAGATGTGCGGCAGGGCCTTGCCGGAGTGCCGCGTATGTTGACGGGTCGCATCGATACGCCTGGCGCCCGACTTGCCTTCCTCCTGATGATCGCCACAATCCCTGCAATTCTTGCGGGGCTAGTGCTCAAGCTCACTGGTCTGAGCGATGAAATGCGCACGTTGAAAGTCATCGGCTGGACCATGCTGCTATTTGGGCTTCTGCTCTATTGGGCCGATCAAAAAGGCGAAACAAGTAAAGCCGCCAGCAACTGGTCGCTCAATGATGCCATTCAGTTTGGCCTCTGGCAGGCTATCGCGTTGATACCAGGCACCTCACGGTCGGGTATTTGCATTACCGCAGGTCGGATAATGGGCTATTCACGCCAAGATAGCGCAAAAATCGCGATGTTGATGTCGATACCCGTCATCTTTGCTTCGGGCGCCTTGCTATCGGTCGAGGTGATCGCGACGGCCGATGCACAGGCCGCGAAAGACGGCGCCCTCGCGGCAGGGCTATCTTTCCTGGCGGCGCTGGGCGCTCTGAGCCTGATGATGCGGCTTCTACGCTCGACGAGCTTCACGCCATATGTTGTTTACCGCGTTTTGCTGGGATTGTTCCTGCTGGCACTGGCTTATTCTCGGTAACCCCAGACTCTATAGTACAGGACACGGTTCTCAGCATTTGCCCGACGAATTATAGCCCCAGCAATGCGTCAGAAGCAGAGCGCGAAATGCAACCCGTTCAGTGCGCTCTGAGGTTCTTAGCCGAATCACGAATTGCGTCATACTGCCCGCTGGGCCGGAACCGCCAAAGATAGCTGTCGATAACCGCTTCTGGCGAAGTTGGTTCGATACCAAGATCGGCAAAGCCTTTTTCGCTTCCGCTTACAACGTTGTCGTGTCGCAATTGCTTGACTTGATCACGGGTCAGGATCCCGTTGCGGATCAGCCCGACGCTCATGATTTCGAGCATGTCGAAACCCCAAGCCATCAGCCGCCCGAACCACATCGGCAAGTTCGGCACCAGCCTTCTGCGTTTGACCGATTCCAAGATCACATCAACCCAACCGCGCAAGCTCTTCACATCCGGCCCGCCCAGTTCGTAAATCCCGTGGGCTTTGCCTTCCACTCCAAGAACCGCAGCACTGGCGACATCCTCGACATAGACCGGCTGAAACTTGGTATTGCCACCGAATAGCGGCATCACGGGACCAAACCGGCTCATCGCTGCGAAACGATTGAAGAAACCATCCTCATTGCCGAAAATCACACCTGGCCGCAGAATCATCGCATTCGAGAATTGCGCCAGAACGGCTTTCTCACCCAAACATTTGGTTTGAGCATAGGAGCTTTTGGCGTCCTGATCGCAGCCCAATGCAGAAATGTGGACGAGCGTTTCGGCCCCGGCACTGGCAGCGAGCCTGGCAACGCGTTCCGCGCCTTCGTGCTGCACAGCATCAAAATTGTTCTTTCCGCGCGCGTCGAAAGTTCCAACGCAATTGACCACCGCATCTGCCCCTTTCACCGCAGCCGCGACGCTGGCGTCGTCACGGATGTTGGCGAAGAAAGGTTCAACCTGCCCTGGAACACCATAGGGCTTGACGTGCATCGCCTCGTTTGGGCGGCGAACAGCTACGCGAACCCGCCAGCCTTTCGCGGCCAGCTGTTGTGCAATATAGCGTCCGGCGAATCCCGAACCGCCAAAAATGGTTACAAGCTTGCTCACGACCGACCTCCAGCTGATACTTAGCGTTGCCCTTTCCTAGTCCTCTGAGGCCAGTGGGACAAGGTGATATGTGACGCAGGTGAATTTGATTGAGTACCCCGTTGACACCCAGACTGTGTCGGCGTAAACGGCTGCCTCACGACACCTGCCCAGGTGGCGGAATTGGTAGACGCGCTAGCTTCAGGTGCTAGTATTGGCAACGATGTGGAGGTTCGAGTCCTCTCCTGGGCACCAGTTAAATAAAAATTTGCCCTATATTTCAATACGATACGCAATAACCATGCGTGTCGATCCCCCCTTGCATCCCCCTTGAGCGAGATGGTCATTTGCGATTTGCCGCCATCTGTTCCCCGAACCGCAGTACACGCAGTTCTAGCGGAGAAAACCACCGGCCCGCTTTATAGGTATTTGCCGATGCAGTGATCTGCGGCCCGCTGCAGGTCTCCTGCCATTACGGTAGTTGAATTGGCTTGTTGCTTGATGCTGAAGTCAGTTAGGAAACCGACAGCGAAGCTTACAACTTGGTCTTTTGTCCAAGGTTGGTGCGAGACTGGGTTTGCAATTCGCCCATTTACGATTTTGGCGATTGCCTCTTCCATATTCAATCGCGGCATGAAGGGGGATTATAGGTGCTGCAATCAACGCCATCTTCATCGTTTTACCGCAGAATTTGAATTTCGTTACAAAATCCAGTCGCAAATGGAGTAGCGAATTCACAACGGACTATTACCTTGCTACTGTCAACCAATGGCAAGTGGCTCACATACTTTGGCTCATCAGCGGTCGCATGAAGCTACCTAAAAGGGAATAGAATGGCGAAGACGTTTTCCGTCACTGTCTATCCAGACCCCTTAGCTGGGGAATTTCTCACTGTGTCCGATGCTCTGAATCAAGTGCTGGACATGATTGAAGCCTTGGAGCGGTCTGAAGCAACAAATCCAAGTGAGCGCAAGATCGTTTGGCGGCTGACCGAGGCTCACACAAATAGCCCGCCGTTTACGTTAATTGCAGAGCCGTTTCCAGTGAAGCCAGATTTGTCCATCGTGATGGAGGCCAATCGTGTATCTGGTTTGCTTTCTAGTGATGTAAGAGAGCTTCTAAATGGGCGCGTAAATGGGGTTGTCTTTGATACGCTTCCTGCGATCAAACGTGTAATTGAGAGAAACACTAGCACCATCACACGCACGGAAATTGCAATCTCTGGTGAAGAACCTTTCAGTATCCGCCCGCAAAATGCAAAGACTGCGCGAGCCGCAATTGAACGTGTCGAGATAGCGGAGCGAGAAAGTCTACCGGACTGGCAGCGCACGGAATACGGAACTGTAGAGGGCGAAATTGCAGGTCTGACCCGTTGGAATGGAAAGCCTGCGCTTGATGTGATCGAACGCCTTTCTGAAAAAAAGTTCACTTGTGTATTATCCGATGATCTGTCTGCACAAATTGGGCCAGCTCACAGGTGGAGCGAAGTTTGGGAGGGTCGCAGGGTAGAACTTACAGGAGCGCTTCACTACAACTCTGAGGGTGACTTGAAGCGAGCCGATATTGAAGCTTTTGACGAAGTTCCTTGGACGGATGTCACGATTCACGATCTTAAACCGCTTGACGTTTTAGGAGAGCGGACGATGCAAGAACATCTTGAGGAATTGAGGGGTAAAGCCAGTGGCTAAACCAAGGAAATTCTATTGGGACACCTGTGCATTTATTGGCCTATTAAATGGGGAGCCGGATAAAAAACGGGAATTGGAAATTGTCTATGGCTGGGCCAGAGACGGAAAGGCCGAAATCTGGACATCTACCCTTTCCATGATTGAGTGCCGAAAAATTGGTGCTGAATCGACAAGAGTGAAGCCGATGTCAGTTGAGAATGGAAAGAAGATTGCTGATATTTTTCGTCAGCAATTCATTAAGCCGATTCCCATGGCCGTCGATATTGCAGAAATGGGTCGTAATCTATGGCGGGACACGTCTGGGCTTGGGAAGTACCAAGATGCAGTCCACCTTGCGTCCGCTTTGCGATGGAGTATCGAAACAATGCATACCTATGACAGAGCTGACCTATTGCATCTGTCCGACAAATTCGCCTGTCAGAATGGAACTCTGCTGAATATTTGCTACCCTGACAGTTCAACCGATGGCGCCTTGTTTGAACACGCAAAACAAAACCCAGCGTGAATGCTTCGAAGAAACGGCCCGTCAGCTTGAGCACGACTAGGACGAGGCCAAGTTCAATGACGATCCAAAAAAGATAACCAAGGCGAAGCTATTGCAGCAAGGAGACGGGGACGATGATGAAAAGTAAGTTCAAGCGCCCACCCGGATTTTCTGGCCAGAGAGAAGACCCGGAAGAGCAATATCGTGCTGGCTACCAACACGGAGCCAAAGCGATTCTTGAAGCTATTAAAGATGGAAAATCTCCTTCGGACTTGAAGGTCTGGGTTGAAGTAGCTGTGCAGACGTGGCGACATGATGAACAAGCGGAGCCTAACCCGCCTAACATTTAGTGGGTTTGTCAAATACGCAATCGCCCTATTTTTGCTATGACCCTAAAAATATTTCGGGTTCTTCCTCGCTAAGAAGGTGGGAAAATCTGCTTAGAAATGCTTGGTCTGCTTGGCTTTCGTACCATTCAATCTCAAGCCTTTTGCGCTGGTAGGTCCGTTGCCACATGCCCTTGGGCTTGGGCACTATCCAGTAACCGGTTCCCGGTTCGCCGCCCAGCGCAGTCCGCAGCTTATTTGCCCGCCGCAACATACGGTCATAGTGGGCCTCTGATTGGCTGGAGTATCCGATATTATAGCAATGGCGGCAAAGGAAATACTGCCCGCCCAAGAATAGCTTGCCGACGCGCCGTCCACAATGACGGCCACTGACCACGCCGGGACAGGTGAAATAGGGGCGCTGGTTCCCATAGTGGCAGTTTGTGTGGGTAATGCGTATGGGCTGGAGTATCGGTTCCCAGTCGCCGCCAATTTGGCGTACCTTGTAATCCAACACGAAACGGCCTTGCTCTGCACGGCATCCAATCCGCGCCACCTCCTCTCCATCGCGTGACCATATCCAGTTACCGCGCCAACCGGGACGCAGACAGCCTTCGCGGTGAAGGCGGTTCACATCCAAAGAACGGCAATCCTCTGCCTTCTGTTTGTAGCCTGTTCGTCCTGAGCCATATCCGCCCATGTGGTGCCTCCTGATATTTTCCGAAATCAATAGGAAAGTTTCGTTATGAATTGGACGAGCAACAACGAAACCCGCTCAACTTTTTATCTCCAAACTGTCCGTGCATAAACTTGTCCCCCCTCTGCGGTCCTGAGTGCAGGCAGCCAGACTTTGCGACTCCCCCAGAGGGGGGGTGAAAATCTTGGGCAGCTTGCTATGAAGGACCGATGGGGAAAGCCAAACACTCACATCCACAAATCAGGGGTTTCGAGTTCGGGCCTTGGGTCTCTCCAGCAAACCGCCTGCCTATGGCTAGATGTATACATGTCCGGGTTTTTGTGACGCCGTTTCGCCCGATATCGCGTTTTGCGTCACAGAAAACAGGACGGTTTACGCTCTGAACCTCAATATTCCTCAACTGGCGTCCTCTTTTTTGTGACGGTCATGCACAATATTTGTGCGGGGGTTCTGGAATCGGATGAAGGTTTTCCGAGCGGGCCGACCGTCTGGCGTGGCTTCCTCAGCCAATCCCCAGACCGACGCGCGCCCGATGCCGGACGGTCCTAGGTGCGGGCCTTGGGTCATGAAAATAAACCCGCGTTGCTCAAGTTCCCTGAACCACGGGCCAACAGTGTTGCGATGCACATTTAGCGACGTAGCCGCGTCCCTATGGCTGAGGAAGATTGTGCCGTTGTTCGTGCCATTAAAGCGGCGTTTCAATTCGATGTAGAGCGCGCGGGGGCCAGGAGGCAGGGTCGCCCAAGCCTCGGACGCCTGCACCCATTCGGGAAGCTGGACGAACCGCCCAGCCCCCCTTTTTTGACGTTTGTAAATCTTGCCTGCCATTAATGTTTGTCCATTGTCAGACAGGCCAGCCAGACGCGCATTGCGGTCGCTTGGCAGGGACAACCGCCAAGAGATAACCAGACGGCCTCTGCGACTCCCTTAGCACCTTTGCGAACAACAATGTGCCACTTACCATCGAGACGGGTGAGGCGTGTGCAAGGCTCAGTCATTGCCCGCTCCATAGTGAAGCGCGGCGATAAGGCGGGCTTGGGTTTCAGTCAGGCCATAGAGGCGGCGAAGGCGGCGGACACGCGCGGCGGTCATTGTGACGCTCCGTCGTCGCCCAGCGCGCTTGCCGACTTAGGGAACCGCAGTGCGGCCCGGTCTATTCCTTCTTTCAAGGAATAGTGCGCGACGTTCTGTGGTCCGCGATATTCCGCATGAATAGGCCAGTTGTATTGGTGGCGCAGGCAATGGATGATTGCGCCCAATCGCCAGCCGCGCATTTCGCGGATTTCTGTTTGGTGGTTTATCGTGCGTCCGTCGATCAACGCCTTGCAGGTCCAGTAAACCTGCGACGCGCCAGAGTAAAAAATCTCATGGGTCATTGGGTGGTGCCTTTCTGTTGAAAAAGAAAGGCGCTGGGCGTATGTCTGAGTTGCTTAGACTAAAGACGGCACCCCCAGCGCCTGCGGTTTCCGCAAGTGCGGGGGTGTTTTTAGTTCCGGGCCTCAGCCAAGGCCGCGTCGATATCGGACTCGACCCAATAGAGGCGGGAACCGAGTTTCATCGGCTTGGGCAGGCGGCCCTGTTCGACATCGCGATAAATCGTGGTGCGGCCACGGCCACCGATCTTGTCTTGAAGTTCACGAAAAGTGATATAGCGCATGAATGGGTGCTCCTTTCTTCACTGGAACACCGTGGAGCACTAATCAGCTTGTGTCATTGGAAGGAATATAGCCCATTTTCTTTCCAATACCCTCAAGCACACGCCAAGCGTCCTCCTGTTTTTCTGCTAATTCAGGACTCACGCCTTGTCTAATTACATCCATAACCATTTCCACTTCCTCACGTTCGGAGACGTGTCCTTTGAGCGCGTCCACTATTTTACGGACCCCGTCTGCCGAAATTGGATACCCAATACGGCAAAGCTCATCAGCGACGATGTCGCACGCAGAGCCGTTAACTCCGGTCTTTGTTAGGCCACTCGACGTCAATCTTTGAACGGCAAAGTTGATAACAGAATTGCGATTTATGTTATACGTCGCACTCCTGCCTCTACTGCGGGGGTTTTCGATTGCGGTGAACAGCTTTTCTAAGAGAGGAAGCGCGCTTCTCGGAGGCGCGTTGCTTAATGAGAGATGATCTAACAACAAGGCCTTTGCAGTAGAGACCACTTTCCTATTTGGCCTCTCCAGAGCCTCGGCAATTGCTTCAATCTCTGAGACTGTGAGTGTGGATTTTCCATAGGTTTGCCGCTTCAAATAGACAAGTCTAATTCCATCAGGTAGAAGGTCCGGATTGGGATCTAATGAAGTTTTGTTATCAAACAGAAAGTCCCGTGTTGCGGTTACTGGGTCACGCTCAATCGACGCATTGAACTCAAGCATGAAAAATCTTAGGTATTCCTGCCGCTCGAGCAGTCCGTCTGCGAATTCGCTAATGGCTGGGCGCATCGGTCAACTCACATCTCGCGGAACAAACTCGATAGCTTTTCCATATTGTCCGGTTGCTAATCCTGACCACCGTTCCATCAACGCCCGCCGTTGCTCCAGAAAATCCGTCCGCTTGTAAGCTTGCACCGTCTTAGACCCAACCATGTGGCTAATGCACATTTCGGCCACGTCATGCGGCGCGTTCGTCGCCTCTGCCAACCAGACCCGCAGGGATGTGCGGAAACCGTGGGGGCGCTCTTTCATGCCCCGCCGATCCATCAGAGCGGTCATGGTCATGTCGGATATGACGCCTCGCTTGACGCCGGGAAACAGGAACCCGTCGCGGGCAAACTTGTGCGCCTCTGCAATCACGCGCTGGGCCTCGGTTGAAAGTGGGACGCGAAAATCGTTGGTAGCGCCCTTGCGGCCTTTCATATCCTCGGCGGGGATGGTCCAAACGTTTCCTTCGATCTGGTCCACATGGATATTGCGCAGCGGACTAGACCGCGCGCCCGTCAGGATAAGCAGTCGCAAAGCCAGTTCTGTAATACTACCCCCAAGGGACTGATAAAATTCAGGGACGTCCTGCCACGGGAGAGAAGGGATGTTTGTTACCGTATGCCGTTGTTTGCCCAAAAGTGCCTTGGCCTTTTCCGTCGCCTGTAAATCAACCTCCAGCCCCAGCGCCGACGCGTGACGCATGACGATGCTAAGACGGTTCATAGCCTTGCGCGCGGTGTCGGCTTTGGTGTGCCAGATAGGGGCCAGCGTGTCGCGAATATCCTTTTGGTCGATATCGGCCACCGGAACCTTGCCCAGCTTTGGCAGGACGTGCAGTTCAAGCGGCGAAAACCAGCGCCCCGCCTTTCCGTCGCCTTTCAGTTCGGCCTTGCGGCTTTCGAAGGCGTCCAGGGCGATATCGGCCAGCATGTGGATATTGCGCGCGGCCTCGCGCCGCTGCCGGTCGCGTTCTTTGATTGGGTCCAGACCTTGCCGCGCTACGGCCCGCCATTTTTCGGCTTCCTCGCGCGCCTCTTTCAATGAGCGGTCAGGATAAGCCCCAAGGCCCATTTCGCGTCGCCTGCCGTGTATGGTGACACGCAGCACCCATTGCGCGCCTCCGTCCACGCGCCTGACCAACCAAAGCCCCCCGCCGTCCGCATGTTTGCCGATGCTGGCGGCCTTCACCTCGGATGCACTCAGTCGATTTATGGCACGGCCCATTCTCAATCCACCTCTCTATCCCCCTCAACATATGGTATGCTATGGGGCGTTGTGAAGCGTTGTGGAGCAAACTAGATAGCAAATTCGCCTATTTTATTGGAGTTTAGGTGTTTCACGGTGCATCAAGATATAGGTCTTAGACGCCTCTCCTGGGCACCAACGTCAACCCCAAGAACGCAAATTTGCAGTATTTCTAAGGGTTTTTGGCCGTCGCTCCTCAAAACTGCGACACAACTGAGGTTTCCTGACATGGGAAATCATCCCCCTTTGCTTAGCGCTTTGTCGCACAAACTCACTTGAGGACGGCTTCCCCTTACCCCGGACGGATTAAACCCATGGCCTCGGTACGGGGTATGCCAAGAGCTGTGAAGCCGTTGAGGATCGCGGCGCGGATTTGGATCTCTGTAACCTGACGATCGAGGTCGCGCGCCGAGAGGCGCTGCCAAGTAGTTTTACACAATGCATCCATTGACCGACAGGGTTATGCGTAGCATGATCCCGAGAGGTTTCGTTTTGACGCGGCTCCGGCGGTGATACCCGGTCAGACTTCGCCACAGAGCGCGACCCAGGTACTTCGAGGAACGCACCGCTTAGTTGCGCGCTTTCGTTCCTGCGGTGTCAGGCTTCCACATCCTGGCGATCTTGCGGGGCGGGATAACAGCATGGACCTTGCGGGTTGCAATCGCATCATGGTATTTGCGTCTATCGTTTGCTCCGTCCAGTGCCCTGCGAAGCAACAAATGTCACCAACTCGCGTGTTATCCCCTGCCCCGCCAGATCGAGAGCGACGCCGCAGCGTTTGGGCTGGATCCAGATGGCGTGGACTGCTTTGAGATAATGGCGGGTCTGCACAGCCTCTTTCAAGCGGCCAGGAATGCCGGGGTTGTCCAATCTGACGAGGCTGTAACATGCGCAGATCTGCTGTGTTCGGCGACAATCGATGCCATCACCCGATCAGATGTTCTCAGCCCGGACGCGATACGCACTGCTCGAAACAGGACCAAGGCGCTGCAACCTGACGAACGTTACGCTACCCCCAAACATCGGTGGCGGACGCTGCCTACTCAGGTCAGGATGACAGCTGAGCACAAGCCACAACAGGATGGGTCAGGCGAACGAATTCCAGGCGTCTATGTTGTGAGCAATGAGGCTCGTGAAGACGATCTGGGACTGGAAGCACTGACCGCGCTCTGGGGCCGTAGCGCTCTTGCGCGCGTTAATGATGACAGAACCAGGTGGTCCAGCTTGCGGCAAGGTCTGCGCCTCTTGCAGGACTGCGAAAAGCATCGGGTATTGAGGCGCGGCTACTGTCTCCAAGCCTTATTGATAACGATCTGATCTCTGCTGGCAGACAGTGAGCCGTTTTGGAGCGAGGGGGCGCAGAAGTGCATGCCCGTGGCGCTCAGAAACAGCAAACCCGTTGCAGAATTCCGCTCGGCCTGCGGCCCTTCCGCAACTTGGATTCCGGGGCGGACCTCAACCCAGTCGACAATAAAACCAAACGGCGCATAGTCATCTTTGGTTTAGGCAGTAGCAAGAATGCCGAGTATCTTGGTCTTTGAATGGCTGCTTTCGACTTGCGGAGGTATGATCCAGGCACGTGCAGCGAATGCACACATTTCGCCCTCCCGCACCTAAAGAGTCAACGCTAAGCCTCGTTAGAACGCGGTGAGCGCTGGCGCTGAAAACCTTTCTCAGCAAAACCGGCAGAAAATGCTTCGCCTTCAAGACTTTCGGCCAATGACATTCGTGCATGGCGAAACAATGGAGATGGACAATGCACACAATGACGAATGCGGATCACCCGATTAATTCGTCGCTCCGGTCGTCGGTTTCGCCAAAGCGTTTGAGGGTGGCGGGTTTGGTGCCTTCGTAGATTCGGTCCAGGTTTTGGCTGATCTTCACGTTCTCACGCTCAAACAGGCAGTTGCCCTCGAGATCTGAGGCTACGATAAACGGGCCCATTTTGCGACAACGAATGACCCACATGGCCTGCGCCAGTCCAAGCTCTTCGTTCCAGTGCACGGCCTCGACGTTTTCAACCCCGCGCCCCAAGAGCGCGCCGGTGCCGTAGCCAACCGTCGACAGGTAGACTGTACCATTAGGAACGAAATAGTCCTTGTAGTCTTTTGAAGACATGCCGCCCTTGCCGATGATCAACTTGGCGCCGGTCTTGGCGATCCATTCTGGCAGCCATTTGGCAAAGCGAAAACTCGCCGTAGCGGTGACCGCCCCCATGTCAAACGAACCATCTGCATTGATCCGGGCGGCAGGCGAACAGTGGAAATTCGCCGCGCTTTCCGACGGTAGTTCCATCGGTATATTGGCCTTTTCCTCCAGCGCGCGCATATAGACGCCCTCTCGCGCCGTATACATCAGCCCGTCGAGATAGACGATATCGCCCAGACGCAGCGCCGCGATTTCTTTAGACGTTGGAGTGGTGCTCAGGGTAATCTCACGCGGTTTCATGGCTGGCCTCCTGAAGCGGTTCCCATTCAACGGATTCGCGGCGTTGATAATCAGTAAACCAATCGGGATCGGTGCGATATTCCACCCGCCCGTCGGGGAATAGCCGTGCCACTGCTCGGCGAGACGACAGGCAGAAGGCATGCACCGACATCTGCATACCGCCGGTGTGACAATAGCCCACCTCGATATTGGTATCGATCACCATGTTCTTGCCGACAAATCCCATCGCGCCCATGCCGATCGAATTGCCCAGCTCTTTCAGTTCGTCCTCAAGGGCTGCTATCCTGGGGTCCGAATTGCGACTGCCTACAATTCGTAAGGTCGAGGCGCGTTTGCCCAGAACCATGCAAGTATCTTTGGAGCCGCCCAGCCCGATGCCGATGATCGCGGGCTGACAGGCCAGCCCGCGTTTGCCAAAGGCAACAAGGCAATCAAGATAGAACCGCTTGATGCCTTCGATCCCGTCGGAGGGAAACAGCATTCGGTAGTCAGTGCCGAAGAGCCCGCCCTTGTGCACGGTGATCAGGTCAATCCAATCGCCGTCCGGTTCGAACCCATATTCGATCTCGGGCGCGCCGATGCCGACATTGTTGTTGTGATCGGTGCGCCACAGCGGATGCACCCGGTTGGGGCGCAGGGGTACACCGTTGGTCGCCTCAGCCGTGGCGCGGCGCAGCGCGGTTTCGAGCGCTACCGGTCCGCCTTCGATCTGTGCCTCGTTGCCCATCTTCACGAACCAGCGCGGCACACCGGTATCCCCACACATGGCGCGGCGATCCTCTTTGGCGGCCTCGTAGTTTTCCAGCATGGCCTTCAGAACAAAGGAGGACAGATCTCCATCTTCGGTCCTCGCCGCCGCCTGCAACCCTTCAAGGTAATCCTCGGGGATCTCGATGGCCGCCTTGTTCATCAGCGTTTCGGCGGTGGATTGAATAAGGTCGATAGGAATCATGGTTGCGCCACCAATGTTTCGGGTTCGCCTTCTGGCAGAACGGTTTCTCCGGGCTTGACGATGGAGAACTGCACGTTTTCGCGGCTCACCTCGACGCGGTCGCCGGACTTGCAGGCGACGGTGAAGTAGGAGCTTTCGAGATCGCCAGGGTCCGGGAAATCTTCACGAAAATGCGCACCACGCGAGTTCTCGCGCACGAGCCCCGCTTTGGCAATCACCTCAGACACCTCGACCAGCGAGGCCATGTTCAGCCAATCATGCCAAGTCAGGTTGAAGGCGAGGTTTGAGTCGTCGACACCGGTTTCCAGCAACGCGCCCCCGATCCCGGCAATGCGGTCAATTGCTCGGGTCATCCCGGTTTGCGTGCGCATAACGCCCACATCATCCCACATTGCGTTTTGCAGTTCCTGGCGTAAGCCCAGAACATGACCAGGCGTCTTGGACAAGGGCCGCAGGGCACGCTCAACTTCGGCTGCGAGCACTGCCTCATCCGGGTCGCGCAAAGCGCCCATCTTGCGGATATCTATCCCCATCGTGTCACCGGCCACACCGCCATAGACGGTAGAGTTGGCCACTCCGTTGCCGCCAAGACGGTTTGACCCATGCGCGCCGCCCGCGTCTTCTCCGGCTACATAGAGCCCCTCCATCGCAGTCCTGGTGTCCGCATCAACCACCACACCGCCCATGAAATAATGCGCGGTCGGCACCACCTCGACCGTGCCTGCGGCCAGATCGAAACCGCTGTCAGCACAGCGGTTAACCATGCCCTTGAACTTCTTACGCACATTATCTGGCCCCAGATGCGCCATCGAGATGAACACGCCCTCTTGCTCGGGATTGTTGTTCTTGCGCATCTCGGCATAGATGCCACGGCTAACCACGTCACGGGTGGCCCGCTCGCCCTTGGCGTCATAGTCAAACATGAAGCGCTGGCCGGAATGGCCGATCAACTGCCCGCCTGCGCCGCGCAGCCCTTCTTCCAGCACGGTGCCGGTCATCCGGGTGTGATCGCCCGCGAGCAAGCCGGTGGGGTGGAACTGCACCATTTCCATATCACGCAGGGTCAGACCTGCGCGCAGGGCCATGGCCAACCCGTCCATCGTTTTGTCACCCGAAGGTGTGTGATACTTGTACATCGTCGGGCCGCCTCCTGTGCCCATCATGACGGTTTTGGCCCGGACAAAACGAAATTTGCCCGTGCGCATGTCGATGAACAGAACCCCGGCGAGGGCAGAGCCATCATTGGTCGGAATCAACCCGATAGCCCGGTGCTCCGGTAGCTTTTCGATCGGGCGGCTTAGCACCTGCTCCATCAGCCGGTTGATGATCTCGATGCCTGTCAAGTCGCCCTTATGCACAGTGCGGTCGGCGGTTTGCCCAGCAAAAGCCTTGTGATGCAGACGGCCATCGGCCTCACGGTCAAAGAAACAGCCAATCTCGTTTTCCAGCTCTCGCACCCGCACAACGGCCTGTTCGCAGAGCTTCCACGCCATTTCCTGATTGGGCAGCCATTTGCCGCCGTTAATCGTGTCCATGAAATGCCGCTCCACGCTGTCGCCATGGCCAAGCGCGACGTTATAGCCGCCCTGCACCATGCGGGTGCAGCCGCATTTCCCGATCAGGCCTTTGACCGCAATCGTAATCTTTGTCCCCTCGGGCGCTGTCTGTTGGGCATGAAGCGCGGCAAACATCCCGGCGCCGCCGGTTCCGAGGATCAGGATATCGGTGTCGTGACGTTCGATATTCATAGATTACACCGCCTTCAAAAGGAAAAGCCCGGATACCAGAACTGCGCCGGACAGGGCGGCAGCAGCCAGGGTCTTGTGGCGGGGTGGCCAGGGCAAGAATTCCAACGCCAATAGCCGCAACCCGCCAAAGAAATGCACCGCCAGCAGGAAGACCAAGCCGCCTTCGGCCAGTTTGACGATGGGCTGCTCGGCCCAATGCAGGAACCCGTCAAGCCGGTCGGGCGAAGTCAGCGCCAGAGACAGCACATAGAAATGGGTCGGCAGGAACAGCGCCAGCGCCAACCCCGACAAACGATGCAGCAGAAAGGCGAACCACAAAGAATGATTGCGATAGCTTTGCATCAGAGTACCGTCACGGCCATCACGGCCCGTGCCCCCATCCCCGCAAACACTCCGAAACTACCCAGCGTCAGGAGCGACAGACCTAACCCGCGCAGCCCTGTTACCTCATGCATAATCACGCGCAGGCCGAGGGCCGCGTGCAACGACGCGGCAGCGACAAACAGGCCGTAGAACAGCATCCAGAACAACGAGCCTTGGGTGCGGTCAAGGATTTCAACCGCACTAAGCCCGCCCTGAATGGCGATGACCATCACCACGATATGGGTCAGCACCAAGGGTGCCATCACCATCGCACTCAGACGTTGCGCCATGTATAAGCGAATATCCAGCATCAGCGACCCCGTTTGAAGAAATTGCGTGCGGTTACCCGCTTGAGACCCGCGATGGCAGTCATCGGGTCAAGGTCATTGGGGCAATGCATGGTGCAATTGCCCATCGAATGGCAGTTGTGACAACCACCGCGTTTTGAGACCGCATCCAGTACAGTCAGACGGTCAGCGTGTTTTTCATCATTCACGATGGTCCAGGCGCGTTGCAACGCCGCCGGGCCAAAATAGTCCGGGTTGCCCGTGACCGTGTCGCAAGCGGCATAGCAAACCGAACAGTTGATACATTCTATCCCGGCATTGGCCACCACCCGTCCGGCGCTGTCAGGGCGGATCTCCTCGATTGGGTCATGACGGGTCTTGCTGGGGATATGCGCCCCGCCCACAGCGACCCATTTGTCAAAGAACGGATCCATGTCGGTCGCCAGATCCTTGATCACCGGTAGGTTGCGCAACGGTGCCACCCGCAGCTTGTTGCCATCCAGCACCTTGTTGACATGGGTCCGGCAAGTCCAGCGCGGGGTGCCGTTGACCATCATCGCACAGGATCCGCACATGCCCACCCGGCAGGCATAGCGATATGTCAAATCCGGCGCTGCATTCTGCTGAATCCAACTGACCACATCCAGAATGGTCTGGTTTTCCTGCACGGGCACGTCATGGGTCTCATAATTGCCGCTGTCAGCATCCCCGCGCCAGACCGAAACTTTCAGAACATCCATCTTTTTTTGGCTGTGTTTGCTCATTCTCATTCCGTCCCCAAGACAGTGACATTGTCGGCGGCAAAGACAAATCCCCCGGCCCGCAACAGACAGGTCCTCACGCCATCAACCTGTCGGTCTCCGCACTCGCCGCGCAATTGGCGGATTGCCTCCAGCGCCAGATGCACACCGAACATGCCCGGGTGGTTGAAGGACAACCCGCCGCCGGATGTATTCAATGGGAATGCGCCACCGGGAGCTATGCGCCCGTCCTTGATGAAGTCTCCCGCTTCGCCCGGTTTGCAAAAGCCCAGATCTTCCAGACCCGTCAAAACGTTGACGGTGCAGGCGTCATAAATCTGAACCAAATCAAGATCCCCACGCTCAAGCCGCGCCATACCAAGCGCCTGTGCGGTCAATTTTGGCACGATCCCGCTGTTCAGCCAGTCTTCGGTATCAAGCGGGGTCATGAACCGGGAATAGTGTTCACCGTACCCCATCAGAGTAACCGGCTGTCGCGCCAAGTCGCGGGCGCGTTCGGTGCTGGTGACGATGATCGCTCCTGCACCGTCGGTGATCTTGCAGATATCGAGCTTGCGCAGCGGATCGCAGATCAACGGTGAGGCCAGGTATTCCTCCATGCTCAAGGGTTCGCGGTCTACTGCATTGGGATTCAGCGCGGCCCATTTGCGAGCAGAAATCGCTATCTCGCCCAAATCCTCGGCGGTCGAGCCATAGAGGTGCTGATGCCGCATGGCCCACATCGCCATGAACCCAATCGGGCTGACCATGCCATAGGGGCGGATGAACTGGCTGTTGGGCGATCTTTCGTCCAGCTCCAACCCGCCGATGTTGCGGCTACGGTCAGATCTCTGTGTGCTGCCATAAGTGATCAGCACGGTGGTGCATAGACCGGCCTCAATCGCTGCCGCTGCGTGGATGATATGGGTCAGACTGGATTGGCCACCTACAAGGGTGGAATCTGTATAAGAGGGGGTCAGCCCAAGATATTCGATCACCGCCAGCGATGCGGCCTTGTCCCCCCAATGGGCGATCACCCCGTCGATATCGCCGGGTTTCAGCCCTGCATCCCGCATCGCCATCTGCGCCGCGCGCGCCTGTGTAGTCAGCGCGGTCTGCCCCGGCTCTGCTTTGCCCAGAGCAGTTTCGCCGATGCCAACGATACTGTATTTTCCCGAAACTGCGGTCATGTCCTCAACCAGCCTCGGCTACCATTGTGCGGATGTCCTTTTTCAGCACCTTGCCCACGGCACTGCGTGGCAGCACATCCCAGAATTGCACATCCTTGGGCGATTTAATGCTGCCGAGACGGTCCTTGCAGAGCGCGATGATCTCGTCCGTAGTGGCGGTCTGCCCCGGCTTCAACTCGACCACCGCTGTTACCTTCTCTCCCCAGTCCGGATCGGGGGCGCCAACCACGGCACAATCTTGCACCGCCGGATGACTCCAGATCACCTGTTCGATCTCCTTGGGATACACATTGAACCCGCCAGTGATGATCATGTCCTTCTTGCGGTCAACGACATGCAGGTATCCGTTGCGGTCAAAAATGCCGATATCACCGGTATGGTGCCAGCCAAAGGCATGGGCTTCTTCATTCGCTTTGGGGTTATTGTAGTAACCCGGAGTCACCAGTTCTCCGCGCGCAACAATCTCGCCCCGTTCGCCAGGGGCAACGATACCGCCGTCATCATCCATCAGCGCCACTTCGCAGGCGCCAGTGGGGCGACCAGCGGAATTCAGATGATTGAATTCACCCTCTTCGCCGAGATTCATATGATCGACCCGGCTGAGACAGGTTATCGCGCCCGGCGCCTCGGATTGGCCATACATCTGGATAAAGACCGGACCCCAAAGCCGCAAACCTTCCTGCAACTTATCGCGCGACATCGGCGCGGCACCATAGAGGACCGCCTCAAGGGCCGACAGATCGCATGCAGTGGCATTCTCGTGTGCCAGCAGGCGATAGATCACGGTCGGCGGCAGGAACACGTGGCTGATTTTTTCTGCCGCCATCTGTTCCAGCAGGGCGCCAGGCGCTTTGGCTTCGGCGATGACATTGGTCATCGAATAACGGGCAAAAGCAAATGAGGTCGCCGCCGCCGCATGGGTCAACGGCCCAACAATCAGATGAGCAGGGTTATCTGTTTCCGGCGGACAATACTGATTCAAAATTCGATAAAATACCTCAAGCGCCCTATGCGTTTGCAAAATCGCCTTGGGCTTGCCGGTGGTACCGCCCGACGCCTTGATGATAGCGATGTTATCGGGGTCGCTGATAATATTGACCCGTTGGCCTGCGTGGCTTTCAAGCCAGCCCAGAATGGTCGGCCCGCCATCTTCACCGGGCTCGCTCAGACCAATGACGTGGGCCAGTTTCGGCGCACGGGCTTTGATCTCGTCCAGCTTGTCCAGAAAGGTATGATGACAGACCAAGACCTCAACATCCGAGGTCACCATGAAATCGGCAATTCCTTCGACTGAATCCGTCGGCGCCAGCGGCACATATGGCGAACCAGAGCGCACGATACCAAGAATGGCGATCAGCGTGTGACATTCATTGGGCGACAGGATGCCGATATGCTTTCCACCATGCCCAGCCTCAATTAGCGCGCTGGCAATGGCGTGCGAGCCGACCTCAGCTTGACTATAGGAATAGCTGGACGTGGAGGACTTGATGAAACAGCGGTCTGGTGTGGCTGCGGCTCCGATATCGAAAAGATCAATGATCATGCGTTTACCTCTGAACTGATCTTGAATTGCGGTAGCTGGATGTCGTCGGACAGGCGTTGGAACACCACCTGAACCGGCGCACCGATAGTGACCTGATCAAAATCGGTCTCAACGATCTGCGCCAACATGCGAATCCCATCATCCAGATCGACCAGCGCCATCGCATAAGGCACCTGATCGGCCATCGACGGATGTCCCGGCACACGACAGACGGTAAACGAATAGATCGCGCCCCGGCCCGCAGATTGCACCCAGTCGAGATCATCACTCAGGCACGATACACAGAACCCGCGCGGGTAAAATTGCGTGTTGCCACAGTTCCGACAGGTCTGAACGACAAGCCGGTCCTCATTCGCGGCCTGCCAGAACGGCAGTGTATCGGCGGTGGGTTTGGGCTGGGGACGCGGCGGAGTCATCAACCTTGCCCCTGCGGACCGACGGAAACCGCGAAATTCACGCCCGAAACGTGAATCCAAGACTTGTTCGCGCGCTTGCTAAGGCGCTCCACCAGCTTGACAAGCGGGGTGTCGGCGCTGAATTCATCCGGCACTAGCGTGGGGTTCAACCCTTCGTACCGTTCATCGCCCGCCATATAGCGCATCAGCAATTCGTCATCATCCGCCTGCGGATAGCGTGCCCGCAGCGCCGGAACGATCGGATCCAGCGGTTGCGGCGTCTCCGCGACTGAACGCGGCCCGTTTTCCATCACCCGGTCCACCACCTCCGGGTCCACCGGGATGCGCAGAGCGCCATAATAGCCGCAGACATATTTCTTCACTTCCGCCGGAACCACCTTGTAGCGCTCCCCCTGCACCACGTTCATCACCGCCTGCGCAGCGATGATGGCCGGGTAAGGCGTGCCCATAACTGGCGAGCCAAGCTCCAATCTTACGCGACCAATCTCTTCAATCACTTCCGGCAAGCGGTGGTGAATACCGGCCTCTTTCATCTGGTTTTCAACGTTAGACAGCGCCCCTCCGGCCATCTGGGTGACGTATAGTGTTTCGTTGAACTCACCGGGGAGGCCCACCGGCTGGCCTTCGCGGTTTGCCAGATCCCAGAGGTAATCATCGACCTTTTCCAGCTTCTGCAGATCTATATCGACCTCAAAGCCCAGCTCGCGCAGATTGCGCACCATGTTCTGACTGCCGGGCGCGGCATTGCCCTGTGCCAACGGTTCGGGCGCGGTATAGATTGTTTCGACCCCAAGTACCGCGGCCTCAATCGCGACCAACGGCCCGAGGCCGGACAGGCAGTGAGTATTCAGTTCGAGAACAACATTGTCGGTTATGGCCGCCTTGATCGCCGGAACGAGCGTCCGGACCCGCTCCAGCGTCAATGTCCCCCCGGGATCGACGATCTGAAGCTTGTCGACGTTGAGATCATCGCAAGCCTGCCGCGAGATGGTGGCATAGTAGTCGTCCGTATAGCCCGGTGCCTGATTATAGATCACAGCACCGACCACCGTAGCCCCAAGACTGCGGGCTTTTTTCATGCCCGGCCGCACCACGTTCCAGTCATGCAGACAGTCAAAAAGGATAAGTTCGGACGCCCCATTAGCGACCTGACGTTCTATAAACAGCTCAGTAATGTCATCATGTACCGGGGCAAAACCACCCAGCAGGTTGCCCCGCACGACCGAGCGCATCGGCGTCTTTGTGATCCTTTCACCCAACAGCTTTAGCCGCGTCAGCGGGTTCTGGTTCAAAAACCGCACGGCGGCATCATATTGCACCAGCCCCATGACTTCGAGAACCTGAAACCCTGCCTCGTCCATCAATCCGGCAATGGGCAACATGTCCTCGGTCTTCATCCGCGTCGCCCAAAGACATTGGTGTGCATCGCGAAACAGCGTGTCCATCAGCTCGATCTTGCGAGGCTTGCCGCCGTTCTGGGCGGTTTGATCGGCGACCTGTTGTTTGAGTTTGCTCAGCATCTCGCAGCCCCCACATGCGTTTCGCGGATATCAATTCCGGGTCCGGTAATATGAATGGTCCCGTATCTGGCCGCGCGCACTACTGCGGCGGCGTTCAAGTGCTCAAGCGGGGATTTCATTTCATAGATCAGCGCCGAAAGTTTTTGCGGCTGCGGTTGATCGGCAATGGGGCAACCGCTGATCGCCCGGAGCAGATGTTGGGTGTCATTGGCGCTCGGTTCGGCCTTGCGCATCTCGGCCAAAGTCACCGGTTGTTGCGGCGCCACCGCCCCCAGCCAGCCCAGAAGATCGTCCTGAACCGGACCGTATTTGCCATAGACCCCTTGCAGAGTGCGGCGAATGATCGGGCGAAGTTCTGCGTAGCGTTGCCCGGCCAACAGGTTCGACAGCGCCTGTTCGGCCACGCCACGGGCGAAGGGAGAAACCATTGGCACCCCACCGATATCGGCGCAAACCTGTTCGCATTCGTGGGCAAATGCATGGAGTGCATCGCCACGCAGGCCTTCTGTTGTCATCCGGGTCATCGCCCAAGCGGCAACCGTGCCCGGCAATTTGTGAATGTAGGGCGCAAAGTCAAAGCCCCACGGCGTCGCCGCATCAAAACCTTCGCAATCGCCAGTATCTCTTGCGACGTCATTGGCCGCCGTCAGTGCCGCCATGTTCACCCCACCCAGAGCAACGCCAACTGCCGCCATTGATGAGATCAGATTCACGCTTGAGGGGGTCGAACCACCATTCGCCAATGCCGACAACGCAGTATCAACCGCATCGACACCCAGTTTAACGGCATCGCCCGCAACCTTGGGCCCAAGCCCGGTGGTGCAACGTGTGTGGAGGGTTAGTGGCACGTCCTTCAGCGCCTCTTTCAGCGCAGGGATCAGCGTTGCGACGGCGTCCGGGGTCAGAAGTCCGCTTTCATCACGCAACATGATCCGCTTGGCCCCGGCCTTCACCAGCGCAGCGACCTGCCCAACAAAAACGGCATCCTCCGTGACGTCTCCACCGTATACCAGAGTGCCGATTGGAACCACACCGTGAGTAGTGGCAAAGCCAAATGCAGGTTCCAATCGGCACAGGTCGGTCAGAGGATCAATGAACACGATCTCGGCAATTCCACGCCGAGCCAGTTCGCCAATCCACCCCGCGACAACATCGTCGGCCAGAATATCGCGACCCTTGCGGCCATGTTCAGTCATCAGGTTCAGGCAAGCACGCAGCGTCAAGCCGGGCGCTTGGTGACGCAGCAGGTCGACAAACTGCCAAGGGTCTTCACCTTGGCGCACGCTTTGCACGATGGTTTCGGAACTCACAGCTTCGACCGCCGCCAGCCCACTGCCTTCCAGCGCTCCGAGAACATGCAGTTTCATTGCCGCTGTCATCGCCCCGCCCCAGACGGCGGATTGCCCGTCAGTCAGGCTTACATCCACAAATTGGGTCGGTGTATCAGACATTCGCCCGCTCCTTTTGATCCACTGTTCCATCCGCAAGGAACACGTCCTCAACCCATTTCGTTGTCACTTCACCCCGCGCGAAATCGTCATGCGCAAGAACCCGCGCGTGAAAGGGAATGGTGGTGTGAACGCCGCCAACCTCGAACGCCGCCAATGCTTTGCGCATCAGCGTGATAGCCTGATCACGGGTGTCGGCGTGAACGATCAGCTTGCCGATTAGTGAGTCGTAATAGGGCGGTATCGTGTAGCCGTCGTAACAATGGCTATCGACGCGAATGCCATCGCCCTTTGGGGCACTCCAGCTCTGCAAGGTGCCCGGGCTTGGGGCAAAGTCGCGATCGGCATCCTCGGCGTTGATCCGGCATTCGATGGCATGACCTTTCAGCGCAACATCGGCCTGGGAAAACGACAGCGGCAAGCCACCCGCCACCCGAATCTGTTCTGCGACAAGGTCATAGCCGCAAATCATCTCGGTCACCGGATGTTCGACCTGAATGCGGGTGTTCATCTCAAGAAAGAAATACTCACCGGTGTCATTATCGACGACAAACTCGACGGTTCCCATGCCGACATAATTCGCATTCAGCGACATTTTGACCGCGCAGGCACCCATTTCGGCGCGAATGATTTCGGTTAGCTTGGGCGAAGGCGCTTCCTCGATCAGCTTCTGATGACGACGCTGAGTAGAACAGTCACGTTCACCCAGATGCACTGCGTTGCCATGCTCATCACAGGCCACCTGGATTTCCACGTGGCGGGCGTGTTGGATGTATTTCTCGACAAACAATGTGCCGTTGCCAAAGGCGGTTTGCGCCTCGTTCGCGGCCTCTTTGAAGGCGGTTTCCATCTCGGCATCCGATTTCACCACACGCATACCGCGCCCGCCGCCGCCTGCAGTGGCCTTGACCAGAACGGGGTATCCGATGTCACCGGCAAAGGCGCGCGCCTCAGCCGCGTCTGACAAGGCGCCCGATCCTGGCACGCGTGGAACCCCGGCCTTGCCGGCAATGTTGCTGGCAGTGATCTTGTCACCCATATCGTCGATCGCTTGCGGTGACGGGCCGATGAACTTGATGCCCGCGTCCTCACAGGCGCTGGCGAATTCCGAGCGTTCTGACAGGAAACCGTATCCCGGATGAACCGCGTCGCACTGTGTTCTGAGCGCTGCATCAACCAGCTTCTCGATTACCAGATAGCTTTGCGTTGCAGCAGGCGGGCCCAGCACGACAACTTCGTCCGCCATCTGCGCCGCCATTGAAGCCTGATCCGCCTCGGATACGCCCAGCACCGTTTCAATCCCCAACCGTTTGCAGGCCCGGATGATGCGCACCGCGATCTCGCCTCGGTTGGCGATGAACACGCGGCGGATATCGCGTTTTGCCATTGTCGCCTCTGCCGCCATGATCAGGCCCCCGCCGGATCGATAATGATCAACACCTGATCCAGTTTCACTGGTTTGCCGTTTTCGACACAGATCTGATGTACCTTGCCGGCGGCTGGCGATTTGAGGGTATTGAACAGTTTCATCACCTCGACCAGACACAGGGTATCGCCTTCAGCAACCTCATCGCCTTCGCTGACGAAGGGCGGCTCGTCCGGGCTGGGTGTGGCATAGAACGCGCCCCCCATGGGGGACCGGATAGCGATCATGTTTTCCGGCACGACAACGTCGCCCGAAGGTGTTTGGGCCGACGCTGGTTCTGTCTTGGCCGAAGCGGCCACAGATGCAGTTGCGAGGGCCACGGGTTGTGCCTGCGCGGTCACAGCCGCCTCACTCCCGGCGCGAACCGTCACATCGCCCACGGTAAACTCGACATAATCGCAATGCTCAGAGCGATCCAAAAGGTCGAGAATTTCACGGACATCCTTGTGCGTCAGAGACATGGTATTCCCTCTTGTTGTGGTTTTCCGGATCGCTCCGGAAGCGGTGAATGTTCGGCCCTGCGGTCAGCGCACCAGCGCCAACGACAGTTGCGGCACGAAAGATATGATCAAGAGTCCGACCAGCATGACGCCGATGAACGGCAACACCCCCTTTACGATCAGAACAAAATTCTCGCGGAAGGCGGACATGGCAACGATCAGGTTGATGCCAACCGGAGGTGTCAGCAGGCCAATTTCCAGATTGACCGTAATCATGATGCCCAGGTGCACCGGATCAATGCCATAGACCCGCCCCAGCGCCAGCAGGATCGGCGACAGCACCAATATGGCTGAGGCCATATCCATCACCATCCCAACAAGCAGCAGAACCGCATTCATGGCCAGTATGAAGGCCACTTTGCTGGTGGCCACGCCAGTCACCCATTCGGCCAACGCAAGCGGAACCTGCTCAGTGGTCAGCACCAGGTTAATCGATAGCGCAATCGCCAGAAGCGGAAACAACGATCCCATCAGGATGGTGGTTTCAACCGCTGTTTCGCGAAGGTCCCTGAGCGTCAGTTCACGATGAACAAACGCTTCGATGATGACGGCATAGCCGAGCGCAATGGCAGCGCTTTCGGTGGGCGAGAAATAGCCGGAATAGATTCCACCCAAGAGGATGATCGGCATCAGGAGCGACCACCACCCCCTGCGCAGCGCTTGCCAAACCGCTACACCGTCGAACGGTGCGCGTTCAATATTGCGATTAACGACCAAAGAATAGCCGGTGATCAGTAAGACCATCAACAACCCCGGCAGGATGCCGGCGGTGAACAGATCAATAATCGAGGTCTCGGTGACGATGCCGTAAAGGATCATTGGAATAGACGGCGGAATGATCACGCCCAGCGTCCCGCCCGCCGAAAGTGCACCCAGCGAAAACTGCTTTGAGTAACCGCTTTGCAGCAGCGCCGGATAAGCGATCGAGCCGACCGCAATAAGCGTGACCGCAGAAGAGCCGGACATCGCCGCAAACACGCCGCAGGTCAGGATTGAAGCAATCGCCAGACCGCCCGGCAGGGGCGAGGTCAGCGCCCTCATGATCTCGATCAGCCGCTTGGCAATCTCGCCCCGGCCCATGATCGCACCGCACAGCAGGAACATCGGGATCGCCAGCAAGATTTCCTTGTCAATGGCGACCCACATATCCTCGATGATGTAACCAAGGACGCCATCGCCCCAAACAAGATGGATATAACCACCCAGCACCAGCAATACGGCTACCAGATTGACCCGCAATGCCAGCAGAGCAACCATCAGCACGAGGAGGAGAATGGCATAGGTCATTCGGACAATTCCTCAGATGGGCTAAGCGCGGGATAAACAAAGAAAATCAGATAGCGCAGGCTAATCGAGGCGAATGCATAGGGAATGATCAGCTGGATAACCCAGAGCGGAAACTTGGTGCTGCGAGCGAGATCACCATAGGAATAGGTCTCGTGGACATATTGGACGGCAATCACGAAAAACCCTATGAAAATGATACACATGAGCCCTGAACCGATCCTGCTGGCCACAGTCGTAAACGTCTCGGGTATCAAGCCGTCAGCAAAGCGGGGCCGCAGGTGACGCCCCTTGGCCGAGGCCAGACCAAGACCGAGAAACCCGGTAATGATCATTAAATAGACCGAGATACGCTGAACGCCCCCAAGCGAAGTGCCCAGCACCTCGCGAGCGATGACATCTCCCAAAAGCATGGATGCAATCAGCACATAGGCAAGAATTGCACCTGCTGCTTCCAGAGCAAACAAAGCCCTCAAAAAGCGTTCAGCGTTTTTCAATTTACTTCTCGCAAGCCGCTTTGACGGTCATCAGATGATCCCACGCAACAGCAGAGTCTCCGCCGAGATCGGCCACGAACTGCGGATAGTTCGGCGCGACCTTGGCGACCCACGCGGCGAGCTGTTCTTTGGTCGGAACATGCACATGACCGCCGGCTTCCTTGTATTGGTTGACAAGGAAAGCCTCAGCTCCGCGCACACCGATCCGGAGCTCGTCAACCGGCGGAAGATTGTCCCGCAAGATGGCGCGCTGCTCGTCCGTCATACGATCCCAGACTTTGGACGAAATGGCGAGAGCACCGGCTTGGTGGGAATGGTTGGCCTGGGTCAAATGCGGCCCGATCTTGTTGAGCCCCATGGCAACATAGATGATCGTGGCGGATTCACCGGCACGGACCAGCCCAGTTTGCATCGCGGCGGGAATATCCGAGAACGGCATTTCGGTTCCCAACGCCCCGGCAGAACTCCACAACAGGCGCGACATGCCATGTGGTGCAATACGCACCTTATAGCCTTCGGCCTTGGCCACATCGCTCAGATCGTCCTGACCAAACATGTTGACCCAGCCAGCGTCATTCCAGCTCAGGACTTCGATACCCTGCGCTTCGATCTTGCCTCTTAGCATATCACCGAATTCGCCATCATAGACACAGTCGATGGTCTGAACATCGTCAAACAGAAACGGCGTCGACATCAATGCCACTTCGGGCACATTGCCTGCAAGTGTCTGGCTCGAGAACTGTGCGGCTTCGATCCGGCCGCGCTTCATCTGGTTGTAGACATCAAATTCGTTGCCAAGCTGCCCACTACCGAAAATCTGGATGTCGATACTGCCGCCCGAGGCTTCCTCGACTGCGGCTTCCCATTTGGCCAAGTGGTCATACCAAGGCGTCTTCTCGGGCGCCAGCGTAGCGACCTTGATTTCCAAGTCCGCGGCGGTAGCCGGCGCGGCAAAAGCGAGTGCGGAGCCACAGGCCGCAGTAAGCAGTAGGTGTTTCATGGTTCCTCCCAAAGAATCCGTAGAACATGCCAACAAAAGTGCGCATTTTCTAGAAATGTAATTCTAGTTTTAGAAATATAATCGTGTCAATAGTTTTAGACCCCACGGAAAAATTCGCAATTTCAGGGCGTTACTGGAACAGTGACATTCAGTGCCATTCGTCCACCATCGGCATAGATCGTCTGACCAATGATGTAGCTGGACAGGTCAGAGGCCAAAAACAGAGCGATTTTGCCAATCTCATCCGGTGTGCCGGGGCGGCCGATTGGCGTCCGTGACATCAATGCTCGGAACCGATCGGGATCTTGTGTCTGTACACTGTTCATCTCGGTTGCAAAGGTCCCAGGGCCAATGGCGTTGACCCGGATTCCATCGGGCGCAACCTTGATCGCCAGCGCCTTGGTCCACTGGTTCACCCCGCCCTTGGACATAACGTAGGAGGCGGCTTCGGGCAGAACCGAAGTGGCATTAACCGACGACATATTGATAATCACACCTCGATTACCATTCTCGTCTGGGTCCTGCTCCAGCATGATCCGCGCAGCCACTTGCCCAGTCAGATACACCCCCTTGAGATTTACCCCGATCACCCGTTCGAATTCATCCTCTTCCAAGTCTAACGCGTGGCTTGGCACCGCCAAACCTGCATTTGCGACAACGATATCGAGCCGACCAAACCGGGACACCGCCGCGTTCATTAACGTCTCGAGGTTGGCCCGTTTCGTTACATCACAGTGATGATACATGCAGGCACCCCCAACCGCTTCGATCTCCCGCACGGCGGCCTGCCCGATGTCGGTCAGAATATCTGCGATCACCACGTTTGCGCCATATCGAACAAACTCAATGGCAATCGCTTTGCCCAGCCCTTGCGAGCCACCTGTAATGACAGCGGTTTTTCCTTTTAGATCCAACATCCCAGTCCTCCCCTTGATTATGTCGGACTTGCGGTTCACGCTGACTCAGCGTCCCGCCATCGGCTTAGCACCGCCGCAAGCACATTGACTCTAATTTTTAGAACATCTATTCTAATTATAGTCAAGAACGTCACTGATCCTTGGCGAAAACATCACGCCTGAACATGGACTTACCCGACAGGAGACTGAATTCTTGAAGCTAAAATCAATACCTGAAAGAGCTTCCAACTCCGACGAAGGTTATCGCCCAGCACGGCAGAAACGCAGCATTGAAACCGAACGAAGGGTGCTTGAGGCTGCCCAAATCCTATTTGCAAAGCACGGGTATTCAGGCGCCAAAGTCACGGACATTCTGGAAATGTCTGACTGTTCAATCGGATCGTTTTACCATCGCTTTCGGGACAAGGACGGTCTGTTCCGCAAGGTCATGGAGAACTACTTTGATTACGTGCATAGGACCATCGATACCATTCAGCTTGACCGCGAAACCTGCGAAAATCTACCCGGACTGTTCCGAGTCCTTATTGCCTCCGCCTTCGAGAACATCCGCAAGAACAGGGGTTTCTATCGGGCTGCACGGGAATTGATGCATACCGACCCCGAAATCTGGGAATCGGTGAACGAATTGAACTTTCGGCTCGCGGCACGGCTGGATGTGGTCTTGTCGCAATATGAGAACGAGATAACCGCTCCCGATCCCCGCGTTGCGCTCCGGGGAGCGAGCCAGCTTATTCTGACCACGGTTCTCTACTCGGAATCGGGCCGCGCCCCGCTCTTTCCTAAGGACGAAAAAGTTTTCACTCAGATGCTGGTCAACGCTGCCATGGGAATCGTCTGCCCACCGGACCCCAGGACAGACGGACACGGATAAAGGCAAACCCCTTTCAGTCTCACGCAAAAGGAAAGCAAAGGTGAAAATGACTAAGCTCGACCGAGAGTCGCCCTCGATGTTCAGGATCTGGACGCTGCATAAAGGCACGAAACAATGACCACTCTCATCACTGGTGGTGCCGGAATGCTGGGCTCGGAACTTGTCAGGCAATTGCTTGCGACAGGGGTCAAGCATCCGGTGGTGATGGATATCGCCGCAACGCCCGAACGGCTGGAGGATGTTTCAGATCGCGTCCGATATGTACAAGGCAATGTCGGAGACGCCGAAGTGCTCAACGACGTAATCGGAACACACAAACCGACCCGCATTTACCATCTAGGCGCCATGCTCGGGATCACTTGCGAAGAAAACCCGATACCGGCGACTGAAGTCAATGCGCTCGGCTTTGTCCACCTTCTGGAAGCAGCCAAAGCCCATAACGTGTCACAAGTCATATTCGCCAGCTCGGTCACCACCTTCGGCGACGATATGGTGGGGCCATCGGTCACCGACATCACACTTCAGCGCCCGACCACAGTCTATGGCATCACCAAGCTTTTTGCCGAACATATGGGCCGGCTGTATCGCGCCCGGTTCGGGCTTGATTTCCGCGCAATCCGCTTCCCGTCGATCACCGGCGTCGGCCTGCGTCCGGGGGGGATCGTGAACTATACCTCGGCGATGATCGAGGACAGCATCAAAGGTCGCCCATCGACTGTTATGGTCACGCCCGAGACGTGTGTTTCGCTGGTTTATGTCAAAGATGCCGCGCGGGCACTTCTGGAGCTGGCAAACGCTCCGGCCGAAAATATCCAGACAATCTGCTATCTGCTGGATGGCCCCCGCCCCACACCGACAACCGCACAAATGGCGGACCTGGTGCGCGAACATCTGCCCGGCGCTCGTATTGATTTTGAGCCCAATGAAACCTGGAAACCATTGTTCGACAAGTTTTCGCTTCCGCTCGATGATGCTCCTGCACGCAACGAATGGGGCTGGAAACCCGTCTATGATTACGAGGCGACCATTCAGGATTTCATCCGCATCCTGCGATAAAGCGACCACAGACCTCTATCCGTATGGATGCAGACGGAACGGCACGATCAGAACAGCTGGCGCCCAAGGCGTTGATGATGTAGCCGCCCTCCGACGGCATCGCTGTGCCAAGGTGGGTCTGCAATGATCCACAAAATGGAGAGCGGTCATCACGTTCGGCTGACCCCGCCAGCCTACGTCAAGCCTACCCCCAAACACCGGTGGCGAACGCTGCATACTCAAGTCAGGAAGGTGGGTGAGAACAAGCCGCGACAGGATGGGTTAGGCGAACGAATCCCATGCTTTTATGTCGTGCGCAATCAGGCCCTTGAAGACGATCTCGGACCGGAAGCGCTGACATCGCTCTGGGCACGTGGTGCTTTTGCGTGCGTCAGTGATGACAGAACCAGATGGACCAGTTTGCGAAAAGCTCTGCTCCTCGTGGAGGACCGCCGAGAGACTTTGGGCATCGAGGCGCGGCTGTTGTTTCGAGCCCCTTCTGATGACGATTTGATCTCTTCAGGCTAGCCAAAAGCCACTTGAAAATCAGGAGACGCAACAGTGTCAATTCCATGTCGATGTCACCACACACCATTTATGAATGCCGGTACTTTCTGCCGGGCCACCAGCAGATGTGAGTGGTGCTAACGAGTGGTTCACCCCTGTCCAGAGTTCCGCTCGGCTCACGTCCCTGCCGTTAACTTTCCACCTAACGGAGACAAGCAACTGGCTTCTAGCCGGTTCGCTTCAGCGTGAACCCTGATGAAGAACCCTCCCGTATCTTGACGCCCCTGAAGGGAGAAAGCTTCAGAATACGGGAGGGTTATGCATGGCTTATTCTACTGGATCACATACCAGCTTCTATCACCGATATCATGTCGTTTGGTCGACAAAATACCGCTACAAGGCTCTGCACGGCGCCATACGAGAGCGCATCCGGGAGATCATCGCCAGGCTTGCGCCGAAATAGGCGTGCATATCGTGAAAGGCGTGCTCGCGCAGCCGCATTTGAGGCTCTGCCACTTCAAATACGCTCGGGCACGAGCTTCCGAAAGATCTCTTGTCCTGAGGGAAATTTCCACAATTTGGCGTGGATCTACCGCCATGAATTCCGCCGGCACACGCCGACGAAGCCAGTATACAGCGCACCTGGTTTAATCCCGTCGACGCAGGAGCTCTTTGAATGGTCACTACTGCCTCACAAACTGCCACACAACTCCCTCGTCTCAACCCGATGCCAAGTGCGGCCGGACCAGCGAATTTTGTAGGGAATATGGGTAGATACGTCGGAAGCCGGAAATGAGGACATGAGAGCAATATGATCTCTTCTGGGCACCATACTAAATCCCCAACAATACAGACCATCCGCTTTTGGGGATTTAGGCCGGCGTTCAGCAAGTTTTCCAGAAGAAATTCCCCACAAACAGATTCTTACGCGCGCTGCACTCTCTTAGGCACGCCAACGCTCGGGTACGATCAGGTTTTAATCCGGTACCTTAGGTCCAGGTGAGGGCTGCGAGATGGGCGGATCTGTCCGCCGTACGAGCAACATGCCATCATATTAAAGAGAATTTGGTGGAGCCTAGGGGGGTCGAACCCCTGACCTCTTGCATGCCATGCAAGCGCTCTCCCAACTGAGCTAAGGCCCCTTGCCGTGCGGGCTTATTCCGCCCGCGGGTATTAGGCAAAGGCGACGACGGGATCAAGAAGAAAATCCCCGTCAACGCCTGAATTCATCATCAATCGTCGTCGTCAGATGCTACGTCGGCGATCTCGTCAAGCGAGACGCTATCGTCGTCGTCGTCATCGAGAACATCATCATCGTCATCGAGATCGACTTCTGCGTCATCCAGTGTGTCGAGCTCAACACCTTCTTCCGCATCTTTGGCCTTCTTCGTGACCGCATCCTCGGCGTCTGCCGCAATGAGACTGCGCTTGCCGGTGTCGAATTCACAGACTTCCCCCGTGTAGGGGCTGATGATCGGACTATTGTTCAGGTCGTAAAAGCGCTTGCCGGTGGTTGGGCAGACACGCTTGACGCCCCATTCTTCCTTGGGCATGGGCTTCCCTTTCGAAATTCTATTTGCTTGTCGACGATCCGCGCCAACTGCCATAACGGGACGCAGGTGTCAAAGGCTTTCCTGAGGGGCGCGATGAACAGGCTAAATAAAGCTAAAGAGCGGTCGGTTTGAGTCGGCACATCCTGAAGGGCGATCCGCCTGTTGAAGTGATTCTGAAGCGGTCATCCCGTGCCCGGCGAATATCACTAAGGGTGTCGTCGATTGATGGGCGGGTGACACTCACCTTCCCACCCGGGGTGCGCGAGGCCGAGGCGTTGAGTTTTGCCGAGGAAAAGGCAAATTGGTTGCGCGTGCATCTCGACCGACGGCAGCCTGATGTATTGGTCGAACCTGGCGTTGCAATTCCCTTTCGCGGCGAAATGCTGCGCGTCGTTTCCGGGGCCGGTCGAGGGGTTCGGGTGCACAATAGCGAGATCGTCGCGTCGGGCGATGCGGCGTGTGTTGCGCCGCGTATACAGGGGTTTCTCAAAGAAACGGCACGAGCGCGGCTGGTTGAAGCATCAGATCGATACGCTGACGCGCTAGGGCTGCGCTATTCACGACTGAGCCTGCGCGATACCCGTTCACGCTGGGGATCTTGTTCGTCAAATGGCGGCTTGATGTATTCATGGAGGCTTATTCTCGCACCGGACGAAGTGCTCAACTATGTCGCTGCCCATGAGGTCGCGCACCTGGCGGAAATGAATCATTCCACGCAATTTTGGGCGCACGTCAAAGCGCTTTATGGCAATTACGAACCGTCCCGGCGTTGGTTGCGAGAGCATGGCGCCGGGTTGCATCGGTATCGATTCTGAGCGGCCTGCAGACGGGCGAAACACCGCCTCGCAGCACGAACTCCCAAGGATTTCGATTGACCTGCGTTGGGTTTGTGATCACAAGCAACTCATGCTTATCTCACAACGCCCTGATCCGAAGCCTTCGACCCATGATATGGTTTATCGGCGTTTGCGTACCCGAATCATGCATGGCGACATCCTTCCGGGACAGGCGATCACGTTGCGCGGTATCGGTAAAGAATTTGGTGTGTCGATGACGCCCGCACGTGAATCGGTGCGGCGATTGGTGGCCGAGGGGGCGTTGTCGATGTCTTCTTCCGGGCGGGTGGCGACGCCTGAACTCAGCTCGGACCGGATTGAAGAATTGTCAGCGTTACGCACGCTGATCGAGGTTGAGCTTGCCAGCCGTGCGTTACCGCGCGCTCACCTAGCACTTATTGATCGGTTGCAAATCATCAATTCTGGTTTGACCGACATGATCAATCGCCAGGATCCGGTCGGCTATATCCGAACGAATCTGGAGTTTCACCGCACCCTCTATCTGCGTGCTCAGGCGCCAGCGATGCTGGCCATGGCAGAAACAGTCTGGCTTCAACTCGGACCGACCATGCGGCGCCTTTATGGGCGGCTAAAGCGCAAGTCGTTGCCACCGTATCATCGTATGATTATCGCCGCCCTCAAGGCAGGCGATGAACCTGGGTTGCGGCTGGCGGTGCGCTCGGATGTGACCCAAGGTCTCAAGATGCTGCTGGCCTAATTGATGGGTGATACGAACGGCCCGGCCGGGATTGGTTTGGCCCTTCATCTGGGCGACATAGCCATAGCGTCCAATCCCACTGCGACGCGCAATGCATTTCGGCGAAGAACTGAAGTAGAGCGTCGTTCTGATCTCACAAATTAGGCGGCCAGCCCCTTTGCCCCGATATCGAGGAATTTCTTGCGCCGATCTCGGATTAGCTTCTTGGGTGACTTGTTGCCCATCTCGGCCAACATGCTTGCAATTGCCTCGCCGACTGCATCAATCGCAGCCGTTGGATCGCGATGTGCGCCTCCCAGGGGTTCACGAATGATCCGGTCCGCCACACCCAGCTTTTCCAGATCCTGAGCGGTCAGGCGCATTGCTTCGGCGGCCTCGCGCATCTTCTCGGAATCCTTCCAAAGAATGGAGGCGCAACCCTCAGGCGTGATGACCGAATAGATTGAGTGTTCCAGCATCGCCACACGATCGGCCGAAGCAAAGGCGACAGCTCCGCCAGAGCCACCCTCACCAATGATGACAGACACCAGCGGAACCCCGATCTGAAGGCAGGCTTCGGTTGAGCGGGCAATCGCTTCGGACTGACCGCGCTCTTCGGCGCCCTTGCCCGGATAGGCTCCGGCGGTATCAACCAGTGTGACCACTGGCAGGCCAAACTTGTCTGCGAGCTGCATCAGGCGCACAGCTTTACGATAGCCCTCGGGCCGCGCCATGCCGAAATTGTGCAGAATGCGAGACTTGGTGTCAGAGCCCTTCTCATGTCCGATCACCACGACAGGCCGATCATTAAAGCGGGCCAGCCCCCCCATCACCGCCTGATCATCAGCAAAGTTCCGGTCGCCCGCCAGCGGCGTATATTCCGTGAAGAGTGCCTTGATATAATCGCGACAATGCGGTCGCTCGGGATGCCGGGCAACCTGGCATTTGCGCCAGGGCGTGAGCGATTTGTAAAGGTCACGCAAAAGCTCGGCAGCTTTTTTGTCTAGCGCGGCGGCCTCGGATTCGACATCCATGTCTTCATTGGCCCGCGCCATAGCGCGCAGCTCTTCCGCCTTGCCTTCGATCTCGGCCAACGGTTTTTCGAAATCAAGATAGTTGGTCATAACTAGAACTCCTGTGCCGAACTTGCCGATATATGGCCGCACTGAACCTGTGATGCAACTCCGCAAGATTTGAACAGGCGGGTCATGGCAAGTAGGTTGGGTGTAATGGCAAAGGAACACTTCATTGCGGTCTGACTATGAAAAACGCATGTTGCGGGTGCTCGAATACATCCACAAGCACCCCGCCGACGATCTTTCGCTGGATGCGCTGGCCGATGTTGCTGCGATGAGCCGGTTTCACTGGCATCGTGTTTTTCACGCCATGACCGGAGAAACCTGCGCCGTCGCTGTGCGCCGTATCCGGCTGAACCGGGCGGCATGTTGGCTATTGCGCACCGAATGGCCCGTGGCCGAGGTTGCAAAGAAGGTGGGTTATCCATCGGCGCAAAGTTTCAGTCGCGCCTTTCGTGCTACTTATGGCATGACGCCGGTTCAGTTTCGCAAATCGGGTAAGGACGACACCCCACGATTGCTCAGACGAAAGGGAGAGTCTGAAATGTTCGAAGTCAAGATCGAAGCCGCGCCCGCGCGTCGCCTCGCTTCTATCCGACATCGCGGGCCCTATGTCGAAATTGGCAACGCTTTCGAACAGGCCGGCACCATCATCGGAGCGCGCAATCTCTGGCCGCAAGTTCGATGTATGATTGGGGTCTATTACGATGATCCTTCTGTCGTTCCGGCCCCTGAGCTGCGATCCAACGCCGGTTTCGAACTGGCACACGGAGCCGATATTCCTGACGGGTTCGAAACGGTAGAAATTCTTGGCGGCCCGATTGCGCGGCTGCGCTTTCGCGGTCCTTATGCCGGTCTACAGCGCGGTTATGATTACCTTTTTGGAGAGTGGCTCCCAGCGTCCACACGCGATCCCGCGGATGAACCGGTTTATGAGGTCTATCTAAATACGCCAGTCGAGGTGGCGCCCGCAGACTTGCTGACCGACATCTGTCTGCCGCTTGCGCCATGACCAAGCTTGATTTCAAAAAGGCCGAAAAGGCGCTGTACTCGGCTGATCGCAAGGGTTGGCAGCGCATCACTGTGCCCAAACGCGCTTTCCTGATGATAGAAGGGCAGGGCGATCCGAACGGGTCGGCCTATGCGGCGGCAATTCAAGCGCTCTATACCTTGGCGTATGGCGTGAAATTCGCCTTCAAGAGTGAAGGTCAGGATTTTGTTGTGCCACCGCTCGAAGCGCTGTGGTGGGCCGAGGATATGACGGCCTTCACATCCGATGAGCGGCTCGATTGGCAATGGTTAGCGATGCTGCGAATACCGGATAACCTAAACCACGCGGCGTTTGACGTCGCGCGTGAAACGGTTCTGAGCAAGCAGGCGAAAAAGGTTGATGGTGCCGCGCCGGATTTGCTGAACGCTGTACGACTCGACTGTTTGACCGAAGGAGAATGCCTGCAATATCTGCATCTGGGATCCTATGCAGAGGAAAAACCTGTAATCGCGGATCTGCATGACAACGTAATGTCGGCGCTGGGGCTGACATTCGCCGGTCTGCATCACGAAATCTACCTCTCGGACCCGCGCCGGGTGGCTTCGGAAAAGTTAAAGACCATCCTGCGACAACCGGTCAAACCTGTTGGAACCTAAGTTACGAGCGACACAATCTTGACTCCCAGCAACCTGCTGTTGGGTTTTGTCAGTCGGGCTAACCATTTTGGTTATCGCTATGGAGAGAATGGGAGAAGGTGCCTGATGATACCTGAAGTAAAAGCTGCCTTTGAGGCTATGCCGATGCCCGCGCGGCAAGGCTGTATGACGCTGCGAGAATTGATTTTTGAGGTAGCAGCACAGACACCTGAGGCGGGGCAGATTTCGGAGGAATTGCGCTGGGGTCAACCCGCCTACCTCACCCAAGAGACCAAATCCGGCACCACCATCAGGCTTGGAAGAGGCAAGCCCAACGGATTCGCCCTTCTTGTGCATTGTCAAACCTCGTTGATCGAAGACTTCCGCCCCTTGGCACCGGAGGGCACCCGTTTTGATGGAAGTCGCGCCGTGCTATTTGCTGATGTCTCTGACGTGGATAAAAGTGCGATGCGTTTGCTGATCCACTCTGCGCTGACCTATCATCTCTGAAGCGCAAGCGCGGTTCAGGAAATCTTTGCGCACCAGATGGATCAGCGCAACACAGGGCGCAATCCGGTCGCGCAGGGCGTCGAATGTGGGCCGGTGCGCAGCTGAGATGTGCAGTAAGGTCAGCGTCTTGCCGCAAATGGAATTAGCCATAGGGCGCGCAGTCTGCGCTCCTTATGGTCGGGTTCAGACCTGTCTTACAGCCCCTTTTGCGGCGGAGGTGGTCAGCAAAGCATAGGCTTTGAGCGCACCTGAAACCTTGCGGGTACGCTTCTCATCAGGCTGCCAACCCTTGGCTTCGCGCGCCGTGCGGCGGGCAGCGAGTGTAGCTTCAGCAACTGCGAGGTTGATCTTGCGATTAGGAATGTCGATCTCGATCAGATCACCCTCCTCGACCAACCCGATTGTGCCGCCTTCTGCCGCTTCGGGCGAGACGTGACCGATGGACAGGCCAGAGGTGCCGCCGGAGAAGCGGCCGTCTGTTATCAGGGCGCAATCTTTGCCTAGTCCTTTGGATTTCAGATAGCTCGTCGGATAGAGCATTTCCTGCATTCCTGGACCACCGCGCGGTCCTTCGTAGCGAATCAGCACGATGTCACCGGCCACGATCTTGCCCGTCAAAATCGCGCTCACGGCGCTGTCCTGGCTTTCGAAGATTCTGGCGGGGCCGGAGAAAACCAGGATTGAATCGTCGACACCGGCTGTTTTTACCACGCAGCCATCTTCGGCGAGGTTGCCAAACAAAACGGCCAAACCGCCGTCCTGCGAAAACGCGTTTTCTCGGTTGCGGATCACACCTGATTCGCGGTCGAGGTCGAGCTCGTTATAGCGGCTGGATTGCGAAAATGCGGTTTGGGTCGGCACGCCACCGGGCGCGGCGCGGTAGAACTCGTGAACGGCCGGATCGTTGCTGCGTGCCACGTCCCATTTGTTCAGGGCATCGGCCAAAGTGGCGGAATGCACCGTGGGCAGCGACGTGTTGATCAGCCCGGCACGGTCCATTTCGCCCAAGATTGCCATGATGCCACCGGCGCGGTGAACGTCTTGCATGTGCACATTCTCGATCGCAGGCGCGACCTTGCACAGGCACGGCACATTGCGCGACAGACGGTCGATGTCTGACTGATCGAAATCGACCTCGCCCTCATTGGCGGCGGCGAGAAGGTGCAGGATCGTGTTGGTCGAACCGCCCATGGCGATATCGAGCGACATGGCGTTCTCAAACGCGCTTTTGGAGGCGATGGAGCGCGGCAGAACCGACGCATCGTTGCCCTCGTAATAGCGTTTGCAAAGATCAACCACTGTGCGCCCGGCCTGCAAGAAAAGCTCCTTGCGATCAGAGTGCGTGGCCAGCATCGAGCCGTTACCGGGAAGGGCAAGACCAAGGGCTTCTGCCAAGCAATTCATGGAGTTGGCGGTGAACATGCCCGAGCAGGAACCACAGGTCGGGCAGGCCGAGCGTTCGTAGGCGCTGACATCGGCCTCGGACATTTCATCGTCGACGGCGGCGACCATGGCATCGACCAGATCGACGGATTTCTCGATACCGCTTTCCAGAACAACTTTGCCTGCTTCCATTGGCCCACCAGAGACGAAAACCACCGGGATGTTGAGCCGCATGGAAGCCATCAGCATGCCGGGGGTGATCTTGTCACAGTTTGAAATGCACACCATCGCATCGGCGCAATGGGCGTTGACCATGTATTCCACAGAGTCAGCAATGATCTCGCGGCTGGGCAGGGAATAGAGCATACCGTCATGGCCCATGGCGATACCATCATCAACAGCGATGGTGTTGAATTCCTTGGCCACGCCGCCGGATTTTTCAACTTCGCGCGCAACCATCTGGCCCAAGTCCTTGAGGTGGACGTGGCCGGGGACGAATTGGGTAAAGCTGTTGACGATGGCGATGATCGGCTTGCCGAAATCGCCGTCTTTCATACCAGTGGCGCGCCACAGGCCGCGTGCGCCGGCCATGTTGCGGCCATGGGTGGAGGTGCGGGAACGATAGACTGGCATGATGTGGCTCCGATGGGTGAGTGTCTGACCAATTCCCTTTAGCGGGAAGGCGGCGCAGGCTCAAGCGGTGGTGGGTTTTGGTCTGGTGCGGAGGCGGGCAGAGGTGGACAGATTGCCCGCCGTACAGGGCAGGTGAGGCCGACTGAGGTTAAGAAGAGCTATCACGCACGTTCTGCATGGTTAACGGCGGATTTGCAGGCCGAATCGGGGGGGTGACTCCCGGCTGTCGAGTGTATGTTTTCCGGCTGTCGGGTGAAATGTGGTTTGGGAAGGCGAAAATGGGTTAACCTGTCGCGCGCTTCTTCTCTCGAAAGCGCAACGGAGTCGGGCGGAGTTTGTAGCGATCTGGAACCATTTGCATTGCGACGTGTTGATTCTCTGATCCGCGAGTTTGCAAACGAAAGAATGAGCAATGACACGATCCGCACCAACGCCGTATTCAGACCGATCCGGACATGAGACACATTCGGCAAGGGGGAAAATGGGCTATGGTCGTTTCTTTGCCATGATAGCGACGTCGACTGTCGTTATGTATGGGCTGATGTATCTCAATACCTATGCGCTTGATCATATCTTCTATTCGCAGACGCGGATGTGGATGGCGCTCTATATGGGGGGGGCGATGGCGATCATCATGCTGGCGTTCATGCTGGGAATGTATACCAACGGAACCATTAACAGCGCCATTTTTATCGGCGCGGCGTTGGCATTTGCGCTGGGTGTTTGGCTGGTGCGATCACAGGAAACGGTGGGCGATGTGGCCTGGATGAAAGCGATGATCCCGCACCACTCGATTGCCGTTCTGACCAGTGAGCGTGCCGAGATATCGGACCCGAGGGTGCGTGAGCTGGCCAATGCGATCATCGAGGCCCAGCGCAGCGAGATCGACGAGATGAAACGCTATATCATGGACATCGAGGCAAATGGCGATGCCCCTGCCGGAACGCCGCGAGAGATCGGCATAGACCAGGCGCAATGAATAGCGTTTTAATCGTTTAAGGCAGGATTTTCATTTCACGCAAAAAGCCCCGGCGCTTGGACCGGGGCTTTTCCAATTCAATTGAAGGCGTGATCAGCCGCCGACCAATTCCGACATGCGCACGATCACTTCGGCTTGCTTCATCGACGCGATGTCGATCAGTTTGCCTTTGTAGGTGGTGGCACCAAGCCCTTGTTTCTGGGCCTCTTCCATGGCGGCGAGGATTTCACGGGCCTCGGCTACAGCCTCAGCCGAGGGGGTGAAGACCTCGTTGGAGAGCTTGACCTGTTTGGGGTGGATCGCCCATTTGCCGACCATGCCCAGCGTTGCGGCGCGCAGCGCGTGGGCGGTGAAGCCTTCGTCATCCGAGAAATCGCCATAGGGGCCATCAACCGGCAGAACGCCATGGGTGCGGCATGCGGCGACGATGGCCGAGATCGCCCAGTGCCACGGGTCGGACCAGTTCTTTTGGCCGTCGCGCAGCATGTAGTAGTTTTCCTGTGTGCCACCGATGCCTGTGGTCGCCATGCCCATCGAGGCGGCAAAATCGGCATATCCGAGGCTGATCGCCTGCATACGGGGGGAGGCGGCGGCGATCTCTTCGACATGGGCGATGCCAGCGGCGGTTTCGATGATCACCTCAAAGGTGATCGGCTTCTTGCGGCCCTTGGCGGCCTCGATCGAGGCGACGAGCGCTTCGACGGCATAAATGTCTTCGGCACAACCGACCATCGGGATCATGATCTGATCAAGGCGCTCGGAGGCGTTTTCCAGCAGGTCGACGACATCGCGATACCAATAGGGCGTGTCGAGGCCGTTGATGCGCACGGAAAGGTATTTGTTGCCCCAGTCGATGTCATGGGTCGCCGCGATGATGTTCTTGCGCGCGGTTTCCTTGTCGGCGGGTGCGACGCTGTCTTCGAGATCAAGGTTGATCACGTCGGCGGCAGAGGCAGCCATCTTCTCGAAAATTGCCGGACGCGAGCCGGGGCCGAAGAGTTGGCAGCGGTTTGGACGGGCAGGAGCGGGGGGTTGTTTGCGGAAGGACATGGGCGGGCCTCTCGGGGGTTTCTGAAATTGCGTGGGTTCAGCTCTGAGCGATATTAAATTGCGCGGGGTGCTGCAAGGCGGATTATGCAGATGCAGAATGGCGCTGCGGCGCGGAAAATTTGTGCCAAGCGAGGGAGGGAATAGAATTTTCTGCGAAAATTCTGGGCTTTTGCCGGTGATCCTGCGAAAAAACCTGTGCAATGGCGGATGTTTGCAATCGCATTCCATCGGTTATGGCAAATCATGCGTGTTGGGGAATTTCCACGACGCGCGAAAGGGCCGAAAGCCATGATCAAGACACCCTACCTTCTGTTTCTGGGCGACGCGCCTGACCAACTTGCCGCGAAAGTGGCGCAGGGGATCAAGGATTGGCGGCCCGGCAACGCCGTGGGCCAGTTTAGGATGGAAGGGTGCAAGGCAGATGTCGGGCTACCCGATATGGACCTGACCGAAGCGCGCGAGGCAGGCGCCGAGACGCTGGTGATCGGGGTGGCCAACCGGGGCGGGCTGATCAGTCAGGAATGGAAGAAGGTTCTTGTGATGGCGCTGGAAGAGGGGTTCGATCTGGCCAGCGGTTTGCACAACCTGCTGCGCGATGAGCCCGATCTTGTGGCGGTGGCCGAAGCCTGCGGGCGCAAGTTGCATGATGTGCGGGTGCCGGATGTGAAATATCCGATTGCCAACGGTGTGAAGCGGCGCGGCAAGCGGTGTCTGGCGGTGGGTACTGATTGTTCGGTGGGCAAGATGTATACCTCGCTGGCGATGGACGCCGAGATGAAGAAACGCGGGTTGAAATCGAGTTTCCGCGCGACCGGGCAGACCGGGATCCTGATTACCGGCAACGGCGTGCCGTTGGATGCGGTTGTGGCTGATTTCATGGCTGGGTCGGTGGAGTGGCTGACGCCGGACAATGATGATGATCACTGGGATCATATCGAAGGACAAGGATCGCTGTTTCACGTGTCCTATTCCGGGGTGACGATGGCGTTGATCCATGGGGGACAGCCGGATGCGCTGATCCTGAGTCACGAGCCGACGCGTTCGCACATGCGGGGTTTGCCGGAATATCAACAACCGAGCCTTCAGCAGTTGCGCGATACTGCGCTGACGCTGGCACGGGTGGCGAATCCGGCGTGTCAGGTGGTGGGGATCTCGGTGAACACCCAGCATATGAGCGAGGATGAGGCCAACGCCTATCTTGCCAAGGTGGAAGCCGAGATGGGGCTGCCGACGGTTGATCCGTTCCGCCATGGGGCGTCGCGCCTGGTGGACGCGTTGGAAGCGATCTGAGAAGATTGCGCCTTGCGACGGCTGGGGGAGCCTCCGGCGGGGATATTTAGAGCAAGATGAAACGTGCCGGCGGTGCGTTTCAATTCCGAGCGGGCCCGGCCCGACAGGATACGAAGAAGAGGCGACGTTTTGCAGATCACAGTCACACCGGACACGTTCAAGCTGGCTCAGGTATTTACCATTTCACGTGGATCGCGCAGCGAGGCCAAGGTTTTGACGGTGCGGATATCGGACGGGTTCATCTCGGGTTGGGGTGAATGTGTGCCTTATGCGCGTTATGATGAAACGCTGGAAAGTGTCACCGCCGAGATCGAGGGGTTAAGCGGGCCGGTCACGCGCAAGACGCTTCAGGGCATGCTTGCGGCGGGGGCGGCGCGCAATGCGGTGGATTGCGCGCTGTGGGATCTTGAGGCCAAGAAAGCCGGGGTCAGGGTTTGGGAATTGGCCGGGCTGCCCGCGCCGAAGCCGGAAATTACCGCCTATACACTGTCGCTCGATACGCCGGAAAAGATGCGCGCGCAGGCGGCGGAACATGCCTTTCGCCCGTTGTTGAAGATCAAGCTGGGCACGCCGGATGATATGGCGCGGCTGGAAGCGGTGCGCGCGGGCGCGCCGAAATCGACCATCATCGTGGATGCCAATGAGGGCTGGAGCGCGGATGTCTACGCCGATCTGGCGCCTCATCTGGTCCGGCTGGGGGTGGCGTTGGTCGAGCAGCCTTTGCCAGCGGGGGAAGATGACGCGCTTTTGGGGATGGAGCGGCCCGTGCCGGTTTGTGCCGATGAAAGCGCGCATGATCGCGCATCGTTGTCCAAGCTTAAAGGCAAATACGATGTGGTGAACATCAAGCTCGACAAGACGGGTGGGTTGAGTGAGGCCTTGGCGTTGAAGGCGGCGGCATTGACTGAGGGTTACAAGGTGATGGTGGGTTGCATGGTCGGCTCATCGCTTGCCATGGCGCCGGCCACATTGGTGGCACAGGGCGCGATGGTGACGGACCTTGATGGGCCGCTTTTGTTGGCCGAAGACCGCGAGCATCCGTTGCAGTTTGACGAGAAGGGCGTGCATCCACCGACGCCAGATCTGTGGGGATGAGATGAAAACCGCGATTGTCTGGGATGTTGAATTTCTGACGGACGCGGGTGCGCCGCAGCGGTTCTGGTGCGGCCCGAATGATCCCGACCCTGTGTTGGTACAGATCGGTGCGGTGCGGTTGGGGCTGGAAGGCAATTTTCCGATTCTTGACCGGTTTGAGCAGGTGGTAATCCCGCGTGATCGCGCGGGGGACGTTTGGGATTTGTCGGAGCTTTTTGTGCGTCTGACCGGGCTGAGCCAGGACCGGGTGGCGCGCGAGGGGGTTGAGCTTGGCACGGCGCTGGGCGCGCTGGCCGAGTTCGCGGCGGGTGATACGATCTGGGCCTGGGGCAATGACGAGATTTTTGGCGTCGGCATCTCTTGCTATCTCGCCGGGATTCCCGCGCCGATCCCGGCCACGCAGTTTGGCAATGCGGTGCGATTGCTTGTCAGGGCCGGGGTGCCGGTGGACGAGGTGCAAACGCTGCGCTCAAACACACTTTGTGCGCATTTTGGCATTTCTGACGAGGGGGCACAGGCGCATGACGCCTTGGGTGATGCGCTTTCAGTGGCCCTGACCTTGCAGCATTTCTTGCGCCAGGGGCGTTTGCGGGCAGAGGATTTCGCGTCTGACCGGGGTGTACGTGGCGATGTTGGCTGAGGTCGGCACCCGTTTTGTGCCGGAGACGTGCGCGCTAGCTGCGCCCGGCAATCTGGGTCAGGAATACGCCCGCGCCCATCAAAACGATACCCAGCATGCGCAACAGTGTCAGCGGGGTTTGTTGCGCGCCAAACAGGCCGAATTGGTCAATCATTCCCGCCGATATGATCTGTCCGAGCAGCACGAAGAACACCGCGTTGCCGATGCCGAAGGTCGGCGCGATCCAGGTGATCGAGAGCACATAGAAGGCGACCAGAGTACCGCCGAGAAAGAGATGCGGCGGCGCGCCCGGTGCGGCGCGCAGCGAGCCGCCGGTGATCAGCATCACGATGCAGGTGCTGGCCAATGCGACGACAAACAGGATTACACCGGCAGCCGCAGGCGAGCCGAGTTTTTGGCCCAGGGCGGCGTTGAGCCCGGCCAGAATCGGGATGCCGATCCCGGCGGCGAGCATGATGAGGGCCGAATACGGGGCAGTTGTCATCGCTTTCCCTTTTCAAGAATTCGCGCTAGGCGAATAGCGCACAATTGATCAAGAACAAGCGGGATGGTCAATCGGTGTAAACCGACAAACCGACCGCACACCGCCAAGGAGAACCAGAATGAGCCGCACAGTTTACGTCAACGGACAGTATCTGCCCGAGGAAGAGGCCACGGTCTCGATTTTTGACCGCTCGTTTTTGATGGCGGATGGGGTTTATGAGGTGACAAGCGTGCTGGGAGGCAAGCTGATCGACTTTGACGGGCATCTGGTGCGGCTGGAGCGGTCGCTGAGCGAGTTGGACATGCAAAAACCCGAGGCGTTTGACGATTTGCTGGAGATTCACCGCGAATTGGTGCGGGTGAACGGGATCGAGGATGGTCTGGTCTATCTTCAGGTTAGCCGGGGGTCGGCGGGCGACCGGGATTTCGCGTTTCCTGATCCCGAGGAGGTCAAGCCGACGCTTGTGTTGTTTACCCAGAACAAGCCGGGATTGGCGGACAGCCCTGCAGCAAAGACGGGTATCAAGGTGATTTCGATCGAGGATATTCGTTGGGGGCGGCGCGATATCAAGACGGTGCAACTGCTATATCCGTCAATGGGCAAGATGATGGCGAAGAAGGCGGGGTGCGATGATGCATGGCTGGTCGCGGATGGGCATGTGACCGAGGGCACCAGCAACAACGCCTATATCGTCAAGGGCGGCAAGATCATCACGCGCCAGCTTTCGAGTGATATCCTGCACGGGATTACGCGCGCGGCGGTATTGCGGATGGCGCGGGAGGCGCAGATGGTGGTGGAAGAACGCCCCTTTACCATCGACGAAGCCAAGGATGCGGATGAGGCGTTTGTCACCTCGGCCAGCGCGTTTGTATTTCCGGTGGTCGAGATTGATGGTGCACGTCTGGGTAATGGCACGCCGGGGCCGGTGGCCGGACGGTTGCGCGAAATCTACCTTGAAGAAAGCCTGAAATCCGCGATTTGAGCGTTGGCAGGGATATGCCGGGCGCGCTTCAAAGAGTGATACTTTATACCAAGAAGATCGATGAGATGGCGGCATTCTATGGTCGCCATTTCGGTTACAGCGCGCATCGCACAGATGGGGACAGGATTGTTGAGCTGCGCCCGCCGGGGGCGGGCCTGACCCTGTTGCTACACCCGGCGTCCAAGGGCCAGAAAGAGGGGCAATCCCTTGTGAAGCTGGTGTTTGATGTTAGGGACGTAGCGGCATTCTGCAAAGCAGCGGCTGTGCGGGGATTGGAGTTTGGCCCGATTCATCGCGCCGACGGTTATTGTTTTGCCAATGCGAAAGATTCGTCGAAAAATCCGATTTCCGTATCGAGCCGGGCGTTTTCCGAGACCGAATAGCGCGTGGTGTTGGACGCGCATTTGCAACGCACCCCCCGCCCCGTGCCCGAAAAGGTGCGGCGCGAGAATGTCAGCCAAATCGCCAGCTTGAGGCGGTGACGCCGCCGAAGACCATGTCTTCGGTATAGATGCGCGTGGCGGGGTCGGTCTCTGCCGCACCGAGGGCGGCGAAGATCGGGACCAGGTGGTCCTCTTCCTTGTGACAAAAGCGCGAATAGGGTGCAGCCTCCCAGTCAATCATCTGTGCGCTACGCGCCTCGGGGGCGAGGGAGAGCGTTTCGTTGAGCCAGGTGTCGAAGGCCTTGCTTGGGGTTTGGGCGTCGGGGCCGAAAGCGGCAAGGTTGTGAAAGCTGTAGCCGGAACCGATGATCAGAACGCCTTCGTCGCGCAGAGGCGCGAGGGCGCGGCCAAGGGCGATGTGTTCGGCGGGGCTGTAGTTGGAGCGCATCGAGAGCTGGATCAGCGGCATGTCGGCGTTGGGCCAGAGGATAGACATGGGAACGAAGGCGCCGTGGTCATAGCCGCGCGTATCATCGAGCCGGGCGGGCAGGCCCGCCGTCTCGATCAGATCCGCCACACGTTCGGCCAGCGCGGGGGCGCCGGGGGCAGGGTATTTGACTTGGTAGGTGTTAGGCGGAAAGTTGTAATAGTCGTAAAGCATTGGCGGGTTGGGAGAGTGCATGACGGTGAAGGCGTCTTGTTCTTCCCAGTGGCCCGAGATCATCAGAACCGCTTTGGGCTGTTCGGGCAGATCGTCGGGCAGGCTTTTGAGAGATGCTTCCAGCTTGGCAAAAGCACGGCGCATGTCGGGAACCCAGGGCCACGGGCCGCCACCGTGGGCGATGAAATAGGTGGGCAGAGTGGTCATGGTGATCTCCTTGGCTGTGTTCAGGAGAGATAGGATGAGGCGGGCGTGATGGGTATGGCGCTGGGCACACAATCTCTGTGCGCGAATGCGAAGAGATCAGGAGTGGGTGGAGAGAGCAGCGGCGGGGGCCAGCCCCCGCACCCCCGGGATATTTTTGGCAAGATGAAGAATGGCACGCGTCAGGATTGGTCTTTCAGGACGTTTTCCTTGAGAGCGGTTTCGAAGGCGGCCTGTTTTTCGGGGCTGGCTTTGGTTTGTTGCTGTGACTTCCAATCGTCGTAGGGCATGCCGTAGTATATTTCGCGCGCGTCGTCCTTGGTGAGTTCGATGCCGTGTTCGGTGGCGGCTTCCTGATACCAGCGGCTGAGGCAGTTGCGGCAGAACCCGGCGAGGTTCATCAGGTCGATATTTTGCACGTCCTTGCGGTCTTTCAACAGGTGTTGGCGCAGGCGGCGGAAGGCGGCGGCTTCGATTTCAGTGCGGGTGGTATCGTCCATGGGGCGTTCCTTCGTCAGTTTGCCTGAAGGATGCTCGTCGATATACGCTCAGGTCAACCGAAACGACGCATGGGCAGCGGTCAGAGACCGGTTTGCGTAAGGACTTCGACCAGAATTGGCGCGAGGCGGCGGGCCCAGGCGTGTTGTTGTTCGGCGGTTTCGATGACGTCGTGGCGCAATTCGATCAGCACGTTGGGGCGGGGAATTTGCAGCGCGTGCTGATCAATGGCATCGCCGGGCAGGTGGCCGGCATAGGGTTCATTGTCACCGACGCAGAGGTCAGGCTCAGCGCGCAGCCGCTCGATCAGGGCGGGGCCGAAGCTGGTATCACCGGCATGAAGGATGCCGATCTGCCAGGGGCGGGGGGCGCGGCCGCTCAGTTTGGGTGAGAAGCTGTGAATTGCGACGATTGCGGTGTCGTCGCGCCGGGAGGCGAGCGCCTCGTAAGCATCGTGATAGGGGCGCCAGTAGGTTTCAAGGCGGCGCTGGGCCTCTTGCGCGGTGATGTGGCGGTTGGCGGGGATCAGCGTGCCATCATAAAGCTTCATGATCAGCGTCGGGTCGTCGGCGCCACGGTTGGGATCAATCACCAGCCGGGAAAAGCGTGACAGGATGGCGGGCGCATCGAGCAGGTCGGCCAGCGCGCGCGTCACCTCGGCGGCACCGAGATCAAAGGCGATGTGGCGGTTCATTTCGCTGGCGGGCAGACCGAGATCGCCGCTATTGACCGCCTCGGGGACGATGTTGGTGGCGTGATCGCATGTGACAAGCCAGCGCGCTGGCCGATCCGCTCCGTGGATGTCATATGGTTGTTTTATCATGGTGATAGCGTTTCTCCTGCGCCAAGGAATTAGGCGAGATTGGTGCGGAAGTGAATTGCACAATTTCGACGATTGGCATTTGTTGGGGGCGATCCGCGCAAAAACCGGGCAACGAAACAGGCAAAGGCAGGCAGAAAATGAGACGCAACAGGAACATCAAGATCGTGGCCACTCTGGGACCGGCCTCGAACGATTATGCCACCATCAAGGCGTTGCATGTGGCGGGGGCGGATGTGTTTCGGTTGAACATGAGCCACGGAACACATGACGAGATGCGTGCGCGCCATCGAATCATCCGTGACATCGAGCGCGAGCTGGACAGCCCGATTGCGATTCTTGCCGATTTGCAGGGACCAAAGCTGCGCGTTGGGGCGTTTGCGAAGGGTGAAGAGGAGTTGGAGCAGGGCGCAGAGTTCCGGCTTGATCTGGACGAGGCCGAGGGCGACGCAAGCCGGGTGTGTCTGCCGCATCCCGAGATCTTTCAGGTGTTGGAGCCGGGGGCGAACCTGTTGGTCAACGACGGCAAGATCCGCCTTGAAGTGGTGCGGTGTGGCAAGGATTTTGCCGAGTGCCGCGTGATCATTGGCGGGGTGATTTCGGACCGCAAGGGGGTGAATGTGCCCGATGTGGTGTTGCCGGTGGCGGCGCTCTCGGACAAGGACCGCAAGGATCTGGAGTTCGCCTGTGATCTGGGGGTTGATTGGCTGGCGCTCTCGTTTGTGCAGCGGCCCGAGGATGTGCTGGAGGCGCGCAGGTTGGCAGATGGACGTGCCGCCGTGTTGTCGAAGATCGAAAAGCCATCGGCGGTGAAGTGTTTCGAGGAAATTCTGGCGGTATCAGACGGGATCATGGTGGCGCGCGGTGATCTTGGGGTTGAGTTGCCGGTGCAGAATGTGCCGCCAATCCAGAAGCGGTTGGTGCGGCTGTGCCGGTCGGCGGCCAAGCCTGTGATCGTGGCGACGCAGATGCTTGAGTCGATGATTGAAAGCCCGATGCCGACGCGCGCCGAGGTCTCGGACGTGGCCAATGCGATCTATGAAGGGGCGGATGCCGTGATGCTGTCGGCGGAATCGGCGGCGGGGGCGTATCCGGTCGAAGCCGTGACGACGATGAGCAATGTTGCCGTCGAGGTCGAGAACGACCCCAATTATCGCGTTATTATTGAATCGTCGCGCCGGGTCGAGCGGGCCACGGTTGCCGATGCCATGGTGGCCGCCGCGCGCGAGATTGCCGAAACGACGGATATCAAGGTGATCTGCTGTTTCACCCAGAGCGGGACCACTGCGCTTTTGACGGCGCGCGAGCGTCCAAGGGTGCCGATCATCGCGATGACCAGTTTGCGCGGAACGGCGCGGCGGTTGGCGCTCAGTTGGGGGACGAATTGTATCATGACGGGCGAGTTGCAGCGCTTTAAGCAAGCGGTTGTGAATTCGGCGCGCGCCGCAAGGGTGCAGGGGTTTGCCACGACCGAGGATCATATCGTGGTGATCGCCGGGGTGCCGTTCAACCAGCCCGGAACCACCAATATTCTAAGGGTTGCGCCCTGTGATGAGAGTTTGATTTTTGCATCTGATCCGGAGTAATCTTGAGAACAATTTGTTAGAAATATCGTGGTAGTGTATTTAGTGAGTTAAGAGGCGGTAAGTATGGATCATGATCTGGCATTGGTGATCGGGCTTGTGGTGGCGGTGTTTTCCATCCCCGCGCTGGTGTCTGCGTACTCCGAGCGGCGCGCGCCGCGGGTGGCGGCGATTGCCATAATTATCGGGGGTGGGCTTGTAGCGTGGGCGGTGACGCAGAAGCCCGGAGGCTATCAGATTGATCAGATTCCCAATGTCATGGTCAAGGTCGTGGCGCGGTATGTCAATTAGGGCGGCTGCGACCATTCCAGCGATATGATGCAAACACCAAACCGGCGTTGAAACCTCTTGCAACCGGAGGGGCTGCCCGATATAGCACGCCCCTGTCAGCGCGGCCGGCCAAAAGTGGCATGCCGAGTCGCGCGTATGACCGAACTCGAACTTAAGGAGACGGAAATGCCTAAGATGAAGACGAAATCGAGCTGCAAGAAGCGGTTCAAGGTGACGGCGAGCGGCCGCATCAAAGGTGGTCAGGCCGGCAAACGCCACGGCATGATCAAACGCACCAAGAAATTCATTCGTGACGCCCGCGGCACGACAGTTCTGGCAAAGGCTGATGAGAAGATCATCAAGCCGATGATGCCTTACGCGCGCTGAGGAGGGCTGAGATATGTCGAGAGTTAAGAGCGGAACCGTCACACACGCCCGTCATAAGAAGGTCATCAAGGCTGCCAAGGGTTACTATGGTCGTCGCAAGAACACCTTCCGCGTCGCCACGCAGGCCGTGGACAAGGCCAACCAATACGCAACCCGTGACCGCAAGAACCGCAAGCGCAACTTCCGCGCGCTGTGGATTCAGCGGATCAACGCGGCTGTGCGTTCGGTTGATGAGTCGCTGACATATTCGCGTTTCATCAATGGTCTGGGCCTTGCCGGGATCGAAGTTGACCGCAAGGTTTTGGCCGATCTGGCCGTGCATGAGCCCGAAGCGTTCGGCGCAATCGTGGCACAAGCGAAAGCCGCGCTGGCGTAAGCTGCTGGCAGTTGAAGAATTTGGGAAGCCCCGTGCTCAGCGATGAGCGCGGGGTTTTTCTTTGTGTGAAAGGGCCGGGTTTGGGAGGGCGAAATGCAGATTGAAAAGGTGGCCGTGATCGGTGGCGGGCTTATCGGGCAGAGCTGGGCGGCTTTGTTTCTGGCGCATGGGTTGCATGTCTGTGTGCAGGATGTGGTTGACGGATTTGAAGACCCAGTGCGCGCGGCCATCGCGGCGGCGTGGCCCGATCTTGTGCAGCTGGGGATGGCAAGCGGGCCGATCCCGTTTGAGCGGCTGAGCTTTGCCAGCGATATTGCCGATGCGTGCAGGGGAGTCGGGCTGGTGCAGGAGTGCGGCCCGGACCGGATCGAGGCGAAACGCGAAATTCTGACCGCGATCGAGGCAGGTGCGCCCGAGGCGGCGCTGATTGCGTCGAGCACCTCGTCGCTGTTGGCGAGCGATGTTCAGCGGGGTGCGCGCCATCCGGGGCGCGTTCTGGTGGCGCATCCGTTCAATCCGCCGCATCTTGTTCCGCTGGTTGAGATTGTGCCGGGTGCGCAGACTTCACAGGCGTCGATTGCCGCCGCGCGGGCGTTTTATGGCGCACTACACCGAGAGGTGATCGTCGTGCAAAAGGAAGTGGTCGGCCATGTTGCCAATCGGCTAAGCGCGGCCCTGTTTCGCGAGGCGGTGCATATCGTGGCTGAGGGGATTGCCAGCGTCGAGGATGTCGACCGCGCCGTTGCGCACGGGCCGGGGTTGCGCTGGGCGTTGATGGGGCCGTTTGCCACCTATCATCTGGGCGGAGGGGCCGGGGGGTTTCGTCATTACCTCGAACATCTTGGCCCGACGCAGGAGGCCCGCTGGGCCGAACTTGGCGAGCCGGTGTTGGATGAAGCGACCCGTGCCAGCCTGATTGTGGGGGTCGATGAGGCGTTGGCAGGCGTGGATGTGGCCAGGCTGGCGGAAACGCGTGACGCCGGGTTGGTGGGGATCCTCAAGCTCAAGACCGGGGGCTGAGGACTGAGCGGGGGCCAACGTATCCCCAGAAAAGAAAAATTTCGGAATTTCCCCCTGTTTGTAGCCTGGGTTTGGTTGGCAAGCCGACACGGAATCGAGGCCGCAGGCCGCCGTGCAGCGCCTGCCCGTCCCGGCGGGCTGGCGCTTTGGCGAGGTCACCTCTCCGATTTGACCTTGAAGGAGCTTGGCTGGAATAAAGTGCGATCCACCAGCGTTGCAGCGCCATCCCACGGGCAGACGCCGCACCGCTTGCGTTCAGGCTTCGAGAGGCCGCTGCATCAGCGCCGCCGCCGCGCCGAGCAACAGGATGCCCGCCGCCGCCAGAAGGCTGACCCCGATATCGCCAAAATAATCCCCAGCGAGGCCAGCACCATAGGGGCCGACGGTTTGGGCGACGGCGAAGACCACTGTGAAGAAGCTGATCGAGGCGCCCCAGTTTTCCGGTGGCAGGTTCTGGCGCGAAAAGCTGGTGACTGCGCCGGGGGGCATGAAAACGCAAAGTCCGAAGATCGTGGCCGAAAGAATAAGCGCGGGTGCGCCCGGGATGAGTACCGGCAGGGCCGAGCCGCTGGCGATGCCGGTGAGCACCAGCGCCAGCGGCACGCCCGACGAGAACCGCGCCAGCACCCGACGCCACACGAACGGCGAGACGAAGATGCAGCTTCCCAGGATCGTCCAGAACAGGGCGATGAAATAGGGGCCGAGCGCCTGTTCCGTCATCCAAGCCGACAGGAACGTGAGATAGACGATATAGCCAAGGCCGAACCCGGCATATCCCGCAAGCTCGCCCAGCATCCGCCCAAGGGGCAGGCGTTGGGCCGGGGCGGTGGTGGCAAGCCTGGGTGGCTGGAGCACACGCGCCGACCAGAGGCCAAGCGGCAGGGCAAGGAGGCTGGCACCGCCGATCAGCAGCCAGCCATAAGGCCAGGCGGCATCGCCATGCACGCCCAGCATGATCGGCAGCGCGGCACCGGCCAGAACGATGCCAAGCCCGCCCCCCGAACCAAAGAGAATCGCAATCGCCAGAGCATTGCGGCGTGGATCGTCGCGAAAAAGCTGCGCGGCCAGCGCGCCGGCGGTGGAAAATGACATGGCGCCGAAAATGCCCGCCAAGATGCGCCAGAGGGTTTGCCACCAGAGCGCGGTGTTCAGCCCGGTAACCAGCAGCGCCAATGTGGTGGTGATCAGCCCGAAAGCAAAGAGCCGCGAGGGGCGCGCGCTTCGGATCAGAACCATGGTCAGCACCGCACCCGCGATATAGCCCAAGGCATTGGCGGTGTTGAGCCACCCGGCCTGGGCATAGTTCCAGTCAAGCTCGGCCTTCATCGCGGGCAAAAGGAAGCCATAGGCGAAACGCGCAAAGCTGTTGGTCACGGTCACGCCCAGCGCAAGGCCCGCAAGCACCAGCCAGGGGCGGGCAGGTCCGGTTGTCATTGGTGTGGCCTTTGAATGCGCATGGCGGTTTGTCTCACGGCGCTTTGGGCGCATCAATCGCTTTGTTCACACGCCCCGCCCGCTTGCATTCGCGGCCCTCTGTCGCTAGCACGAACGCAACCATTATCCGGAGGGTCCGATGGACGATCTGAGACAGAAATACATTGCCAAGATTGCCGAAGCCGGAGACGAGGCCGCGCTGGAAGACCTGCGCGTGCAGGCCGTGGGCAAGAAGGGCGAGATTTCCCTGAAAATGCGCGAATTGGGCAAGATGACGCCCGAGGAACGCCAGGTGATGGGGCCAAAGCTCAATCACTTGAAGGACGAGATCAACTCGGCGCTTGCGGCCAAGAAAGAGGCGCTGGGCGATGTGCTTCTGGATGAGCGGCTACGCAGCGAATGGCTGGACGTGACCCTGCCTGCGCGGGATCGTCGCATGGGCACCATTCACCCGGTCAGCCAGGTGACCGAGGAAGTGACCGCGATTTTTGCCGATATGGGGTTTTCGGTGGCCGAAGGGCCGCGGATTGATACCGATTGGTATAATTTCGATGCGTTGAACATTCCGGGCCACCACCCGGCGCGGGCCGAGATGGACACGTTCTATATGCACCGTGATGAGGGCGACAATCGCCCGCCGCACGTGTTGCGCACCCACACCAGCCCGGTGCAGATCCGCACGATGGAGAAGATCGGCGCGCCGTTGCGCATCATCTGTCCCGGTGGAGTTTATCGCGCCGATTATGACCAGACGCACACGCCGATGTTCCATCAGGTCGAGGGGCTTGCGCTGGACAAGGATATCTCGATGGCCAACCTGAAATGGGTGCTGGAGGAGTTCTTTGCCGCGTTTTTTGAGGTCGATGGCATCAAGACCCGCTTCCGCGCCTCGCATTTCCCGTTTACCGAGCCGTCGGCCGAGGTGGATATTCAATGTTCGTGGGTCGATGGGCAATTGCGCATCGGCGAGGGCGACGATTGGATGGAAGTTCTCGGTTCCGGCATGGTGCATCCCAATGTGTTGAAGGCGGGCGGGATTGACCCCTACGAATATCAGGGCTTTGCCTTTGGCATGGGGATCGACCGGATTGCGATGCTGAAATACGGCATCCCCGATCTGCGCGCGTTCTTTGATTCAGACCTGCGGTGGCTGCGCAACTATGGCTTTGCCAGTTTGGATCAGCCGACGCTGCATGGGGGTTTGAGTCGGTGACGACTGAACGTTCAATTGATGATCTTTTGCGAAAGGTTCAGGCGGCACCGAATGAGTCTCTCGTTGCCTATTCTTATTGCTGGGAAGGGGTATTCCCTAGCGAAGGTCCTGACGAGAAGTGGCTGGGATTACAAGAGAGCGAAGCGTCAACCATGCGAGCTGCGATACGAATGGGGTTACTTACTGCTAGCTCACAGAGTTGGGTCGCCGAATTTCCAGAAGAGCATGTCCCAGACGGTGGTGACTATGTTCTAACTTTGTCTGGGCTAGGCACCGAAAGACTAATCAAATTGAATGAGTCAGTTTTGTTCAAAGCTAAACGGCAAATCGTCGAGAACGTGCCGACAATAATTGTCGCTGTGTTAATTGCTGTAGCTTCATCGTGGTTGCTCAAAATAACGGGTTTAGAAAAATGAAATTCACCCTCTCCTGGCTGAAAGATCACCTCGATACCACCGCGTCGGTGGATGAGATTGCCGAAGCGTTGACCGACCTTGGGCTTGAGGTCGAAGAGATCAGCAATCCGCTGGATAAACTCAGCAGCTTTACCCTCGCCAAAGTCATCAAGGCCGAACAGCACCCGGATGCTGACCGCTTGCGCGTTTGCACCGTGGCGACCGACGAGGGCGAGAAGCAGATCGTTTGCGGTGCGCCCAATGCGCGCGAGGGCATCACGGTCGTTCTGGCCAAGCCGGGCGATTATGTGCCGGGGATTGATACCACGCTGAAGGTCGGCAAAATTCGCGGCGTTGAAAGCCACGGGATGATGGCGTCCGAGCGCGAATTGGAGCTTTCCGACGAGCATGACGGGATTATCGAGCTGCCCGATGGTGAGGTAGGTGAGCGGTTTATTGATTGGCTGGCCACCAATGAGCCCGCGAAAGTTGACCCGGTGATCGACATCGCGATCACGCCGAACCGACAGGATGCCTTGGGCGTGCGCGGCATTGCGCGTGATCTGGCGGCGCGGGGGCTGGGCACGCTCAAACCCGCGAAAGAAGCGCAGGTTGATGGTGAGTATCCCAGTCCGATCAAGGTTAGCATTGACGAAGATGCGCGCGATGGCTGTCTGATCTTTGCCGGGCGGTTGATCCGCAATGTGACCAACGGGCCGAGTCCGCAATGGTTGCAGGATCGGCTGCGCGCGATCGGGTTGCGCCCGATTTCGGCGCTGGTGGATATTACGAACTTCTTCACCTTTGACCAAAACCGCCCGCTGCATGTGTTTGATGCTGACAAGGTGCAGGGGGATCTCAGGATTCATCGTGCCAAGGGGGGCGAAACCCTCGTTGGGCTGGATGAGAAGGAATATACGTTCAGCGACGGGCAGATCGTGATTTCCGATGATGCAGGGATCGAAAGTATCGCCGGGATCATGGGCGGGCTGGCCACGGGTTGCACCGGTGAGACCACCAATGTGTTTCTGGAAGCCGCCGTTTGGGACCATATTCAGATCGCTTACACGGGTCGTGCGCTCAAGATCAATTCGGATGCGCGCTATCGCAATGAGCGCGGGATTGACCCCGAGTTCAACATGCCTGCCGTCGATCTGGCGACGCAGATGATCCTTGATCTCTGCGGTGGTGAGCCGTCGAGCGTTGTGACCGCAGGCGCGGTGCCCGATACGACACGGTCTTACAAGCTTGACCCGGCGCGGGTGATTTCGCTGGTGGGTATGGAAATTCCCGAGAGCGAACAGCGCCAGACGCTGACCAAGCTGGGTTTCAAGCTGGAAGGCAACATGGCGCAGGTGCCAAGCTGGCGCATGGATGTGCAGGGCGAGGCCGATCTGGTGGAAGAGGTGGCGCGGATTGCGTCGCTGACCAAGCTGCAAGGCAAGCCGATGCGGCGCGTTCAAGATGGCGTGCCGCGCCCTGTTCTGACACCGGCGCAGCAACGCCAACAGGCGGCACGGCGGACCTGTGCGGGTCTTGGGTATAATGAGTGTGTTACCTATTCGTTCATTGATCAGGCCAGTGCCGCGCTGTTCGCTGGTGGCAGTGATGCGACGATGCTGGAAAACCCGATCTCATCCGAGATGAGCCATATGCGGCCCGATCTTCTGCCGGGCCTGTTGCAGGCGGCGGCGCGCAATCAGTCGCGCGGGTTCAGCGATTTCGGCTTGTTCGAGGTTGGCCCGGCCTTTCACGGTGGTGAGCCGATGGAAGAGCATATGCAGATTGCCGGCATTCTGGTTGGCCGGACCGGGCCCAAGGACGTGCATGGCGCGTCACGCGCGGTTGATTTGTTTGATGTGAAGGCTGATGCCGAGGCGGTGTTGGCGGCGATCGGCGCGCCCGCCAAGGTGCAGATTTTGCGCGATGGCGCGGCGTGGTGGCATCCGGGGCGTCACGGGCGGATTTGCCTTGGACCCAAGAAGATGCTGGGCGTCTTTGGCGAGTTGCACCCCAAGGTTTTGGCCGCGATGGACGTGAAGGGGCCGGTGATGGCATTTACGATCTGGCCCGAAGAAGTGCCCGCCGCACGCCGCAAAGCCACGGCGCGCCCGGCGTTGCAAGCCAGCGATTTGCAAGCGGTCGAGCGTGATTTCGCCTTTGTCGTGGATAGCGAGGTTGAAGCTCTGACGCTGGTGAATGCCGCAGCGGGCGCCGACAAGGGGTTGATCGAAAACGTGCGCGTGTTTGACGAATTTATCGGCGGATCGCTTGGTGAAGGCAAGAAATCGCTGGCCATTACGGTGCGGTTGCAACCAAGCGACAAGACGCTGAAGGATGCCGATATCGAGGCGGTTTCAGCCAAGATTGTCGAGAAGGTTGGCAAGGCAACGGGCGGCACATTGCGCGGGTGATCGGAGGTAACGCATTGATCATCAGGCGGGCAAAGGTCAGTGATTCAGATGCGCTTGCCGCTTGTATTTCCGCGGCTTATGCCGATGCGCTGGCGCGTGGCGTATCCCTTCCCCCGGTGGCGGAAGGGATCGACGCGGACATACGCGATCAGCTTGTCTGGGTCGCTGAAGATGGTGGAGTTCGCGGCGGTGTTGTCCTTGGGTTGCGCGATGATGTGGCCCATTTGATCAATATTGCCGTTGATCCGTCCTGTGGCGGGCGCGGTATCGGCAGGCGGCTGATCGAAACGGTGCTTGCCGCGGCGCGGGCAGCAGGCGCGAAACGGATGGATCTGGCTACGCATGTGGACATGCCCGAGAATGTCGCGCTCTATACACATCTGGGCTGGCGTGTAACCAGGCGTCACGAAAACAAGGTTTTGATGTCGCGGGATCTCGTTTGACAGCGACGGACAGGACGCTGGGGCGAGCCCTCACAGCAGGTTTGAAAATGGGAGCGTTTCTATGACACTCAAAGTATATCTGAGCGGTGAAATCCACACCGATTGGCGTGAGCAGATTGTTGCGGGGGCCGAAGGGTTGGACGTGGAATTTAGCGCGCCGGTGACAGACCACGCGGCCAGCGACGATTGCGGCGTGGCCATTTTGGGCGCGGAAGAGAACAAGTTCTGGCATGACCACAAGGGCGCACAGATGAACGCCATTCGCACCCGCAAGGGGATTGCGGACGCAGACGTGGTCGTGGTGCGTTTTGGCGAAAAATACCGCCAATGGAACGCGGCGTTTGATGCAGGCTATGCAGCGGCGCTGGGCAAATCACTGATCGTGTTGCAGATGGCTGAGCATGATCATGCGCTGAAGGAAGTCGATGCAGCCGCGCTGGCCGTGGCGCGCGAACCTGCGCAGGTGGTTGAAATCCTGCGCTATGTCTTGACCGGGTCTTTGCCGGGGTAGAGGGCGCGCAAGCGCGCACCCTGCAATTGATCAGTCGCGCGGCGGGATGTTGAGCCCGCGTTTGACCGCCGGGCGCGCGACGAAACGGTCGAGATAGGCATCGACGTTTTTGAAGCTGTCGAAATCAACCGCATCGGTTGCTTCATAGAAATCGAGCGCGCGCAGCCAGGGCGCGATGGCGATATCGGCGATGGAGTATTCGCCCATGATCCATTCCTTGCCTGCCAGAGCGCCATCGAGCACGCCGAGTAGGCGTTTGGTCTCGCCCAAGTAACGCTCAACCGGGCGTTTGTCTTCGATGGCGGACCCGGCGAATTTATAGAAAAACCCGAGCTGGCCGAACATCGGGCCGACGCCGCCCATCTGAAACATCAGCCATTGAATTGTTTGATAGCGTTTGGCGGGGTCGTCGGACAGGAATTGGCCGGTTTTCTCGGCGAGGTAAATCAGGATCGCACCGGATTCAAACAGCGCCAAAGGCTTGCCGCCGGGGCCATTGGGGTCGATGATCGCGGGGATCTTGTTATTCGGGTTGAGCGCGAGAAATTCCGGGCTTTTCACATCGGCATCCGAAAGCGTGACCTTGTGTGCTTCATAAGGCAGGCCGGTCTCTTCCAGCATGATGGCGGCTTTTACGCCATTGGGCGTGGGAAACGAATAGAGCTGAAGCACCGAAGGGTCGGCGGCAGGCCAGCGGGAATTGATCGGATGATCGGTGAGTTTGGTCATGAGAACCTCCTGGGTCTTGTGAGCGAAAATACCCAATTTTCCCCTTAAGAACAGGCCCATATCGCCGGATTTATGATATGTTAACGGCAGGACCGGACAGCGCGAACGGCTGATAACCGGCTGGTTTCAAGAGTGAGGGGCACAATGCTTAAGGAATTCAAAGACTTCATCGCCAAGGGCAATGTCATGGACATGGCCGTTGGTATCATCATCGGGGCGGCGTTTACGGCGATTGTCGCCTCGCTGGTTGCTGATCTGATCAACCCGTTTATTGGTTTGTTCCTTGGCGGGATCGACTTTACCAACATGTATGTCGTTTTGAGCGGCGAAGTACCCGAAGGCGCCAGCCTTGAAGCGGCGCGTGAAAGCGGTGCGGCGGTGTTCGCCTATGGCTCGTTCATCATGGCAATCATCAACTTCCTGATCATTGCCTTCGTGGTGTTCATGCTGGTGCGCTATGTCAACAAGGTCAAAGACGCGGCGTCCAAGCCGGAAGCGCCCGTAGAGGAAGCGCCCGCAGGGCCGACCGAGATTGAGCTGTTGGCCGAGATCCGTGACGCTCTGGCCAAGAAGTAAGTTCTAAACTAGACAATGGAATGCTCCGCCGGGTGATTGGCGGGGCATTTTTCTTTTGAAAGGCCGGGCAACGCATCGGCAGCGGGCAGTGTAAGGAAGCATTCTGATGCAGGATATATTCGATATGGCGGCGGGCTATGCGCCCTTGGTGATCAGCGCCGTGAAGGCGTTGGTTGTTCTCATTCTTGGGTGGATGATTGCGGGGTTTGTGGGCCGCATGGTGCGCAACCGCGTGAATGCCAATCCGAGGATCGATCAGACGATTGGCAATTTCGCAGCCAGCATGGTGCGCTGGGTTATCCTTTTGATGGTGCTGGTTGCGGTGCTGGGGCTTTTCGGCATTCAGGCAACAAGCCTTGTGGCGGTTCTGGGTGCCGCGACGCTGGCCATCGGGATGGCGTTGCAAGGCACGCTGAGCGATCTGGCGGCGGGGTTCATGCTGATCCTGTTTCGGCCCTATAAGCTGGGCGATTATGTCGATATCGCGGGCACGTCAGGGACGGTGAAAGACATCAACCTGTTTTTCACCGAATTGGCGACGCCCGATAATATCCAGATCATCGTGCCGAACGGGCAATCCTGGGGCGCGATCATCCGTAACTTCTCGCATCATGACACGCGGCGTGTGGATGTGACCTATGGCATTGATTATGGCGATGATATCGAGGCGGCCAAGGCTGTGATCCTGAGCCAGGTGGCGGCGGACAGCCGGGTTCTGGGTGATCCCGAGCCATGGGTCAGGGTGACCAACCTGGGCGACAGTTCGGTTGATCTGACGCTGCGCGTGTGGTGTGTGGCCGCAGATTTCTGGGATGTGAAATTTCACCTGACGCAGGCGGTGAAAGAGGCGTTTGACGCCAACGGCATTTCGATTCCCTATCCGCATAGCGTGGAAATTCATAAAGAAGGTTGAAGCCACCTGCGCAAGGCCGATTGAGGCGATTTGCGCGGCTGTTTTTGACGAGGCGGTGTGCTAAACTCGGGCGTGATTGTCGCGCCCGGCGTTTTGTCGTGAAGCGCGACGCAGGACCGAGAAGGGACGCCCAATGTTGCGCCAGCTAATTGCCACTGTTTTGATGATCTGTTTCGCCATTGCGGCGGGGGCAGAGACGCGGATGGTGAACAGCCCTGGGGATGGGTATCTCAACCTGCGCACGGGGCCAGGCAGCGAGTATCAGATTGTCCAACGCATGGGGCATGGCAGCCGGGTTGATGTGCTGGAAACCAAGGGCAGTTGGAGCCGGGTGCGCCAACAGGCAAACGGCGCAGAAGGCTGGGCTTTTCGCAAATATCTGGTGCCGGAAAAAGCCCGCAGCGTAAAGCGGACCGTTTACTCGCCAGGCGATGGATTTCTCAACATGCGGACCGGACCTGGCAGTGAGTTTAAGATCATGCGGCGGATGTATCATGGTGATCAGGTCGATATTCTTGAGCGCAAGGGCAGTTGGGTGCGGGTGTACCATCCCCGGACTGGCGCCAAGGGTTGGGCCTTTGAGAAATATTTGCGTAAATGAGATTGGCAACACCGCCCCAATACACCCGGTATGTTTCTGGCGAAATGAAGCGATGCGGTGGATTTTGGGTTTGACAGGAGCGGCGCACCCGGATAATCGGGCCTGCGTGTGAATGGCGTGGTAGCTCAGCTGGTTAGAGCACAGCACTCATAATGCTGGGGTCGGCGGTTCAAGTCCGCCCCACGCTACCATTCACCTCCTGCCAGAAATGAGCGTAACGTCATTGGGGCCGCAGGCTTGCCTTTTTGCGGCGTGGCGCGGAAAACTGCATTTCGGGTCAAGAAGCGTTTCGATCTGTTGCCGCTGAATGGCGAAATATCGAACCGCCCGACACGATTGAAAGTTGCACACCATTTGAGTTCAAGTTGAAGTTCAACTCAAAACCGAAACGCTTTGGGGAGGCGAGCATGGCTGAGGCACGTGAGATTCTGTGGCAACCGAGCAAGGAGCGGGCCGAGGCGACCTGGCTTGCGAAGTTCATGCGTTGGCTTGAGGCCGAGCGCGGATTGCACTTTGAGGATTATCACGCACTTTGGCAGTGGTCGGTAAGCGATCTTGAGGGTTTCTGGACCGCGATAATCGGGTTTTTCGACCTTCCTGTGAGCGGCTGGAGCGAGGTTTTGCCCGAGCGCAAGATGCCGGGCGCGGATTGGTTTCCCGGTGCCACGACCAATTTTGCACATCAGGTGCTACGCCACGCTGACGAGCGGCCTGATGACATCGCGCTGGTGCTGCAATCGGAGACCTTTGGCCGGGTCGAGATGAGCTGGAGCGAGCTTGCGGCGAAGGTCGGGGCGGCGCAGGCGGGCTTGCGCGCGATGGGGGTGGAGAAGGGCGACCGCGTGGTTGCCATTCTGCCGAACTCGCCGGAGGCGTTGATCGCGTTTCTGGCCACGGTGGGCATGGGGGCCGTCTGGTCGCTTTGTGCGCCGGATATGGGGCATGTGGCGATCTCCGACCGGTTTCGGCAGATCGAACCAAAGGTTCTGATTGCGCAGGATGGATATGTGCATGCCGGCAAGGTGATCGACCGGCGCGGGCTGCTTGAGGAAATCACGGCGGATTTGCCGAGTGTTAAGCATAAGGTGATGGTGACGACGCAGGGCGAGGCCGCCGAGGGTTGGCTTGGCTGGGAGGCGTTTGTGGCGAACAAGGCAGCGCCCGAGGTGCTCGACGTCGAATTTTCGCATCCGATCTGGATTGTCTATTCCTCGGGAACCACGGGAAATCCGAAGCCGATCGTGCATGGTCATGGCGGCGTTCTTTTGGAAGGGGCGAAGCAAACGCTGCATCAGGATCTGGGGCCTGAAAGCCGGTATTGCTGGATGACTTCGTCAGGCTGGATCATGTGGAATTCGCAATGGAGCGCGTTGTCGCGCGGTGCGATGGTGGCGCTGTTTGACGGCGCGCCGAATTATCCCGACATGCTGGAAGTCTGGCGTTTCGTGGCGCGCGAAAAGCTGACGTATTTCGGTGCGGGGGCGGCGTTTTACATGGGCTGCGAAAAGGCCGGTATTCGCCCTGGTGCTGAGTTGGACCTGTCCAACCTTACCGGGTTGGGCTCGACCGGGTCGCCGCTTTCTCAGGAGGGTTATGACTGGATTTACCGCGAGGTGAAGCGCGATCTGTGGCTCGCACCGATTTCGGGCGGCACCGATCTGGCCGGGGCGTTTGTGGTCGGCAATCCGATGATGCCGGTGCGCGCGGGCGAGATGCAGTGCCGCGCGCTGGGCAATGCGGTGCGCGCGTTTGACGAGGCGGGCAACGAGCTGATCGGAGCGGTGGGCGAATTGGTCTGCACCGAGCCGCTGCCGTCGATGCCGCTCAAATTCTGGGGCGATGATGACGGGTCGCGGTTGTTCGAGAGCTATTTTGATACCTATCCGGGTGTCTGGCGGCACGGCGACTGGATCGAGTTCACGCCCGAGGGCGGTTCAATCATCTATGGACGCTCGGACGCGACGATAAACCGGCGCGGTTTGCGGCTGGGATCAAGCGAGATTTACCGCGCGGTCGAGGCGTTGGACGAGGTGCTGGATTCGCTGGTCATCGATCTGGAGTTTCTGGGGCGCGAAAGCTTCATGCCGTTGTTTGTGGTGATGCGCGAAGGGATCGCGCTTGATGATGCGATGAAGGCCAAGATCAACGGCGCGATCCGGGCGTCGGTGTCGGCGCGGTTCTTGCCTGATGAGATTGTGCAGGTCGCCGAGGTGCCACGCACGCTGTCGGGCAAGAAGCTGGAAGTGCCGGTGAAAAAGTTGCTGCTTGGCGGCGATCCCGACACGGTGGTCAACCGCGATTCGATGGCCAATCCGGCAAGCTTTGACGTGTTCGTGGAGTATGCCAAGGCGCGGGGCTGAGCCTGCCGCGCTCAGATTGCGTTGGCGCTGACCCCGAGCGCTATGGCGACGAAGAAACAGACCGACGCGGTCAGCACAAAGCCGTGCCAGATCGCGTTGGCGAACTTCAGGTTTTCCCAGATGTGGAAGACGACGCCGATCGTGTAGAGCAAGCCGCCCGCCGCAATCAGGATCAGGGCGCTGACGGGCAGAACCGAAAACAGCGACCCGGCCAGCAACACCGAAAGCCAGCCCATGATCAGGTAGAGCGCGACGCCGTTGCGGCCCGGTTTCTTCCAGAACCAGAACTTGCGGATCATCCCGAAGGCCGCCAGTGCCCAGACTACGGCGAGCACCAGATAGGATGACAGCGAGCCGATCATGAAGACCAGCGGTGTATAGGTGCCCGCGATTTTCAGGTAAATCGCCGCGTGGTCGATGCGCCGGAAGGTCGGGCGCAGGTTTTCCCAAGGGGTGAAGTGGTAGATTGCCGAGGCGATGAATGTCGCGATCAGGGTCAGGCCATAGATTGATAGCGCGACGGTCTGCCCGCCGCTGACATTACCAAAGGCCCAGATAATCAACCACACCGCCCCGGTAAGTGCGCCGGTAACGCCCAACACATGCATGGCAGCATCTGCGATCCGTTCGGATCGGGCATAGGCGGGATAGTCAGACTCAATATGTGTCATGGGCAGAGACTAACGCGTCATCGCATATTCGCACAGCCCCCTTGCAGGCAGGGCGCGGAGAAATGCCCACTGACCTAGCGTAAACCGACAGAAGGCCGCGGCACCCGCGAGAATGGGCACCGCGGGTCGATTGCAGATCGGCTATTTAATCATCAGTTGGGGCGAAACAACATCAATTCCCAGAGCCTTGCCGACCGCGTAATAGGTCAGCTTGCCAGCATGGACGTTAAGACCGTTGAGCAGATTCGGATCATCAGCGCAGGCCTGTTTCCAACCCTTGTCAGCCAGCGCCAGCATGAAGGGCATGGTGGCATTGCCAAGCGCGATGGTCGAGGTGCGCGCCACCGCGCCGGGCATGTTGGCGACACAGTAGTGCACGACGCCATCAACCTCATAGATCGGTTCGGCGTGGGTGGTGGCGCGGGAGGTTTCAAAGCAACCGCCCTGATCAATTGCGACATCGACAAGCACGGAGCCGGGTTTCATCTCGGAAAGTTGGGCGCGGCTGATCAATGTGGGCGCGGCGGCGCCGGGGATCAAAACAGCGCCGATGATCATGTCCATGCGCGGCAAGAGTTCGGCCAGCGCACCCTGATCGGAATATTGCGTGGTCAGGCGGCCCATGAACACGTCATCAAGATAGGAGAGGCGTGGCACCGAACGATCAAGCACCGTGACATTGGCCCCCATGCCCACGGCCACCCGCGCCGCAGCCGTGCCGACAACGCCGCCGCCGATGATGGCCACATTGCCGGGGCGCACGCCGGGCACGCCGCCCAACAGAACGCCGCTGCCGCCATTGGCCTTTTGCAACGCCCATGCGCCGCTCTGGGGGGCAAGCCGCCCGGCGACTTCCGACATCGGCGCCAGAAGCGGCAAGCCGCCGCGCGCATCCGTTACGGTCTCATAGGCAATCGCGGTGCAGCCGCTGTTCAGCAGGTCGCGGGTCTGATCGGGATCGGGGGCGAGATGAAGGTAGGTAAACAACACCTGGCCCTCGCGCAGCATCTTGCGCTCGATGGCTTGGGGTTCTTTCACCTTTACGATCATGTCGGCGATGGCAAAGATTTCCTCGGCGGTGGCGAGGATATGCGCCCCGGCCTCGATATAAGCGGTATCGTCGAATCCGGCACCCAACCCGGCGCCGCTCTCGACGATGACCTCATGGCCGTGGGCCACGGCTTCGCGGGCAGCGTTGGGGGTTATCCCGACGCGGAATTCCTGGGGTTTGATTTCCTTGGGGCAGCCGATCTTCATTGTCGCGTCCTCCTCGATCGCGGTAAGAATGCCTGACAGGATGTCGCATCTGGCGTGCAAACGAAACTGGTTCTTTGGCGTGTGGGGTGGACATTTTAGAAGAATCTTCGATATTCAGGCCGAAACATCGAAGAGGTTTGCGTAAATGCAGCTCGACACTATAGATCGCCGTATTCTGAATGTGCTTCAGCGCAAGGGGCGGATTTCGAATTCCGACCTGAGCGAGGCGATCAATCTGAGCCCAAGTGCGTGCCATCGCCGGGTGCAGCGGTTGGAAAAGGACGGGTTCATCCGCGATTACGTAGCGCTTCTGGATGCGCGCCGACTTGGCATGCCGACCACCGTGTTTGTCGAGATCACCTTGCAGGCTCAGGCCGATGAGGTGCTTGACGCCTTCGAGAAAGCGGTGGCGCGAATACCCGATGTTCTGGAATGCCATCTGATGGCGGGCACGGCGGACTACCTTCTAAAGGTGGTGGCCGAAAACACCGAGGATTTCGCGCGCATTCACCGTCAACATCTGGCGCGCCTGCCCGGTGTGGCGCAGATGCAATCAAGCTTTGCCCTGCGCACCGTGTTCAAGACGACGGCGCTGCCGGTGTGACCCGAAGTTCTGAAAAAGTTGAGGAAAATGCACCAAGGTACGATGGGTCTGGATTAACCGCTGCTTAGAAGTCCGCTGTCTAGGCTGGCCCGGTTTCCGGGGGCCATCATGTTTCATGAATTCGATTGTTTTTCCGAGGATGTACGGATTGCCACGGCAATGGGCGGCGTACGCGCGGGCGATATCTGGGAAGGCGATCTTGTGCAGACGCTGGACGCTGGGCCGCAGCCGGTGATGCGGGTCGCGCGGCGTATCATGTCGGGGCATGGTGAAAATGCGCCGGTTCTGTTTGCGCCGGGAGCGATTGGTAATCATTCGCCGTTGAAATTGTCGCGGCAGCATCGGGTGCTGATCCGCTCGGCTCTGGCTGAATTGATGTTCGACGCGGCCGAGGTTTTGGTGTCGGCCGAAGCGTTGATCAATGGCGAAGATATTTGCCTGATGCCCTGTGCACAGATTGCTTATGTGCATCTGGAGCTGCAACAGCATCAGGTGTTGATCGCCGAAGGGGCGCATTGCGAAAGTCACTTGCCGGGCAGCATGACAGAGGGTCGGGTCGGCCTTGCGCGGGGGCCAGTGAGACGGACCTGCCGCGCCGTGCGCCCGATACTCAGCTATTGTGAGGCGGTGGCGCTTGTGGGTGCCCGCCCGCCGCATGCCTCCGATCTGTCGGCGCTTATGATGCCAGGCTGATCCCTTGTCATTCCAGACGTGGGTCGATGAGGCATTTACCACCGCGCTGTGGCCGTTAGACTTGCGGTCAAAGGCAAGCGGGAGCCATGCATGGAATGGGATCACATTATCGTTGGAGCAGGCAGTGCGGGCTGTGTGATGGCCAAGCGGCTGTCTGAGGCGGGGCGCAAGGTTCTGCTGCTCGAAGCCGGCGGGCGCGACAGTTATCATTGGGTGCATATCCCGGTGGGCTATCTCTATTGCATCGGCAATCCGCGCACCGACTGGATGTTTCGCACCGCAGAAGAATCGGGCTTGAACGGCCGTTCGCTGATCTATCCGCGTGGCAAGGTTTTGGGCGGGTGTTCGTCGATCAACGGTATGCTCTATCTGCGGGGCCAAGCGGCGGACTATGATGGCTGGCGGCAAATGGGGCTGACCGGCTGGGGCTGGGACGATGTGCTGGAGATGTTCAAGAAGTCCGAGGATTATGTCGAAGGCGCCAGCGACATGCACGGCGCGGGCGGCGAATGGCGGGTGGAAAACCAACGCCTGCATTGGAAGGTTCTGGACGATTGGCAGGAGGCCGCCAAGCAATGGGGCTTGAAAGAGACGCGCGATTTCAACACCGGCGATAATGAGGGCGTCGGCTATTTCCGGGTAAATCAGAGAAATGGCTGGCGGATGAACACGGCCAAGGCATTTCTGCGCACGGCAACGGGCGCGCATCTCAAGGTCGAAACCAAGGCCCATACCCGCCGGATTCTGATCGAAGGGGGGCGGGCCGTTGGTGTTGAATATGAGCAGAATGGCAAAGTGAAAACCGCGCGCTGTGGCGGCGACGTGGTGCTGAGCGCCGGGGCAATCGGGTCGCCCCAGATCTTGCAGCTTTCGGGCATCGGGCCGGGGGCGTTGTTACAGCGTCACGGTATTGATGTCGTGCACGAGCAAGATCAGGTGGGTGCGAACCTGCAAGATCATTTGCAGCTCAGATGCGCGTGGCGGCTGCGTGATGCGGTGACGCTCAACACGCTGTCGGCGACGCTTTGGGGCAAGGCGAAGATCGGGATGGAATATGCCGCACGCCGCACCGGGCCGATGTCGATGGCACCAAGCCAGCTGGGCGCGTTTTCACGCAGTTCCGAACGGGTGGAAACCGCTGATCTGGAGTATCATGTGCAACCCTTGTCTCTGGAGGCGTTTGGGCAGCCATTACATGATTTCCCGGCGATCACCGCCAGCGTTTGCAACCTGCGCCCCGAAAGCCGTGGCGTGGTGGAAATCACCTCCTCCGATCCAAAGGCGCCGCCGCGCATCGCGCCGAATTATCTGAGCACCGAGGGCGACCGCGCCGTGGCTATTGCCGCCATCCGTCAAAGCCGCGCAATCATGGCGCAGAGCGCGATGGCGAAATATGCGCCCGAAGAGATCAAGCCCGGCCCGGAATTTCAAACCGATGCCGAGGTGGCACAAGCTGCTGGTGATGTCGGCACCACCATCTTTCACCCCACATGCACCGTGCGCATGGGCGCGGATGACGCCGCTCCGCTTGATGCGCAACTGCGCTTTCGTGGGGTGGCGGGCCTGCGCGTGGTCGATGCCAGCGTGATGCCCAAGATCACCAGCGGCAACACCAACGCGCCGACCATCATGATCGCGGAAAAGGCAGCCGTGATGATGTTGGAGGAAACGCGCGGCTGATTTAGGGTTGGGTGGATTGCGTTCGAGCATGTAGCCTTTGGCCAAGAGGCCACGACCTGACAAGAAGGAAATTCCCATGCCTTTCCTCGAAATCCGCGGTGCCAAGCTGCACTATACCGACACTGGAAGCGGCGATGAGACAATCGTGTTTTCTCATGGTCTGTTGATGAGCGGCAAGATGTTCGCGGACCAGATTGAAGCGCTCAAAAGCCGCTATCGCTGTATTGCGTTCGATCATCGCGGACAGGGGCAAAGCTCGGTCAGCGAGTCGGGATATGACATGGATGATCTGGCTGACGACGCCCGCGCGTTGATCGAGGAATTGGGCGTTGGGCCGTGCCATTTTGCCGGGCTTTCGATGGGCGGTTTCGTTGGAATGCGGCTGGCCGCGCGCCACCCTGAAATCATCAAATCCCTCACCATCATTGACAGCTCGGCCGAACCCGAACCCGAGGAAAACCATGGCCGTTATGGTAAGTTGAATTTCGTTGCCCGTTGGTTTGGCTTGGGGCTGGTGGCCGGAAAGGTCATGCCGATCATGTTTGGCAAAAGCTTCCTGAGCGATCCGACCAAGGCGGAAGCGCGTAAATATTGGAAAGCCCAGATTGCCAGCGGCGATCGTTTGGGGATCACGCGGGCGGTCAAGGGTGTGATTGTGCGCAAGGGTATTTTGGACGAGATTGGCGCGATCAAATGCCCGACGCTTGTTCTGGTCGGGGATGAGGATGTGGCGACCGTGCCGGATAAATCACGGCGCATTCAAGGCGCTGTGCCCGGCGCGGAACTTGTGATCATTCCGGACGCCGGGCATTCCTCGACCATTGAACAGCCCGAGCGCGTTACCGCTGCGCTCGGTGCATTTCTGGATCGTGTGAACGGGGCCTAAACCTCCGTTCTCAGCTTTCTTCGTCGGTGCCGATCTTGTCCCATGTCTGGGTGTCGAAATCACCGGCATCGTGACGCTCGCGCAGCTGGGTTTTTGGCTCACCAAAGGCGCGATTGACCATGCGGCCCCGGCTGACCGGGGTGCGCGCGTCAAGCTCCTGTGCCCAGCGCTGGACGTTCTTGTAGCTTGCAACGTCAAGGAATTCACCAGCCTCATAGAGCCGCCCAAGGGCGAGTTGCCCATACCAGGACCAGTTGGCCATATCGGCGATGGTGTAATCCTTGCCCGCAAGGAACTGATTGCCAGCGAGGCGTTGATCCAGCACGTCGAGTTGGCGTTTTACCTCCATGGTGAAGCGATCAATCGGGTATTGCCACTTTTCCGGCGCATAGGCGTAGAAATGGCCGAAACCGCCGCCAAGATAAGGCGCGCTGCCGATCTGCCAGAACAGCCAGCTGAGCATTTCCGGGCGATCCTCGCCAAGGAACTGGCCGAATTTTTCGGCCAGATAAAGCATGATCGCGCCAGATTCAAAAACCCGCGTCGGGCTTTTGGTGGAATGATCCATCAATGCAGGGATTTTGGAGTTCGGGTTTACCGCGACGAACCCGGACGAGAATTGATCGCCGTCCATGATGTTGATGATCCAGGCGTCGTATTCTGCCTCTTCGATCCCGAGCGCGAGAAGCTCCTCGAACAGAACGGTCACCTTCACGCCGTTGGGCGTGGCCAGCGAATAGAGCTGGTGGGGATGTTTGCCGACGGGCAGTTCCTTGTCATGGGTCGCGCCCGAAACCGGGCGGTTGATGCTGGCAAAGCGTCCGCCGGATTCGGCCTCGTGTTTCCAGACTTTGGGCGGTGTATAGGTATCAGACATTGCGCGTCTCCTGAATTGCGTGGTTGGGCGAATAAAGACATGAGTGCGCAGGAGAAGAAAGGGGGCGCGCGAAACCGTGATCGCGCCGTCGGGTTGCACGGGGGGTAAAGGCGGCGCACATCTTTGCCCCAAGACAAAAACAAACCCCCGGGGCAGGGCCGCGGGGGTCGTCATTGCTTCGTCTCTGAAGAGAAAAGGGCTGCTTAGAGCATTCCTTCGCGTTGCAATTTTTTACGAGCCAGCTTGCGGGCCCGGCGAATCGCTTCGGCTTTCTCGCGCGCTTTCTTCTCAGACGGCTTCTCGAAATGCTGCTTGAGCTTCATTTCACGGAATACGCCTTCGCGCTGGAGTTTTTTCTTCAGGGCACGGAGCGCCTGATCAACGTTATTATCGCGAACAGATACCTGCATGTGGTTGTCACCACCTTTCTAGGTTGAAGTTGCAAGATTGCAGGAAGCCGCCATATAGCAACCCGGCCCCAGTTTGTCTAGTGTATGGGCAAAGGAGTCGCCCTTATGACCGATACCAAAGAAAAGCTGCTTGATGCTGCGTTGGCTCACGTGCCCTTTGATGGCTGGAGTGATGCCGCGTTTCAGGCGGCGATTGATGAAACCGGGGTCGCGCCGGGCCTGGCGCGGGGGCTTTTCCCGCGCGGTGCGGTCGATATGGCTGTGGCCTATCACAGGCGCGGCGATGCACGGATGGTCGAGCGGTTGAAGCAGGCCGACCTCGGTTCCATGCGGTTTCGCGACCGCATCGCGGCGGCGGTGCGTTATCGGCTTGAGGCGGTGGAGGATGCAGAGCTGGTGCGCCGGGGCATGACACTTTTTGCATTGCCGCAATATGCGCCTGACGGTGCGCGTCTGATCTGGGAAACCTGTGATCAGATATGGAGCACACTGGGCGACGAGAGTGATGATATCAACTGGTACACCAAGCGCGCCACGCTGAGCGGGGTCTATTCCTCGACGGTGCTATATTGGCTGGGTGATCAGAGCGAAGGCCACGAGGCGACATGGGCATTTCTTGATCGGCGGATCGAGGATGTGATGCGGTTCGAGACCTTCAAAGCCAATGTTCGTAAGAATGAGGCGCTTTCAAAGGTGCTGAAAGGGCCGCTTGATTTGCTGGGCCGGATTCGTGCGCCGAAATCAAGAGATGATATGCCAGGTCGCTGGCGAGGTTAGGAGACAGAAATGAGCGAAATGATGCGGGCGGTGGAAATCACCGCGCCGGGCGGGCCGGAGGTGTTGAAACTTTGCGAGCGGCCGCGGCCCAAGGCAGGACATGGCGATGTTGTCATCAAGGTGGCCTATGCCGGGGTGAACCGCCCCGATGCGCTGCAACGCGCCGGGGCCTATGCGCCGCCGCCCACAGCCAGCGATCTGCCGGGGCTTGAGGCGTCGGGCGAGATTGTCGAGATCGGTGCAGGCGTTACCGATTGGGCGGTGGGTGACAAGGTTTGCGCGTTGCTGCCCGGTGGCGGGTATGCCGAATATGTCGCCACTCCGGCGGCGCATTGCCTGCCGATTCCTAAGGATATGGGGATGCGCGAGGCGGCTTGTTTGCCCGAGAATTATTTCACCGTCTGGACCAATGTGTTCATGCGCGGTGGCCTGAAAGCGGGCGAGCGGTTTTTGGTGCATGGCGGCAGTTCGGGAATTGGCACGACGGCTATTCAGCTTGCCCGGCATTTCGGCGCACGGGTATTTGCCACCGCCGGATCGGACGAAAAATGCAAGGTTTGCTCCGATCTGGGGGCAGAGCGGGCTATTAATTATAAGACCGAGGATTTTGTTGAAATCCTGCAAGCGGAAGGTGGGGCCAATCTTATCCTTGATATGGTGGGCGGCGATTACATTCCGCGCAACGTCAAGACGTTGGCCAATGATGGGCGGTTGGTGCAGATTGCTTTCCTGTCCGGGCCCAAAGTCGAATTGAACTTTGCGCAAGTAATGGCGCGACGTTTAACGATTACCGGCAGCACGCTGCGTCCACAAAGCGATTTGGCCAAGGCGCGGATTGCCGAGGCATTGCGCGCCAAGGTCTGGCCGCTTCTTGATAATGGAACCATCGCTCCCGTGATGGATAGCGAGTTCCCTCTGGAAGAGGCCGCCGCATCCCATGCGCGGATTGAAAGCTCCGGGCATGTGGGTAAGATTGTTCTGAAGGTAAACTGATAAAAGGCGCGTGAGAAAACGTGCATGGCTGAGGTAAGTGAAAATGGCAAAGACGGTAATTATCGAAGAATTCGGCGGACCCGAAGTTCTGAAGCTGGTTGATCGCGACGTGGGCGATCCGGGTGCGGGGGAAGTGCGCATTCGGCACGAAGCCGTTGGGCTGAACTTTATAGACATCTATCAGCGCACCGGACTTTACCCCAATGATCTGCCGCTTGCGCTGGGCATGGAAGGCGCGGGCGTGATCGAGGCGGTGGGTGAGGGCGTCAGCCATCTCAAAGCCGGGGACCGCGCCGCCTATGCTTCGGTTCCGCCGGGGGCGTATTGCGAAGAACGGGTGATGCCTGCTGGCGCGGTGATGAAGCTTCCAGACGCGATTGATTTCGATACCGCCGCCGCGATGATGCTTCAGGGGCTGACCGTGGATTACCTGTTTCACCGCACCACGCCGATCGCGCGGGGCGATACCGTGTTGTTGCATGCTGCCGCCGGAGGCGTCGGGCTGATTGCTTGCCAATGGGCGCGCGCGATGGGTGTGAATTTGATCGGCACGGCCGGAACGGATGAAAAATGCGCGCTGGCGCTGGAACATGGTGCGCAACATTGCATCAATTACCGGACCGAAGATTTTGCCGCGAAAGTTCGCGAACTGACCGACGGAAAAGGCGTCGATGTGGTGATGGATTCAGTGGGCGCAGATACGTTTGAAGGCTCGCTTGATTGCCTCAAACCGCTCGGCATGATGATCTCTTTTGGTAATGCCTCGGGTCCGGTTCCGCCATTCAATCTGGGCGTTCTTGCGCAGAAGGGATCGCTCAAGATTACGCGGCCAACTTTGTTCGCCCATATTGCCGATCATGACGTCTGTTTGGAAATGGCCGGGCGGTTGTTCGATCATGTTCAAAGCGGCGCTGTGAAAATCCAAATTGGCCAGCGATTTGCACTGAGTGATGTGCGTGCGGCGCATGAAGCGCTGGAATCTCGCGTTACAACGGGCTCGACAATCTTGGAAATCTGACACCTATCTGACGCTTAATAGCGCCGTTTTACGCCCAATACTGCTATGAAACTCGGCAATATTCTGCCGTGAGCGTATTTTGCGTGAATTTTCTTGCATTGTACTCCCCGCAATAAGAAAAATAGGAGTGCAAAGTCATTAAACATCACATAGTCGGTTCACTTTATTGACTCAGACTGGAGAGCAACACGTGCCCAAACAGGCAAAAATTTCCATGGCAACACTCAATGCCATGTCATTGAACGAACTTACGTCACTCGAAAAAAAGGTGGCGAAAGCCATCGCGAAATTCGAAGATCGAGAGAAAAAGAAGGCTCTGTCTGCCTTGAAGGCCGAAGCGCGAAAAATGGGGTTTTCGCTCTCTGAATTGACTGGGGCCGAGATAGACGAAGGCACGCTGGGAAAGCCCCGCAGCACGGTGCCTCCGAAATATGCAAACCCCGCGGATAAGACGCAAACCTGGACAGGCCGAGGCCGCCGCCCGGCGTGGGTTCGCGAAGCGTTGGAAGCGGGCAAGTCGCTCGACGATCTGGCGATCTGAATTAGGGCGTTTCCACTTAAACCTGGGACAGGGTTAAGCGCAAACGCAGCGCAACATATCCATCTTGAGGGCGTTTCGAGATAAACTCGTGATTCAAGTTTATCTCGAAACGCTTTAGATTTCAGCGGATCGGATCGAAAAACGCGTCCTCCATTGAGCAATCCTGCGCCGTGTCGCGCCCGCAAGGTACTGGCACCAGGCTCTTGGACAGGCAAATCCGCACCTCTTGAATGCGCCCGGCCTTGCAGGTGATGGTGATCATCTCCGGCTTGAGCCGGGCGTTTTCTTTCAGGAAGGCTTGTTCAACGATTTTCGCAGGCAGTTTTACCGGCCTTTGCAGTTTGCGAAAAACGGCTGGGCGCTGAATGCTCTTATAGGCTTTGCGTGACAAGTCAAAGTAGTCTTGCGCCGATAGCCCGCTGCAAACCCCGTGCTTTTTCCATTGATACCACGCCAGACCCGGTGTTCCCATGATATCAGCCATTTCGCGGGTCATGGTGCGGTTGGGTTGGCGTGCGGTGGTCGCGCAGAATGACGGCCAGCCGCGGTGATATTGCGGCCAGAGCCCATGCAGCGTCCAGCCGAAATCATGGCGCGGATCGCATTGCGGCGAACGCCTTGCGTCGCCCTCGATCGCACACCAGTTTGGCGACCAGGAAAGCGCCATGACGTAATAGTCAAATTTCCCGGATGGCTCTGCGTCGGCGCGGGCAAAACTGGCCAAGGCAATAAGACCTGCTGTGATCAGGTGCCGCATTCACTCTTTCCTTCTTTATCTTGTCGCACTATATAGCGCGCAAGTTCCCCGACAATGGTAACCCGCCCCGGACGCTCCGAGGCCGCCCCAGCCAGGGCACGGGAAAGCTGTATCCGGGTATTATGCGAACCGATAGGAGTGACAAGAAGATGTCCGACAAACCGCTCATGTCCAAGGCCACCGCTGTCTGGCTGGTCGACAACACCACGATCAGCTTCAAGCAGATTGCCGATTTTTGCGGACTGCACGAGCTGGAAGTGCAGGGCATCGCCGATGGTGATGTTGCCGCTGGCGTGAAAGGGTTCGACCCGATCGCAAACAACCAGCTGACGCAGGAAGATATCGACAAGGCCGAGGCAGATCCCTTGGTCCGGCTCAAGCTCAAGTTCAACCCGGCGTCCGTGGGTGAAGAAAAGCGCCGTGGGCCGCGTTACACGCCTCTGTCCAAGCGTCAGGACCGTCCGGCGTCAATTTTGTGGCTGGTCAAGTTTCACCCTGAATTGGCCGATGCGCAGATTTCCAAGCTGGTCGGGACGACCAAGCCGACGATTCAGGCTATTCGCGAGCGCACCCACTGGAATATTTCCAACATTCAGCCGATCGACCCGGTCGCGCTGGGTCTGTGCAAACAGTCCGAGCTTGACGCCGCCGTGCAAAAAGCAGCCGCCAAGAAGGCGCGCGATGGCGTGGTGATGAGCGATGATGAGCGTCGCAAACTTGTCAGCACCGAAACGTCGCTGGGCATGGACGCCGAGCCGAAGATTCCGACGGCAATCGAAGGATTGGAAACGTTCTCGCTGGGCGGTTCTGAAGATAGCGACGACGACGACGAGAAAAAAGACGACGAGTATGATGCAGAAACGCTCTTCAATTTGCCTTCGGGTGACGAAGACGAACAGCCCTGAGCAAGGGTTTCGCACTGTCCCGGTATCGTTCCGGGGCAGGCGCGCCGATCAGGGCTGAGCCGCTGCAAATCTGGCAGCGTGCCGCCCGGCCCAGGCGCCGGTCGACAGGCAGGCGGTCAGCAGATAACCGCCCGTCGGGGCCTCCCAATCCAGCATTTCACCAGCGGCGAAGAGCCCTGGCCGATCGCGCAGCATCAGCGTCTCGTCGAGCGCTTCAAAGCGCAGGCCCCCGGCGGTTGAAATCGCCTCATCCATCGGGCGCGGGCCAAGATGGGGCACCGGCAACGATTTGATCAGCGCCGCCGGATCGGCGGGCAGTGGGCGGGCAAACTCCATCAGCAACGCTTGTTTTGCCGGCGAAAGCCGGAGGGTTTTACGCAGGGCATTGCCGAGGCTTTCCTTGCGGCGACGACGCGACAGGCGAGAGCGGATTTCGTCCTCGCTCAGATCAGGCAGCAGATCGAGCTTCAGTGCGGCACCGTCGCGCACCGCCTTGGAAACAGCATAGATACCGCTCCCTTCCAGACCGCGCGCCGAGATTACGAATTCACCCTTGATCCTTATGTCGCCCGCGAGCAGCCCGACGTTCTTTACCGGGGCGCCGAAATGGCGCGCCATATGCGCCGACCAATCCATGCGAAACCCGATATTGGCGGGCTGGAAGGGCGTTAGCTCTGTCGCGGCGAACTGATCGGCCCAGACCCCATCGGAACCAAGACGCGCCCAACTGGCACCACCACAGGCCAGAACGGTCACACGCGGCGCAAGGCTTTGTGGCCCTCGCGGGGTGTCGAACGTCGCGCCGCCGCTCCAGCGCCAGCGCGTGTTGAGCGTAACCCCAAGCCCATCGAGCCGCCGCAGCCAGGCGCGCAGCAGGGGGGACGCCTTCATCGCCTGCGGGAACACGCGACCCGACGAGCCGGTAAAGACGCTCTGCTCCAACCCCTCGGCCCATTCCTTCACCTCAATCGGCCCGAAGGCTTCAAGCATCGGGCGCAGACTTCCCGTCGCCTCGCCATAGGCATTGAGGAAGACCTCAAACGGTTCATCCTTGGTCAGGTTCAGGCCTGATTTCCCGGCCATCAAGAGCTTGCGTGCGGGTGAGGGTTTGGCTTCGGCAACGGTGACCTTGCGCCCGGCGCGCGCCAGCACTTCTGCTGCCATCAATCCGGCGGGGCCAGCGCCGATGACCAGCGCATCGCTCATGTCTTGGTTCTGGGTTTGGCAGGCTTCTTTGGTGCGCCAGCGAGCTGCGGAAACCCGCCACCCTTCAGCTCGATCACGCGATGCGGATAGGGAATTTCGATATCGTGCTCCTTGAGCGCGTTCCAGATCGCAAACAGCACTTCTGGCGTGAACTTGTTGCGCCCGTCATCGATGCCGTTGACCCAGAATTCGACGCAGAAATCGACGCCGCTGTCGCCGAAGCCACGCAATTCGCAATCCGGGCCGTCGGGATCTTGCAATACGAAATCGAGTTTGGCGACCGCCGTCTCGATAATCTCGGGCACGCGGTTGATGTCGGTGTCATAGCTGACCGAGAAGGGCGCCTCGTAGCGATTGGCCGAGCCGCTATCGGAATAATTAACCACCCGTGTGGTGATGAAATGTTCGTTGGGCACGACGATCCAACGGCCATCAAAGCTTTCAAGAATGGTGGCGCGGGCGGTCATCTTGACGATGGTGCCGGCCTCGCCGCCGTCAAGCTCGACATAATCGCCCACGGTGGCCTGCCCTTCCAGCAGCAGGATCACGCCCGAGATGAAGTTCGACGCAATCTGTTGCAGGCCAAAACCGATGCCGACACCGATTGCACCACCGAGCACCGCCAGCGAAGTGAGCGAGATGCCCATGATGTTCATCAAGAGCAGGAAGGCGACACCGAAAATCACCACCTCGGCGGCCTTTTGCGCCAATGTGCGTGTGGCCGGGCGCATCTCGGCCTGAGCGCTGATATAGGCGGCGGATTGATCGTTCGACCAGCGCCCGAACCAGAACAGGATCGAGCCGGCAATCAGACCGCGCACCAGCGCCATGACCGAAAACGAGATGTTGCCAAGCTCGATGATTGTCTCGGAGAGTTTGGTGTTGACGAATTCGAGGATGCCGACCGCATAGAGCGCCATGATCGGGATCAGCACATAGCGGCCCAGCAGTTTGAGAAAGCCGTCGGAAATGATTTCGTTGACGAGGATGCGCGCGGCAAGAAGCAGGAAAACCCGCTTGCCAAAGGCGATCACCGCGCCGGAGCCGAACAGCGAACGGGTGACACTTTCGCCGATGCCGGTGAGGACATAGGCCAGGAGCGGCAGCAGCAACGGCAGGAAGAGCATCACGAACTGGCGGGAAGTGACGATGATGTTGCTCTGGCCCACGGGTGGCGTGAGCAGTTTGGTCAAGGACGGTTTCAGGCGTTTGGTGATCAGGAGCGCGGCAATATAGGCGACAATCAGCAGAGCGAGTTGCGACCAGGCGGCGGGTGAGAGCAGCCAGCCCTTGGCGAATTCCCAACCTTGTTCAGCGTAGGCCAATGCCTGTTGGACGATTTCTGACTGGCCTTCCATGGCGTGCGTCTCTCCTTAAAATACGGGCCTCATGCATTGCCGATTGAGGTCGCCAAGACAAGGGTCTCGATTGACGGTTGGGGGATGTCAGAGCTCCAATTGCTTGCGCAATCCGAGCGGGCGGGGGGCCAGCCCCCCGCACCACAGTAACAAGCGGGGGGCCAGCCCCCCGCACCCCCCGGGATATTTTGGGCAAGATGAAAGGGTCAGGAGCAGAGAGATTTGATTTGAGCGGCGATTTCCGGTTTCGCGGCCAGCGTATCGGCGGCGATTTCGCGGGCGGTGGCGAGAAGTGAATCAGCATCGACGATACGATCTATCAGGCCGAATTGCAGCGCTTCTGGTGCTTCGATCTTTTGGCCGCCCATCAGGATCAGTTTGGTGCGGGAGGGGCCGATCAGGGCAGACATGCGCGCAGGATCAGAAGGCTGGGGCAAGAAACCGAGTTTCATCACCGGGTAGAAGAATTTTGCGCTCGGCACCGCAAGGCGCAGGTCGCAAGCCAGCGCCATGCCCATCGCGCCGCCCGCCAACGTGCCATTGAGCGCGGCGATGGAGAGGCCCGGGAGGGCGGCGATGGCGCCCGAGAGCCGTTCCCACAGGGGCGAAAGGGCCAGACCGGCGCGCGCCTCGTCAAGATCGGCCCCGGCGGAGAAGACGCGGCCTGTGCCGGTAAGGATCAGAATGCGGGAATCTTGCGCGGCCTCGGCGATTTCGCAGAGTTCTTCCAGCATCGCTCCGGTTAGTGAATTGGCCTTGTCGGGGCGGTTGATCGTGACAGTCCAGGTGCCGCCGTCTTTTTCGAGACCGATCATGAAATAACTCCGATCCGCTTGCGAATGGAGTCGTCGCGCAGCGAGATTTCCTGACCGAGATATTCGTCGGCATCGCTGCTGCACATCCAGGCGAGGCATTTGGCGGGCCATTCCGGGGGAATGTGATCTTCCCACGACATTTGTGCCACTGGGTTCACGCCGCTGGCCTTGATTTCGCGCTGCATTTTGGTGGCCACAGTGCCGGGCGAGAGGCCGATGGCGCGGATGCCGCTGAGCGCGCCTTCCTTGTGGGCGCACATGGTCAGCATCGCAGCACCCGCCTTGGAGCTGCAATAATGGCTCCAGCCTTCCAGCGCGTTATGTGCCGCCCCGGAGGAGATGGTGAGGATGGTGCCGCCGCCAGCCTCTTGCATCAGGGGCATCGCGGCGCGCATACCGTGATAGACTCCCTTGAGATTGATGTCGATCGCAGCGCCCCAGCCATCGGGATCAGAGGTGGCAAGCAAGGAAATCGGCTCGACCACCCCGGCGTTGCCGATCAGGAGATCGAGCCCGCCGAAATCGGCCACCGCCAGATCGACCGCAGCCTGCACATCGCCGTAGACGCTCACGTCACAGGCAATCGCGCGGGCCTGCGCACCGATGTCGCCAGCGATGCGCGTTATTTCGCCGGTGCTGCGCGCCGCAAGCACCACATTTGCGCCAGACGCGGCGAATTCCCGCGCGGCCGCTTCGCCGATACCGCGACTCGCCCCCGTGATAAGCACTGTTTTTCCTGTCAGACCCGTCATTTGTCTCTCCAATCCTGCTATTGCCATGTGGTAAACCGGGGCAAAGCGGCGGTCCAGAGGGATGCGCACTTGATTCTCAGACCGCGAGCGCCGAGATTGATTCCGTGTATTAGGCTGGAAGGATAACCAAAATGACGAATTTGACGAAAATCTGCGGCGCTACTGCGTTTGCAACTTTGATGACGAGCACGGCCGCATTTGCCGACGTCAACGCACAAGAGGTCTGGGGCGATTGGAAAGCCTATATGGGCGGCTTTGGCTATGAAGTCGTCGGCTCGGAAAGCACCTCGGGTGACACGCTGAGCGTCAAGGACCTGAAGATGAGCTTTGCGCTTCCCGAAGACGAAGGCATGATTTCCGTCACCTTTGGTGAGCTGAGCTTTACCAACCGTGGCGATGGCACCGTATCGGTGGGGCTTCCCGCGTCTATGCCCATGATGGTTGAGGTTATGCCCAAGGGCGATGACCCGGTCACGATGAACATGGACTACAACAATACCGATTTCGAGATGGTCGTTTCGGGTGATCCGACTGACATGACCTATACTTATTCGGCAGCCGAGATTGCAATGAAGCTGGCCAAGCTGGTGGTTGAAGGTAATGAAATCCCGGTGGGTGCCGCGGAAATTGCCATCAAGGATGTCAGCGGCAATTCGAACATGAAGATCGGCAATCTGCGCGAGGTGACGCAGGTTATGAATACCGGTGCCGTGACCTACAACATTGATTTTGCCAACCCCGAAAATGCCCAGGAATTTTTCAAATTCAACGGCATGCTGAACAAGCTGATGTTCAATGGCGGCGGCACCTATCCGACCGGCGGATTTGACGTTCAGAACATGGACGCGATGATGAAGGCCGGTTTCGCGGCGGACGGCAAGTTTTCCTATGAAGGCGGCAATGCCAGCTTCCAGTTCGTCGGCGACGGCGAAAACATTCAGGGCAGCTCGCAAACCACCGCCGGTGCGGCGGAAGTTTCGATGTCGTCGGATGGCATCAAGTATGACGTCAGCTCTCAGGGGGTGAAGGTCAACTTCGCGGGTGGTGACATTCCGTTCCCGATCGATATGCAGATGGCAAATGGCGGGTTCAAGCTGGTCATGCCGGTGTCGAAATCGGATCAATCGCAGGACTTTGCGCTGGGCGTGACGTTGGGCGGTTTCGCGGTGTCCGAGCAGATCTGGAGCATGGTCGATCCAAGCGGTCAACTGCCGCATGACCCCGCCACGGTTTCGTTTGATGTGTCGGGCAAGGGCAAGCTGGGCTTTGATCTGATGGACCCGGCGCAGATGGAAGCGGTAGAGCGCGGCGAAATGGGCATGCCAGGTGAGGTTGAAGCCGTCGACATCAACAATCTGGAAGTCACGGTCGCGGGTGCCTCGCTTACCGGTAACGGTAATTTCGTGATCGAATTTGCCACGGCCATGATGTCGCAGGGTATGCAGGGCGTTGATGGCGTGCTGAACCTCAGGCTGGCGGGTGCCAATGTGCTGATGGACAAGTTGGTGGCGATGGGTCTTGTGCCGCAAGATCAGGTCATGGGCGCGCGGATGATGATGAGCATGTTTGCCGTTCCTGAAAGCGAAGATGTTCTGGTCTCGAAAATCGAGGTCAAGAAGGACGGTCAGGTTATGGCCAATGGTCAGCGCCTGAAATAAGAGCCGATCAGCCGAAAATTTCGCAGGGGCCGCTGCAATGCACGCGGCCCCTTTTGCTTGTTTCACATCACCGATAGGGTTGGGCGCGTCAGGGCAAAACGCTTTGGCGATTTTGTGTAACAAGGACACCTGATGCCCCGTCTTTTCTCCGCCACAGCACTCTGCACGATTTTCATGGTCACTCCGGCGCTGGCCGACATAACGGTTGATGACGCATGGGCCGTTTGGAAGGCCCAGTTTCAGGCTTTCGGCCTCACGCTTGATGCAAGCGAGAGCCGCGATGGCGATACGCTCAAGATTGGCGAGATAAAGCTTTCGGTGAATTTGCCGAATGATACCGGTTCGGCTTATCTCAGCTTTGCAGGGCCGCGGTTTGAGCCTGTGAGCGATGGCACGGTAGAGGTGCATTTCCCCAAAACCAGCCGCGTTTCGTTGGGGGCCGAAGTCATTGACGAGGGAAGTTTTGCCGCCGTGGGCGAACTAACAGGCGATGATGCCCCCGGTATCATGTCGGGTGACGCGATGAACGTGACCAGCACATGGAACAGCGATGGGTTCACGCTCACGCTGCTGGATGTGGTGGTCGATGGCAGTGAGGCGTTCGAGGTGTCCGGAGAGATGCGCCTTGGCCCGATCACGCTCTCCAACGTGACGGTGATTGACGACGCGCATGTCACAATCACGGGGGACTCGGCGTTGGAAAGCTATGACCTGACCTATAGCGCCGCCTTCAAGGAAGGCGAAGAGACCGCCCGCATCGAAGGAGGCGGGGCGGGAAAAGCGGCAGCCAACAAATCAACACTTGTGCTGCCACGTGCCGGGCTCGATCTTCTGGCGCTGCACGGGCAACTGCGTGACGGGTTGCGCCTGCATGGTGATAGCACCGTGGGCGAATCTACGTCGTTTCAGCGCGTCTTCATGGGCGAAAGCACGCTCAGCGATCAGGTGACAAAGGCAGAGGATTATGTAATCGATGCCACGTTTGATGCGCAGGGGTTAAACTATGGGGGCACTACAGGCGCGTTTTCGATGGACATGAAAACGCCTGAACTGCCGTTTCCGATTTCCATCGCGGGCGAGGGTGTCGAGGGGCGGCTGGTGTTGCCGTTGCTGAAATCCGATGCGGTGCAGAAGGCGGGCGCGAAGATTGCGTTGAACGGCGTGACCATCGACGAAGGGCTGTGGAGCCTGTTTGACCCAAACGCGCAGCTGCCGCGCGACCCGATGAAGATTGCGTTTGATCTCGGCGCAGAGGCAAAAGTGCTGTTCGAGCTTCTCGATATCCGCGCGATGATGGACGGTGCTGAGCCGGAAGAAATGCCCGTTACAATGGAACGTGTGACGCTCAACAGCATGACCGTTTCCGCCGTGGGTGTAGAACTGACCGGGACGGGCGATTTCATGCTCGATTTCGACGACATGGTCACGTTTGACGGCTTCCCCGCTCCCGAGGGAGAGGCCGCCTTCATGCTCAAGGGGGCAGACGCGCTGATCGACAGGCTGATCGCGATGGGGCTGATGAGCAACGACGACGCCATGGGCGCACGGATGATGATGGCTATGTTTGCCAAGCCGGGCGATGGGGCCGACGTTGTGACATCGCAGATCGAGGTGAGAAAGACCGGAGAGGTTTTGGCCAACGGGCAACGCCTTCGCTGAGCATTTGCGCCTGGGCGGCTCGTGGTTTGGGGTTGTCCCGGGCGGGGACCGTCATGGCGTTGCATGGCCTTGCCCTTGAACCTGCTCGTCTTGCGGTCTACCTCAGAGCGGCAAAGCGAAGGACATTCCCAAGATGACACAAACGCCTGAAACTCTTTCACAGGCTCTGATTGATGCCGCCAGAAAGGCCGGGGCCGATGGCGCCGATGCGATGGTGGTGGATGGGCGTTCGATCTCGATCGACGTGCGCGAGGGGCGGCTGGAACATGCCGAACGCGCCGAGGGGATTGATCTTGGCCTGCGGGTTTTCGTTGGGCAGAGGCAGGCGATGGTGTCGTCATCGGATGCGCGCCCCGAGACATTGGCGACCATGGCCGAGCGTGCCATCGCCATGGCCCGGGAAGCACCAGAAGACCCCTATATCGGTCTGGCCGATCCTGCGCAGTTGGCACAGGGCTGGGACATTTCCGCGCTGGAACTTTCGGAAAATGGTGAGGAGCCGGACCCGGCGCAATTGCAAGACAGCGCATTGGCCGCCGAGGCGGCAGGGCTTGCCGTGGAGGGCGTGACGCAGATTCAATCGGCCAGTGCCGGGTATTCTTCGCAGCGCGTGCATCTTGCCGCGTCGAACGGGTTTTCCGGCGGGTACGGGCGCACCTCGCATTCGCTATATGCGGTCGCCATTGCGGGGTCGGGCAGCGGTATGGAGCGCGACCATGATGGCGACAGCCGCATCTTTGCCCAAGACATGCGCAGCGCCGATGAGATCGGGCGCACTGCTGGCGAACGCGCAGTGGCCGCGCTGGGCGCGCGCAAGCCACCGACAGGCGCTTATCCGGTGCTGTTTGACGAAAAAATTTCCAGCTCGCTGATCGGGCATCTTCTGGGGGCGGTCAATGGTGCCTCGGTGGCACGCGGCCAAAGCTTCCTGCGCGACAAGCTGGGCGAACAAGTGATGCCCATGGGACTGTCGCTGATCGAAGACCCGCTGCGCCCGCGCGTCGGAACTTCGCGCCCGTTCGATGCCGAAGGGCTGCCCACTTCGCGGCGTGCCATTGTCGAAGACGGGATGCTGATGGGCTGGACGCTTGATCTGGCCAATGCGCGCAAACTCGGAATGCAGAGCACCGCCAGCGCCAGCCGCTCGCCCGGTGGCGCGCCCTCGCCCAGCGCGTCGAGTGTTGAAATGACTGCGGGCAAGCAAAGTCGCGATGATTTGTTGGCGCAGATGGGCACGGGCCTGTTGGTGACGTCATTGATCGGCTCGACCATCAACCCCAATACCGGGGACTATTCACGCGGGGCTTCTGGCTTTTGGGTGGAAAACGGCGAGATCACCTGGCCGGTGAATGAATGCACCATCGCCGGAAACCTGCACGACATGCTGCGCGGGCTGATCCCTGCCAATGACGCGCGGCCTTGGCTGTCGCGCGTGGTGCCATCGCTTCTCGTCGAAGGGCTGACCCTTGCCGGCGCGTGATCTTGCGCTGCTCTGCGCAGTTGCACAGGAAGCAGGCCGGATCGCCAGCGGCTTTTTCGGCGGCAAGTTCACGTCAGAGGACAAGCCCGACAATGCCGGTCCGGTGACCGAGGCCGATCTCGCCGTCAACCGCATGTTGGAGGATCGCCTGCGCGCCGCAAGGCCCGATTATGGCTGGCTTTCCGAAGAATCCGTGGATGACGGGTCTCGGCTTAACCATCGCCGCGTCTTCATTGTCGACCCGATTGATGGCACCCGCAATTTCATCGAGGGCGGGAAAAGCTGGTCGCATTCTCTGGCTGTGGCAGAAGAAGGCCGGGTGATTGCCGCTGTGGTGTTCCTGCCGATGCGTGACCGGCTTTTTGCCGCGTCGCGCGGCGCGGGGGCCACGCTCAACGATGTCGCAATCCACGGCTCGGCGCGCGGCGATCTGTCGGGCGCGACATTGCTTTCTGCGCGACCCGCAATGGAGGCCAAATATTGGAAACCAGGCCAGGTGCCAAATATTGAGCGGGTGTATCGCCCGTCACTGGCCTATCGCCTCGCGTTGGTGGCGCAGGGGCGGTTTGACGCGATGATTACCCTGCGTGATAGCTGGGAATGGGACATCGCCGCCGGGGCGCTTTTGCTGGAAGAGGCGGGCGCGATGGTATCAGACCGTCACGGCCAAGGGCTGATCTTCAACAATCCACGCCCGATGTTGCCCGGCGTTGTCGCCGCCGCAACAGGTGTGCATGGCGCGTTGCAGGGGGCATTGGCGTAGGGCGCGTGCAAGCACGCACCCCGCCAATTTTTACACCGCTTCGGCGATCTTCTTTTTCCATTCTGCCGGGCCACTCTTGTGGATCGAATTGCCTTGGGTATCCACCGCCACAGTCACCGGCATGTCCTGGACCTTCAGCTCATAAATCGCTTCCATGCCCAACTCTTCAAAGGCCACCGGCTTGGCCGCCTTGATGGCTTTCGACACCAGATAGGCCGCACCGCCCACGGCAATCAGATAGGCCGCTTTGTGCTTGGCAATCGCTTCGAGTGCCACCGGCCCGCGCTCGGCCTTGCCGACCATCACCTTGAGGCCGGTATCGGCCAGAATCCGGTCGGTAAACTTGTCCATGCGTGTCGAGGTGGTCGGGCCTGCCGGTCCAATCGCCTCATCGCCAACGGCATCAACCGGACCAACGTAATAGATCGCCTTGCCACGCAGATCGACGGGCAGAGTTTCGCCCCGATCCAACATGTCGATCATCCGCTTATGCGCCGCATCGCGCCCGGTATAGAGCGTGCCGCTCAGCAGCAAGGTTTCGCCGGGTGTCAGCGTGGCCACAACCTCGTCCGTCAGGTTGTCGAGGTCGAGTTTGCGCGACTGTGCGCCGGCCGCATCAAGAAGGATCTCGGGATAATCCTCGATGCTCGGCGGCGTGAACGTGGCCGGGCCAGAGCCATCGAGCGTGAAATGCACATGCCGCGTTGCCGCGCAATTGGGGATCAAAGCGACGGGCAGCGAAGCGGCGTGCGTTGGGAAGCTTTTGACCTTCACATCAAGCACGGTTGTCACCCCGCCAAGCCCCTGCGCGCCGATGCCAAGCGCGTTGACGCGCTCGTAAATCTCGATGCGCAATTCTTCGGCCTTGTTTGACGGCCCGCGGCGCAGCAATTCCTGCATGTCCAGCGGTTCGCTCAGCGCTTGCTTGGCCAACGCCATCACCTTGTCGGCATTGCCCCCAACACCGATGCCCAAAATACCCGGCGGACACCAGCCAGCGCCAAGTGTCTCAACGGTCTCAACCACCCAGTCAGCGACATTGCCCGAGGGGTTCAGCGTGGTGAATTTCGATTTGTTCTCCGAGCCGCCCCCTTTGGCCGCAACCTCAACCTCAACCGTATCACCCGCGACCATTTCAACGGTTAGCATGCAAGGCGTGTTGTCGCCCGAATTCTTACGCTCGCCAAACGGGTCGATCACCACGCTGGCGCGCAGCGGGTTGGTATCACGAAGGTACCCCTGCCGCGTGCCTTCATCGGCGATGTCCTGAAGCGAGCGCTTGATTTTGAGCGGTGCTTCGACGCCCACCTTGATGTGAATATTTGCCGCGCCCGTATCCTGACAAATCGGGCGGCGCCCCATGGCGCACATGCGCGAGTTCACCAGAATCTGCGCCATCGCATCCTTGGCACCCTTGTTCTCTTCACGTTCCCAAGCGGCGGTCATTGCCTGCACAAAATCGGGCGGATGATAGTACGAGATGTATTGCAGCCCTTCGGCAATGCTTTCGATCAGATGCTCTTCGGTGATGGCTGCCATGTGGTGGCTCCTTTTGCGGACGTCTGAGAGTCGGGACAGCTTTTATCAGCGTTTGGCGACGGGGTAAGCCCGAAAATTGTGTGCAATGGTATGCCGGGCGCTACATCCGCGCCAGACACCGCGCGCTGCATTAGGTTAATGCGCTGTTCATCTATACGATGTCGCATGTCATACGCCTAGCAGCCGGACAGCAGCCGCAAGTCACCCTTGGAATTTGGTGCGTGCGGTGCCATTTACAAAGCTTGCTGAATTTCTACCGGGACGGTAATCAGGCGCGATCATGGCAAAGAAACCCGAGAATCCAAACTATAAGGTCGTGGCCGAAAATCGCCGCGCGCGGTTTGATTATGCCATCGAGGAAGATCTGGAATGCGGCATCATCCTGTTGGGGTCCGAGGTCAAATCATTGCGGCTTGGCAATGCCAATATCGCCGAAAGCTATGCCCATGTGGACGAAGGCGAACTATGGCTGGTCAACAGCTATATTGCGCCCTACGAGCAGGCCAAGACCTTTGGGCATGAGGAACGACGCAAGCGCAAGCTATTGGTTTCGCGTAAAGAATTGAGCCGTTTGTGGCAGGCGACCGGGCGCAAGGGCATGACGTTGGTTCCGCTGGTTCTTTATTTCAACCATCGTGGCAAGGCCAAGCTGAAGATCGGAATCGCCAAGGGCAAGAAGCTGCACGACAAGCGCGCCACCGAGGCCAAACGCGATTGGGGCCGTCAGAAACAGCGGCTTTTGCGCCACGGGGAATAGCCCCACAAAACTCCCATTTGGGAGGTCTAGGCAAAATCGTAAAACCTGACGAGAAACCGGGGCGCGCAGGTCAGCCTCGGTTAAGGTATTTGGTTTAGACCGTGGGAGAAACGTAATGGAACTATTGATTAGTCTTATTTCAGGTGCAATCGGCGGTAACGTCGCCGGTGGCCTTCTTAAAAATATCAATCAGGGCGCGATCATCAATTCAATCGCCGGGATTGTTGGCGGCGGCCTTGGCGGACAGATTTTGTCAATGCTGGGCACAGGTGCCGATATGGGTGCCGCGGCGGGCGGCGGAATGGATATCGCGGCAATAGTCGGTCAAGTCGCATCGGGTGGTGTCGGTGGCGGCGTGGTATTGGCCATTGTCGGCGCAGTCCGCAACATGATGGCCAAGTAGGGCCTTCCAAGACGCCCCGAAAACTGCGCCGAAATTCATCAGTCCGGGCGGCGCGAAAGCGGCGTCCGGCCTTGCGAATTCTGCGACCCCGCGCTAGGGAGACATGGCATCATACACGGGGGCGCACATGGCTTCAGACGATCCGAAAACCCTTGTTTCCACAGAATGGCTGGCGGCGCATCTGAAAGATCCCGACCTGCGCATTCTTGACGCCACCTATTTTCTGCCCGGCACCGATCGCGACGCACGGGCCGAGTATGACGCAGCCCATATTCCCGGTGCGCGATTCTTCGATATCGACGACGTGGCTGATGCGCGTTCCGACTTGCCGCATATGGCCCCTCCGACCGAAAAGTTCATGTCACGCCTAAGGGCGATGGGCGTGGGCGATGGGCACCAGGTGGTTGTTTATGACTCCTTTGGCCTGATGAGCGCGGCCCGCGTCTGGTGGCTGTTCCGCCTTATGGGTCAAGACAACATTGCCGTGCTTGATGGCGGCTTTCCGAAATGGCAAGCCGAGGGCCGCGAGATCGAAGATTTGCCACCCATGGTGCGCGACCGTCACATGACCGTGCGGTTTCAGAATCATTTGGTTCGCGATGTCACGCAGGTTTCCGCAGCATCCAAACTGGGTGATTTCGAGATTGTCGATGCGCGCTCTGCCGGACGGTTTGCGGGGACCGAGGGTGAGCCTTGGCCCGGTTTGCGCGCGGGGCATATTCCGGGCTCAAAAAACCTGCCCTTTGGCGATTTGCTCAACAGCGATAGCACGATGAAAGACCCGGCTGCGTTGCGTGAGATATTTGAGAGTGCCGGGATCAACCTTGCCAAACCGGCAATTGCCTCGTGTGGATCAGGTGTGACCGCCTGTATTCTGGCGCTGGCGATGGAGCGGATCGGCAAGACTGATTGGGCCATCTATGATGGATCATGGACGGAATGGGGCGCCTTTCCCACCTTGGCCGTTGAAACCGGAGAATGACGATGTTTGACAAGCTGACCAGCCAACCCGCCGACAAAATCATCCAGCTGATGCATATGTTCAAGGCGGATGAGCGCGCCAATAAGGTCGACCTTGGTGTCGGTGTCTATAAGAATGCCGAAGGCCTGACCCCGGTTATGCGCGCCGTGAAGGCAGGCGAAAAGCAGCTTTGGGAAACGCAGGATACCAAGAGCTATGTCAGCCTCGTGGGTGACGCAGCCTATCATGATGCGATGATTGATCTGGTCCTCGATGGCGCCGTTGCGCGCGATCATGTGGCGGCGGCGGCGACGCCCGGCGGTACCGGCGCGTGTCGGCAGGCGTTTGAGTTGATCAAGATGGCCAATCCGGCGGCGCGCGTATTTGTAAGCGACCCGACCTGGCCTAACCATCTGAGCATCCTGAAATATCTCGGAATTGAAACCGTGCCCTATCGCTATTTCGATAGCGAAACACGCGCGGTGAATTACGCCGGTATGATGGAAGACCTGCAAGGGTTGCGGGCCGGTGATGTGGTGCTTCTGCATGGCTGTTGCCACAATCCTACGGGTGCCAATCTGAACCTGACCGAATGGCAGCAGGTTGCCGATCTGCTCAATGAAAAGGGCGCATTGCCCATGGTCGACTTGGCTTATCAGGGCTTTGGCGACGGGCTTAACGAAGACGCGGCTGCCACGCGGCTCGTTGCGGCGGCCTGTCCCGAGGTGTTGATTGCGGCAAGCTGTTCCAAGAATTTCGGCGTTTACCGTGAGCGCACAGGAATTTTGTTGGCGGTGAGTGCGGACAAATCCAAGGTTGGGTTGGCACAGGACAATCTCAGCTTTCTAAACCGGCAGAACTTCTCATTTCCCCCCGATCACGGCGCGCGCGTGGTGACGATGATTCTGACTGACCCCGCCCTGCGCAAGATGTGGGAAGATGAGTTGGAAGAAACGCGCCTCGGCATGTTGCGCCTGCGCGAAAAACTGGCGGAAGAATTGCAGCGTCTTTCAGGCTCAAACCGGTTCGGCTTTCTGGCACAGCATCGCGGCATGTTTTCGCGGCTCGGCACGACGCCGGAGCTGGTGCAGAAACTGCGGGACGAACACGCGATTTACATGGTCGGTGACAGCCGGATGAACATCGCCGGTTTAAACGATGCAACGATCCCGGTTCTGGCCAAGGCGATTATTGAGGTTGGTGTTTAACTACGAAAGGTGGGTGCAAGCACCCACCTGTCTATTTGTTTAGTTCAACAGGCCCGCGTGGCGCATGGCGTCGTCGATCTTGCTACGCGTTTCGTCGGATACGCAGGTGATCGGCAGGCGCACCTCTTCCGAGCAAAGACCAAGCTTTGACATCGCGTATTTGACCCCGGCAAGGCCAGGCTCAAGGAATATCGCGATGTGTAGTGGCATAAGCCGATCCTGATATTCGAGCGCCTTGGCATAGTCGCCCGCGAGCATGGCTTCCTGAAATTCTGCGCAGAGCCGAGGCGCGACATTGGCGGTAACCGAGATGCAGCCGCGCCCGCCATGCGCGTTGTAACCCAGCGCGGTGGCGTCTTCCCCAGACAGCTGGATGAAATCGGTGCCGCAGGTGATACGCTGTTGCGGGACGCGCGCGAGATCGCCGGTGGCATCCTTTACCCCCACGATGCGCGGCAGTTTGGCCAATTCACCCATCGTTGCCGGACTCATGTCGACGACCGAGCGGCCGGGGATATTGTAGATGATGATCGGCAGGTTGCAGCAATCATGCACGGCGGTGAAATGCGCGATCAGCCCGCGCTGGGTCGGCTTGTTGTAATAGGGCGTGACCACGAGGATACCGTTGGCCCCTGCCTTTTCCGCAGCTTGGGCCAGCCGAATCGATTCGAGCGTGTTGTTGCTGCCTGCGCCGGCGATTACCGGAACGCGACCGGCAACAGCGCGCACGACCGTATCCACCACAGCGTCATGTTCGGCGTGGGTCAACGTGGGGCTTTCGCCGGTGGTGCCGACGGGGACAAATCCGTTGCTGCCTTCGCCGATATGCCATTCGACCAGCTTCTTGAGCGTCTCCAGATCCAGTTCGCCGTTCTTGAACGGCGTGACCAGGGCAGGAATGGACCCTTTGAACATGGCGACGCTCCTTCTCTTCATGCGCGGGCGAATGACCCGGGTTCTGGTTTAGCGCCGGACCCTAGAGGGAGAATACCCCGCTGCCAAGTTATTGTGAATTGAAGGCAGGGGGGCGGGCGCTATGCTGGGGCTGTCTATCCGGCGTTGCTAGGGGAAATGCAAGAGATGTTGCGAATCATGGCCTTGATTTTATGTGTGCTGAGTGGCCCTCTGGCTGCGCAAGCGCTGCGCGAGCAGGCGCCGAGGCCGCTGGCCAGCGCTATTCACGCGATGAATCGCGGCGATTGGGAGCGTGCGGCGGCGCTGGCGGTGCGCGATGGACCTGCGGCGGCGACGTTGATCGAATGGAATCGGCTGCGCGCCGGGCGGGGCAGTGGGCGCGAGGTTGTGGATTTCCTCAAGACCTATTCGCATTGGCCGGGATTATCGCTTTTGCGCAAGCGCAGCGAAGCGTCACTTGATGGGTTGTCGCACGATGAGATAATTACCTTTTTCCGCGAGGAATCCCCCCAGACAGGACGCGGCGTGCTGCGGTTCGCTGATGCATTGATGCAGGCCGGGGAGTTGGGAGAGGCGCAGGCCGAAATTGTTCTGGCATGGCGCAGTTTTGATCTGAGTGAGCGCGATCATGAATTCTTTGTCGAGCGCTATGGCGATCTATTGAAGCCGCATCACGAGGCGCGGCTCGATATGGCACTTTGGCGCGGCTTGTCGAGCGACGTAAATCTGATGCTACCGCTTGTGAGCGAAGGTCAGCGCGCCCTTGCGGATGCCCGCATTGGGCTGCGGAACGGCTCAAAGGATGCCGACGCGTTGATCAACAGTGTGCCGGAGGCTCTGCAAGGTGACGCCGGGCTGGCCTATGAGCGATTCCTCTGGCTTCTGGGAAAGGGGCGATTGGGCGAGGCGATCAAGCTGTTGAACGAACGCTCTGAGGCGCAAACGCTGGGCGAGCCTGATCGCTGGGCTGGGTGGCGGCGCAACCTTGCCCGCCGCATGATGCGCGAGGGCGAGGCTGCGCTGGCCTATCGGATTGCAACGAATCATGGGTTGGTCGAAGGATCGTCATACGCGGACTTGGAATGGCTGGCGGGCTATCTTGCTTTGCGAAAACTGGATGCACCGGCGCTTGCACTGGCGCATTTCGAGTTGTTTAGCGATACGGTCTGGACGCCGATCTCTCTCGGGCGCGCGGGATATTGGCTTGGCGAGGCGCATGCTGCTCTGGGCCAGATGGATGAGGCAAAAGCAGCCTGGTCGAAGGGTGCGGAGCATCAGACCAGCTTCTACGGCCTTCTGGCGGCGGAAAAGGCCGGGATCGCGCCGGATGTGGCGCTGAAAGGGCTGGAGTATTTTCCGGCCTGGCAACAGGCCGAATGGGCCGATAGCGATCTTGTTCAGGTCGTGATGCTGGCCGTTGCGATGCGAGATCTGACACTGGCTGAGCAGTTTCTTCTGCAAATCGCCGAAGGCAAGGATCGCAAGGGTATTGGTCAGTTGGGCAATATGATTGAGGACATGGGCGCGCCACATCTGGGCGTGATGCTGGGTAAATTCGCGGCGCGTGAGGGCGTGGTGGTTCCTGGGGCGTATTATCCGCTGCATCCAATGCAGGAGATGAAGCTGCCTGTGGCTATGGAAATGGCGCTGTCCATTGCACGCAGGGAGAGTGAGTTTGACCCTAGGGTGGTATCAGGTGCCGGAGCGCGGGGCTTGATGCAATTGATGCCTGCGACTGCCAAGCTGGTGGCGCGCAAACTTGGGATAGACCATGATCCTGGTTCTGTACTGCGCGATTGGGAATATAATGCAACGTTGGGCAGCGCTTATCTTGCCGATCTGGCGGGGCAGTTCGATGGCAATGTAATCATGGTGTCGGCAGGCTATAACGCTGGGCCGGGGCGGCCTGTGCGCTGGATGAAGGAATACGGCAATCCGTTGAAAGGCGAGGTGGATATGATCGACTGGATCGAGCATATCCCCTTTAACGAGACCCGCAACTATGTGATGCGCGTCGCGGAATCTCTGCCGGTTTATCGGGCGCGGCTGGGCAAACCGTCTTTGCCGCAACCGTTCAGCGCCGAGCTTTTGGGCTCAAGTGTTCTGCCGTTCGCGCCAGAGGGTGAATAGACCGGCGGCAACGATTATTCCGGCCCCCAGCACCACGTTGAGGCGGATGTCTTCGGAAAAGACGCTGACCCCGAGGCCGGCCGCAAAGACCAATTGAAGATAGGCGAACGGTTGAACCGCACTGGCCTCGGCGACCTCGTAGGCGCGGATCAACAGCCAGTGACCCATCGCGCCGGTGATGCAGAGCACGCCCATCCAGCCCCAATCAGGGCCTGTCATCGGCTCCCAGAACCACAGGCCCAGCGGAGTGAGCAGTGTCGCGCCGACAACGCCCGTCCAGAAAAATGATGTGGCGGCGGAGTCGCGCCGGGCGACATAGCGGGTAAGCAGGCCGTAAAGTGCAAACATCAGGGCGGCGGCGAGCGGGACCAGTGCATAGGGTGAAAATACGCCAAACCCCGGTTGCAAAATGATCAGAACACCGATGAACCCGATGCCGATCGCCACCCAACGGCGCCAGCCGACATGTTCGCCCAGCACCGGCCCCGAAAGCGCTGCCACGAGCAGCGGATAACAGGTAAAGACCGCATGGCTTTCGATCAGCCCGAGCAGAGTGAAGGCCAGAACCATAACGCAGATTTCAAGTGCGAGAAGTGCGCCGCGCAGGATCTGAACAATCGGTTGGGAGGTGGCGGCCGCGGCGCCGACCCCACCGGCTTTGCGGCTGGCGATGGCGACGACGAAGGCGGCGAAGAACCAATAGCGGATCGTTACGACCATCAGCACGTTGTATTCACCCGCGAGATGGCGCGAAATGCCATCCTGCATCGAGAAAACAAAGGTGGTCGCAACCATCAATAGAATGCCGAGACGCGTGTTCTGCTGCCCCATTTGTCAGTGTGTTTCTGGCATGGTGGCGACTGTCATATGGCGCTTGCGGCCAAATCCGGCGTGACGCCTGACATCGAACCCCGCCTCGCTTAGCCCGCGCCGCACGAATCCGGCGGCGGTATAGCTGGCAGCGGTTCCGCCGGGGGTGGTGTGTGCGCCGACTTGCGTCATCAATCCGGGTTCCCACATCTCGGGGTTCTTGGCAGGGGAAAAACCGTCAAGAAACCATGCATCGGCAGTACCTGTCCAGCGCGGCAGGGTTTCGCGGGCATCGCCGACTATCATCTTGAAATGCAGGTCAGGCAGGATGATCTCGGTCTGACCAGCGCGCCAGAATGGGGCGAGTTCGGCGCTGATTGCGGCAAGCGACGGGAAGGCTGCCTGAGCCTCAATCATATCGGCGGCGGCCATCGGGAAAGCCTCGAAACTGGTAAAGCGCAATTGTCCCGGTTGTCCGGTTCTGCGCCACAGGTCAAACGCAGCCAGCAGGTTGAGGCCGGTGCCAAAACCCAGTTCGGCAATCTGGAAGCCATCGTGAAACCGCTCGGGCAGGCCATTGCCTTTGAGAAAGACATGCGCGGTTTCGGCCAGCCCGTTTTCGAGGCTGAAGTAGGGGTCGTCAAAGCGTGTGGACACCGGGACTGCGCCATCGCGCCATTCGATCTCTGCCTGCTGGCTCATTGCTGTGTGATCCCGTAAGAGCAAAAAGAAGCGGCCGATGAATTTGCCGCATGCAACAGGTGCGAGAATGCAGAGGGGGGAAAGCTTTGGCAATGGTCGATGTGACAATCCGGGGGGCGGGGATTTTCGGGCTGTCGATTGCGTGGGAATGTCTGCAGCGGGGCGCGCGCGTTCGGGTGGTTGATCCACACGGCGTGGGCGCGGGGGCGTCGGGTGGCGTCGTGGGGGCCTTGGCGCCGCATGTGCCAGAAAACTGGAACGACAAGAAGGAGTTTCAACTGCGCAGCCTGCTGTTGGCAGAGGGCTTCTGGGCCGATGTCGAAGCGATAGGCGGACTTTCGGCGGGCTATGCCAGAACGGGGCGGTTACAACCGCTGGCGGATGAGCGCGCGCTGGACCTGGCGAGAGCGCGGGAGGTGACGGCCGCAGAACTGTGGCAGGATGCAGCAAATTGGCAGGTGTTGCGCGCGGTGGATGTCGGAGGGTGGGCGCCTCTCAGCCCAACCGGCTGGCTGGTTCATGACACTCTGACTGCGCGGATGCACCCGCGGGCGGCGGGCAAGGCTTTAGCTGCGGCGATCACCATGCGGGACGGTGAGATCGTGCAGGAGGCGAGCGACGAAGGCGCAGTGATTTGGGCAGCAGGCCTCTGGGATCTGGAACGGATCAGCGCGAATCTTGGCCGGGATGTGGGCAATGGGGTGAAGGGGCAGGGTGCTGTCCTGAGGTTTGATGCAGCGGAGCGACCGCAGATCTTTGCCGATGGCGTGCATATCGTGCCGCATGCCGATGGCACCGTGGCCGTGGGCTCGACCTCGGAACGAGAGTATTGTGATCCGAACGCCACTGATGCACAGCTTGACAGCGTGTTGGAAAAGGCGCGGGCGGTGGTACCAGACTTGCGCAATGCGCCGGTTGTTGAGCGCTGGGCCGGAGTGCGCCCGCGCGCCAGAAGCCGCGCGCCGATGCTGGGGGCGCATCCGATTTGCGAGGGGCAGTTCATTGCGAATGGTGGGTTCAAGATCGGGTTTGGTATGGCGCCCGGCGTCGCGAGGCTGATGGCAAATCTGGTGCTGGACGAACGTGATGAGATCCCGGACGCGTTTCGACCAGAGGCGTCGCTTTGAGTCGAAAAAGATGCGAACGGCGTGGCGACGAACCGGCATGAATTGAGGGGCCAGCTCTTCAAACTCCTCGGGATATTGCCGATCAGCGTAAGACAGGTATGGCGTCAGATACCTGCTTCGGCCTGCATGCACTGACGACCCTCCGGGCCCCGAACCCAGAGCGAGGTGCCGTTGCGACACAGGGTGGCCGACTCGAAATGCATCAGGGGCGAGGTGGCGCGGAAGCGAAAGGATTTGAGAGGGCCAAGTTCTGTCTCGGCCATCAGCATCAGGTGTTGTGCCAGTAAGGGGCCGTGGACAACCAGCCCGGCATAGCCTTCGACATTACTTGCGTAGTCGAGGTCGTAGTGGATGCGGTGGCCGTTGAAGGTGAGCGCCGAGTAGCGAAACAACATTGTGGTGTCAAAGCGGGTCTGGATGGCACTTTCTTCGTCGGCTCGCGCCATCGGTGGCTTCGGTATGGCTTGATTGGGGGCCGGATCTTCGCGGTAGACCAGATCGCGCCATTCGGTGCGGCAAAGTCGATTGTCTTGGTAGAATTCATAGCGCAGAACCACGAAGGCCAAAGGGCCGGAACGGCCCGTCTTGCGTGTGGTGGATTCGACATAGCCCAGTTTTTCTGTCTCATGACCAGCGAGAAGCGGGGCATGAAAGGCCAGCCGCCCGCCGGCCCACATGCGGCGGGGAAGGCCCATATCAGGGATGAAGCCCTGGCCGGTGCGGGCATGGCCGTCGCGACCGAGTTGCGCCGACGGATAGGGTTCCCAAAAGTAGAGTTGCTCGAAGAATACCGGCAGAGGGCTGCCGACCTGGATGTCGGGGGCGTTGCCGAGTGTGGCCTGCATGGCGCGGGCGCGTGCAGGATCGATGAGATCGCTTTGACGAAAGTTGGGGGCGCTGGCATCTTGCATGGCGAAAGTCATAGGTAGACGAGGGTGTGAGTGCAATGCAGAGCGCAAAATTTCAAGTCGTAAGCCTGGATCACCTTGTGCTTACGGTGGCAGATATTGGTATAACTGTGGCATTCTATGAGAGCGTTCTGGGCATGAAGGTGGAAGAATTTCTTTCAGCGGACGGAAGTTTGCGTGTGGCGCTGACCTTTGGGGCGCAGAAGATCAATCTGCACCGCGTCGGCGGCGAGTTTGAACCCAAGGCTGCGACGCCGCGCGCTGGGTCAGCCGACCTGTGTTTTCTCAGCGAGCGAACTGTGGCGGATTGGACCCGCCATCTTGAGAGCATGGGAGTAGAAATCGAGATGGGCCCGGTGAGAAGAACCGGGGCGCAGGGGCCGATACTTTCGATCTATCTACGTGATCCCGATCAAAACCTGATCGAGATTGCCAACAGGGTCTAGCTGATCTGGGCTTCTTCGGAACGCGCGTCTTCGAAGCGCTCCACCCACCGCGCAATAACGGCGCGGGCGGCCAACGGATCACGTGTGTTGATGGCTTGCCGCAGATCTCGGATTGCATTGGCCATTTCGAGTTCCGAAAGGAAGTTTTCCTGAGCCCGCATGATCTTTTGATGTGGGGTGGTGAGCATATCAGGAGAAATCAGCAGTTCCTCGTGCAGCTTTTCGCCCGGCCGCAGACCGATTTCGACAATCTCGACATCGCCTTCGGGATTTTCATCGTCCATCACGCTTAGCCCGGCACCTTCGATCATTTGACGTGCCAGTTTGCGGATTGGCACCGGGTCGCCCATGTCGAGCACGAAAACATCGCCGCCACGCGCGAAAGACCCGGCAAGCAATACCAGCCGGGCAGCTTCGGAAATGGTCATGAAATAACGCGTCACTTCGCCATGGGTGAGCGTAACGGGGCCACCACGGGCAATCTGTTCTTCAAACAGTGGAATGACCGATCCGGATGAGCCAAGCACATTGCCGAAGCGCACCATTGCGAGGCGGGTTTTCTCGGAACGTGTGGACAGATCCTGAACCACCATTTCCGCCAGGCGTTTTGAGGCACCCATGACATTCGTCGGGCGCACGGCCTTGTCCGACGACACCAAGATGAAGCGGTCGACTTCGGCTTCACGTGCGGCATCGGCCATTGTCTTGGTGCCAAAGACGTTATTGTGGATGCCTGCGATTTCATTTGTTTCGACAAGCGACAGGTGCTTGTAGGCTGCGGCATGCAGAACGACATCAATCTTGTTGGCGCTGAGCGCCTGATCGACAAGATTGCGGTCACAAACCGAGCCGAGCACAGGTTCGATCAGAATATCGCTGGTCAGGTCGTTCATTTCTTTAGTGATTGTGTAAAGCGCCAATTCGGAGTGATCGAGCAGCACAATGCGTTCGGGCTTGCAGGAGATCAGCTGACGGCAAAGCTCGGAGCCGATCGAGCCTCCCGCTCCGGTGATCAAAACACGGCGCCCGGAGTATGTGTCGGACACTGACGGCAGTTCATGTTCCAGCCTTGAACGACCCAAGAGATCGCTGAGCGAAACAGGCGACAGGCGGGTGTTCAGCTCACCTTCGCCGACCAAGGTGGCAAATGAGGGCAGCGAATGCACTTCGCACCCCAATTGGCGTAATTTGTGCGCGATGCGGGCCTGAACGGTTTGCGAGGATGACGGCATCGCCAGAACGACACGGTCGATGGATTCGCTGTCGATCAGTTCCTGAATTTTTGACGGCGCGTAGACCGGAAGCCCGGAGACCACAAGCGATTGCAGGGTCGGGTTGTCGTCGACAAAAGCCACGAGTTGGACGGCATCGTCAGTGCGCAGGGCGGCAGCCAATTGCTGACCGGTCTGGCCAGCCCCATAGACCAGCACGCGCATCCGGTCGGAACCCTTACGATAAATATGCAGCAGGAATTGACGCAGGGCCATGCGCCCCGAAACGCTCATGATCATAAGCGCCATGGTGAAGATGAAGAATGTTTCAGCGTTTACCGGCTGGCCGAATGCAAAATTCAAACACAGGCCCGAAATGCCGAGAATACCGGCAAAAAAGCTGGTGCGAACAATCCCCTGGTATTCATAGGCATTCAGCTTGATCCGGGTCAGACCAAGCAGGTGGGAAGACAAGATGGCGATGCCTGTCATAATAATGGTGATTGGTGCGATAGAAACGACCGTTTGCCAATCGAGCGCGACCGAAGCATTAAGCAGCAGCGAAAGAACCAGAGCGACAGGCACCAGCAGGCCATCGATTACGAGAAAGATAAAACGCTTTTGACTGCGCGTGAGCGAGGTAACCATCTCGTAAAAATTCATCTGCCCCCCAGAGGACTTGATCATCTTAGTTGCATATCTCGATCAGCTCCGCATCAATTTAGTGCGCGCCGGTAATTGTAAGAACGCAAAGTATCTATTTCGTTCAAATACACACGGAGTCTACTTGGCTGACGCTGCAATAAGCAAGTAGTAGAATGCTGCAAGTGCAAAAACACGATTTTGGCCCAGATATTGTTGTGCGCTAACGCAGAAAACACAATTTTATTATCATCTTTTGAGCGGTTTCTCGCGCACCTCTCTTGAGGGAGTATGATTCGCGATGAGAAAAGAGATTCTCTCAAAGAGAATCGGTCAAATTTGCAGGGGGATTGATGGAGTCTTTATTGGCGTCTACGTGACCGGTTGTTTCGTTTTCCAGATGGTCATGTTTCCGGGAAGTTCGACCGACGTTGCACTTGGTAGGGAACGATTAGTCTATTGGTGTGATCGCGTACGGTCTCAACCAGCGTCGGTCAGAGAGGTCAGCCGGGCCGAAAGGCGGATATCACAGTTTGCAAACCGTCGAGCGTCGGATCTCGGCTGAAGGCGGCGAAAACATCAACCGCCGCGCTGATTTTGTTGACGTCGACCGGGCTTCTGGCGAAGGCGGGTTAAACGAGCTTAAGGGGGCGGAACAGAGACCGGACAGGTCGAGTGCGGCTAAATGGGCTTGGCTCAAACACATCGAAATCCAATGAGCGATGGTCCCTTCGAGACTGTAGCGGTCTGCTTGAAAGCTGGGGAATGTCATGCCAACGTGGCTGGATTGATTTGTGAATGGGGTGCGAGATGGTAGTTGAGAACGGTGAGGTCGTTGGGCCGGACGTGCCCGCAGCACAGATGTTTGATAACCCGGAGGCAGCGGTAGAACAGATCTGTGCCATTTATGATCAAGCCGTCGTCTTTTTGAGTGACTGGTTCGTGCGCGCGATGGCGGGGGATGTGCCCAAGGTTCGGGTGCGTGCCTGCTATCCGCAGATCCGGTTGCAAACCACGAGCTTTGCCAAGATCGACAGCCGTCTGAGCTTTGGCCATGTTTCGGACCCGGGAATTCATGTGGCCACGATCACAAGGCCCCGGTTGTTTGCCAATTACCTACGCCAGCAAATTGGTTTGTTGATGGCGAACCATGGTGTTCAGGTTGAGATTGGCGTTTCGAACACGCCGATGCCGGTGCATTTTGCGGTCGCCAACGATCCGGCCATCGCAGTGCCGCAACAGGGGGCAGCCGATTTCACGCTGCGCGATCTGTTTGATGTTCCGGATCTGAGCACAACTAATGACAACATCGTCAATGGCACCTTTCAGCCCGGCGCGGACGGTGAGATGCCGCTTGCACCGTTTACCGCGCAGCGGGTGGATTATTCTCTGGCACGGCTGTCCCACTATACGGCGACCAAACCAGAGCATTTCCAGAACCACGTGCTGTTTACCAACTATCAGTTCTATGTGAACGAATTTGAGGCCTATGCACGCAAGGCGCTGGCTGATCCGGCAAGCGGCTATACCGGGTTTGTTGGCACCGGGAACGTCGAGATTACCGAGCCGGATGAGCCAATGACGATCCCGCTGAGCTTGCCGCAAATGCCGACGTATCACTTGAAACGCGCCGACGGCTCGGGGATTACGCTTGTCAATATCGGGGTCGGACCACCGAATGCGAAAACCGCAACCGACCACATTGCGGTGTTGCGCCCACATGCCTGGATCATGGTGGGTCATTGCGCCGGGCTTAGGCATTCACAGTCGCTGGGTGATTTCGTTCTGGCGCACGCCTATCTGCGTGAAGACAAGGTTCTGGACGACGATTTGCCGCTGTGGGTGCCTATCCCTGCGTTGGCCGAGATTCAGATTGCGCTTGAAAAGGCAGTTGCGATCGAGACGCGGCTAGAGGGCTATGATCTGAAGCGGGTGATGCGCACCGGCACTGTCGCCAGTCTGGACAATCGCAACTGGGAATTGCGCGACATCAAAGGCCCGGTGCAGCGGCTCAGCCAGAGCAGGGCGATTGCGCTCGACATGGAAAGCGCGACGATCGCAGCCAATGGTTTTCGGTTTCGTGTGCCTTATGGCACGCTTTTGTGCGTCTCTGACAAGCCATTGCATGGCGAGTTGAAGCTGCCGGGCATGGCATCGGATTTCTACAAGACCCAAGTCGAACGGCATTTGATGATAGGGATTCGCGCCATGGAGTCGCTTCGGGATATGCCATTGGAACGGCTTCATTCGAGGAAGTTACGTAGTTTTAGTGAAACTGCGTTCCTCTGATGGTGCAAAAAGCACCACTAAATACCTGTTTTTCGCTTGCAAGCAGCCACTATTCGTTGTGTTCATCAGCTATATCCCGTTATATGGCGGCGATGAGGCCCAAGTATTCGGGCAAGTAAGGAGACCAAGAAATGGCAAAACCGATGACCAAGACCCAGCTTGTCGCCGCGCTGGCAGATGAAATGGGAAGTGACAAGAAAACAGCTGCAGGCGCGCTTGACGCCGTTGTAGCAATCATCACCCGTGAAGTTTCGGGCGGTGGGGCCGTAACTTTGCCCGGCGTTGGCAAGATTTACTGCCGCGAACGCCCCGAGCGCATGGTGCGCAACCCTGCCACGGGTGAGCAGATCAAGAAAGAGGCCGACAAGGTGGTGAAAATGACCATCGCGAAGGCTCTGAAAGATAGCGTGAATAGCTAATTTTTCAAACGTGAAGAGTTTCTGGGGTCGTCCGACTGGGCGACCCCTTTCATTTGTGCAGTCGAGAGACAGATTAGAGTAGCTCGTGAAATGCCAATAATGCAGCTATTGGGATATTCGCCCCGGACACTCTCGATACCGCCAGCCCTTGTTGTTCCGCGTTACTCATTGTTAACTGCGCCCGCATTGGACCCCGCAAAACAGCACGAGGCAAGTCGATGAACGCGCGCGCAATTTTCATGGGGCTGGCCTTTGCCTTTATGTGGTCGTCGGCATTTACGTCGGCACGGGTGATTGTGGAATATGCACCACCAATTGCCTCGCTCTCACTCAGATTTCTTCTTTCTGGTTTGATTGGGGTTGGCATTGCGCTTGCCCTTGGTCAGCGGTTTCGGCTGACGCGGGCGCAATGGCGGGCAACGATCATTTTTGGCATTTGCCAGAACGCGCTCTATCTGGGCCTCAACTTTGTGGCGATGCAATGGATCGAGGCAGGCTTGGCTTCGATTATCGCCTCTACCATGCCCTTGATGGTGGCGTTGGCTGGGTGGATGGTGTTTGGCGACAAGCTTCGCCCGATGGCGGTTATCGGGCTGATCATGGGGTTTGTCGGGGTTGCCTTGATCATGGGCGGGCGGTTGGATGGCGGGCTTGATTGGACAGGTGTGGCGCTCTGCATTATCGGGGCTATGGCGCTGACGATTGCCACGCTTTCGGTGCGTGGTGCCTCGTCCGGTGGCAATGTTATGATGATCGTCGGGTTGCAGATGTTTGTGGGCTCGGCCTGTTTGGCGGTTGTCTCAGGCTTTACCGAAACGCTCACGGTCATATGGTCGTGGCAATTGATCGTGGCCTTTATCTACACCACGCTGGTGCCGGGTCTTATGGCAACGTGGGTGTGGTTTACTCTCGTTAATTCCATCGGCGCAGTGAAAGCGGCGACCTTCCATTTCCTCAACCCGTTTTTTGGCGTGGCCGTCGCGGCAGTGTTGCTGGGCGAAAAGATTGGTGGATTGGATGTGTTGGGTGTTGCAATCGTGACGGTAGGAATTTTGGCTGTTCAGTTGTCCAAACAGAAACCTGTGGCTGTGTGAGCCCGATCCTCCCCGACGTTTGGCAAATTTCGAGACGATCGAGATTGGCTAATGCAGTATGAGAAGCAGTGCGTTCAGAGTGAAGAATCCGCCCGCCGTTGCAAGTATCTGGGCGATGGAAGCCATACCCTCATATCCTGATTCATGAGCGAAAAGCGCATAGATCGAAAACATGGGCATTGCAGCAGAGATCACAACTGCAAGCCGCATTTCGTTGCTCAGTGGTGCAAACCCGACAATCGGAACGACGATCACAGCCAGCGCAACCATCGCGGGGTGAAGAATAAGTTTGCCCAGCACGATCTGCACCGCAATGGCGCGAATGCCGCGAAAGGCAACACCCACAAGCGAGCCGCCAATGACAAAGAGCGCCAACGCCGAAGCAGAGGCGGCCAGCATGGAGAAAAGCCGGGTCGCCGGTTCGGGCATGGCGATACCCGAGAGAGAAACAAGAAGACCGGCCAGCAATCCAATCACCATTGGCCGCCGTAGCACGCTCAGCAAGATGCGCCCGATCTTGCGCAACACACGCGCTTCGTCGCTGCCGTTTGCCGCCTCCATCAGCGCCAGACAAAGCGGGATGATCACAAAGTTTTCGACCAACATGTTAAGCGCAAGGATTTGTCCCGCAAATGCAGGAAAGATGAGAAGCATCACAGGATAGCCGACATAGCCGGAGTTCGGGCAGGTGGTACCCATGATCGCAACCGCGCGGCGTGAAGGCGATACGCCCATCGCCGAGAACCAAACCCATGCAACCACGATGGTACCAAGCGCTCCGGCAAGGAAGACAGCCATATAGGCGAGATTGAAAACCTCGCCGACATCGCGACTGGCAACGGCATTGAACAACAATGCGGGTAAGGCGACGTTCATCACATAGCCGCCAAAGACGGGCATTTGTTCAGGGCGAAAGACGCCCTTGCGCACCATAAAATAACCCAAAGCCACGGCGGCGTAGATTGGAAAGGTGATCGACAGAATCGCAAGCATGCAGCTTAGCCGATCCGGCCTTGGTTCTCACCCACTTGACCGCGATGTAGCAACAGATGGTCAAGGATGACACAGGCCATCATTGCCTCTCCCACCGGCACGGCGCGGATACCGACACAGGGATCGTGTCGTCCCTTTGTGATCACTTCGGTCGCCGAGCCGTCCATGCGGATCGATTGGCGCGGTGTGAGGATAGATGACGTGGGTTTGACGGCAAAGCGCACCGTAATGTCCTGGCCGGTAGAGATCCCACCGAGAATGCCGCCTGAATGGTTGGATGAAAAAACCGGCTGGCCGTCATTGCCCATGAAAATCTCGTCGGCGTTCTGGGTGCCTTTGAGGCGGGCTGCTGCCATGCCTTCACCAATCTCAACGCCCTTAACTGCATTGATCGACATCATCGCGGCGGCCAGATCTGTATCGAGTTTACCATAGACCGGCGCGCCAAGTCCGGGCGGGGCGCCGCGTGCCACGATTTCGACCTCGCCACCAACCGAGTCTTTGGCTTTGCGGATGGTGGTCAGGTAATCTTCCCATTCCTGTGCGATTTCAGCATTTTGCGGAATCCAGAATGGATTGTGATCAATCGCGTCCCAATCAAACGCAGCGCGATTGATTGCCATGTCGCCCATGCGGGTCATGTAGCCTTTGATTTCAAGGCCCGGCACAAGCGTGTTGATCGCTGCGCGCGCAACGCCGCCCGCGGCGACCCGAGCAGCGGTTTCACGCGCCGAACTGCGCCCGCCGCCGCGATAGTCGCGCACGCCATACTTGAGATGATAGGTGATGTCGGCGTGGCCCGGGCGGAAGGTCTGGGCGATGTCGCCGTAATCCTTGCTGCGCTGATCGGTGTTTTCGATCAACAACTGTATCGGCGTGCCGGTGGTAACACCTTCAAAAACACCCGATAGAATCTTGACCGCGTCGGCTTCCTGCCTCTGGGTGGTGTTCTTGTTTTGGCCGGGGCGGCGCTTGTCGAGCCAGTGTTGCAGCATTGGCTCATCAATTGGCACACCCGGAGGGCAGCCATCAATCGTGGCGCCCAGGGCGGGCCCGTGGCTTTCGCCCCAGGTGGTGACGCGGAAGAGATGTCCGAATGTGTTCAGGCTCATGGGGCGGCTCCTTTGGACGGAGGCATAGCGGCAAGGGCCAGCCGTGCCAAGAGTGCAGAGGGCAGGAACGGGGGCCCGCCCCCGCACCCCTGGGATACTTCTGGTCAGAGGAGGGAGCGGTGAGCGGCTTGCCAAGGGGATAGGTGAAGGATAGGTGTGAGCTTACCTCGGGGTGCCTGAACGGCGGTTCAGGCTGAGATGCAGTGCGATGTGCAGACCCGTTGAACCTGAACCGGTTAAGACCGGCGGAGGGAAGGTATCGGTCTCCCGATCTTGCTCCGCCCGTCGCAGATAAGGAGATGAGATGAGACATCTTGCATTTGCCGCGGGAGTTCTGGCCGCCACATCCGCTGTGGCCGAAACCCCAAAACTTACCGTCTACACCTATGATAGCTTTGTTTCGGAATGGGGGCCGGGGCCCGCAGTTGAGAAAGCCTTTGAGGGAATATGTGGCTGTGATCTTCAATTCGTCGGCGCAGGCGACGGCGCGGCGCTTCTGGCGCGGCTGAAGCTGGAGGGAAAGCGAACAAGAGCTGATGTGGTCTTGGGGCTGGATACCAACCTTTCCGCCGCCGCCGCCGAGACGGGGCTGTTTGGCAAACACGGACGTGCGCCGCAGGTGGATGTGCCCAACCCGGAAGATGCGGCAGGCGTTTGGAAAGACCCTTATTTCCTGCCCTATGACTGGGGCTATTTCGCCTTTGTGCATGACAAGGAAAAACTGCCCAACCCTCCGAAATCATTTGAAGAACTGGCCGCGTCGGATGTCAGTATCGTTATACAGGATCCGCGAGCGTCGACGCCGGGGCTGGGGCTGTTGCTTTGGGTAAAGACGGTACACGGCGACAAGGCAGGTGAGGTCTGGGCCCGGTTGGCCGACAACATCGTGACCGTCACGCCAGGTTGGTCGGAAGCCTATGGATTGTTCCTTGATGGCGAGGCCGACATGGTCCTGAGTTATACCACTTCGCCCGCGTATCACCGCATCGCGGAAAGCGATGACAGCAAGGGGTTTGCTCCGTTTTCCCAGCACTACTTGCAGATCGAGCTGGCCGGAAAGATCGCCGCGACGGATCAGCCGGAACTGGCCGACATGTTTCTTGAATTCATGCTTTCGGAGGCTTTCCAGAGCATCATTCCGACGACCAACTGGATGTATCCAGCGATTATTCCCGAGGCGGGGCTTCCGGAGGGGTTCAATCCGCCGCTGGAGGCGGGGCGCGCGCTTTTGGCGCCGGCCAATACGGTATCGGCCCTGCGCGACGAGGCGCTGGTGGAATGGCTGAACGCGCTGTCGCAGTAAACCTGCGCGGTGCCTCGGCATGGGGTGCAGCAGCGTTTGTCGCTCTTTTTCTGCTTGCGCCGCTGGGTGCGGTGCTTTGGAGCGCTGACACTATCGCAGGTGTATTAACGCGGGACTGGACCACCGTGCGGTTCACGTTACTGCAGGCGATTTTATCGGCGGGGTTGAGTGTTGCGTTGGCTGTGCCGGTGGCCAAAGCCTTGGCACGGCGGCGTTTCTTGGGGCGCAAGTTGTTGATTACCTTGTTGGGGGCGCCGTTTATCCTACCGGTGATCGTGGCCGTGCTAGGATTGCTGGCGGTATTCGGCAAAAGCGGCGTTGTTAACCAATTGCTCGAAGCGTTCGGTGCCCCGCCGATCACGATCTACGGGCTGCAAGGCGTGGTGCTGGCGCATGTGTTTTTCAACCTGCCGCTGGCCACGAGAATGATCCTGCAAGGCTGGCAAGGGATTCCCGGCGAACGATTCCGCCTTGCTGCAAGTCTCGGGATGAGGCCATGGCAGGTCTCGAGAACTCTGGAATGGCCGATGCTCAGAGCGGTGCTACCCGGTGCAGTGATGGTAATTTTTGCCTTGTGTCTGAGTAGCTTCGCGGTGGCGATTACGCTTGGGGGTGGGCCGAAGGCCACTACCATCGAACTGGCGATCTATCAATCTTTCCGGTTTGATTTCGATCTCGGGCGCGCGGCGATGCTGGCGATGGTGCAACTGGGGCTGGCGGTGGGTGCAACGGCGCTTGCGCTGTGGCTTGCGGCGCCGCCGGGATTTGGCGCAGGGCTTGACCGGGTCGTGCGGCGTTGGGACGCTGACTCTCCTTGGTTGCGGCTGGTTGATGGTGGCGTTCTGGTGCTTGCTGCGGTGTTCCTCCTGGTGCCGCTCAGTCTTGTTATTCTCAACGGGATCAGCGGATTGGGGCAGGTGCCGGGGGTTGTCTACAAGGCGGCGGGTATTTCTGTGGTGATCGCTCTGATCTCGACCGGGCTGACGATCATTCTTGCGCTGGCCTTGGCGCGGACCGGCGAAATCTGGGGCTATCTCGGGTTGGCGATATCGCCGATGGTGATCGGCACGGGCCTGTTCTTGCTGATCAATCCGGTGATGAACCCGAATGCTTTGGCGCTGCCCACAACGGCGCTGGTCAACGCACTGATGGCGTTGCCTTTTGCGGTGCGGGTGCTGGCGCCGCAGATGCGTGCGGTCGAAGCGGATTATGGGCGGCTTGCAGACGCATTGGGGTTGCGTGGATGGGCGCGGCTGCGGTGGATTATCCTTCCCAGGCTACGGAAACCATTAGGTTTTTCTGCCGGATTGGCGGCGGCGCTTTCGATGGGGGATTTGGGAGTTGTGGCGTTGTTTGCCTCGCCGGATTGGGCCACGTTGCCGCTTCAGATGTATCGTTTGATGGGGGCTTATCGGATGGAGGCGGCGGCGGGGGCGGGGCTTATTTTGTTGGTGTTGAGCCTTGTTCTGTTCTGGATTTTCGACCGGGGAGGGCGGGTGGATGTTGACGCTTGAGGGGCTGGTAATCCGGCAGGACGAATTTGAATTGAGGGCAGATTTCACCGTCGAACGTGGCGCGCGGGTTGCGGTGATCGGGCCTTCGGGTGCAGGAAAGTCCACTCTTCTCAATACGATAGCAGGGTTTTTTGCGCCCGATCTGGGCGCGGTGATGTGGGATGGGCGCGATATTACCGGTCTCAATCCGGGTGAGCGGCCTATCGCCATGTTGTTTCAGGATAATAACCTTTTCCCACACCTCACAGTGGCGCAGAATGTCGGGCTTGGGATTGATCCGTCGCTGCGCTTGAGTGCGGCGCAGAAGGCGGATGTGCAGGCCGCGCTGGCCCGTGTCGGGCTGGACGAATTTGGCCAGAGAAAGCCCGGCAATCTATCGGGTGGTCAGCAGAGCCGGGCGGCGCTGGCGCGCGTTATGGTGCAGCGCAAGCCATTGATGTTATTGGATGAACCGTTCTCGGCATTGGGACCGGCGTTGAAGAATGAAATGCTCGATCTGGTGGCAGAACTGGCGCGGGAAATTGGTGCGACGGTGTTGATGGTGAGCCATGATCCGGGCGATGCAGTGCGGTTTGCACAAGCGGCCATACTGGTCGCGCAAGGGCGCGCGGAGGCGCCCGTGCCGGTGGCGGAGCTGATGGCAGACCCGCCCGAGGCGTTAAGGAAATACCTAGGCGATTAACCGGATATCAAGCGAGGTGAATCCGGCCGCACGGTGTTATTTTGGGGGGTGACTCGGGTATGACTTGCGGCTGTTGTCCGGCTGCCGTCGAAACCGCAATTGGTTAACGCGGGATTTAGTTAATGCGGCGGCCGCTTTCATAACGATGTGAAGTTGCGACACAGGTGTTGCGCGCCCGAGTCGGCGGCAAAGGAAAAGCCCCGCCGGGTTGGGCGGGGCTTTGTTGATGTCACGGCAAAGGCAAGAGCGTCAGCTTTCGCCCTTGTGTTTTATCGGACGCCAGATGCGCTTGTTGGTGAGGTAGAGCAGCACGCTGAGGATGGTGAGCATCAGCACGCCGACAAATCCGGCCTGTTTGCGCGCCATCATCTTGGGCTCGGCGGTCCACATCAGGAAGGCCGCGATATCTTCGGCTTCGTGATGCAGCTCATTGCTGTGACCATCGGCAAATTCGACGTCTTCACCATAGAGCGGCGGTGCCATTGCGATCCAACCACCAGGGAAAGCGGTGTTTTCATAGAAGGTCGAACCGGCCTCTTCCTTGGTCTCGCCGGTATATCCGGTGAGAATAGAGACGATGTATTCCGGGCCGCCCATTCCTTTGATCAGCTGGTTGATACCAGTGCCTTCGGGGCCGTGGAAACCTGCGCGGGCCTTGGCCATCAGGCTGAGATCCGGGCCCATGCCATCACCCGAGCGGGACGGGAAGTGATCGACGGGTGTCCGCGGACGGTCTTCGTCTTTTTCCACATCGAAGATGTCGAAGTTCTTCGAATAGGCGATGACTTCCTCTTCGGAGTAGTGCGGTCCACCTTCGTCTGCCAGCGAGCGCAGCGGCACGTAGGTCAGCCCGTGGCAGCCCGAGCAGACATCGGTATAGATCTGCAACCCGCGTTGCAGCTGATGCTGATCGAAGGTGCCGAAGGGGCCTTCAAAGGAGAAGTCCACATCATGCACATGGCCTTCGCCACCAGCGGCGAGGGCGCCACCGGCCGAAAGGGCGAGGGCGGTAACTGCGGAGATCGCAAGTTTTTTCATAGTCATTCCCTTGTCCTTTCTCATTCTGCCGGCTTCGCGCCGTAGTGGGCTTCGAAGTCTTCTTCGATTGTGGCCGGGGCCGCATTCGGTTTTTCGATTACACCCAAGATCGGAAGGATCACCAGGAAGTAGGCGAACCAATAGGCCGAACCGATCAGCGAATAGGTGGCGTAAGGCTCTTCTGCCGGACGGGCGCCAAGCCACATCAGGAAGATGAAGTCGAGCACCAAGAGGTAGAACCACCACTTGAACATCGGGCGGAAACGGCCCGAACGCACGCGGCTTGTATCAAGCCAAGGCACCAGAGCCATCACGAGGATCGCGCCGAACATCGCCAACACACCGAAGAACTTGGCATCAATGATACCGCCGGTGAGCGCGGAGGCCCATTGCACAACCCAGACCTCGGAGGTGAAGGCACGCAGGATCGCATAGAACGGAAGGAAGAACCATTCGGGCACGATATGCGCAGGGGTCACGAGAGCGTTGGCTTCGATGTAGTTGTCGGGGTGGCCCAGATAGTTGGGCATAAAGCCGACCACAGCAAAGAAGATCGCCAGAATGACCGCCAGCGCGAACAAGTCCTTGATCACGAAATAGGGCCAGAAGGGCAGTGTGTCTTTCTTGACGTTTTCCTTGCTGTCGGTGCGCACGTCGACGCCTGTCGGGTTGTTGTTGCCGGTGGTGTGGAAGGCCCAGATATGGACGATCACAAGCGCGGCAATCACGAACGGCAACAAGTAGTGCAGCGAGAAGAAGCGGTTGAGCGTGGCGTTATCAACTGCCGGTCCGCCCAAAAGCCAGGTCTGGATCGGTTCGCCAATGAACGGGATGGCACCAAAGAGGCCAGTGATCACGGTCGCGCCCCAGAACGACATCTGACCCCAAGGCAGAACGTAGCCCATGAAGCCTGCGCCCATCATCATCAGGAAGATCAGCATGCCGACGATCCATGTCACTTCGCGCGGGGCTTTGTAGGAGCCGTAGTAGAGGCCGCGGAAGATGTGGATATAGACGGCGAAGAAGAACAGCGAACCGCCATTCATGTGCATATAGCGGATCATATGACCGCCGCGCACGTCGCGCATGATGTGTTCGATCGAGGCAAACGCCATATCGACATGCGGGGTGTAATGCATCGCAAGGATGATGCCAGTGACAATCATGTGCACCAGGCAATAGGCCAGCACGATGCCCCAGATCCACCACCAGTTGAGGTTTTTCGGGGTGGGGATCATGATGGTGTCATGGATCAGGCCGACAACGTTGAGACGCTTGTGCAGCCATTTTTCGATACCCGTTTTGGGTTCGTAATGATCGTGGGGAATTCCGGACATATGCGTGCTCCTTAACCCAGCTTGATCGTCGTGTCGTCGACGAATTCGGCCACCGGCACCCAGAGGTTCTCGGGGGCGGGACCTTTGCGGATGCGGCCCGACGTATCGTAGTGCGAACCGTGGCAGGGGCAGAACCAGCCGCCAAAATCACCAGCGCCATCACCGATCGGAACACAGCCCAAGTGGGTGCAGACGCCGATCATCACCAGCCATTCGCCAGTGTCCTCGTCACTTTCAAATGGCTTGAGCGTTCTGTTCTGATCGTGCGCATCCAGTGCCATGTCGCTACGGTTCTGGGCGTTGGTGTCGATCAGCGTGGTGATATCGACTTCGCGGGCGGCCTCGATTTCCTCGGGGGTGCGGCGGCGGATGAAGACCGGCTTGCCCAGCCATTTCACCGTGAGCTGCGTGCCCTCTTCGACATCGGCAATATCGACACGGATTGAGGAAAGCGCCGAAACATCGGCGGAGGGGTTCATTTGATCGACCAGCGGCCAGACTGCGGCTCCTGCTGTCACGGCGCCCGCTCCTGCGGTGGCGTAATAGAGGAAGTCCCGGCGGGTGCCTTCGTGATCTTCTGCGTTCGACACGAGGTTTTCTCCGTTTTTTCAGGCCGAGGGTCGGCCAATCTCAAGCGGGCCGCAGAATCCAGCAGCCCTTCCCGCGCGTTCTTTATCGCCGGATTGCCCTTGCGTCCAGACGCGATTGGAAAATGCGCCTATTGAGCGCAGGCTTGGGGGTCACAGTGCAACAGATTCAAGGTGACAATCGCAACACGCCGGCGCCCCGGAAAGGGGCGCTGAAAGCGCGCCCCTCGGGCCGGATCAATCGTTTGGCGCGGTGGATTTCATGCTGTCGCGTTCGCAAAAGACCGCGAACCAATCGTCGAGCGCGTCCCTGCCTTTGCGCCAGGCGCGGTTGTCATGGCGAAAATCAAGATAGCCGAGCGCGCAGCCGATGGCGATATGGGAGGCATCGAGTGGGCCAGCCAGGTGGCTCATCCAGCGCTCATTGACAGCATTGAGCGCGCTTTCGACCTTGCTCCACTGGGCTTCGATCCAATCCTGCGAGCGGTGTTCGGGCGGGCGCAGACGCGATTCATAAATGCAGAGCACGGCGGCATCCATGATCGCATCCGCCGTCGCCTCAAGCGTCAGCGTCTCCCAGATGCGTGCCTCGGGGTAGAGGTCGCCATTGGCGCGCGCATCGAGAAACCGGGTGATGACGCGGCTGTCATAGATCGCCGGGCCGTCGGGGCGGATCAGCACCGGGATCTTGCCTGACGGGTTGGCGGCACGGGCCTCGTCGGCCACTGCGGTGGGCGCGGTTTTTACCGGCACAAGCGTGACGTCATCTTGCTGGCCGGTCTCATGGAGGACGACGCGCACCTTGCGCACGAAGGGGGATGCGGGAGCGTGGATGAGTTGCATGGGAAGGTTCCTTTTGAGGCTGAAATGGCGGAATGGTCAGGGCGGGGTCAAGCAGGGTCTGGGCGCGGTCCGAAGCGTTGCGAGTTTAAGTCGAGACGCCCGTGGAATACAACGCCCGCGCTACGTCTGTTCGGCCCCAGTCCGGGTCTTGCGCAGGGCCGCTGGCCCCTTTTGCTATTGCGGCGGGCGCCGCATCAGGGCGGCGAGAAGCTCGCGCTCGCTGCCGAGACCCTGGGCGGCGAGATGATCGGCCGCCGCAAGGCGCACGGTGTCGGGTTTGTTCTGGCTGAGCTTCCAAGTGCTGTCGATTTCGCGGATGGTCAGCCGGTAGGGGCGGATCTGACGCATCATCCTGGTAGCGATTTCGGGGGAGAGCTTGTCCATCCGCCATTCCGGTTTGGGCGCGAGCGCGGCCTCGAAAAAGGCAGACTGCCGGGCCAGCAGGTCGGGCAAGGCATCATCCGGCATTGGTGCGAGCGTGCCGGTCAGGTGAATTGCGATATAATTCCAGGTCGGCACCTGATCGTCGATTTCATACCAATCGGGCGAGACATAGCCATGCGGGCCCTGCACGGCAATGCGCGCAGGTGTCGGGCCATCGACGGCCCGCGCAATCGGATTTGAACGCACCAAATGCAATAGGGCTTCGCTGCCATCTTCATCGAGCAGAAAAGGAATGTGCGACAGCATCGGAGCCGCGCCGGGTGCGGCAACAGCCAGCATGCCGAACCCGGTCTCGCGGGCAAGGGCGACGGATTCGGCACGGTTATCGGGGCGGTAGGATTTATTGGGATGCATGGCGCTCTCATCTCGGGGATGTGCGCATTGCGTGTAGCGGGGCGCAGATTGTCAAGCGGTGGAACGGCGCGTGTAGGCGGTTTCGCAGGATCAATCGCTGCGTCTGGGGTGGGGTTGGGATTTGAGTATTTGCGGAAAGCTGAAGCGCAAACGGTTCCGGCCGGTTTTCTGGTTCAGATACTCATTTACGCAACAGAGCCTTTTGGGTCAGGCCGTCAGGCGGTTCGCCGATTGCCCGGTGATCGTGGCCGAGACGATGGTGCCTTCGGGTTGCGGCGCGCTGAAGTCCACCTCGGCGAATTGTTCGGTGCGCCCCATCTGCGGGCTTTCCATCAGGATGCGGTGCAGCTTGCCTTGTTGGGCCGCAAGATGGCGCGCAACGGCGGCGTCACCGGCGGCGCGCAGGCGGGCGGCGCGGGCTTTGATCGCGTTGCCGTTGACCTGCGGCATGCGCGCGGCGGGCGTATCGGGGCGCGGCGAATAGGGGAAAACGTGCAGCCAGGTCAGTTGGCATTCTTCCACCAGTCGCAGCGAGTTTTCGAAGTGTTGCTCAGATTCGGTCGGAAATCCGGCGATGATATCGGCGCCGAACGTCATGTCGGGGCGCAGGCGGAGCGCCTCTTGGGCAAAGCGGATGGCATCGTCGCGCAGGTGGCGGCGTTTCATTCGTTTGAGGATCAGATCATCGCCATGTTGCAGCGAGAGGTGCAGGTGGGGCATCAGGCGAGGTTCGGTTGCGATGGCTTGCATGAGTGCGTCGTCCACTTCAATCGAATCGATCGAACTGATTCTGAGGCGAGACAGATCGGGCACCAGTTTGAGAATCCGCATGACCAGATCGCCCAGCCGCGGCGCGGCGGGCAGATCGGCGCCCCATGAAGTAAGATCAACGCCCGTCAGCACCACTTCGTTATAGCCGCGATCCACAAGTCGTTTGATTTGATCGACCACCACACCAGCGGGGACCGAGCGGGAATTGCCACGACCGTAAGGGATGATGCAGAAGGTACAGCGATGATCGCAGCCGTTTTGCACCTGCACATAGGCACGCGAGCGGCTGCCGAAACCGTCGATCAGATGGCCGGCGGTTTCTGTCACCGACATGATGTCATTGACCGCGATGCGTTCGGTCTGACCGGTGAAATCGGGGGTGAGGCGTGCCCATGTGTCGGGCTGCATCTTTTCGGAATTGCCGATCACGGCGTCGACTTCGCTCATGGCAGCAAAACTGTCAGGGTCGATCTGGGCGGCGCAGCCGGTGACGATCAGCTTGGCGTTTGGGTTCTCGCGCCGCAGGCGACGGATTTCCTGGCGTGCTTTGCGCACAGCCTCATTGGTGACTGCGCAGGTATTGAGAATCACCGCGCCGTCGAGCCCGGCCTGGGCTGCCAGCTCTTTCATGGCTTCGGTTTCATAGGCGTTGAGCCGACAGCCTTGGGTGGAGAATTTTGGTGGTGCCGACATTTCAGCCTCTCCAGATCCCGTCAAAGACATGCGCGGTGGGGCCTGTCATCCAGACGCCATCATCGCGCCAATCAATCTCTATCGTGCCGCCGTCAAGCTCGATTGTCACCGCGCGCCCGGTTAGGCCGCGACGACAGGCGGCAACAGCCGTGGCGCAGGAGGAGGAGCCGGAGGCCAGCGTAATTCCCGTGCCACGCTCCCAAACACGCATACGAAGGTGATCGGTGCCGATCACCTGTGCGAACTGCACGTTTGTGCGTTCCGGGAAGAGCGGGTGGTGTTCGATTTGCGGGCCGAGCGCGGCGAGATCGACCGCCTCGACATCATCAACAAAGAAGGTGCAGTGCGGGTTTCCCATGCCTGTTGCCGTGGGCGCCCCGCCGATCGGCAGCGCAAGCGTCTCGGTTTCATGCGCCAGCGGTATCTCGTGCCACAAGAGTTGCGGCGCGCCCATGTTGACCGAGGTGAGGCCATTGCCCGCATCACGCGCCGACAATGTGCCGCGCTCGGTGACGAGGCTGAGCGTGGTCTGGCCGGTTTCATCGAGAAGGTGGCGGGCGATGCAGCGTGTGGCATTGCCACAGGCCGCCGAGAGCGAGCCATCGGCGTTGTAGAAGGTGAGCCGCGCATCGGCGTCTGTGGCGGGTGCGATCACTGCCAGTTGATCGAAGCCGACACCGCGATGCCGGTCGGCCATGGCGCAGGCAAGTTCGGGCGTTATTTTGACGCTGCGCGTACGGGCATCAACGACAACGAAATCGTTGCCCAGCCCGTGCATTTTCATGAAAGCGATAGATGCGTCCTGCGTGTTCATGCGCGGCATATACGCCTGCGTGTGCGATGAATCCAGCATCCTACCGAAATTCGGAGATTTTCGGGGTTGACCGCTTGGGCACAGCTTTCTAGATAGGCCGCCTAGTGGGCCGTTAGCTCAGTTGGTAGAGCAACTGACTTTTAATCAGTGGGTCGCAGGTTCGAATCCTGCACGGCTCACCACTTTCACTGATTTATCAATGCGTTACGCGGTAGCCGCTTTGCGGTTGGCGTGGCGTGATTGCTGTTGGGCGCGTCGGCGGGTTTGGCGGGGGCGTTGAAAGAATGCGCCGATACCGTCCGCATTGGGTGCGTGCAATGGGTCGGTCCGGCGGGATGGATGGGCGAATCAGGGTGGCACCGCGACCTGCCAGATCTGGAAGAGCGCATGCTTTCCCGGCACGAGGTGGTCGCTGGCCCGGCCAACGTGCGGTTGTGGGCAGTGGCGAGTCCTTGATCTTGTTTCTGGGCTTTAACTGTTTGAAATCACGCTTTAAAGCTCCATGTCGTTAGAATTTTCAACGGCGTGACATGCTGTCTGGAACGCAGAGGCGTGTTCGGGGATTTGCGGGTTTTCACATCAGCGCCAGACAGCGGACTTTGAAAAAGTAAATCTGTCGTTGACTCAAATCATGTCTGAGAAGATGATCACAGGTGAAAGCAATTTTTGTTGTTTAGGTGGCTCCGTGTTGTTCTGGAGCATAGTTGCCTGAGGTCTGAACTAATTGGGTATTTTTGAGTGAAGACCTTGTTCGAGGAGAAGAGGTGTTTCCATTTCAAGTCGCAATATTTCGGCTGTTTGCATCGGCGTTTTCGCCGCTTTCATGCTTTTAGTGCTGCCGACTTCGAGCATGAGTAAGACGACTGAACCTCTTGAACAGATCACAGGCCAATATGCCGGGCGCGGCGTCACCTGTCCGCAGTTTAAAATGGACACAGGTGAAACCGTTAGCCTGTCTGGCGTGACCGAACGCGACCTGGCTGATTATACCGATGTTAAACTGACGCTCACTGGTGCCTGGTGGCGAATGTCCACCTGTATGCAAGGAAGGGATTTTCACGTCGAAACCATATCCGTGACAGATTAAGGCGCCCAATTTTAACAGTTTTCTTAATCCCGATTTCGGGAAAATCTACATATTCTAGGGGATTTCACCATGATACCGACAGATCCGCTTTATGCGAGCCAATGGCACTTTGGGCTGATTGGCGACATTGAAACCATCTGGGACGAATACACCGGTTCGGGTGTCAACGTTGGCGTTTACGATTCGGGAATTGATTACAACCATCCGGATTTGATTGGCAACTATGACAGCAGCCTGCATGTTCTCGACGCTCTCGGCAACCCGGTTGATCCGTTTCCAAATGCGGGCGGGGCCCATGGCACGGCTTGTGCCGGTCTGATCGGGGCCTCGGCGAACAATGGCGAAGGCGGTGTGGGCGTGGCCCACGGCGTGACGCTGACCGGGGTAAACATCTTTGAATCCGGGGTTTACGGTTATGTCAACGGCGGCACCCCTCTCGAACTGGCCGCGTTCATCGACGTGATCGAACAGGCCCAGCAGTTCGATGTAATGTCAAACAGTTGGGGCATCACGCCCGGCTATGGCGCGTATCAAAGCGTCTTGGTTCCTGGGCAGACCGCCGACCTGGTCGCCGCCTACGAGCTGATTGCAGAAGTCGGACGCGGCGGATTGGGCACGGTAAACGTCCAGGCTGCGGGCAACGACAACATGAATGCCAATGGCGACGGGGCCAACGCTTCGCGGTTCACGATCACCATTGCCGCCACCGAGTTCGACGGTACCGCCTCGGACTATTCCAATTTTGGCTCTGGCATTCTGGTGGCGGCGCCTGCCGCTGCGGTGACAACAGACATCAGCGGTGGGGCGGGCTATGATGCGGGCGATTATACCACCTCCTTCAACGGCACGTCGGCGGCAACGCCGGTTACTGCCGGTGTGATATCGCTGATGCTAGAGGCGAACGCTGATCTGGGTTGGCGTGACGTTCAGAACATCCTTGCCAATTCAGCCAGCCAGACGGGATCGGCCTTTGGCGGGCCCGCTGCGGGATTTGAAGACGGGGCATGGTTTTCGACAGGTGCCGGGAATTTCAACGGGGGTGGTCACACTTTCAACGTCAGCTATGGCTATGGGATGGTGAATGCATTTGCCGCCGTGCGCATGGCCGAGGTCTGGACCATGATGAACGGCGGATCAGCCGTTTCGGCCGGGTCTGTTGCGGCAAACGCGCTTGAAGAACAGACGGTCGCGGCAGATTCCGGCACGATTGATCTTGCTATTACCGATGCCTCGACGGTGACAAGCGATCTTGTTGTTGCCGGTGGAGTCGAAGTCGAAACAATTATAGTCACGTTCAGTGTGACCCATACTTGGGCCTCAGATCTGGACATATACCTTGTTGCGCCCGATGGCACCCGGTTCATGCTGATGCAGGACGAAGGTAGTTCAACGTTAACCGACAACGGCTTTCAATGGAAATTCGAGATTGCCGCCGCGCGCGGATATTCCTCGGCGGGAACCTGGACGCTTGAAGTCACTGACGATGCGGGCGGAGACGTCGGAACGCTGCATGACTGGCAGCTTGATTTTTACGGATCTGCCGAGTCAAACGATGACATCCATACCGTCACCGAGGATTACGCAGCCCTTGCAGTGGCCGAACCCGGGCGCGTTATCGAGGACACCAACGGCGGCACAGATTGGCTGAATACCGTGGCGCTTCAAGGTCATGTTTTTATTGATCTTACAAGCGACATTTTCTCTGTTAACGGCAGTTCCTTTGCAACCATCGTGGGCGCGGGCTTTGAAAACATCGTTTCCGGCGACGGGGACGATGTCCTCGCCGGCAACGCACTCGACAATGTGCTCATGGGGATGCGCGGCGCGGATCAGTTGTTTGGTCTAGCCGGCGATGATGTGCTGAATGGCGGTGTGGGCGTGGACTACTTGTATGGCGGTGCCGATAACGACACCCTGAACGGTGGTACGGGCGACGACTTAATGTTTGGCGGAACCGGCAATGACCGGTATTATGTCAGCTCTGCCGGGGATCAAGTGACGGAACTCTCTGGTGACGGGACCGATACGGTTATCTCCTATCTCTACAGCTACACTCTGACCGACAATGTTGAACGGCTGGAGTTGCAGGGCAGCGCGGCGAACGGGTTTGGCAACAGCCTGAACAACACCCTCGTCGGCAACGCGCTCAACAATGTTCTGAACGGCGGAGCAGGCAACGACTATATGGTCGGCGGCCGTGGCGACGACCACTATACCGTCGGTGCAGCGGGTGACGTTGTCATTGAATACAACGGCCAGGGAACGGATACGGTCTTTTCCTACGCGGCGTCCTACACTCTGGGCAACCACGTCGAACGGCTGGAGTTGCAAGGCGCAGCGCTGAACGGGACCGGTAACAGTCTGAACAATACCCTCGTCGGGAATACGCACAACAATGTTCTGAATGGCGGAGCCGGCAACGACTACATGGTCGGCGGGCTTGGCAACGATAACTACTTTGTCGGTGCGGCGGGTGACGTTGTCATAGAGTACAACGGCCAGGGAACGGATACGGTGTATTCCTACCTTCACTCCTACACTCTGGGCAACCACGTCGAACGGTTGGAGTTGAAGGGTGCGGCGCTGAACGGGACCGGTAACAGTCTGAACAATACCCTCGTCGGGAATACGCACGACAATGTTCTGAATGGCGGAGCCGGCAACGATTACATGGTCGGCGGGCTTGGCAACGATAACTACTATGTCGGTGCGGCGGGTGACGTTGTCATAGAGTACAACGGCCAGGGAACGGATACGGTGTATTCCTACCTGACGTCCTACACTCTGGGCAATCACGTCGAACGGTTGGAGTTGCAAGGCGCAGCACTGAACGGGACCGGTAACAGTCTGAACAATACTTTGATCGGGTCGAGCGGTGCGAACACACTGCGCGGTGAAGCCGGGGTAGACTATATCGAGGGCAAAGCCGGGGCCGATATACTCTATGGTGGTGCGGGTGCGGACGTGTTCGTTTTCAATAACATGGCGCATAGCCAAGTAGGCCCAGGCAATCGCGACACGCTTGGGGATTTTGCAAGCGGCGATACGATCCGGCTGTCCAACATTGATGCCAATACCGGCACGGGTGCCGACGATGCGTTCAATTGGATCGGAACGTCAGCCTTCTCGGGCAGTGCGGGCGAATTGCGCTATTCTGCCTATGGGCCGAACGCGATCATTCAGGGTGATGTCAACGGTGACGGTATTGCAGATTTCGAAATTGGCTCACTTGGATATACTGCCTTCGACGCGTCCGACTTTGTGTTGTAAGGCGGCCTGAGCCATATTTGAGCGTTAAGGCGGAATGCGGGTGCCTTTGGTTGTGAAGTATCAACCGGCACCCGCATTCTGTTTTTCGCCCACCCCCCTCGCAAGCGTGACGGATTGTTTCGTCACGAAAGCCTCCCGCCTTAACCTCAAGGCAGGGATATGGTGAGATGTCGCGCAACAGATCAATGTCGTGGGCGTTTTGGGGCAAACTCGTGATTCAAGTTTATTTCGAGACGCTTTAGGGTATATCGAAATCACAACGGATTGAGGATCGGGATGCATGGACAAACAAACCCCTGACCCCGGCGGGATCATTCGCGCCGGTCGTCGCGTCTTGCAGATCGAAGCCGATGCGCTGGCGCAAATGGCGGCCTCGCTGCCGAAGGGATTTGAAGCGGCGGTGCAGATGATCTTTGCCTGCACCGGGCGCACCATCGTTTCGGGCATCGGCAAATCGGGCCATATCGCGCGCAAGATATCATCGACGCTGGCCTCGACCGGCACGCCGTCGGATTTTCTGCACGCCGCCGAAGCAAGCCATGGCGACATGGGGATGCTGACGCGCAATGACGTGTGCATTCTTTTGTCGAACTCGGGCGAAACCCAGGAAATGGGCGATCTGATCCGCTATACGCGGCGGTTTTCGATCCCGCTGATCGGGGTGTCTTCGCGTCCCGACAGCACCCTGATGCAGGCTGCCGATATCCCGCTCGCGCTGCCCGATCTGGCCGAAGCCTGCGCCATTGGCCGCGCGCCGACGACATCGACCACGCTGACGCTTGCGTTGGGTGATGCGCTGGCGGTGGCGGTGATGGAACAGCGTGGCTTTGGCGAGGATGATTTTCAGACGTTCCACCCCGGCGGCAAGCTGGGCGCGCAGTTGATGCGGGTGTCAGAGTTGATGCACGGGCCGGAAGCGTTGCCGCTTGTTGAGCCCGACACGCCGATGAGCGATGTGTTGTTGACCATGACATCAAAGAGTTTCGGCATCGCGGCCGTGGTTAAGGATGGCCGTCTTGTCGGGGTGATCTCGGACGGTGATTTGCGCCGCAACATGGGCAACCTGATGCAGATGACAGCCGGAGAAATTGCCAGCAAAGACCCGGTGACAGTGACCCCGGATTTGTTGGCGGCCAAGGCGCTGGCGATTTTGAATGCGCGCAAGATTGGCGTGTTGATGGTTGTTGACGCAGACAACCGCCCCGTTGGCATATTGCATATCCATGATGTCTTGCGCGCAGGTGTGGCATGAAAACAGTGATCCTGATCCCGGCGCGTTTCGCCTCGACACGCTATCCCGGCAAGCCTCTGGCCGAGCTGCGCCAGAAGGACGGATCGACAAAGACGCTTATCCAGATGAGTTGGGAAGCGGCCCGCGCCATTTCCGGCGTGGCCGAGGTGCATGTCGTCACCGATGACGCGCGGATTCGCGCCCATGCTGAAGGGTTCGGTGCCAGTGTCATCATGACCGCGCCCGAGCGTGAAAACGGCACCGCGCGCTGTGCCGAGGCGGCGGTGGGGTTGGACGCTGATCTGATCGTGAATTTTCAGGGCGATGCGCCGCTGACGCCACCTTGGTTCGTCGAAGACCTGATTGCTGCGATGCAGGCCGACCCGGAGGCGCAGGTCGCCACCCCGGTGCTGCAATGCGACGCCCAGACCTATGCGATGTTTGCCGAGGATCGCCGCAATGATCGTGTTGGCGGCACCACGGCGGTGTTTGGGGCCGACAATCGCGCGCTCTATTTCTCCAAGGAAATCGTGCCCTATATCGCGCCCGGCAAGCTGCCTGAAACGGATATTCCGGTCTATCATCATGTGGGCGTCTATGCCTATCGCCCCGCCGCTTTACGCGCCTATATCGGCTGGCCCGAAAGCCGTCTGGAGCAGCTTGAAGGGCTGGAACAGTTGCGGTTTCTGGTCAACGGCACACCGCTGCGCTGTGTCGTGGTCGAGGCGCGCGGGCGGGTGTTTTGGGAGCTGAACAACCCCGAAGACGTGGCCCGCATCGAAAAGGTGTTGGCCGAGCAATAGGGCGGCTAGGGCGTGGTGCGTTCGCGCAAGCGATGCCGGAGATTTCGCCAGCCCCGACATGCTGCGACCCCAAAGACGCGCGCTGCCGGGTATCGGCCGCCGCCGATAACACAGACATCCGCCTCGGCCTCACCAGCGAGTTGCGGGGCGGGCATATGAGACGCACGGGTTCTGGTATAGAGCGTGTCGATGTAGCCCTTGCCGCTTTCACTCAAAATCTGGTCCTCTTTGCGCGCTCTATTGCGTAGGGGCGGTATCAATGTCGAACTGCAAGATCACCGGGGCCGGCCCGTTGTCGTCCTCAAGCGCCACCGCGCCGCGGGTGACCGTGCCAAACCCCGCCATGCGCAGAGAGGCGGCAAAGCCGCTGCCGCCGGGGGCATTGCCGCGTGTTACTTCAATGGCGTCCTGCGCCAGAAACCGAAGATCCTCAACAGGCGATTGCGGTGTTGCCGGGGTCAGGATCACCACGACACGATCCCGGCCAAACGCCTTGTCCGTGATGCGGAACAGCCCTTTTCTCAGGGTGTCACCGGGTTGCAACCGGCCCTGATAGAAATGTGTGATCGAATAGTCCGACCCGATATGCAGCACATTGGCATCAATCGGAAAATCCTCGTTGTTGCGGGCCAGAACATGCATTTGGTCATCAGGCAGCATGACCGGCACCGCGCTAAGATCAAGCGCGCGCAACTCGCGTTGTTTGCTGGTCTTGGTCAAAAGCTGCAATTCGACGCCGAGGGCGACATTGTCGTATTGCCCTCCCATGCGCAGCAGGTTGATGGCGCGCCCCATACGCTCAAGATTGTCCTGCATAAGCGCGGCAATTTCCGCCGCATTGCGCCCCTGGGTGCCAATCGAGGGGGTCTGCCCGGCCTTGGACGGTTCGAAATAGCCGGTGCCGGGCAGCATCCAGATGGCATCAGGGCGCGGGCTGTCCGGGATCATGGCAAGGCGGATGTCGGCTTCATCTGCGGGCGCGACGAATTGCACCCGATTTCCAATATCTTGGGTCAACAGATCAAGCGCTGCATTCAGCGCGCCGGGAAGTGGCACCTCATCTTGCGGCAGGGCGACGCGCAGGGTGAAATCCATCTCGTTCGTCAGCTGTCTGGCAAAGGCACCATTGGGGATATCGGAGGGATCAGGCGCGCTTAGCCCGGCGTGCTCAACAGGCTCTAACTCGGCGCTAAACGTGTCGGCATAGGTGACGCGAACATAGCCAAGCGCGCCCTCAAGACTGGTTGCGGCGGTGGGCAGCAGGGCGAGCACATCGCCTTCGCCAAGGTTTTGCAATTGCCCCGCGCGCAGGGTCAGGCCGAATTCGCCGGTCTCGACAGGCCATTGCACGATCCGCTCTGTGGCCTCGCCGGAAAACACATAGCCATCCAGATCGCCCTCAAACATCGGGGTGGACAGGGCGAGGTTCTGAACCGCGTATTTGCGCAGCACTTCCTGCCCCAACTGGCGATAGGTCAGGCCGGGGTTCTGCGCCAGCGTCTCGAAGATCGTATAGGTGAACACCCCCAGCGATTTGCGATCAGGCGCGCCGCGTGGCAGGCGTTTTTCCGGCGTCGTCTCGGTGGTTTGCGCGGCGTAAAAGGCGATGAAGGCGCCGCGGCCGGGTTTGGTTTCGGATTTTGGCGCGCGCTCCATCGGGCTTGGCGGGCGGGCGCGCGCATCGGGCAGCGCGCGGCTTTGCGATTTGGCATCTTCCATCGCGGCATCAGGCACGCCAAGCGCGTCAGGCGCGAGCTTGCGCAAGCGCACCTCTTCCGCGCCACTAGGCGCGGCGCGAGTTACGGTGCCGGAATGGCAGGCATCAAACACCGCCCAGACGGTCGCCCCGTTGGCACGCAGGCTGTCGATCAGGGTGCCAATCTCGTCATCAACCAAAGCGTTTTCTACTGACCCGATGCTGTCATTCCACGGCCCGATATCGACCGGCAAGAACAGCTCGTCCAAGCCGTCAATCTCGCTCTCGGGGTCAAGCGCGGGCGCCTGCGTGCCATGGCCGGAGAAATGCAGATAGATGAAATCATCCGGCCCCACCTTGGTGGCCAGCGCGGCAAACCCGGCGCGGATACCCGCCAGCGTCGGCGCGCCATCGGCCCCTTCGACACCATCTGCCAGAACCGTGATATTGTCGGCCTGAAACGGCTCTGGCGCCGTCTCGATCAGATAGTCACGCACCAGCACGACGTCATTGGCGGGGCCGCGCAGCCAGTAACGTTCATCAAGGTTTTGATAGGTTGAGGCACCGACCAGAAGTGCGAAATTCTCGGCCAGCGCGGGCGCGGCCAAGAGGGCGGAAAAAGCAGTGGCAAGCAGGGGCAAATGGCGGCGCTTCATGGCAAAATTCTCTCTTCAAATGATGGCAGGCGTCGGTCGCGTCAGTTGGTGATCAGCGAATATTGCACGTTGTTTGCGGTCATGTTTTCGATGGTTATGGTATAGCTGCCCGCCTGCCGCGGCTTCCATCCACAATAGGCAATCGCGCTGATATCGGTATCGGAACAGACCAGCCGGTTTTGATCGTCGTGCACCTTGAGGTTCAGATCGCTGCTGTCCTTTGCCTCGACATAGATCTCGGCATATTCGCCCGACTTGAATGGCACAGAGCGATAGGTGTCGGACTTTTTCGGGCCGATTCTGGCAATGTTATAGACCGGCCCGCTGACCACGCCCTTGGAAGATTCCGCCGCCACATCCTCGATCAGAGCCAGCATCGCAGGATCGCCCACCGCCAGCGCGCGCGCCTCGTTCAGCATGGTGTCGCCATCAAGCGGTGCTCCGGTGGCCGCTTCGCCTTCATCCGCCGTCCGCTTGACAGGTTGCAGCGCAAGGTTGCGTCGCAACTTGGCCGCCGCCAGCACCAAGAGCGCGTCGCGCCGCGCGATTCCGGCGTCATAGATCACGCGGCTGGCCTCGGCCTGACGAAGGGGCGGGGCGATTTCGGCGGCGGCGGGCAGGGTGACTGCCGCGAGCAACGGCAAGGCGAGGAGAGGGGGCAAAAACGAATGCGTCATCGGAGGAAAAACCTTCTGAAATACGGCAGTTGAGAAAAATAGTAGCCCTGCAATCGGAACCTGCCAACACTTGCCTGAAACATGACAGGATTTTTCACATGAACGTTTGAAGGATGCGTCCTAAGCTTGATCGAAAGATTATCGAAAGTCATTCCATGCGTATTATTCTGTTTGTCTTATGTCTGCTCTGTCCGCCGGTCGGCACAGCCCTTGCACTGCCCGCACAAATCAGCGAACGCACCGCCGCGCGGGTGCTTGGGGCCACATTGATGCTGCGCAGCGCCGATCAGCGCGACCGCTTTCTCGGCTCGGCCTTTGTATTTGGTAGCGATGAGCGCGCGCTGACCAATGCCCATGTTGTCGGCACCGCCAAGAAGGTGATTGCATTAACCCAGAGCGGCGCGCGCATCACTGCGCGGGTGGTTGCGATAGATCCGGCACGTGATCTTGCACTATTGGAGTTGGAAACACCGCATGGCCCACCGCTGGAGCCAAGCGAGGTTCAGCCCGCCCCCGGTCAGCCGGTCTATGCCGCTGGTGCGCCACTGGAGGCGGGGTTTTCGCTGACCGTCGGCATCATCTCGGCGCTGGCGCGTCAGATCGAGCCGACCCAGCCGGTGCGCTATCTGCAGCATTCCGCGGCCGTCAATCCGGGATCAAGCGGCGGGCCGCTGGTTGATGCGACGGGCCGTGTTCTGGGGCTCAACAGCCGGATCAGCGATGGCTCGCGGTTTTTTGTCGGTATTGCCTATGCGGTGCCGGTGGCTGATCTGGGTGCGTTCCTTGCCGCCGGTTCGCCGCCTCGGCGCGCCGCGCCGGGGGTGCAGCTTCGCCCGATTGACCCAAGGATGCGGGCCGCGCTCGGCTTTGATGGTTCCGGCGTATTGGTTGAGGAAGTGCGCCGCGACAGCCCGGCAGAGCGTGCCGGGCTGCGCGCGGGCGATATCCTTGTCGCGATGGATGGGGCCAGCATTGCCGCGCCCGGCGATATGGCGTTTGCGCTGGCCACGCTGAACGATGAGATCAGCATGACGGTGCTGCGCGGCGATCAACACCTGCGCCTGACGCTTTCGCGCCGCCCGCAGGGGTCGGCGATGGACAAGATGCCGCCGCGCGATATGGCGCAACTGAAAGCCTATGGGTTGGCTGATCTGGGCATGGATGTTGCCCCTGATGGCACGATTATCGCAGTGACAGCGCAGGGGCCCGGGTTTTTCGCCGGTTTGTCGCCGGGCGACAGGATTGCCGCCATCAATGGCGCTGATGTCTCGGCCATGCCTGCGGGTTGGTTGGCCCGGTTTCGCCTTGATGCCCCCGTCCTTGTGCGTATCACCTTGCCCGATGGGGCCTCGCGCCACTACGTTCTCGACCCATGGGACGACAGCGCCACGTTACGCCGGGCCAGTGCGGCAAACGTTTTGGACAGTGAGGTTGTGAGCTTTGAATGAGATGAGTGACAAGCCCGAGCCGGTTTTGATTGTCGAAGATGACGGCGACATGGCGCGCGTTCTTTCCGAGGCTTGCGAGGAACTGGGGTATACGCCTGTTCTGGTGGGAAGCTCTGCCGAGGCGCTGGAAGCCGCCGCAACGCGCCGCTTCCCGTTGGCGATCCTTGATCGACTCCTACCAGATGGCGATTCGATAGATGCCATTGCTGAGCTGCGCCGTCTCGGCAACGTGCAGGCGATCCTGATGGTCAGCGCGCTGGCACATGCCGGGCATCGCTCGCACGGGCTTGATCGCGGGGCGGATGATTACCTCGCCAAGCCCTTTGCGCCCGAAGAGTTGCGCGCGCGCATTCGCGCATTGATCCGGCGCAGCAAGTCGCAGGTGACGGACAATGATTTTCTGGTGTTCGGGGATCTGGAAATCAGGGTGCGCGCCCGCACGTTGCACTTTGGCCAGACCCATATTGCGCTTTCGCCCAAGGAGTTTGAACTGTTACTGTATTTCGCCACACATGCAGGCGCGCCGCTTAGCCGGATGCAGCTTCTCGAACATGTCTGGAACCTGCATTTCGATCCGCAAACCAATGTTGTCGATGTGCATGTCGGCCGTTTGCGCCGCAAGCTGGAAAGCCAGACGGGGCAGGCATGGATTCACACCGCGCGCGGTGCGGGATATTGGTTTGGCCCCGATGCGGGCGGGGCCGAATGACCCTTGCACGTCTTGCCTTTCTGCGCCGCGCGCTGGTGATCGCGGCCTTGCCGACGCTCCTGGCGGTGCTGGGTGTCTGGGTGGTGCAGGCGCAGTTGAAAACGCGCCTGATGGCGGCGGCGGAAACCCGGCTTCTGGCGGAAATGCAGGGTTTTGGCGCGCTCTATGATCAACGCCGCATCGTGGCGTTGCGCGAAGCTATCGACTTTCGCAGCCAACGCGGTGATCCGGCGGGCAGCGTCTATCTTCTGATGGATCGCGACGGCGCGGTTTTGGCCGGAAATCTGGCGCAATGGCCTGCCAAAATCACGCCCGAGAGTGGCGCGCCACAGCGGGTCACGCTTGGCGGTTTGTCCTATCTTGCCACAGCACAGGCATTGCGCGGCGGTTTTCCCCTTCTGGTCGGGGTCAGCCTGCTTCCGATGCAGGACATGCTGGCCCAGATGTTGCGCATTTTTGCGCTGTTTGGCGCGGTGATCCTGTTTGCCGGGCTGACCACGGCAGCACTTGTGGCACGCCGCGCGCGCGCCCGACTGACCCGGATCAACGCGTCTCTGTCGCGGATCGGCGGGGCCGGGGGCATGGCCGCGCGGCTTGATCCTGAGCCGGAAAACGGCGCCGAATACGCCGAACTGGCGCGCCATATCAACGCCATGCTTGAGCGGATTGCGCATCTCTTTGACGCGCATCAACGCCTTGGAAATGCCGTCGCGCACGAGATGCGCACGCCGCTTGCCCGTATCAGTGCGCGGCTTGATACGCTCGATCTCGACACGGTTGCGCGCGCCGGGCTGGAGGAGGAAATTCGCGCCACCATCCGGCTGTTTGACAGCTTGCTCAGCATCGCCCAGATGGACGCCGAAGCGGGCAACACCAAAGGTCTTGCGCCGGTTGATCTGTCAACAATCGCCGCAGGGATCGCCGAGCTTTATACGCCCGTGGCCGAGGAGCAGCAGCGCACGCTTCTGAGCGATCTGGAACCCGGTGCGGTCATTCTTGGCGACACTGATCTGTTGGCGCAACTGATGTCGAACTTGATCGAAAACGGGCTGAAATATACCCGCCCCGGCGATACGATCCGTCTTTCGATCTTTCGTGAAAACACGCGGGTGAAGCTGAGAATCGAAGATGATGGGCCGGGCGTTGACGAGGCGTTGCAAGCGCGCCTTTTTATGCCGTTCGCGCGCGGTCACGATTGCCAAACCAAACCGGGACATGGATTGGGCCTGTCGCTGGTGCGCGCGATTGCCCTGCGCCATGGCGCGATCCCGCGGATTTTGGCGGTGGAAAAAGGGTTTGCAATCGAAATTGACTGCCTGCACTTTTCGCCTGACGATGTGTCGCAACACACCATTGGGGACAGTTGAATGAAATTGATCCGGCAGGGCGCTGCGGCGTTTCTGACAGGTTTGCTGGCGGCTTGCGGCATGTGGAATGCGCCGATCAATCCGGCGCTCAACGGGGCTGCGTCACCTGTCGAGCCCGCCTTTGGCGGCACCCTTGCGACGCGCGACGAGCTTTTCATCGGGCTGGCCTTTTCCGGCGGCGGCACGCGCGCATCGGCGTTTTCGCATGGTATGCTCAAGGCGCTGCGTGACGCCACCGCCAGCCCGAAAAACCCCGATGGCTTGTTGCAACATGTGCGGCTGGTGACTGGCGTTTCGGGCGGATCAGTCACGGCGGCGCATTATGGGCTGCATGGTCCCAAAGGCGTGCGCAGCTATCGCGAGCGTTACCTCATTCAGAACGCCGAAAAATACATGGCAACGGCGGCGTGGAACCCGGTCACGCTGGTGCGTGGCCTCGCGGGTGGCGCCAATGGCCGCACCACATTCGCCCGCTTCCTCGATGAAAGCATACTCAACAAGGCCACCTTCCGGGATCTGTGGAAGCGCGGCCATGCAACCACCTGGATCAACGCCTCGGACGTTGCCAATGGCACGCCCTTCCTGTTCAGTCAGGAGACGTTTGATGCGCTCTGCTCCAACCTTGCCGATTTCCCGGTCAGCGAGGCGGTCGCGGCCTCGGCCGCCTTCCCGCTGGTCTTCGCGCCGATCACTCTGAAGGCGCACCGCGAGAATTGTGACTATTCCGAGCCTGATTGGTTGACCACCGCGCGCTATAATCCGGAATCCACCTCGGCTTTGCGTGCCTATGGTCAGATGCTTGAAACATACCGCGACCCGGACAAGATCAAGCTGGTCAAACTGCTCGACGGGGCGATCACCGACAATTTCGGCACCACCGGTCTTTCGGTCGCCCGCGCCAAGAGCCAGACCCCTTTCGGCCCGATGAGTGAGAAACAGGCCGTGCGGGTCAACCGCATGCTGTTTCTCGTGGCCAATGCCGGCACCCAGCAGGATTTCAAATGGAATCAGCGGCTGCGCGGCCCGGGCGGTTTGCAACTTGGCATGGCGATTGCCAATTCCTCGATGGGGGCGGCGACGCGGGTGGGCTATGACGTGCTGCGCCTGACGCTTGATCAATATTCCAAGGATCTGATCGCTTGGCGCTGCGACTTGCCGCTCTCCAAGGTACGCGCGCTTAGAGGAAGCACCAGGGGTTGGGATTGCAAGGATGTGAAGCTATTCGTTGGCGAGGTATCGTTTGCCGCGCTTGATGCGGATCAGCGCGATGCATTGAACGAGGTTCCAACGCGGTTGCGCCTGCCCACAAACGAGGTCGATCTGGTAATTTCAGCGGGGGAAGAGGCAACCCGCCTCAACCCCGATTTCAACGGCTTTCTGCGTGCAATTGATGCGGTGAAGACGCCAACGATCGGGGGCGGTGTAACCCCGCGTAGAATCACGCCAAGCAATTGATGAAAAACGCTGTTAGGTTTCAAGACGCTGTTGCCGGAACGCATGACGCGGCGTAATCTCGCGCCCATGATACGCGCCCTGTTCACATTTCTGATTGCCTTGCTCTGCGTGCCGCAAATGGCGCGCACCGAGACCCGTTCGGTGCTCGTCGGGGTTGGGGAATATCTCTATCTCGATGCCGACCTGAAGGGGCCGGTCAACGATGTCGGTCTGATGGCCGAAACGCTGATGCTGCGCGGGGTTGCGGCAGGTAGCATCACCGTTCTGGCAGATGAGGCGGCTGAACTGCCCCAAGGTGTCGCACGCGGCTTGCCCGATCGCGCTGCGATCCTTGATGCGCTGGGGGATGCGCTCGCGGCTTCTGCGCCCGGCGATACGCTGGTGTTTTATTTCTCGGGCCATGGCGCGCAGGCACCGGATGATGACGGTGACGAAGGCGGCGGCATGGACGAGATTTTCCTGCCCCGCGATACGCGCGGTTGGAACGGTGGCATCGGCGAAGTTGAAAACGCCATCCGCGACGATGAATTCGCCGTCTTTGCCGCGCGTGTGGCAGAGCGAGAGGTCAAGCTGGTGGCGATCCTTGATGCGTGTCATTCCGGCACTGGGTTTCGCGCGCTTGAGACGGGCGAGGCGCGCGCCCGCTATGTCAGCCCGGCGGCTCTGGGTCTGCCGGACAGCGATGCGCCGGATGCGCTGGCCGAGGCTGCCCCGCCCGAGGGCGAGTATGTTTTTCTCTACGCCGCGCAATCGGACCAGCGGGCGTTTGAATATCCGGTCGGCGAGGAGCGCCGCTGGCATGGTGATTTCACCCGTGCGATCACGGCGGTGATGCGCGAAGCGCCGAACCTCAGCTATAGCGCGCTGGTTCAGGCCGCCGCGTTGCGGATCGAAACCCGCGCCGGGCAGGCGGCGCAAACGCCGGATGTGGAGGGGCCAATGGCCGATGCGGCGGTGTTGGGCGGTGATGCACCCGGACTGGCGCGGATCGCGGTGGATGGTCAGGTGCTCAAGGCTGGGCTGCTGAGCGATGTGACAGAAGGCAGCGAAGTTGCGCTTTATTCTGGTCTGCTCGAAAAGAGCCCGGCGGGCCGTGCGGTTGTCACCGCCGTGCGCGCCAATTCTGCCGATTTGCGCTATTTAGAGCCTTATCCAACCACTCGTGTCAGCCATGGTGAGATCAGCCGCCGCGCTGTGGATGTATCGTTTTCCGTCGCCTTCACACCCGACGCGCTGGCACAGCTTGAACGCGGCGACACTGGCGGAGTTGCCGCATTGCAAGCGATGCTTGACCTCGATGTAACAGCGCCCAACCCTAGCCATAGGGTGATCTGGACCGGCGAGGAATTTGCGCTGATCGGCCCCGATGGTGTGCTTGATGCAAAGGGCGTCGGAACAAGCCCGCGTCTCGGCGTTGGGCCAACCACCGAATTGGCGATGCGCTTGCAGGCGGTCGCGGGTCGCGTGCGCTTGGAGCGCGCTTTGGCGCAGTTGGGGCAGGGCGGCGCAGTCAGCGGCTTTTCTCTCGGCACGACCGGTCCGAAAGTCGGCTTTGGGGTCACACCCGGCGCGCTGAGGGCGGGGAAATGCCGCGCGGGCGGGGGGGCTGTGCAAGAGGCCAGCGGTTCGGCCAAGGCGCGGCATTGCGATATCTTGAAACTGCGCGTTGAGAACCCAACGGCAAGCATGCAGGACATCACCGTGCTCTACATCGACGCCGCCTCGCAGATCTCGACGCTCTGGCCGACACAAAACGTCTCTAACCGGCTGGAAAGCGGCGGGTCCAAGGCGATGCGGTTTGGTTTGCGCAACGATGGCACGCGCGACCTGCATGAAACTGTGATTGTCCTTTCGGTTCCCGCTGAGCCGGGATCGCCGCGCACGCGGTTTACCGGCCTTGGCAGCGGCGACAAGAGCCGCGGGCGCAACGGCGCGATGGCCGATTACCTCGCCGATCTGACAGAACCCGGCACCAGCCGGAATTTTTCCCTAACCCCCAACGCGCCTGCCCTTTCGGTGGCACGGCTCGATCTCAACGTGCAGCCATTTGCTGCCAGCAACAATTAGCCCTAACTTGGAGATATTATGATGAATTTCAGACCCCTGATGACCCTTGCATTTACGCTGGCGGCGTTGCCTCTGGCGGCGCAGGAGCTGACCTTGCCCGCGCAGCCGCCCGAAGCCGCTTCGCCCTTTGCCTTCGCGCAGAGTGGCAAGAAGGCCGAACGCGCGATGGAGGCACAAGAGGCAGATAGTGCAGGCCGTGTGATCGGTGGCGAAGTGGCCGAAGATGGTGCCTGGCCGTGGCAGGTCGCTCTGCTGATCTCGGGGCAGCCGGTGACGGCGGATGCGCAGTTCTGCGGCGGTTCGATGGTGCTGGATCGTTGGGTTCTGACGGCGGCGCATTGCATTCACATGCAGGATGCCAACGGCATCTACCGCGACCTCGCGCCGGGTGTGATTTCGGTGCTGGTCGGAACCAATCGCATCGCCGAGGGCGAAGGTGATCTTGTGCCGGTGGAACAGATCTTTCGCCACCCGGCCTATATTGGCGAAGAGTTCGACAATGACATCGCGCTGATCAAGCTGGCCCGCGCGCCATCGGTTGATTATGCCACGATCAAGGTGCCCGACAGCGAGTTCGGCGATCAGCTTGATCAGCCCGGCGTGCGCACCGTCGTCACCGGCTGGGGCCTGATCGAGGGCGCCAAGCGCACCGAGATGATGCGTCAGGCCGAAATCCAGATGTTGAGCCGCGCCAATTGCAATCAGGTGATGCTTGAATCGCGCGCCAAGTCGGCGGCCGAGGGCATCGCCTTTGCCGCCCAGGCGTTTGGTCTGAAACAGCCCGAAGCCCAAGAGGTCTGGCAGGAGTTGCTCACCCATGTGCGTGAACCGATGACCGCCAACATGCTGTGTTCAGGCACGTTTGAAGGCGGCAAGGGAAGTTGCAGCGGTGACAGCGGTGGCCCACTTGTGGTGCCGGTAGGTGATGGTGCTTATGTGCAGGCCGGAATCGTCAGCTGGGGTCTGTCAAATACGACCACCAAATCCTGCCTGGAGACGGCGCAATTCTCGGCCTATACCCGCGTGTCGAATTATCTTGATTGGCTGGATCAGACGATCAACGCGAACAATTAAGCCAAAGACGCTCGCCGCGCCCCGAATGGTGCGGCGGGCTGCGACTTTCTGACGGCATTTGTCATAAACAAACGCTGGAAAACGGCAGGTTGTGCTGACATCATCTTTTCAGAGCTTGAAAGACTACCCATAAAAACCAACCGAAGGACCATTTTAATGACCCGTAGTTTTCTGTTTTCCCTGCTAAGCGCCACTGCGCTTGCTACAATGCCGATGGCCGCCATGGCCGAGGACAAGACCGGCGAAAATGTGCAGCAGATGGCCCAAGATGCCGCCCCCGGTGTGGTCTCCAAAGCCGCGCTGGCACAGGATCTCTTTAGCCACGCGCAAGAGACCAAGAACGCAGTTGCAGCCCTTGCGGCAGCGCAGATCATGATGTCGCTCGATGTTGCGGATGTAGAGCGTGAAAAGGAAACCAAGGACAACCCGGATGCGGGCGAGGTTTCTGATGCCGATGGCAACGCCGATGCCCCGGCGGATGGAATGGCCATGCTGGCCGCAGCCAAGGAATATGCCGGTGGTGATGCGGCCTTGATGGGTCTGATTGAGGACGCAGAGGCCGAGGGCGCACGCGGCCGGATCGGTGGCGCGTCACGCACCCTGTCGCGTCTGCGCGCGGGCAAGATCGACATCTTCAAGGTGCCCTTTTATGGCGGGCGGCTGGCCGAGATTGCAATCCTGGGCGATGGTGACGCCGATCTTGATCTGCTTGTTACGGACGAGAACGGCAACACGATCTGCCTTGATCGTAGTTATTCTGACAAGCTCTACTGCTCGTTCACGCCGCGCTGGGATGGCTACTTCGTTGTGGCCGTGGCCAACCAGGGTCGCGTACGTAACAGCTATTACATCCTGACCAACTAAGGCGGACTGACGGCTGACATTTAAAAAACGCGCGCGGGTCCAACCTGCGCGCGTTTCCTGTTTCAGCGTCAGAACTTTTGCAGGGTCACCCCGGCGCTGCTGAGCAAGCGGTGCAATTCGCGCGCCATCTCGACCGCTTCGGGGGTGTCGGAATGCAGACAGATCGTGTTGATCCTTGCCGCAATACGCTTGCCCGACTCTGCGATAATCGCATCCTCGCCCAGCATGTTCAGTATCCGTTTCGCCGCCACATCGGCGTCGTGCAGCACCGCGCCGGGCAGCGAACGATCCACCAACGTGGCATCGTCGTTATAGGCGCGATCGGCGAAAATCTCTCCAGCCCAGTTGCCGCCCAGCTCCTCGATTGCCTGCTGTTGCGCCGTCGCGGCCAGTACCATCACGATGATATCCGGATCCACCGCCAGAGCGGCGCGATAACAGGTGCGCGCCAGTTCGATGTCTTCGCTGCACATATTGGACAGCGCGCCATGCAGCTTGAAGTGGCGTACGTGCCCGCCCGCCGCTTTCGCCATGCCCTGCGCTGCGCCCAGTTGATAGGTAACAAGATTGGTCAGTTCCGCATGGCTCATCGGCAGACGACGACGCCCAAAACCGCGCAGATCGTCAAATCCAGGATGCGCGCCGATGCCCACACCCTTGTCCATGGCCATGCGCATCGTGCGGGCCATCACATCGGGGTCGCCCGCATGCATCCCGCAGGCGATATTGGCCGATGTAATCACATCAAGAAGTGCCGCATCATCGCCCATCTTCCAAGGGCCAAAGCCCTCGCCCATATCCGAATTGAGATCGACGGTTTGCACCATAGCCCTGCGCCTTTCCTTGCCAAAATGGGTGTCCACACCACCGCTCAGATAATAGCGCGGTGCGGTGTGATTGTCATGCTGACTGGTTGAAAACCCGGCTCGGGTGCAGCTCTCCAGCCTTGTAAATGCCCACGGCTACTGCTTGCCCCTGATACGAGGCCCAGCATTCATCGCCGTATTCAATGTCATGCGCGATCACCATGCCGGGATTGCCATTGCGCAGCCGCGCGGCCCCCGCCTCGGTCGCCTTGACCTCGGGCAACTCGCCCAACCCTTCTTCCAGCGGGCGCAGCCATTCGTCCAGCTCGGGGCTTTTCGCCTTGGCCTCAACTTCGTCCAGCCTGAGACCGTCTTCGGCATCAAACGGCCCCGACCATACGCGCCGCAGCCAGGTCACATGCCCATAACAGCCCAGAGCCTCGCCCAGATCGCGGGCAATCGAGCGCACATAGCCGCCCTTGCCACAGGTCATCTCAAGCACGGCCGTATCGGCATCGGGCCGGTCGTTCAGCAATATTTCTTCCACCCAGAGCGGACGCGCGGCAAGCTCAACATCCTCACCCGCTCGCGCAAGAGCATAGGCGCGCTGCCCGTCGATCTTCACGGCGGAAAACTTGGGCGGCACCTGCATGATATCGCCAAGGAACGCCCCCAGCGCCGCCTTGATTTCTTCGTCACTCGGCCGCTTATCGCTCGTGGCGATCACTTCGCCCTCGGCGTCGTCGGTGTTTGTCGCTGCCCCAAAACGCACGGCGAACTTATAGGCCTTTAAGGCGTCGGTAATATAAGGCACCGTCTTGGTTGCCTCGCCCAGAGCCACGGCCAGAACCCCGGTCGCCTCGGGGTCGAGCGTGCCGGCATGGCCCGCCTTTTTCGCATCAAACGCCCAGCGCACCTTGTTGACCACCGCGGTCGAGGTCATGCCAGCGGGCTTGTCGATCACCAGCCAGCCGGAAATATCGCGGCCTTTGCGTTTGCGTGCCATGGGGTGCCTTCCTGTTGCCAAGATACGCGGGGTAACGCCGCGCGAAGTCTGCGTCAATCCTGCAAGAAACAGTCTCTATTCGGGCGCAACCACGCCTATGATCGGCCCAAGCTGAAACCCGGCGTCGGACCGGTTCAACGATGGCGCATAAAGCCGCGAAACATTGCCATCAAAATAGAGAGCCTGTGGCAACTTCAATTCATCGCGAAACAGCCGCCCGAATTCATGAAAGGTTACCGTGTTGTTGGATATCGCAAACACCACACGCCGCCCGTCGGCGGATGTACCCACGCCGTTGCGCACATAGCGGCTTGTGCTGTCGGGCAAAAACCGTGGGTGCAGCGCGCCATCAATCACCAGCATTGGCCCCGATTGCGTGGCATCACGACAGTTGGGAGTTTCGCGTTCAAACCGCTTGGTCTCAAACACATCGGCGCGGCCTTGGCGGATACAGAACACCCCGTTTGGCAACAGCCCGAAATTCCCCGGTCCGGCGGATGTAATCAGGCGCTGCGCCTCTACCCCGTTTTCAAGGTAATGCCCCACCGGCCGGCGATCATCGTGATACATTCCCGCGTTCATCGCAAATCTGAGCCGCTTGCCCTGGCCCTTCATCGCTGCATCAATATTGCCGAAATGCCCGTAAATAGAGCCTGTTTTGTCCTTGAGAAACAGCCGTAGCTCTTCGCTGGCGGCATCAACTTCGCAGATCGAATAGCGGTTGCCGTCATGGGTGATATCGCGGCACTCGACCGCGCTCGCGGCCCCGGCCCAAGCCAGTACCCAAACCGCTGTAATTATCGTCAGCCCTGCGCGCCCCATCGCCCTACTCCTCGATATCGCGGCGAACACTCTCCTGATCAAACAAGCGCCGGGTCGCATCCATCTGGTCAAAGGTCTCATCAAGACGAAACCGCAGATCGGGCGTGTATTTCAGCCCCAGCGCCTTGCCAATCGCGCGCCGCAGTTCTCCGCGATTGCGCGCCAGAAGCTTCAGCGTGTCGTCACGCCCTTCCCCTCCCAGCGGCATCACATAAGCAGTGGCGATCTTGAGATCGGGCGACGTGCGCACCTCTCCCACGGTGATCGAGAGCCGGTTGAGCTCGGGATCGTGTATATCGCCGCGCGCCAACACCTCGGCCAGCCTGCGCCGGATCAATTCGCCGACCTTCAGTTGCCGTTGTGACGGACCGGGCCCATCGTGAAATTTGTTCTTTGCCATGCTGCGCATGTAGTCTTTTGAGCGGGCTTTGCCAAGCCGGGGATGCTGGGATATGCAAGGCGTGAACAGACAGACGCGAGGGATCGAAATGTCAGACCTGCCCGGAATCGTGATTACAGGCGTCTCGGGGCGCATGGGCCAGATGCTTGTGCGCACCGTTCTTGATTCGGACAAGGTGCGGCTTGTGGGCGCGATCGAGCGGGCGGGCCATGATTGGCTGGGTCACGATCTGGGCGAAGCGATGGGAATGGGCGCGCTGGGCGTGACGGTCGATTCCGATCCGCTGGAAAGTTTTGCACGCGCCCATGCCGTGATCGATTTCACCGCCCCGCAAGCGACCTTGCAGTTTGCCGCGCTGGCCGCACAGGCGCGCATCGTGCATGTCATCGGCACCACCGGGATGAGCGATGCCGAGATCGCCGCGCTTGAACCCGCCGCGCGCCATGCGGTCATCGTGCGCGCTGGCAACATGAGCCTTGGGGTGAACCTTTTGACCCAACTCACCCGCAAAGTGGCCGAAGCGCTGGATGAAGATTACGATATCGAAGTGATCGAGGCGCATCACAACCAGAAGGTTGATGCCCCCTCGGGCACGGCCTTGATGCTGGGCGAAGCGGCGGCAGAGGGGCGCGGTGTGGCGCTGGATGACGTGGCCGATCGGGGCCGCGACGGCATCACGGGCGCGCGCACCCGTGGCCATATCGGTTTTAGCGCCATTCGCGGCGGTGATATCGTGGGCGAGCATGACGTGATGTTTGCCGCCGCTGGCGAGCGCATCATCCTGCGTCATATCGCAACCGATCGCTCGGTCTTTGCGCGTGGCGCGCTAAAGGCCGCGCTCTGGGGTCAGGATAAAGCGCCGGGTCAGTATGATATGGTCGACGTTCTGGGTCTTTGACGCCACAGGGTGGACGAGTTGCCCGCGTTGGCAGCCAAACCACTCAACAAACGCGATCAGAAATCTATCGCGATGCCCTTTTTCTCCCAATCGCCATAGCGCGCGGGGTCAAGCCCGTCGCGCCCGCCCAACTCCTTGGGGCGTGCCTTGGCTTCTTCGTCGGCGATCTTGCGCCGTTCTTCGGCTTCCGCAAGGGCGCGGATCGCGGCGGGGGGGAGGTCTTTCTTTACGCTCATGTGCTTGATATATGCCGCGCCTAGGCCTTTGCCAAGGACGACCTAAGGAATCCCGATGTCGCACCCTCCCATGACTGCGCGCCGTGCTGCGGTGCACCTGCTCGACCAAGTGCTTGAAGAACAGCTTTTGCTTAGCGAAGCTTTGGCCAGTGGCGTTCTCACCCGGCTTGACCCGGCCGAGCGCGCCCGCGCCCAGAGGCTTGCCACCGACACATTGCGCGGGCTGGAACGCGCTGATCGGCTGTTGCAAAAACACCTGCGCAAATACCCGCCGGTGCACGTACGCAACGTTCTGCGCATGGCCACGGTTGAGCTGGCTCATGGTGGCGATGCGCATGGCGTGGTGAACGAGGCGGTCAATATCGTCGCCTCGCACAAGCGCCACAACCGCATCAAGGGGCTGGTCAACGCCGTGCTGCGCAAGATGGCCGATGAAGCGCCCGCAAAATGGGATACTCTGCGCATTCCGCGTCTGCCAAAATGGCTGCGCGGCCCGCTGGTTCAGGCCTATGGCCCTGAAGTGATGATCGCCATCGAAGCGGCGCATTTCGCTGGCGCGCCGCTTGATCTGACGGCCAAGACCGACCCCGCCGCCGTGGCCGAAGCGACCGGCGGCACGCTTCTACCCACCGGGTCTGTCCGCCTTAGCGGTACGCCGCAGGTCTCGAACCTTCCCGGCTATGACACGGGTGAATGGTGGGTCCAGGACACGGCCGCCGCTCTGCCCGCCCGTATCCTTGCCGTGCAACCCGGCGAAAAGGTGCTTGATATGTGCGCCGCCCCCGGCGGCAAGACGCTACAACTCAGTGCTGTTGGTGGCGAAGTCACAGCACTTGATATCTCGGCCAACCGGTTGACTCGCGTGGCCGAAAACCTCGGCCGCACCGGGCTGACCGCCGAGATCGTCGAAGGTGATGCGCTCACTCATGAAGGGCAATATGACGCGATTCTGCTTGATGCGCCCTGTTCGGCCACCGGCACGATCCGCCGTCATCCCGATCTGCCACATGCCAAGGACGGTGCAGAGTTCGGCGCGCTGATCGATTTGCAGGCCGCGATGCTTGACCACGCGATTAGCCTTCTCAAACCCGGCGGCAGGCTGCTCTATTGCACCTGTAGCCTTCTGCCAGACGAGGGCGAAGTACAGGTAGAAGAGGCTCTAACCCGCCACGAAATGCTTGAAATCGACACTGCTGCGCTGGCGCTCCCCGGTATTGAGCCGGACTGGATCACCGAAGAAGGCGGGCTGCGTCTGCGCCCTGATTTCTGGTCCGATGTGGGCGGGATGGATGGGTTTTACATCGCGATGCTTCGACGCAAGTAGGCAAAAATCCCCAACCCCAGGTTTTGGTGGATGACCTGCCCTCAAAGCCGGGCTAGTATGGCACGCAACGACGCTCTTTGATGGGCGCATGAGGCCGAGTTGATGTCCGAAGGCGAAACGATCCGCGTGTGGTTCACGCGCCTGCTCAACCGTGTGCAAGCGCGCATCAGCGCCGTGGGCAAACCGGCCACGGCCTTCGTGTCTCAGCCAGAACCCCGCAGCATCGGCATCTTTGCCCGCGGACGACAGCTTATAGCGGGCAATTTTCTCTTTGCGGGCAAGCTGATCGAGAATGACAGCGCCAGCATCTGGTCGCTTGGTGCCAAATCGCCCGCTTTCCTGCAAGAAATCCACGGTTTTGCCTGGCTTGATGATCTGGCGGCGGTGGGCGACGCCCCGGCCCGTGTCCGCGCTCAGGAATGGACCTGGGAATGGGTGGCACAATTTGGCGGCGGCGCTGGCCCCGGCTGGACGCCCGAACTCACCGGTCGCCGCCTGATCCGCTGGATCAATCACGCGATTTTTCTGCTGCATGGCAGTGACAAGGAACAATCTGACGCTTTCTATCGCTCGCTCGCGCATCAGACGATCTTTCTTGGTCGCCGCTGGCAGGCCACAACGCCGGGCCTGCCCCGGTTTGAGGCTCTAACTGGGCTGATCTATGCCGGGCTGTCGCTTGAGGGGATGGAAAAGCATGTCGCCCCGGCGGTTCAGGCGCTGGCGCGCGAATGCCGCGCGCAGGTCGATGCCGAAGGCGGCATTCCCACCCGCAACCCCGAAGAGTTGCTTGAGGTTTTTACCCTCTTGTGTTGGGCCGCCGCAGCGCTTTCGGAAGCGGGCAAGCCGGTGCCCAATACGCATTTCGAAGCGATTGAACGGATCGCGCCCACGCTGCGCACCCTGCGCCATGCTGATGGTTCGCTGGCGCGGTATCATGGTGGCGGCAAGGGGCTGGAAGGGCGGCTCGACAACGCGCTGGCGCAATCGGGCGTCAAGGGCCGCGCACCCGACGGGCTGTCGATGGGTTATGCGCGGTTATCGGCGGGGCGCACCTCGGTGATCGTCGACGCGTCGCCCCCGCCCAAAGGCCGGGCCAGCCATGACGGCCATGCCAGCACACTTGCGTTCGAACTTACGTCGGGGCGCCGCCCGCTGGTCGTGAACTGCGGTTCGGGTGCCAGCTTTGGCGAAGAGTGGCGCCGCGCCGGGCGCGCCACCCCGTCGCATTCCACGCTTTGTATTGAGGGATATTCCAGCGCCCGCCTTGCCGGAGGAACCGGGCGCAATGCCGAATATCTCACCGAGGCCCCCAGCCATGTGCCGATCGAGATGAGCCAGGCGCCCGATGGCATCCGTTTTCAGGGTGGTCATGATGGCTGGGTCAAATCCCACGGGCTGACCCATGCGCGCACACTCGAACTTACCTTCGATGGGCGGGGCATGGTCGGCGAAGACCTTCTGATCTGTCTCAACGAGGCCGATGAGGCGCGATTCAACAAACTGCTCGAAGACGGGCTTGGCGTCGGTGTGCAATTTCGCATCCGGTTTCATTTGCATCCCGATGTCGATGCCGAACTTGATATGGGCGGTGCCGCTGTCTCGCTTGGCCTCAAAAGTGGCGAGCTTTGGGTGCTGCGCAGCGAGGGCGGGATCGAGATGACCGTTGAACCTTCGGTCTATCTCGAAAAAGGCAGGCTCAAACCCCGCCATGCCCGTCAGATCGTGCTTTCGGGCCATGCCACCGAGACGGCGACGCGGGTGCGCTGGTCGCTCTCCAAGGCGCAAGACACCCCGGTCAGCATCCGCGACGTGAAAATGGACGATTTGCCGGTCTGAATGGTCGCCGTACGTTCGGCGGCCACTTTTTTCTGCATGCGCGACATAACTGCGGTTCAATCTCTCGTCTGATTGGCGTATGCGACGCTCGAAAGCTGCCAAATCGTCTTATCGGAGACCCGCAATGACCGATCACCCCACCATTCGCCGCGCCCTTCTGTCCGTGTCCGACAAGACCGGCCTTGTCGATCTGGGCCGCGCCCTCTCGGAACGCGGCGTCGAGTTGCTCTCGACCGGCGGCACCGCATCGGCGCTGCGCGACGCAGGTCTCACCGTAATCGACGTGGCCGAGATCACAGGCTTTCCCGAGATGATGGATGGCCGGGTCAAAACCCTGCATCCGATGGTGCATGGCGGTCTGCTGGCGCTGCGCGACAATGCCGATCACACCGGCGCGATGGACACACACGGGATCAAACCCATCGACCTGCTGGTGGTCAATCTCTACCCGTTTGAAGAAACCGTCGCCAAGGGCGCCGAGTGGGACGACTGCATCGAGAATATCGACATCGGCGGCCCGGCCATGATCCGCGCCGCCGCCAAGAACCACGCTTTTGTCAGCGTCGTTGTGGATGTCGAGGACTATGAGACGCTCATTTCCGATATGGATCAACACAACGGGGCCACCTGCCCGAAATTCCGCCGCAAGCTGGCCCAACGCGCCTATGCCCGCACTGCCGCATATGACGCTGCCGTTTCCACATGGATGGCCGATGCCATTGGCGACCCCACTCCGCGCCGCCGCGCCTTTGCCGGCACATTGGCCCAGACCCTGCGCTATGGTGAAAATCCGCACCAATCGGCCAGCTTCTATACCGATGGCTCCGCCCGCCCCGGTGTCGCTTCGGCGGTTCAGCATCAGGGCAAGGAACTCAGCTATAACAACATCAACGACACCGACGCCGCGTTCGAGTTGGTCAGCGAATTTGACGCCGCAAACGGCCCGGCCTGCGCCATCATCAAACACGCCAACCCCAGCGGCGTGGCGCGTGGCGCGACTCTGAAAGACGCCTATGTCAAGGCGTTCGACTGTGACCGAACCAGCGCATTTGGCGGCATTGTCGCCCTCAATCAGCCGCTTGATGGCGCAACGGCCGAAGAAATTGCACAAATTTTTACAGAAGTTGTGATCGCCCCCGAGGCCAGCGCCGAGGCCCGCGAAGTGTTCGCCGCCAAGAAGAACCTGCGCCTTCTGACCACCGGCGGCATGGCCGATCCAATGGCGGCGGGTCTCACCTATCGGCAGGTCTCGGGTGGGTTGCTGGTGCAGGACAAAGACAACGGCCACATCACCCTTGATGACCTCAAGGTGGTGACCAAACGCGCCCCGAGCGAGCGTGAACTCGCTGACCTTCTGTTCGCCTGGACGGTCGCCAAGCATGTGAAATCAAACGCGATTGTATACGTCAAGGACGGCGCAACCGTAGGTGTAGGGGCGGGCCAGATGAGCCGCCTCGACAGCGCCAATATCGCCGCGATCAAGGCCGCCCGCATGGGCGAGGCGCTGGGTCTGCCCGACAGCCCGGCCAAGGGGTCTGTCGTTGCATCGGATGCGTTTTTCCCCTTCGCCGATGGTCTGATGGAAGCCGCCGCCGCAGGCGCCACGGCGGTGATTCAGCCGGGCGGCAGCATGCGCGACGACGAAGTTATCGCAGCGGCAGACGCAGCAGGGCTGGCTATGGTCTTGACCGGGATGCGTCATTTCCGGCACTAAGGGTTGAGCAAAAAGTGTCGAGGCCGGACGAACCGGCCCGAACGAGGCAGGAGAGCAGAGATGCGCACCGTTTTCTGGGTCGGTTTCTGGACCTTTCTGGCCGATCAGGCCAGCAAATACCTGATCGTGCATTGGATGAACCTGCGCGAGCTGGGTGAGATTCTTGTGATTCCCGGATTTTTCAATCTGCGGATGGCGTGGAACTATGGCGTCAACTTCGGCCTCTTTGCAGAAGACAATGAACTCACGCGGTGGGTGCTTATCATTGTCGCGCTGGTGATTTCAGGCGCCGTTTTGTGGTGGACCCATCATGAGGCTGGCGGCGCAATGACCCGCATCGCGGCGGGGCTTTTGGTTGGCGGGGCGCTGGGCAATGTGGTCGATCGTTTGCTTTATGGTGCGGTGGCCGATTTCCTGAATGTCACCTGCTGTAGTTTCAATAACCCATATGCCTTTAATGTCGCCGATGTAGCGGTGTTTGCCGGGGCCGTGGGAATGGTAATTTTCACCGGGGCGAAAACCCCGCGTGACGTTTGACGGGCAATGCGTTAGAAACCTGCCCAAATGGTGTTGGAGTGTTCCATGCGCAAGCGCATCTTGATCCTGATCCTGGCGGCAACCGGTTTGGCCGGATGTGCCGGCTATGAGCGTGACATCACGCTGCGCAACCTTCAGGCACCGGGCAACGGCCCGGATGAGTTTTCGATCCTGCCCGGCAAGCCGCTTGAGCAACCCAAGAGCTTTACCGAGCTTCCTGCGCCGACACCGGGCGCCACCAACCTGACCGACCGCAACCCGAAGGCCGATGGCATTGCCGCGCTGGGCGGGCGACCTGAACGGCTCACGCCCCAAGGCGTGCCGGGCAGCGATGGCGCACTGGTGCGCCATGCGTCGCGCAATGGGGTCGACCCAACCGTGCGTGAAACTCTTGCCGCGCAGGATGAAGATTTCCGCCGTCGTCAATCGCGCTTTACCAAGCTGCGCATCGCGCGTCAGGATCTCTATAACAAGGTCTATAAGCGCGAAACGCTCAATGCCCGTCGCGAGATGAATCGCTATCGTCGCAGTACCGGCGTGCGCACACCCTCGGCGCCCCCGCCGAACTGAGGGTCTGCCAGCACCCGCAACTGAACAGGGCGCGCTATTTCGTGACTCCGCACCCAAGCTCTGTCTGATAACTCACATCTGCGTCACCTGCCGTCGCCATGCCTTGCAGCGGCTGCGCGGGTGCCTATTGTCTGCCTCAACCGCCATGTCGAGAGGAAAACCCCTATGACGAAGCCCCTGACCCGATGGCTCACCGTGTTCGCAATGTTCGCTATTTTCCTGAGCCTGCCCGCGCTATCCGGGGCTCGGGCTGATGATCAGGTGACAAGCTTCACGCTCGATAATGGCATGGAGGTGGTTGTGATCGAGGATCACCGCGCGCCGGTGGTGGTGCATATGGTCTGGTATCGCGCCGGATCAGCCGATGAAACGCCGGGCGTCTCGGGTGTGGCGCATTTTCTTGAGCATCTGCTGTTCAAGGCCACCGACACCCTTGAATCCGGCGAATTTTCGTCGACCGTCGCGCGCAATGGGGGGCGCGACAACGCCTTTACCAGCTTTGACTACACCGCCTATTTCCAACGCGTCGCGGCTGATCGGCTCGAACTGATGATGCGCATGGAGAGCGACAGGATGATCAACATCCGCCTCTCCGAGGATGACATCGCCACCGAACGTGATGTGATCATAGAAGAGCGTAACATGCGCGTCGAAAACAACCCGGACGCGCTGTTTCGTGAACAGAAACGCGCGGCGCAATATCTCAATCACCGCTATGGTGTGCCGGTGATCGGCTGGCGCCACGAGATGGAGAAACTCGATCTCAACGCGGCCATGACCTACTACAAGCGCTTTTACGCGCCCAATAACGCCGTGCTGGTGGTGGCCGGTGATGTGTTGCCAGACGAGGTGCGCGGGCTGGCCGAGAAATATTACGGCGTCCTGCCCGCCAACCCCGATCTTGCACCCCGCGCCCGCCCGTCCGAGCCACCACAAATGGCCGAACGTCGGCTGACCTTTCACGACCCGCGCGTCGCCCAACCCTATGTCAGCCGCTCCTACCTCGCGCCCGAACGCAACAGCGGAGATCAGGAACAAGCCGCGGCCCTCACTTTGCTGTCCGAGCTTCTGGGCGGAGGCAATACCTCTTGGTTTTCTGAGAAATTACAATTCGAAACCCAGAAGGCGGTCTATACCGGCGCTTTCTATGATGGCAGTTCGCTTGATGAAAGCACCTTCAATCTGGTCGTCGTGCCCTCCGAAGGTGTCACCCTGCAAGAGGCCGAAGACGCGATGGATGACGCTCTGGCGCAATTCCTGCAAGCCGGTGTTGATCGCGAACAGTTGGAACGCATCAAGATGCAACTGCGCGCCTCCCAGATCTATGCCCGCGACTCTGTTGAAAGCCTGGCCAACCGCTATGGCGGGGCGCTGACCACCGGGCTGACAATCGCGGATGTGCAGGCCTGGCCCGACGTGTTGCAAGCGGTAGGCGAAGAAGACATCCTCGCCGCCGCGCGCGAAGTGTTAGTGCGCCGCAATGCAGTTACCGGGTGGCTGATGAGCGCCGAGACCAAGGAGATTACCCAATGATGATGCGTCTGGCTCTTACCCTCGTTGCCGCCCTGACATTCGCCCTTCCGGCCCGCGCGGGTGTGGATATCAAGGAGATTACCTCGCCCGGCGGGATTGAGGCCTGGTTGGTCGAGGAGCATCAAATCCCCTTCATCGCGCTTGAGCTGCGCTTCAAGGGCGGTGCCTCGCTCGATGCGCCCGGCAAACGCGGCGCGATCAACCTGATGACCGCCCTGCTCGAAGAGGGCGCGGGCGACATGGACGCGCGCGAATTCGCCCGCGCGGCGGAAAGCCTCGCCGCCTCGTTCCGCTACCGCGCCAGCGACGATACAGTCTCTATCTCGGCCAAATTCCTCACCGAGAACCGCGATCAGGCTATCACCCTTCTGCGCGAAACGCTGATCAATCCGCGCTTTGACGAGGATGCGATCGAGCGGGTACGCGCCCAGATACTCTCGGGTTTGCGCTCGGACCTGAAAGACCCCAACGCCATCGCCGGACGCGCCTTTGACGCGGCGGTGTTCGGTGATCACCCCTATGCCAGCTCGAAAGACGGCACCATCGAGAGCGTCACCGCGCTCGGCCGTGCCGATATCCTTGCCGCCCACGCAGCCACCATGGCGCGCGATCGTCTCTATGTCAGCGCTGTCGGCGACATCACCGCCGAAGAACTCGGCGCGCTGCTTGACAGCTTGCTTGCCGATCTGCCTGCCAGCGGTCCAGCCATGCCCGGCAGGGCCAATCCGCAATTCACCGGCGATCTCACCGTGATTGATTTTGACACGCCGCAATCCGTCGCAATCTTCGGCCAGCGCGGCTTGCCGCTCGACCATCCCGATTTCTTCGCCGCCTATCTTATCGATGTTATCCTTGGCGGCGGCGGTTTCGAATCCCGCCTGATGACCGAAGTGCGTGAGAAACGCGGCCTGACCTATGGCGTCTATTCCTATCTCGTAGACAAGGAATTCACCGATATCTGGATGGGCTCGGTCGCCTCGGCGAATGATCGCGTTGCCGAAACCATCGAGGTGATCAAGGCTGAATGGCAGCGTATGCACGACACCGGCGTGACCGCAGAAGAATTGCAAGACGCCAAGACCTATCTCACCGGCTCTTACCCCCTGCGGTTTGATGGCAACGGCCCGATTGCCAACATCATGGCCAACATGCAGGTCGCGCATATGCCGCTTGATTACATCGCCACGCGCAACGACAAGGTCGAGGCGGTGACGCTGGAACAGGTCAACCGCGTCGCGCGCGAATTGCTCGATCCCGAGCATCTCAGCTTCGTGGTGGTCGGTCGCCCGGAAGGTCTGTCAAACTAAGCCATCAGAAGGCCGCCTGTCAGAGCAGGCACGCGGCCTTACTCGCCATACGGCACCCAGATATTCTTGACCTCGGTCGCCGCGTTGAGAAACGCGCGCCCCTCGCCGTCGTCCCCGGACCAGTCGCGCGCCCGGCCATTGTTCACCCATGTGCGCTTCAGGTTCCCCGCGCTTTCGCGTTCGATCACGCCGGAGAGATCGCTCGACGAAAACGACCAGACCGCATCAACATCCATATGCCCCGCCAATGTCGGCGCAAGATCCTCGTGGCTCCCGGTCAGGATATTGACCACTCCACCCGGCACATCCGACGTGTCGAGCACCTGGTAAAGATCTGTTGCTGCCAGAGGATAAGGCGCCGATGCCACCAAAACCGCGCGGTTGCCCATCGCCATCGCAGGCCCCATGACCGAGATCAGCCCGAGCAGCGGTGCCTCATCGGCGCAAAACGCCCCGATCACCCCCACGGGTTCGCGCATTGCCAAGGCCACTCCGCGGATCGGCACACCATGCACCTGACCGTCAAACTTGTCGGCCCAGGCGGCATAGGTAAACAGCCGCCGCACGCTTGCCTCGACCTCTTTTGCACCCTGCCGCCCGCCGCGCATCGCATCAATCCGCGCCGCAAATTCCTTGGCCCGTGCATCAAGGTTTTCGGCGATGTAATAGAGAATTTGCGCCCGCAAATGTCCCGTGGTCTTACCCCAGGCACCGGCCCCTCGCGCGGCTTCAACCGCATTGCGAATATCCTTGCGGTTGGCAATCGGCACTTGGCCTAACAGCTTGCCATTCTTGCCCCAGACATTGCTGGAATATCCCCCATCGGGGCGCGCCTGCTTGCCGCCGATATAGAGTTTCGCGGTCCGGTCAATCCCCTCAAAATCACCGTTTTTGGCTGGATTAGGCTCGATTTTGGCCAGAACCTTGCTGCGCCCCTTGGGTCGTGTATAGGCGCCAAGGCCTTCCCAACCGCCTTCGCGCCCGAACCCGCTCTCTCTTACCCCGCCAAAGCCTGCGGCTGCATCAAACAGGTTGGTTGAATTGACCCAAACCACCCCGGCGGCCAGCTTTGGCGCGACATCGAGCGCAAGGTTCAAGTTTTCGCTCCAAAGGCTCGCCGCCAAGCCATAGCGGGTGTTATTCGCCATCGCCACGGCCTCGTCCGGCGTGCGGAACGTTGCGGCCACCAACACGGGCCCGAAGATCTCCTCCTGCATCAGCCGGTGCGCAGGTGACAGCCCGGTGATCAGCGTCGGAGGATAAAAGCAGCCCTCTACCGGCGGGTCCATAGGGGTGGCATAGCGCTCACCATCGTCACAGCTCTCGACCATTTCGGTGATCGCCTGCAACTGAACCGGATCAACAATCGCCCCCACATCAATCGACTTGTCCAGCGGGCTGCCAATGCGCAAGCCAGCCATCCGCTTACGCAGCTTGTCGTAAAACCCTTCGGCAATGCCCTCCTGCACCAGCAATCGTGACCCGGCACAGCAAACTTGCCCCTGATTGAACCAGATCGCATCGACCAGCCCCTCGATCGCGCTGTCGATATCGGCATCGTCAAACACGATATACGGGCTCTTCCCGCCCAACTCCAAGGTCAGCGCCTTACCGCTACCCGCTGTGGCCTCTCGTATGCGCCGCCCGACATCGGTGCTTCCGGTAAAGGCGATCTTGTCGATACCTTCGTGGTTCACGATCATCTCGCCCACCGCGCCATCGCCGGTCACGATATTGACCACCCCTTTGGGTAGACCCACCTGACGGCAGATATCGGCAAACAACAGCGCGGTGAGCGAGGTATATTCCGCAGGCTTCAACACCACGGAATTGCCCATCGCCAGCGCCGGTGCGACCTTCCAGGCCAGCATCAAGAGCGGGAAGTTCCACGGGATGATCTGCCCGCACACGCCCAGCGGCTCGGCGTCGGGCAGTTCGCTTTCCATCAGCTGCGCCATCCCGGCATGATAATAGAAATGCCGATGCACCAATGGCACATCGATATCGCGGCTTTCGCGGATCGGTTTGCCGTTATCAAGCGTCTCTAACACGGCGAAAAGCCGCGAATGTTTCTGCAAAGCACGCGCCAGCGCATAGAGATGTTTGGCCCGACCATGCCCACCCAGACGCGCCCATTTCCCCTGCGCCTTGCGCGCTGCGGCAACGGCGGCATCCACATCGGCTTGGGTGGCTTGGGTGAGGGTCGCTAGGGTCTCGCCGTTGGCCGGGTTCTTCGAGAGAAACCCTTCGTCCGGTTCGCTAAACCCACCGTCGATGAAATGACCAAACCGGCTCCCCTGATCAACCAGCCAGGCAAACGCCTCTGCCGCGCCTTCCGGGGCCGGGCCATACTCCATGCTCTCGAAAATCTCTTTCACGCTCATGCGCCTCACCCCATCCCATGCCTGTACGAGGCCGAATACCGGCCCGTCACATGATGCTCCAATTGCCGCTCGATATCACCCAAGAGGCTCGATGCGCCAAAACGGAACAGATCGGGCGAAAGCCACTCATCACCCAACTCTTCCTTGATCAGCGCCAGGTAGACCAAAGCATCCTTGGCCTTGGAGATTCCACCCGCCGGTTTATACCCCACTCGCACGCCAGTTCGGCTGTAATAGTCTCTAATCGCGCGGATCATGACCAATGAGACGGGCAGCGTTGCATTGACAGGTTCCTTGCCGGTCGAGGTCTTGATGAAATCCGCCCCCGCCATCATGCAAACCACACTGGCACGCGCCACATTGCGCAGCGTGCCCAACTCTCCGGTCGCCAAAATCGCCTTCACATGCGCCTCACCACAGGCGGCGCGAAAGGCACGCATCTCGTCGTAAAGGGCCTGCCAATCCCCGGTCAGAACGTGCCGACGCGAAATCACGATATCTATCTCGCGCGCCCCGGCCTTTACGCTTTCTTCAATCTCCGCCACGCGCAAATGAAACGGTGACAACCCCGCAGGAAACCCGGTCGAAACCGCCGCCACGGGAATGCCCGACCCCGTTAGAGCCTCAACCGCAGGCGCGATCATGTCGTGATAGACGCAGACGGCCCCAACGGTCAGCCCCTCCATCCCCAACGCTTCCAACAGATCGGCGCGCACCGGCTGGCGTGCCTTGGCACAGAGCCGCATTACCCGCCCCACGGTGTCATCCCCGGCCAGTGTGGTAAGGTCGATGCAGTTTACCGCCTTGCACAGCCACGCCGCCTGATAATCCTTCTTCACACTGCGCCGCCCCGGCAATGTCGCAGCGCGGCGCTCGATGGCGGAGGTGTTGGCCTGCACCCGCTGCACCCAATCGAGATCGAGCGCCATCCCCTCGTTGCGCAGTTGCACAGTCTGCGGCAACAACACCTCGCGGTCTTTAACCTCGCTTGTCATCTTTTTCCTCCCGATCTCTGTCAGAAGCGTGTCACGCACCACGCCCTGACGCAAGCGGCGCCTAACGCCTCTTGGAGCCCAGCGCCGAGCGCGCTGCATCCTCACAAACCGCGCGCGTGCCACGTGTCACCGGGACGCCCTGCGCTTCCAACACAGTCGCATATGCCAGGGCGGTGTCGTCTTCGCCCAGAACAATCACTTGCTGACCCAGCCAATAAGCCCGCGCCGCGGCCAGCTCGGCACCCATCAAATGCCCCAGAATAGCGTCTCTATTCCGGCCCAACTCGGCGCTTCTGAGTTGTGACGCGATGCGCTCGGGGCGCGCCATGCTGTCTTGCACGGCGCTCATGTCGGGGGTCGCGGCCGGTGTCTGGCGATCGGTGACAAGAGCCGCCGCCAAGCGCAGCGTCAGGAACGATTGAAAGCTTACCACCTCGCCCGCGCTCAGATGCACCCAATGGCTCGGATCGCCGGGCAGACAGATCACCCCGTCCCAGTTGGGCTGTGCCACGGCAACCCCCGCAACAGCCAGCCGCGCCTTTATGCCCAGCTGATCGCGTGGGCTGTCTTGTTCAAGCGGCCCTTCACCCAGCGCTTTTGCAGGTACAGTCTCTGTCATGGTGATTTCTCCGGCTAGCCTTGCGGTGTGATGTTCTTGCGTGCGCGACCCCGTTCCAGCCCAAGCCAGCTTTCGCGCAGGATGATGATGACCCCTGCCAGAATAACCAATCCGGCACCACTCAACATGATCATGGTCGGTACCTCTGCAAACACGAAATACCCGATCAACAGCGCGAGAAGCATTGAGGCATAATCAAACGGCGCCACCACGCTGGCATCGGCGTTGCGATAGGCCGACGTGAGGAAAATCTGTCCAAACCCCCCGATAATCCCGCTCAACACCAAAAGAGCCGCTTCCCAGAGGGTTGGCACAACCCAACCAAACGGCAGCGTAGCCAGCGCCAGAATGCTGGACGTAATTGAAAAATAGAACACGATGGCCGAAGTCTGCTCGGTCGCCACCAGTTTGCGGATGTAGATCTGCGCCAGCGCCGCACAGACCGCCCCCATCAGAACGATCACCGCCCCCATCGCCTGTGCCGTCTGCACCGTTTCGCCCGAAAACGCGCTCAACCGTGGCGACAAGACGATCAGAACCCCACAAAGCCCCAGCGCAACCGCGCTCAACCGCACCACTCCGACGCTCTCATTGAGAAACATCGCGGCAAAGATCACCGTAAGGATCGGCGCGGCAAATCCGATTGCCGTTACCTCGGGCAGAGGCAACAACCCGAGACCGGTAAACATCATGCCCATTGCCGCCGTGCCGACAAATCCTCGCCAGAAATGCCCCATCTTTGATGCCACCTTGAGACCCGTGCGCATATCGCCCCGCATCCAGAGCCACCCCAAAATCACCGGCAGCGCAAAGAACGAGCGAAAGAAAACCGCCTCACCCGGCGGAATATGATCGGCCGTCGCCTTGATCAGCGACGCCATGACGACAAACATCGTCACCGACCCCAATTTGAGAGCAATACCTCTAAGCGGGTTCATGTCGCACCTCTCCTTACCTCCCTTCGGACTAGGGCGGCTTCCTTCAGGGGTCAATCTTTGCTTGAAAATAGCTGTCATGCGTTTGATGAAAGGCGGGAATTCGAAAGGAAGACCAATGTATCGTGACAACCATCTCGCCCACCGCCTTGCCCAGCATCTCCCCGTCCTGCGTGCAAAACCCTTCGCGACGCGCCCGGGGTTGCCCGATGTCGGATATGGCGCACTTTTTGAAGGGGCTGAACGGTTCGCGGCGCGGCTTCTCGACGCCGGGCTCAGGCCGGGTGATCGCGTCGCGGTTCAGGTGGAAAAGTCGATCGAAGCGGTGCAACTCTATATTGGCACGGTGCTGGCGGGCGGAATATTTCTGCCGCTCAATACCGCCTATACCGGCGCCGAGGTGTCTTATTTCCTCACCGATGCCACGCCCGCCGTGGTGGTCTGCGATCCCTCTCGCGAGGCGGAAATCGCGCCACTGATCGGCACCGCCACACTGTTCACGCTAGATGCCGACGGGCAGGGCTGCCTTACCGCCGGTCTGACAGATGCCTCCGGCTTTGTTGCCGTCGCGCGCGGCCCCGATGATCTGGCCGCGATCCTTTATACTTCGGGCACCACGGGCCGCTCCAAGGGTGCGATGCTCAGCCATGCCAATCTTGCCTCCAACTCTGAAACCCTGCGGGACTACTGGCGTTTTACTTCTGACGATGTGCTGATCCACGCGCTGCCGATCTTTCATACGCATGGGCTTTTCGTTGCCACCAATGTTGCGCTTCTGGCGGGTGCGTCTACGGTCTTCCTGCCCGGCTTTAATGCCCCTGCCATTCTTGATGCGATGCCCAAATCAACCGCATTGATGGGCGTGCCCACCTTCTATACCCGCCTGCTGGATGACCCGCGCCTTAATCGCGAAACAGTCTCTAACATGCGGCTTTTCGTGTCTGGCTCTGCCCCATTACTGGTCGACACCCATGAGAAGTGGGAGGCGCGCACCGGTCACCGCATCCTTGAGCGTTACGGCATGACCGAAACCAACATGAGCACTTCCAACCCCTACGATGGCGAACGCCGCGCCGGAACTGTGGGGTTCCCTCTGCCTGGTGTCGAGCTGCGGATCATGGACAACGGCAAAGAGGTTGCGCAGGGCGAAATCGGCACACTCGAAGTGCGCGGTTCAAATGTGTTCAAAGGCTATTGGCAGATGCCCGAAAAGACCGCCGAAGAACTGCGCCCCGATGGCTGGTTCATCACCGGCGATCTGGGCCAGAAAGACGCCGATGGCTATGTTACCATTGTCGGGCGCGATAAGGATCTGATCATCACCGGCGGTTTCAATGTCTACCCGAAAGAGATCGAAAGCCTGATCGACGATATTCCCGGCGTGCTGGAATCCGCCGTGATCGGCGTGCCGCATCCCGACTTCGGCGAGGCTGTTGTCGCCGTGGTGGTCAAAGAGAATGGGGCGCTGACGGAAAACGACATCACCGCCGTCACAGGCAGCAATCTGGCCAAATTCAAACGACCTAAACAGCTGTTCTTCGTGTCCGAACTGCCGCGTAACACCATGGGCAAGGTGCAAAAAAAGGCCCTGCGCGAGGAATATTCGGCGCTTTTCGGCTAATCCTTGCCGTTGCAACCCCCGGTTTGGGCCATTTCATGCCGGCTTTGGCCGAGAATTCGCTTTTTGGTGTCCACACCAGTTGAACAAATCCTGGGCTCACTACGTTTGTAAAGGAGACAGCAAAAAACTCGAACGAAAGGACTTGCCATGAACATTCTGAAAATCAGCGCGTTGGCCCTCGCAACAACCGCCGCCGCAGGCGCGGCCTCGGCCGGAGACTGGACCGGCGGCTATGGCGGTATCGAGCTTGGCTATGGTGATGTAACGGCTAACCCCGGTGCCAGCGGAGACGGCGAACTTTATGGTCTCACTGCCGGTTACGACTATGATTTCGGCAGCTGGGTCGTCGGCGCCGGGATCGACTATGATTGGGCAGACATCACCGTTGGCGGCACCGATATCGATAACATTGCGCGGCTCAAGCTGCGCGCCGGTTATGATACTGGTCCGGGCCTCGTCTATGGCCTCGTTGGTGGCGCGCGTGCCTATACCGCCGCAGGCGATGACAGCGGTTGGCTGGTCGGTGTTGGTTATGAGCACATGATCACCAACAACGTGTCACTGGGTGGTGAACTCAACTATCACCAGTTTGACAACTTCGCAGGAACCGGCAGCGACATCGAAGCGACAACGCTTCAACTGCGCACGACTTTCCGGTTCTGATCGACTGTCGCATCAATTGCGGTGGGTGGGCTTGCCCCGCCCGCCGTCAGCGGCACCGCGCTCAATCCGGCGCCAGCATATAGCCCGCACCGCGCACCGTTTGCAGATAACGCGGCTGTTTCGGGTCGTCCTCGATCTTGCGTCTGAGACGGGTGATCTGAACATCGACGGCGCGTTCCTGCGCCTGCTCGGCATCGCGGCCCAACTCTTCGACCAAGGTGGCGCGGCTTACCGGCTCTCCCGGCATGGCTGCAAAAATCCGCATCAGATCATTTTCCGTCGCAGTCAGCCGCACCAACTCGTCGCCGCGCCAAAGTTCGCCGCGCTCGATATCATAGCGGTGCGGGCCAAGCCGAAGCGATTTGGGGCGAACGTCTGCGGCCTGCACCTCGGGCATCCGGCGCAAGATGGCGTTGATCCTGAGCAATAATTCTTTTGGCTCAAACGGTTTGGCCAGATAGTCATCGGCCCCGGCTTCAAGCCCGGAAATTCTGTCGTTGGTCTCGCTCCGTGCCGTCAGTAGCAGGATCGGCGTTGTCATGGTCTCGCGCAAACTCCGTGTCAGGCTGATCCCGTCCTCGCCTGGCATCATCACGTCGAGCACGATCAGATCAAAATCCAGCCCTTCGAGAAGCCGCCGTGCATGCGCCGCGTCGCGCCCCCCGGTGACAAGAAATCCGTTGCGCTTCAAATATGTCTGAAGCAGCAGGCGGATCCGCTCATCATCGTCGACGATCAACAGGTGTGGTTCAAAATCGTTCATGTTCCACCATCCTTCAGCCCGATGTATTTCCTGCGCATCTCCGGGTCCATCATCGACTCGAGAACCGTGCGAAACCCGGCCACGGCCTCGGGGCCGGCATTGCGATAGGCGGTGCGCATGCGTGCGCGTTGAACCTCTGCAATGCGCCGCTCCAGAGCAACGCCATCCTCGGTCAGATAGAGATTGCGCTCGCGTCGGTCAATCTTGCCCACCTCGCTCTCCACAAGGCCATCTTCCACCAAGGTGCGCAATACACGGTTCAGCGATTGCTTGGTGACCCCGAGGATTTCCAGAAGGTTGTTCACAGTCGTCCCCGGCGCGCGGGCAATAAAGTGAAGCGCCCGGTGATGCGCGCGCCCATAGGCCAGCCCCGAAAGAATACGATCGGGGTCGGCAGTGAATCCGCGATAGGCAAAGAACATCGCCTCAATGCCCTGCCTAAGCTGCTCATCGGTCAGAAAGAGCAGGCTTTCGCTGCTGGTGCTATCGGTCATGCCGCCCTCCGGTTCACATTTCGCCATCTGCTGTTGTTACAATAAGTCAGCTTTGTTGACATTCCAAGACGCAACTGGTAGCGAATCGCAGCTTTTGCGTAACTTTATGTCCGAAGCGGTCGTAACCTGCGCAATAAATGCAAATAGGCAGCCTTGAAGGAGAAAGACAATGGCAGGCTATGATGATCGTGATGGCAAGATCTGGATGGATGGTAAGCTGGTCGACTGGCGTTCCGCCAATGTGCATGTTCTGACACATGCCCTGCATTATGCCTCATCGGTTTTTGAGGGCGAGCGCTGCTACGATGGCAAGATTTTCCTGGGCCGCCAGCACTCTGAACGACTGCACAAGTCGGCTGAATATATGGAAATGGAAATCCCTTATTCGGTTGATGAGATCGAAACCGCCAAGCGCGCTGTGCTTGATGCCAACGGTCTCGACAATGCCTATGTTCGCGCGGTCGCGTGGCGCGGTGCGGGTGAAGACATGGGCGTCAGCTCGTCGCGCAACCCGGTGCGCATGGCCGTCGCCGCCTGGGAATGGGGCAGTTATTATGGTGATGCGAAATTCAAGGGTGCCAAGCTTGACGTGGCCAAGTGGAAACGCCCGTCGCCCGAAACGATCCCGGTTCACGCCAAGGCCGCGGGCCTCTACATGATCTGCACCATGTCGAAACATGCCGCCGAAGCCAAAGGGTGCTCGGATGCGATGTTCCTCGACTATCGCGGTTACGTGGCCGAGGCGACGGGGGCCAACATCTTCTTTGTGAAAGACGGTGAGGTTCACACGCCGCTGCCCGACGCCATCCTCAACGGGCTTACCCGCCAGACGGTGATCGGCATGCTCAAGGAGCGCGACATCAAGGTGCATGAACGCCACATCGAACCGGGAGAACTCGAAGGCATGGAGCAATGCTGGCTCACCGGTTCGGCCGCCGAGGTTACACCGGTCGGGCAGATTGGCGATTGGACTTTTGAAGTCGGTGCGCTGACCCGCGAAATCGCCGAAAGTTACGATAAACTTGTCCGCGAATAATTCTGCCACGATACGGTTGGTTCAGGATTTGGCGCTACCCTCCCAGGCTCGGATGAGTTTTGGAGGGTGGCGATGCAATGTATCGGCGATGAATGCGCAACGCCGAATGATGCTGCGGTCATGCCGCAGGCGCGCGCGCCGCTGATGCGCTCCGTCGCGCTTGGGGCAATCTGTGCCGGGCTTGGCTATTTCGCGGCGCAATCGCGCGCCCCGTCGGCCAGCGGCACGCATCCGGCGGTCATTGCGCCGCCCGCCGTTCTGGTGTCGGACATCGCCGACTGATGCGGCACTTCTGCGGCAAAGTTCCTTTCAACCCGTGACCATCCCGCGCGGTGGATTAACCTAACAAAGGGTTAATCCGCATCCGCGCGCACGGCAGCCGGGAGTCAGCCAGCGGGCAGCCGGGAGTCACCCCCCGGATTTCGTGCTTTTCGCCCCGTTGACCTTTCAAGAGTTTGCGCCTTTATACATCGCCTGAAGCTTCGCCATGCCGCTGATCCAGCGGTCATAGTCGCTGACCTTGTTGTGCATGTATTTCGCGACCAGTTTGTGGGGCAGGACAAGGAACGTCTCATCGCGGATCGCTTGCAGAGTTTCCTCTGCAACCTCTTGAGTCGAAAGGATTCCATCCGCCGTGGCCGGGTTCTCGCCGGTGCCGCGCACCATCTCGGTATCCACCCCCTGCGGGCAGAGCACAGTCACGCGGATGTTGTCATCCTTATGGCCGAATGCCAACGCCTCGGCAAAGCCCACGGCGGCATGTTTGGTCACGCCGTAAGTCGCTGATCCTACTTGATTTAATAGCCCTGCGGCACTGGCGGTATGCATGAAATACCCGCCCCCCCGCGCCTTCATTTTCGGCACCAGATGCCGCGCGGCATGGACATGCGCCATCACGTTTACCGTCCAGGCCCTGTTCCATTCATCAGTGCTGGCGAAGGCTATGTTTTCAAACGACAAATCCTGCCCGTTCAGAATTCCGGCATTGGAGCAGAACAGGTCGATTGGCCCGATTTCGGTTTCGATCTTGTCAATCATCGCCTCGATCTGTGCCTGGTCCGACACATCGCATTGCATTGCCGTGCCGTTAGTAATTTTCGCTGTCTCTTCAATACCTTCGCGCTTGAGATCCACGGCAACGACATGCTTCGCTCCGGCCTTGTGCAGCGCCTCGCAGAGGGCGCGCCCGATGCCCTGCGCAGCGCCTGTCACCACTGCAATTTTACCTTCAATTTCCATGTCTTACCTCCCTCGTGCCCAAACAAAAAAACGCTCCGCCTCTGAATAAAAGGCGAAGCGTCTGAAACGATCAAGCGTTCCGCTGCGTCCTAGGTCGGTCTGATGCCGCGTAACCGTTCCGAGCGACGGCGCAACAACTCCACCGTGGTCAACAGGCAGATCGAAATCACCACAAGGAGCGTCGCCACGGCAAGAATGGTCGGCGAGATTTGCTCGCGAAGGCCGATAAACATCTGCCACGGAAGGGTTTTTTGGCTGGCCGAGCCCACAAAGAGCACCACAACCACCTCGTCGAAAGATGTGATGAATGCGAACAAACCGCCCGAAATTACGCCGGGCAGGATGAGCGGCAGTTGAATCTTGAAGAAGATCGTTACCGGGTTCGCCCCCATATTCGCGCCCGCCCGCGTCAGCGATTGATCGAACCCTACAAGCGTCGCCGTAACTGTGATGATCACAAACGGAATTCCCAACACGGCATGCGCCAGTATCACCTTGAAATAACCGACAAAATTCTTGTCCAGACCCAAGGTGCTCTCCATCCAGTTGCCGATGGAGGAGTAGAAAAAGAACATACCCGTTGCCGAAATAATCAGCGGAACGATCATCGGCGAAATAAGAATTGCCATGATCGTGCGCCGAAACGGCACGTGGCTCTGGCTCAGCCCAATCGCCGCCAGCGTACCCAGCGAAACCGAAATGATGGTCGCGAACGGCGCGATGATCAGCGAGTTCTTGAAGCTACGTTGCCACTCGTTGTTGGTAAAGAAGTCCTGGTAGTGTTTCAGTGAGTAGCCATCAGGATCGAGCCGAAGCATTTCAGGCGTGAAGGTGAAGAAGTTCTCGGCGTTGAAGCTAAGCGGGATCACCACCAGAATCGGCGTGATCAAGAAGATGAAGATCAGCGCACAGATGACCCGGAAACTGTAGTACCAGACCCGCTGGCCCAAGGTGGCGTAGATTGGCAAGCTCATGTCTCGTTACCCCAGTTTCACGTTATCAATGCCGACGATCCGGTCATAACACCAGTAAAGGCCAAGAACGACGATAAGAAGAATAGTGCCCAATGCCGCCGCCAGACCCCAGTTAAGCGAGCTGGAGATGTGATAGGCGATCCGGTTTGAGATGAAGACACCCTTGGTGCCGCCGACGATCTCGGGCGTGATGTAATAGCCGATTGAGAGAATAAAGACGAGAATGCTTCCCGCGCCGATCCCCGGAACGGTTTGGGGGAAATAGACCCGCCAGAACGCGGTCCAATCCGTCGCTCCAAGCGATTTTGCCGCCCGAAGATATGTCGGTGGAATGGTCTGCATGACCGAATACATCGGCAGGATCATGAACGGCAAAAGAATGTGGGTCATCGCGACAATCGTGCCGAACTGGTTGTTGATCATCACCAGCCTGTTTTCATCGGCCACAAGGCCAATCCAGACCAGCACATCGTTGATCACGCCCTGTTGCTGCAACATGACCTTCCAGGCCGAGGTTCTGACCAGCAGGGACGTCCAGAAGGGCAATAGCACAAGGATCAGCAGGAGGTTCGAAGTTCGCGTTGGCAAGTTTGCAAGCAGCCATGCCACGGGATAGGCGAGGAGGATACAAGAAAAGGTAATCAGCAGAGACATCCAGAGCGTTCGTCCGAACAGCGTCAGCAAAATCTGTTTGCTTTCTGGTTGCCATGCCGCCCCTTCAGGCGTTTTCTGCATATCAACGGCATTGAGGAAATAGCCGCTTGTGGTGCGCCCTGAATGCGTTTTGATCGTGGCCCAGGTTTCGACCTCACCCCAGTTCTTGTCGATGTCTATCAGCGCTTCCTTGAACGGGCCGTCTGTCTCAATGTTCAGCTTTTCGATCTGTCGCCCCGACCTGCGAAACAGGGAGGACATGCCGGTTTTTTCATAGTTTAGCCGCGAGCCAAGCCGGGTGTGGTTCTTGGCTTCGACAGCAATCAACATGTCGCGTATAAAGGCTTCATAAACAGTTTCTGATGGCAATTCGTCACTCGTAGCGTCCCAGCTCTTTAATTCTGCTACGGTCAGAGGAAGCGTGTCAGCGACAATATCATTTTCTACCGAGCGATAGAGCATCTGCCCGATTGGTGTGACAAAGCTGATGAGCACAAAGGCCAACAACGGCGCGATCAGCAAAAGCGCCCGCGTCTTTTGCATCCTTAGCGAACGGGCAAGGCTGCGTTTGAGAGGCGTGCCGTCGGCTGCAAGCACCGGACCGCTGGCTGTGGTTGGATCAGTCGTGTCGCTCATGTCAATCCTGTCGGTCTTGTTTGGGAGCCACTCTGGCCGTGCTGGCCCGGGTTCCTCAGAAACGGCAGGGGCAACCGTGTCGCCCCTGCCAATGGTCTAGCCGTGATTATTTGGCCAACCAGGCTTGGAACTTGGCGTCGATATCATCACGATAGTCAGCCCAGAACTCGTAGTTATAGAGGAACGTGTTCTTGGCATTGTTCGGATCTGTCGGCATGTGTGGCGCCATTTCGATACCGAGATCAATGTGCTTGCCAACAAGCGGTGCCGAAGACTTGCGTGCCGGACCATACGAGATGTATTTCGCTTGATCTGCCAGACGCTGCGTATCGGTCGAGATGCGGACAAAATCCTTCACCCGCGCCAGACGCTCGTCGCTGAGGCCGGCCGGGATAATCCAGCCATCCAGATCAAAGACCTGCGCATCCCAGAGCATTGCAACCGGTTGCTTTTGCTCTTCAATCACGCTGAACAAACGACCGTTATAGGTCGAACCCATGACAATCTCGCCATCGGCGAGAAGTTGCGGAGTGTCGGCGCCGGCCGACCACCAGACAACGCTGTCCTTGATGGTGTCGAGCTTGGCCAGTGCCTTGTCCTGACCTTCTGGGGTGCTCAGAACATCATAGACTTCGTCTTTCGACACGCCGTCACACAGAAGCGCCCATTCCATGTTGTTGATCGGGCGTTTCTCCAGGCTGCGTTTGCCGGGATAGGCCTCGAGGTCGAACACATCGCAGATATCATCGGGAGGTGTGTCGCCGACGAGGTCAGTGCGGTAGCCGAAAGTTGTCGAATACACGATCTGAGGGATGAAGCAATCGGACACAAGCAGATCGCCGAAATCCTCGGATGCGGGCGTTCCGTCATCACCGGGTGCGAGAAGCTCGTCCGCCTCAAATTCCATCGCGAGGCCTTCGTCGCACAGACGAATGGCGTCAGCAGCCACAACATCCACCAGATCCCAAGTGATGTTGCCAGCTTCGTTTTGAGCGCGCAGCTTGGCAACGGCCTCGTTGCTGCTCTCATCCCAATTGATCGTCACGCCTGCGTTGTTTTCCATATAAGGAACGGCATAGGCGTTGACTTGGGATTTTTGGTAAGCGCCGCCCCAAGAAACGATCGTCATGTCGCTGGCCATTTCGCCGTCTGCTTGGGCCATGCCAGCCGCAACCAGGATAGCCATGGTTGACGCTAGTGTTCTCTTCAGTGTCATTTAGTAAACTCCCTAGGTGTGCCCGAGTTTGGTCACGAGACCCCTGCCACGGGCAGAGCGTCAGGGTCTCTTTTGGCATCGCTCCCATCGGGGATGCGAAGTTCAAGGCTCCTCAAATTGTCTATGCGTCGAGCGCTCGACAATCCTGAGGCAGCCAGCCAATTTCGATTTGTTGGCCCGGCTTCAGTCGGACCTGATCGGGTGCATTTCGCGTTTTGACAACGAATTCATCATTGCCTGCGACCCGAAGGCGGGTACGGAAGATGTCACCCATATAGATAAATTCCAGAACTTCAGCCTTCAGCGTATGAACACCTTCCTGCAAGCGTTCCTTGTTATATTCAACGCGCTCGGGGCGGATGGAAACGCGGGTGCGCTCGCCTGGTTTGCTCACGTTTATCGGTTTGCAATCAATCAATTCACCATCGTCGAGTTGAACAACGGCGTGATCGCCCTTGATTTCCTTAACGGTGCCTTCAAGCGTGTTGTTTTCGCCGATGAACTGGGCCACGAAGCTGTTTTTCGGTTCTTCATACAGGGTATCGGGCGGGTCAAGTTGTTGGATACGACCATCATCAAACACGGCAACGCGGTCCGACATGGTCAGCGCTTCGGTCTGGTCATGGGTCACATAGACCGTGGTGATGCCCAGATTGTGCGCAAGGTGTGTAATCTCAAACTGCATTTTCTCGCGCAATTGCTTGTCGAGCGCGCCGAGCGGTTCGTCCATCAATACAAGCTCGGGCTCAAACACCAAGGCGCGGGCCAGCGCAACGCGTTGTTGTTGCCCGCCAGATAGCTGAGCAGGGCGGCGCGCTCCGAAATCGCCCATCTCGACCATATCCAGAGCGCGGCGGATCTTGGCCTCGCGATCGGATTTGCCGATCTTGCGGACTTCCAATGGGAACGAGAGGTTTTCCTCGATCGTCATATGCGGGAATAGCGCGTAATTCTGAAACACCATGCCGATGCCACGTTTGTGCGGCGGGATGTTGTTGATCGGTTGCCCGTCCAGCTTGATCTCGCCGTGTGTGGCGGTTTCAAATCCTGCCAGCATCATCAGGCAGGTCGTCTTGCCCGACCCTGATGGCCCCAACATGGTTAGAAATTCACCTTTCGGCATGGTCAGATTAAGGTCTTTGACGACAAGCGTTTCACCGTCATAGCTTTTTTGCACGCGTTCGAACTCTACGAACACGTTCGTATTCTGCGAAGTGGCCAAGTTTGGCTCCCTGTCAGTTTCTTGTACGGGCTCATGCCCTTTTTCTTAGCTCCCAACTAAAACCGCTGTGAGCTTGGGTTGCAACCAGTTTGCGACACTGAAGGGCTAAAACCGACAAAAGAAATGGAATTGAGCGTTGCAAAGCTATCTTATCAAGCAAATGCAACACCCCGCGAGCGCCGAAATCCTCTGCGAGTTGGAAGGCCCGTCGTGGAATCACCTCTGCAGCGCGTCAGTTGGCAGCCTGCATCATTCCGTCCTTCTTCAGCGATGCGTGACATTCATCCAGCGATTTCAAAGCCCGTTCGATCAACGTGTCGATTTCTGGCTTTGAGATAACCAGCGGTGGAGAAATTACCATTCTGTCGCCGACGTGGCGCATTACCAGGTTGTTGGCAAAGCATCTTTCCCGACAGACCAACCCGACTGTTCCGGTCTCCGAGGCAAAAGCAGCCCGGCTTTTCTTGTGCGGTGTCAACGCGATAGAACCCATCATGCCGATGATTCTCGCCTCACCCACCAATGGATGATCCACGAGGCTTTCCCATTTTTCCTTCAGATATGGCGCCGTGTCTGAGGCAACCTTTTCAATGATGCGTTCTTCTTCAAGAATTCGCAGATTTTCGAGCGCAACCGCAGCGGCAACGGGGTGACCGGAATAGGTATAGCCGTGGTTGAATTCACAGGCGTTGATAACCTCTGCTACGCTGTCTGACACGATTGAAGCGGCAATTGGCGCATAGCCCGAGCTCAATCCCTTGGCGACGGTCATGATGTCGGGGCGGATGCCAAGTGTCTGGCTGCCGAACCAACTACCGGTGCGTCCAAACCCACAGATGACTTCATCGGCAATGAGCAGGATTTCATACTTATCGCAGATACGCTGGATTTCCGGCCAATAGGTTTCGGGCGGGATAATTACTCCGCCAGCCCCTTGAACCGGCTCCGCAATAAACGCCGCGACCTTGTCTTCGCCCAGATCAAGGATCGCCTCTTCTAGCGCTTGTGCGCGGGCCAGGCCGAACGCATCGGGGGTCATGTCACCGCCTTCCGCCCACCAATGCGGTTGGTCGATGTGATGGATGTTGGGTATTGGCAATCCGCCTTGCGCCAACATTGCCGACATCCCGCCGAGTGAAGCGCCGCCAACAGTTGACCCGTGATAAGCGTTTTTGCGGGAGATAACGATCTGTTTTTCTGGTTTACCCAATTCGGCCCAGTAAGTACGCACCAGTCGAATATTGGTATCATTCGCCTCGGACCCGGACCCGCCAAAGAAAACATGGTTCAGATTGCCAGGCGCAAGCTCGGCCAGTTTTTGCGAAAGTGCGATGACCGGCACATGGGTCGTTTGGAAAAACGTGTTGTAATAGGGCAGTTCGCGCATCTGCCGCGCGGCGGCCTCGGCCAGTTCATCCCGGCCATAGCCAATGTTGACGCACCAAAGTCCGGCCATGGCATCGAGCATCTCATTGCCGTCGCTATCGGTCAGCATCACACCATTGGCGCGGGTGATGACGCGCACGCCCTTCTTCGTCAGATCATTTCCGGTGGTGAACGGGTGCATGTGATGTGCGGCGTCGAGCGCCTGAAGCTCTGCGGTGGGCATGTGATTGGTGATGGTTGCCATTTTGGGCCTCGCAACTTGGAATGCATTTCTAAACGGAAGTTACCGCCAGAATATGATCAAATTTTGGAGTGTCAATCGAATCAGGTAAGCCCGGGGTCAAGCGATCAGCGCGCTGCGCACCTGTTCGATACCCTGGATAACGTCTTTGCGCATCGCCTCGGCGGCGGCTTCGGCATTGCCTGATTGCATCGCCCTCAGAGCTTCTTTGTGTTGGTCGGGGAGGTTCTGGGTTCCTAACCTGCCGCACACCACCCGCAGGGAGGGGCCAAACCGAAGCCAGAGACCATCAGCCATAGCCCGAAGAATAGGGGCGTCTGCCATGTCATAGATTTCGGAATGAAAACGATAGTTCAGCTCAAGATATGCACGCACGTCACCTTGCAAGATAGCGATATCGAGTTGGGTATCAATTTCGACAAGGCGTTTGCGGTCTCGGGCATTGGCGCGTTCGGCCGCGCGCAAGGATAATTGGGGTTCAATTGCCTGACGTGCATAAACTAATTCATCAATATTTCCCGCCGACAGTTGCGGAACGCTTACCCGTCTATTGCCCTGAAATTCGAGCGCACCTTCAGCTGTCAGGCGCCGGATTGCTTCGCGTACGGGGGTCATCCCAGCGTCCAGCATTTCGACCAGCCCCTGTATGGTTACAGCCTGGCCCGGAGCAAGTTCGCCAAACAGGATTGCCTCACGCAACTTCCGATAAACAGTCTCATGTGCCGGAGGAGGAGCCGTGGCGCGTTTGTCCGAAACAAGAGACTGATCAGCCGATGCCTGAAATTTGGTCATATGCATAGTTCCGACTGCACGGTTTTTCACTTTGTGGCAAGCTTACAGCCGGGTGATTTAAAATGCCATGTTGCATTCGCTGAAAAAATTGATCAAATTTCTACGTAAGAGGCAATCGACCTCATGATAGGGAGACTACTATGACCACAAAACTGCTCGCAGCTGCGACAGCTTTCGCGTTCGTCGCCGGAATGGCGGGGGCCGAAGAGGTGCGCGTCTACAATTGGTCGGACTATATCGACGAAGATCTCTTGGCGAAGTTCGAAGAAGAAACAGGCATCGACCTGATTTACGATGTGTTTGACAGCAACGAAGTGCTGGAAACGAAAATGCTGGCCGGCGGGTCGGGGTATGACGTGGTTGTGCCGTCCGGCACGTTCCTGCAAAGGCAAATCTCGGCCGGCGCGTTCCAGAAGCTCGACCGCTCGAAGCTTACCAACACCGACAACCTGTGGGACGTGATTGAGCAGCGCACGGCGCAATACGATCCGGACAACGCATATTCGATCAACTATATGTGGGGTACAACCGGGCTTGGCGTGAATGTCGGCAAGGTTGCCGAAGTGCTGGGTGAAGACGCCCCGATTGACAGCCTCGCCCTGATTTTTGATCCTGCCAACATGGAAAAACTGGCCAGCTGTGGCGTGCATTTTCTTGACGCGCCGGTCGAGATGATCCCGGCGGCTCTGTCTTATATCGGCGAAAACCCCGACAGCCATGACCCGGATGTGATCGCCAAGGCCGAACCGGTCCTGTCGGCAGTGGCACCCCATGTTCAGAAATTCCACAGCTCGGAATACATCAATGCGCTGGCTAACGGCGACATCTGTGTCGCATTCGGCTGGTCGGGTGATATCCTTCAGGCACGTGACCGCGCAGACGAAGCCGATAATGGTGTCGAAATCGCCTATAACGCGGTCAAGGAAGGGTCGCTGATGTGGTTCGATCAGATGGCGATTCCGATTGACGCGCCCAACCCGGATGGCGCGCACAAGTTCCTCAACTTCATCATGGACGCGCAGAACATGGCGGCGGCCTCGAACTATGTCTATTACGCCAACGGTAACAAGGCGAGCCAGGAGTTCCTGGAGGAGGACGTAATCGGCGATCCGGCGATCTATCCGAGCGATGAAGCGATGCAAAAGCTCTATACGACGACGCCCTATCCGGCCAAGGTCCAGCGGGTTGTCACCCGGATGTGGACCAAGATCAAATCGGGCACCTGAACCCGCAACCCAAGGCCCGACCTGATACGTCAGGATCGGGCCTTATCCTTCGGAGAGTGCTTGATGACGCAAACGGTGTTTGCACCGTGGAATGATCCGAACGAAAAGCCGCTGATCCAGTTCAAGGGCGTGACCAAACGCTTTGGCGATTTTACGGCAATCGACGATCTGACCATTGATATTTTCGCACAGGAGTTCTTTGCGCTGTTGGGCCCCTCCGGCTGTGGCAAGACGACGTTGATGCGAATGCTGGCCGGGTTCGAGGCGCCGAGCGAGGGCACGATCCTTCTGTCGGGTCAGGATATTGCGCCCATCCCCCCCAACAAGCGTGCGGTGAACATGATGTTTCAGTCCTATGCGCTGTTTCCGCATCTGAACGTCTGGGAGAACATCGCCTTTGGTCTGAAGCGGGCGAAGATGCCCAAGCCCGAGCTTGAAGTGCGAGTGAAGGAAATGCTCAAGCTTACCCGGCTGGAAAAATTTGCCAAACGCAAACCACACCAGATTTCCGGTGGACAGCGGCAGCGTGTGGCCTTGGCGCGTAGTTTGGCCAAGGCGCCCAAGCTTTTGCTGCTTGATGAGCCTCTGGGCGCGCTCGACAAGAAGTTGAGGCAAGAGACCCAGTTTGAACTGATGGACATTCAGGAGAAGACGGGCACTACTTTTGTAATCGTGACCCATGACCAAGAGGAAGCGATGACCGTGGCCAGCCGCGTGGCGGTGATGGAAGAAGGGCGCATCGTTCAGGCGGCAACTCCTGCGGAGATTTACGAAGCGCCAAATTCTGTCTACGTGGCGGATTTCATCGGAGATGTGAATATCATCGAGGGAAATGCGCGCAGGTCTGGCGATGGGTATGACATCGACTTTGCCGAGGGGCAGCCAACGCTTCATGCCAAGACTTCAAATGATCTCGGGGCAGAGGCGCGATGCAATCTGGCGATCCGGCCTGAAAAAGTCTCGATCTCGGGGGAGCATCCACAGGGCGAGCCTAATGTCGTGGCCGGTGTGATTCACGACATTGCTTATCTAGGCAACCTGTCGACATATCACGTGCGTCTGGCCAACGGGCAGATCATTAAGGCGCAAGAGGCCAATACGCGGCGGTTGTCGCGGCGGCAATTCACCTGGGAAGACAAAGTCTGGCTGAGCTGGACCGATACCGCAGCCGTTGTGCTGGGGGGCTGAGAAATGCGCCGTGCCTTTCTCATCTTGGTGCCGTATCTCTGGCTTCTGGCGCTGTTTCTTATCCCTTTTCTGATCGTTCTGAAGATTTCGCTCTCGGACACCGCGCTGGCTATTCCACCTTACACACCGACGCTGGATTTCTCCGAAGGCTGGGCTGGGATCAAATCATTCTTTGCCGATTTGGACCTTGAGAACTTCTGGTTCCTGAGCAGCGATGATCTCTATTGGAAAGCGTATCTTTCCAGTCTTTCGATTGCTTTCTACTCAACGATCCTGGCGCTGATTGTGGGCTATCCGATTGCATATGCAATGGCGCAGGCCCCCAATGAATGGCGTCCGACATTGATGATGTTGGTAATCTTGCCATTCTGGACCAGCTTTCTGATCCGGGTCTATTCCTGGATGGGAATCCTGAGCCAGGATGGCTTCCTCAATCAATTTCTGTTGTGGACCGGATTGATCTCGGAGCCACTGACGATTCTCAACACCAACACTGCGGTCTATATCGGGATCGTCTACACCTACCTGCCGTTCATGATATTGCCGATTTACGCGGCACTCGAAAAGCTTGATGAATCGCTTCTTGAAGCGGCGGAAGATCTGGGCTGCTCGCGCATTCAGGCATTCTGGATCATCACAGTGCCGCTTTCCAAGAGCGGCATCATCGCCGGGTGTTTCCTCGTCTTTATCCCCGCGCTGGGCGAGTTTGTGATCCCGTCGCTTCTTGGCGGATCGAAAACCCTGATGATCGGCAAAGTGCTTTGGGAAGAATTTTTTAACAACCGTGATTGGCCGGTGGCCAGCGCCGTGGCTGTGATACTGCTCTTGATACTGATCATCCCGATTATCCTGTTTCAGCGTAACGAGCAGAAAAGCAGGGAGGCGGAGGGATGAGACGGTTCAGTTGGTTCAACGCCACCTCCCTGACAGTGGGCTTTGCGTTTCTCTACTTGCCGATGATCATTTTGGTGATCTACAGCTTCAATTCGTCAAAGTTGGTAACGGTCTGGGCAGGGTTCAGCACCAAATGGTATGGCGAGCTTTTCCAGAACGAGGCGTTTCTGAATGCCGCATGGGTAACCCTCAAGGTGGCGGTGGTGTCATCGACATTTGCCACTGTTCTGGGCACGATGGCGGCCTATGTCATGGTGCGTTCGGGCCGGTTTCTGGGACGAACCCTGTTTTCCGGGATGATCTATGCGCCGCTGGTGATGCCCGAAGTGATCACCGGCCTATCACTTTTGCTGCTCTTTATCGGCATTGGGTTGGACCGAGGCATCGTTACCATCATCCTGGCCCATACGACATTTTCGATGTGCTACGTTTCGGTTGTGGTGTCGTCCCGGCTGGTCAGCTTTGACCGATCTCTGGAAGAAGCGGCGCTTGACCTTGGCTGCTCTGCGTTTGAGGCGTTTCGCTTAGTAACACTGCCAATCATCGCCCCTGCGGTGATCTCGGGTTGGTTGTTGGCATTCACCTTGTCGCTGGATGATCTGGTGATTGCGTCCTTCACCTCGGGGCCATCGGCCACGACGTTGCCGATCAAGATATTTTCGGCTGTGCGTCTAGGCGTGAGTCCGGAAATCAACGCGTTGTCGACCATCATGATCTCAATTGTGACCGTAGGCGTGATTACCGCATCGCTGGTGTCGAAGCGGGCTTCGGTTCGCCAGCAAGCCGATGAGCAGGCAGCCGTGCGCGCAGACGGATGAGGCGCATACATTCTCAACATGCCTATTCGGATGCTCGGATTGAGCGATGTTTTTGGGCTGAGGCCGTCCCTGACAACAAGTTGTTCCGCCCGGTGCTGAGTGGAACGCGTAAAGCGGATGTTGTGATCATCGGGGGCGGGTATACAGGCCTTTCTGCTGCACTACATCTGGCGCGGGATGGCGTGAACGTGGTTCTGTTGGAAGCGCGTTTTCCAGGTTGGGGCGCTTCGGGGCGCAATGGCGGATTTTGTTGTCTCGGCGGTGCCAAGCTGGAAGACAAACAGATTGATCGCGCCCATGGAAAACCTGCACGGCTGGCTTGGCGGATGGCCGAGAAACGCGCGATTTCCTTTGTTCGTGCGCTGATCGAGCGAAATGGGATCGACGCAGATACGCATTCGGTGGGGGAAACCATCCTGGCACATAAACCGCGCCGCAAGTGGCTTGACGATGAAGCCGCAGCTTGCGACGAGAATTACGGTGCAGCCGCAGAGTTGTATTCTGCCGACGATCTCAAGGCTCATGGGCTAGGTGGTCCGTTTCATGGCGGGATGACGATTCCCAATGGGTTTGCCCTGCACCCGCGCAAGTACCTCTTGGGCTTGCTAACAGCGGCAGAGCAGGCAGGCGCTCAAGTTTTTGGCAATACGCCGGTTTCGCAGATCACGAAAAGCCAAAGCGGATACCGGTTGATGGCTGGGCAGGCCACGCTGGACTGCAAACAGGTTCTAATCGCTACCAATGGCTATTCCAGCGAGGACGTTCCGCCTTGGATGGCGGCGCGTTATCTGCCGGTACAATCATCCGTTCTGGTGACCCGCCCGCTTGAGCAGGCCGAATTGGACGCCGCGGGTTGGACAAGTCGGCAGATGGCATATGATACACGCACCTTGTTGCACTATTTTCGATTGCTGCCAGACAATCGGTTCCTGTTCGGGATGCGTGGTGGCTTGCGATCAACCGACAGGTCGGAAGCGCGCAACAAGAAAGACATTCGGCGTGATTTCGAGGCGACGTTTCCGGCATGGCGCGAAGTCGAAGCGCCATTTTACTGGTCCGGGATGGTTTGTCTGTCTCCCCGGCTCAGGCCACTTTGCGGACCCGTCCCCGATATGCCGGGGGTTTTTGCAGGGTTCGCCTTTCACGGGAATGGTGTGGCGATGGGAAGCTACGCAGGTGCGCAACTTGCCCAGATGATGCAGGGCAAGACCCCGGAGCATCCGTTGCCCGAATTCACCAGACAACCGCCGGGACGTTTTCCGCTGGGGCGTTTTCGCAGCGCCTTGATGTGGCCAGCCTATGCCGTTGCCAGGCTGGCCGATCTTTAAACCTCTAGACGGCAGAGAACGCGGCATCCAGCGCATCCAGAACGGTTTGCACTTCTGTATCAGTGATGGTGAGTGGCGGCGACATCAGGATGTTGTGCGCACCGAGACGAACCATTGCACCTGCCTCGTAGGCGGTTTTGTGAATACGTTTCATCGTGACCATGTCCATCGGTGTCTTGGCGGCTTTGTCCGTGACAATCTCGATTCCTGTCATCAGCCCGTGCCCGCCACGAATGTCACCTATGATGTCGTGTTTCTGCGCCAACTTTTGAACGCCTTCGAAAAGTTGCGTGCCGCGTGCCTTGGCATTGGTCTTGGTGTCGAGCCGCAGGGTTTCTGACAGGCATGCCGTTACCGCCGCCGCGCCCACGGGATGGGCGGAATAGGTATAGCCATGGAAAATCGCGGCTTCGCCGGTGGTGTCCTTTTCGAACACCTCGGCCACCTTGTCATTGAGCAATGCGGCGCCAACGGGGAAATAGCCCGAGGTAATACCCTTGGCGGTGCTCATCATGTCGGGCTTCACGCCCCAATGGCGCGCACCGGTCCAGTCTCCGAGACGGCCGAACCCGGTGATAACTTCGTCGGAGATCATCAGGATACCGTGCCGGTCGCAGATCTCGCGCATCAAGGTCATGAAGCTGGCATCGGGCACGATGACTCCACCAGCGCCCTGGACCGGCTCCATTATGAAGGCGGCGATGGTATTGGCCCCCTGGAAGTTAATTTCGTCCTCCATCGTCTGTGCAATGAGTTGCGCCAGTTTGGCCGGGTCGGCTTCGTTGAACGGATTGCGGTAGGAATAAGGGCTGGGCAGGTGATAGCAGCCGGGCAGGAGTGGCTCGTAATTGATGCGGAACCGGTTGTTGCCATTGACCGAGGCGCCGCCGAAATGGGTGCCGTGATAACCCTTCTTCAGAGACAGGAACTTGGTGCGGGTCGGCTCTCCGCGCAGGCGGTGATATTGCCGCGCGAGGCGCAGCGTGGTTTCCACGGAATCGGATCCGCCCGAGGTAAAGAACACCCGGCTCATGCCGTCGGGTTCAAAAAACTCGCGCACGACATATGATGCTTCAATCGCGGTGGGATTGGTCGATCCGGCAAAAGCGGAATAGTAGGGCAAGTCATAGAGTTGCTTGGCAATCGCTTCTTTCACCACATCGTTGGAATAGCCCAAGTTCACACACCAGAGACCGCCAACAGCATCGACCACACGATTCCCGTCGATATCGGTGATATGCACGCCTTCGGCGCCCTTGATGATGGTGGGCGGGTTTTCAAGGCTGTCGGCGGGATGGGCCATCGGGTGCCAGAGGTGCCTCGCATTGTTCTCTTTCAGAAAATTTTCGTCTTTCATCCTGCCCTGCCTTCTGAGCTGTTTGGGGTAATTTGATCAAATTTCAGAATGCCGTCAAAAAGTGTAAAAGCCAAGGGTGCTGTTGGTTGGCCGGTCTTAGTCTCGGGCGTAGGTCTTTACGAAATTCTTCAAAACAAGCTCGGGTGCATGCACGTCTGCCGCGCGGCACATATCAATCAGGCGCTCGGCATCTTCGGGCGGGAAGTAACCGCGGTGCTTGTAGATGTGGATTCGGGTTTCGAAACCCAAATCGTCAGCCTCGGGATGAAACTGGGTGGCATAGACGTTGTTGGCAAAGCGGATCATCTGAAACGGGCAGGTGGGTGAACTGATCAAGTGCACGCAGCCCTGGGGCAAAGATTGTATCGCCTCCTTGTGGCCTACAAATGCGTGAAACGTATCGGGCATTCCTTCACAGATCGGGTCGGTCTTGCCCTCGGGGGTCAGGGTGCAATCGGTGGTGCCGACTGGTTCGCCATAGCGCGCTTTGCTGACGTCGCCGCCCAGATGATGACCCAAAATGCCAATTCCATAACAACAGCCAAGATAGGGGAAATCGCGCGCCGTGATCTCGGGCATCAAAGACAGCACGGCCTCTTCAATGCGCGCTTCGAGTGGCGATTTGCAATCGGGCGCGTCGCTGACACATCCTGGCCCACCGCCCACGATCACCCCCGAGAAATCGTCAAGATCAAGATCGCTAGGCAGATCATTCTGATCAAGACGGATGCGCATGACGTCCTTCCCGCTCAGCTCGCCCTTGCGCAAGATCGCGGCAAACTCATCGTCCGAGGCTTCGGTTTCCGGGCGCAATTGTAAAACGAGAAAGGGTTTCATGCACTTTCCTCCACTCTACCCCCTTTTTAGTGTCGTTGCGTGAAGGTCAAGATGCCAAACACTCCGTAGGCCGCCTTGACCCTTCTCTTGATATGCTTAGGTTGGGCCGCGCAACGCACCCTTGGGGAGAACCAGACGATGGTACAACGGCTTCATCTTGTCTTCGGGGGCGAATTGGTCGACCCGAGCAAGAATGTATTTGCGAATGTAGATGACATCCACGTTGTCGGAATTTTCCCCAACTATGCCAAAGCGTATGATGCATGGAAATCCGAAGCGCAACGCACCGTCGACAACGCCCACATGCGCTACTACATCGCGCATCTTCACAAGTTGCGTGATGAAGAGACAGAAGTGTCGCCGACCGAAGAACTCGGCTGATGTAAATGGCAATACGGCGGTCGGCTTCGCTTGCGGCATATCTGGCGTTGGCGCGCCGCGGGGGGAATGCGCCGACGCAATTTCGCACGCTTCGCCCTGAGGGACCGCTTGTATGGGGACACGCCACTTCAGTTGGAAGGGTGGCGGCGTTGCTGCAAATTGCGACCCGATTGAAAATGCAATTGCCGACGTTGAACCTTGTTCTGACGACAACGCCGGACATTCCCAAGCCGTTCCATCTTGAAGATTGGTGTGTCTGGCAGGAGATTCCTGAAGACACGCTTCAGAATGGTGAAGCATTTCTGACGCATTGGAAGCCGGACATTTGTCTTTGGACCGGCGGACATTTCAGACCCGCACTTTTGCATCAGGCAGAGAAGCTGAACATGAAGATGTTCCTGATAGACGTGGACTCTGACGGATTGAGTGCCACGCATAACCGCTGGCTTCCAGAGTTGACGCGCGCCAATCTGCGCGCCTTTCAAGCTGTTTTTGCCCGAACCGGGACAGCTGCACAAACTTTACGGCGGTTCGGGGGTGCAAATGAGATTGTCGAAGTGACTGGCCCGCTTCAAGAGGGCGGCGTGCCGCTTGAATGCAACGAGAGAGAACGAGAAGAGATGAGCCAGATTCTCGCCGGGCGCCCGATCTGGCTTGCGGCGATGGTGCAGGGTGACGAGTTGAAAACCGTTTTGGATGCGCACCGGAAGGTAAGCCGCATGGCGCTGCGCCTGTTGCTGATCCTTGTTCCCGATGACGAAACCGACGGGCCCGAATTTCTTGAAGTGCTCAAAAGGGAGGGGTTTAACACTGCTGTTTGGTCGCATGACGAGGTGCCGGACGAGACCTGCCAAGTGTTGCTGGCGGATACTTGGGGCGACCTGGGACTTTGGTACAGGCTTTCTCCGGTTACATTGATGGCAAGCTCATTGACTCAAGGTCAGAGCGGGGGCGACCCATACGAGCCTGCAGCGTTGGGTTCGGCAGTGCTCTATGGCCCACATGTCGGACGGCATCTGGCAACCTATTCGCGGTTTGCGGCGGCGGGGGCTGCGCGAATCGTGAAGGACGCGGAAAGCCTCGCTGGGGCCTTGCAACAGTTGTTGGCGCCGGATCAGGCGGCCCTAATGGCGGCTGCAGGCTGGGAGGTGGCCTCGGAGGGGGCCGAGGTGACCGACCGGGTGATAAACATGGTGCTGGAAACGCTTGATGAACTGGAAGTGAGCTGATGCGCGCACCTGGGTTTTGGTTTACTCCGCCAGACAAGCCGACGCTTTCCGCTCGGCTTCTTGGGCCGATGGGCCGGGTTTATGCCGCAGCAACCGCCCGGCGTGTGGCACAAGAGGGTCAAGACTCAGGCTGCCCGGTGATCTGCATTGGCAATTTGAACGCGGGCGGTACAGGCAAGACGCCGACGGTTATTGCGTTGGCGCAGCACCTTCAGGCCAATGGGTTGCGTCCTCACGCGGTATCGCGCGGATATGGTGGCACGTTGGAAGGCCCGGAGGAGGTGCATGAACGCAACCATCGTGCCGAACAGACAGGTGATGAACCGCTGCTTCTGGCGGCCTTCTTGCCAACATGGGTGTCCAAGGACAGGTTGGCGGGGTGCCGTGCGGCGGCGAGTGCCGGGGCCGAAGTGATCCTGCTTGATGACGGATTTCAAAACCCCTCGGTTAACAAAGACGTCTCGATCATCGTGGTCGACGCGGCGAAGGGCTTTGGCAACGGGCGCTGCCTCCCTGCGGGGCCGCTGCGCGAGCCGGTAGAGGCGGGAATGAAGCGGGCTGATTTACTGCTTTCGATCGGGTCCGGGCCGGCACAGGCAGAGTTTTTCCGGCAGTGGGGCAAGGCAATTTCCGTTCCACATGCGCGCGGGCATCTTGCCCCGCTGCACACTGGAATGGACTGGTCTGGGCAGTCATTTCTTGCCTTCGCGGGAATTGCCCACCCCGAAAAATTCTTTGAAACGCTCAGGAGTGTTGGGGCGCAATTGGCCGAAACGCGCGCTCTTGATGACCATCAAGAGTTGACGCCTGCACTTTTTAGTCGACTTGACGCGCGAGCAAAGGCGCTTGGTGCGCAACTGGTAACAACCGAAAAGGATGCGGTGCGATTGCCGCCGCAGCATCGCCATCAGGTTTTGACATTGCCGGTGCGTTTGGAGGTCGAAGACTGGGCGCCGCTGGATCATGTGCTTCAACCGATAATGGAAAGCGTCCGATCTTAGTGCGCGCTTGATTGAAGCCAAGCAGGCGAAATAAAAAATGCCCTGCATCCGAATGGATGCAGGGCAGTTGAAGTGCCTAGGGTCAGGCCACAGGCACCGGCGGTGTTCTTGGGATTCAGTTTCGCATTTCAGAGCGAATTTGTTGCCGAAACAGGTCAATCGGAACAGTCTTGCCGTCGCGTTTGATGCACCAATAAGTCCAGCCATTGCACGAGGGCGCACCTTCGAGATGGGCACCAACCTGATGAATCGAACCCTTGATATCATCCCCGATCAGAGTTCCATCGGCGCGCACCTTGGCCTTGTGGCGGCCGTTCAGAGAATACAGATCTTCGCCGGGGCGCAGCATGCCGCGTTCGACCAGCTGCCCGAAAGGCACGCGCGGCTCCGATCGCTTGGACGTCGTGACTTCAAGCGCCGCCTTGTCGAACTTGCGGATCTTGGATAGCCGTTTCAAGGCGACCTTGCGATAGGCTTCTTCCCGTTCGATCCCGATGAAATCGCGGCCCAACATCTTGGCCACTGCACCGGTAGTACCTGTGCCAAAGAATGGATCGAGGACCACATCACCGGGGTTTGTGGTACCCACCAGAAGGCGGTGCAGCAACGCTTCGGGTTTTTGCGTCGGATGTGCCTTGTCGCCGTTTTCATCCTTGAGACGTTCACCACCATTGCAGATCGGGATCACCCAATCCGAACGCATCTGAATACCTTCGTTGAGCTCCTTGAGAGCCTCATAGTTGAAAGTATATTTTGCACCTTCGGATTTTGATGCCCAGATCAGGGTCTCGTGGGCATTTGTAAAACGCTTGCCACGGAAATTCGGCATCGGGTTCGATTTGCGCCAGATCACGTCATTGAGGATCCAATAGCCCTGGTTCTGCAATTCGGCGCCCATGCGAAACACATTGTGATAGGATCCGATAACCCAGAGTGCGCCGTTGGGCTTCAACACACGTTTGGCGGCCTTGAGCCAGGCACGGGTGAATTTGTCATAGATCTTGAAGCTGTCGAACTGATCCCAGTGATCGTCGACCGCATCGACCTTGGAGTTGTCGGGGCGATGCAGGTCGCCCTTGAGCTGAAGATTATAGGGGGGATCGGCAAAAATCAGATCGATGGAATCTGCTGGCAATGCATTCATCGCCTCAATGCAATCGCCTTCGAGAATCGTATTGAGAGGGAGCGCCGCAGCGCCCGTTTTTGTCTTTATCGTTGTCATTTTCTGCCTCTGTCCAGGCGCGGTTATTTGCGCTCATTGGTTGAAGCTAGGATGAGACATTGACGATTCGCGGTCAAATTCTTTTTCGAATCAGTGGGTTAGTTTTTTTGTTGATACAAGATATTGTGGACCGGTTTGAAGGATCGTCTATGATGTGGGGTGACCCCAAGACTTTGAAGCGCCAGTTTGTGGCTTTTGGACGGGTATCCGGCATTCGTCTCCCAGCCATAGCCGGGAAACTGTTGCGCTAAATCCCACATCCCGCGATCCCGCCATATTTTCGCCATGATTGAGGCCGCCGATATCGACAGAGAGCGGGCATCGCCCTTTACAATTGCTTCGCACGAAAGCGTAAGCCCGGCGGGGATCATGTTGCCGTCGATCAAAACGTGGTCAGGGGAAACAGATAATCCTGCCACGGCCCGTTCCATCGCGAGATGCGAAGCGCGCAGGATATTGAGGCGGTCAATCTCTTCGACGCTCGCCTCGGCGATAGAAACCCGTGCGACCTCCATGATCTGATCATAGAGTGCCTCGCGGCGTTTGGCGGTCAGTTTCTTGGAATCATTCAGGCCGTCTGGAATGCGTGTCGGATCGAGGATCACGGCTGCTGCGGTGACGGGACCGGCGAGGGGGCCGCGCCCGACTTCATCGACCCCTGCGATCCGCGCCAACCCCCGGTTGATAGCGGCCTGTTCGAAGGAAAAATCTGGTGTGCTCATACGCGTTATTGCCCCCATACTCCAATGGGAGACAAGACGAAAAAGAGAGCGCCCCCGCCGGGGCTGGCGGGGGCGCTCCTGCTCGTCGCGGTCTGGGACGCCGGATTGGACGACTGGGTCCGACGATGACCGCTTCTCACCTCAACACTTTAGCGCCGGTTGTAGTGGCGGTTGTTGGCGCTATTGCGATGGTTCTGGACGCAGCGAGCATCATATTTTTGGACGTATCCACCGCCCCTTGTGGGATAGGAGCGCAGGCAGCGGTTGGGCAGATGGTTGGCCTGTGCGCGCCGTGGCAAGGGGCGTGGTTGGACGCGCTGATGTGAGTGCCTTTGAGCGCGTGGTTTAACGCCGTGGTGTTTGTGGTATTGGTAACGTGTGTCCGCCCGTCCCACATGTGAGTTGCGCTCATCACGGTTCTGATTGGAAATGGCAGCGCCGATGATGGCGAGGGTTGCGGCCCCCACGATGAGGTTGCGAGTGCGCTTGTCACTGGCCTCAGCCTGTGATGCGGTAACGCCTGCGACGGTGACTGACAGGGCGACGATGGCGGCAATGAATTTGCGTGACATGGGGTGGGCCTTTCCTGTGGGGTCGTTCGATCTGTTGTGGCAGCAGCGGGAATACCGCGCTGTGGTGTGCCATCAACATGGGTCCACTGGCCAAAGTCGCGCAATAACACGCCCCGGTTATCGGATATCATGAGGTCTAAGGCCCGATGGATATTGAATATCTGTGAAATGTTGCCCATCGTGCATGCTATGAAACAGATAGTTCTCTCACTTGTCGCAGCCCTCGTTCTTGGGATTGCCAGCACCGCCGCTGAGGCGGCCTGCTATGCCGATTACAAGGCCAAGCGCGACAACCCGCTCAAGCTGCATTACGGAGTGATGCAACTGCGTGGTGAATGTTCGAAGCAAGCCGCGCGTGCCGAAGTGAGCCAGCGGCTGAATTCGAATGGTTGGATATTGCTCAACGTGCTGTCGGTGTTTGATGATGGTGGGCTGGGCCAAAGGAAAGATAGTGCAGGACAGTTCTTCCTCCGTTTCTGAGCGTCGTCCGGGACGCATCGTTGTCATCGGCATCGGCGCCATTTTGGCGCTGCTTCTTGTTGCGGCGGTGGTGTTGTTTTTCACCTTGCCGGACGCGAATGCGTTCAACGCCCGGGTTGAGCAGCTTTTTATCGAAAATGATGATCTGACCAGTGGTGCGGAAATCAAGCTGTTGGAGATCCTCGCGCAATCGGGCACCGCCTTTGGCGATACTCTTGCCAGCTATCGCGTGGTGATTTTCGTGCTGCTGATTTTCGCGACCGCGATGTTGATCGCTGCGCTAGTGTTTCTGGTAATGCTGGCCGTGATGAATCGACGGATGGCCCAGATTGAGCGAGCTGGTATTCAGGTGAATTCGCTGTTGATCAGCCGAGAGGAAAACACAGTTTATCTCAATAATCTCGGGTTCAAGCTGACCGGGGCCGCGATGGAAACGCTCAGTGTTCTGGCAGAGGCGCGGATGGATGACGATGTGCTGTCGGGTGCCGAGATCGAAGCAGTAATCTCTGGCCGCTCCGCCGCTGATTGTGAGGAAGCGGCGGGGGCGACGCGGGTGAAACGCTTGCGCGATACGCTGGGCAATCAATTGGTTAGCGAGCTTCTGGTCAAGAATATTGCGCGACGTGGATATATCCTGTCGATCGACAAGGACGTGATTCAGGTTCTTTGAGCCAGTGCATCAAGAGTTCTGGTAGTTTCTGATATGCAGGCGAGACGGTTGTCCATGACAAGACAAGCCTAAGTGCCGCTTGATTTTGTGCGGATGTACGAACGCCCCGGCACATCGTCCGGGGCATTCATGTCAATTGGAGCCAGAAGACTTTGAAAATCAGGCGTTTGGCAGGATAACGATCTCGACCCTGCGGTTTTGCTGGCGGCCTTCCGGTGTGAGGTTTGAGGCTATCGGCTGGCTTTCGCCACGACCCACAGACAGAACCCGCCCGGCAGAAACACCCTGATTGACGAGCACCAGTGCCACGGACTCGGCCCGGCGGTTCGACAGGTTCTGGTTGTAAGTTGCATCACCGGTACTGTCGGTATGGCCCAACACCTGCACCGTGCTGTTGGGATAGCTGTTGAGGTTGCCCGCAACGGCGCGAATGTCGCTTACCAGATCGGGACGTAACGTGTCGCTGTCGGTGGCGAAAAGGATGTCCTGTGGCAAGGTCACGATCAGGCGGTCACCGGTGTTGTTGATCTGCACGTCGTTGCCGACTGTTTGGCGCAGGTCACGCTCTTGCCGATCAAGGATCGAACCCGCGACGACGCCGCCCGCCGCACCGACGACTGCGCCGATGGCAGCGCCTTTGCCGCGGTTGCCGCTTCCGGCGGTGATTGCGCCAAGGGCGGCACCAAGACCTGCACCCAGCAGCGCGCCGTCTCGGGTTTTATTGCTTTCGCCGTTGCCGATCATACCTGGGTCGGTGCAGGCAGTGGTCAGAGCCAGAGACCCTGCAGCCAGTGCCAAGGTGAATTTCGTGGTCATCGTCATTGTATTACTCGCTCTGCCTTTGGGTGGTACCGCTTTGCGCGGCTATGGCCGCAATATAGGCCAGTCATAGGGATGCCCCAAGTAAAGAAATGGGGGAAACCGGCGGCAAATCGCGCATATTCAATGAAAATTATGCCTCGGCGCGCGCGCTTTCCCATGCCAGAAGTGCGCGTTTTACCGGTAAGCCCCAGTGATATCCGCCGAGTGCGCCGGATTTTCGAAGTGCGCGATGGCAGGGGATCAGCCAGCTGACCGGGTTGCGCCCCACCGCAGTTCCTACGGCGCGCACGGCTTTGGGGCGGCCGATGGCCGCTGCGATTTCAGAGTAGGTGGTGACGTGGCCAGAGGGGATTTGCAGCAATGCTTCCCATACTTTGATCTGAAACGGCGCGCCGATCATATGCAGCGCGGTTTCACCTTTTTGCGAAAACGCGGCATCGACCAACGGTTTGAGCGTGGAAGAATCCTCGATGAATGCCGCCATGGGCCAGCGTGATACCATGTCGTCCATTGCGGCCTCTTTTCCGGTTTCCGAGGCGAAGGCCAGACCGCAGATACCTTTGGCCGTACCCATCACCAAGGCCTCGCCGAACGGACTGTCAAACCAGCCCCAGGAGATCGTTTGCCCTGCGCCTTTGCGGGCAAATTCGCCGGGACTCATCGCCTCCCAACGCACGAACAGATCGTGCAGGCGGCCCGACCCGGAAAGGCCTAGGGAATGCGAGACCTGAAGCGTTGTCATGTTCTCGGCCAGCATTTTCTTGGCCTGGCCCAGTTGCAGATATTGTTGATAGCGTTTGGGGCTAACACCCACCCACTGCGAAAAACTGCGCTGAAAATGCGCAGGGCTCATATCCATCGCGGAGGCGAGCGCTTCCAGAGATAGCGGCGCCTCGGAGGCGTCGATTAGGTCAAGCGCGCGGCGCATGACTTGGAAATGATAACTTTGTTGCGGCTCGGCGTTCATTTCGCGTGTCCTTTGTGAAGTTATATCCAGAATATGAAGGACGCCTTAACAGCGCGACCCGGTTATTGCGCAAAGTGCGAAATAGGCGATTAGCGGGCAGTTGCCAGCGCGGAAGCGGTGCGGCATAGGAGGGGTATGGCCAAACAGCTTGATTATCACACGATCCGCGAGATCTTTACCCGGTTTCAAACTGCCGAACCCGAGCCCAAGGGTGAGCTTGAGCATGTCAACGCCTACACGCTTGTCGTGGCTGTTGCGCTGAGTGCGCAGGCGACGGATGTGGGCGTGAACAGGGCGACGCGAGAACTCTTCAAGATAGCGGATACGCCGCAGAAGATGCTCGACTTGGGTGAGGACGGTGTCATCGCGCATATCAAGACCATCGGGCTTTTCCGCAACAAGGCCAAGAACGTGATCAAGATGGCGCGGATTCTGGTCGATGAATATGGTGGCGAGGTGCCCAATTCGCGCGCAGCCTTACAGGGGCTTCCCGGCGTTGGGCGCAAGACGGCGAATGTGGTTTTGAACATGTGGTGGGGCTATCCGGCGCAGGCGGTGGATACGCATATTTTCCGTGTCGGCAACCGTTCGGGCATTTGTCCGGGCAAGGATGTGGTGGCCGTGGAGCGGGCGATCGAGGATAATATTCCGGTTGATTTTCAACGCCATGCGCATCACTGGCTGATCCTGCATGGGCGCTATACCTGCGTGGCGCGAAAACCCAAATGCGCGGCCTGCCTGATCCGCGATCTCTGTGAATTTGAGGACAAGAACCTATGAGCAAGTACCAAGTGGTTGGTATTGGCAACGCCGTTGTCGATGTGATTTCAACCTGTGACGAGGCCTTTCTGACCCGCATGGGAATCGACAAGGGCGTGATGCAACTGATCGAGCGCGAGCGCGGTGAATTCCTCTATGACAACATGGTGAATCGCACCCAAGCGCCGGGTGGCTCGGTGGCGAATTCGATTGCTGGCGTTGGCTCTCTCGGGTTGTCCACAGCCTTTATCGGGCGGGTGCAGGATGATGAGTTGGGTCGGTTTTACGCGGATGGAATGGCCGAGGACGGGACGGCTTTTGTCAATGATCCGGTGGCGGGGGGCGAGCTGCCGACGTCGCGCTCGATGATCTTTGTCAGCCCGGATGGTGAGCGCTCGATGAATACCTATCTGGGCATCTCGGCCGAGTTGGGGCCAGAAGATGTGGATGACGTGGTGGCGGGGCAGGCGGATATCCTGTTTCTGGAAGGATATCTGTTCGACAAGGACAAGGGAAAAGAGGCGTTTGCGGCTGCGGCGCGGGCCTGTCGGGCGGGCGGTGGACGGGCCGGAATCGCCCTGTCTGATCCGTTTTGCGTGGACCGGCATCGCGATGATTTCCGCAGGCTTGTCAAGGAGTTGGACTATGTCATTGGCAATAGCCACGAGTGGGAATCGCTCTATCAGACGGACCTGAGTTCGGCGCTGGAAATGGCGGCGAATGATGCGGGGATGGTGGTGTGTACGCGCTCGGGGCATGACGTGGTTCTGGTGCGCGGAGACGAACAAGTTGTGGTGCCGGTGACCGAAATCGTGCCGGTGGATGCCACAGGGGCCGGAGACCAGTTTGCCGCAGGGTTCCTCTATGGCTATGCGACGGGCCAACCCCTTGAAGTTTCGGGGAAAATGGGGTGTGTCGCGGCAGCGGAAGTGATCGGCCACTATGGCGCGCGACCCGAGCAAGACGTGATGACATTGTTTCGGGATGCGGGACTGCTCTGAGGCAGCGTCCGGGCAGGTTAACGGCGGGAATTCACCCAAAAAGAGGGGGGTGACTCCCGGCTGCCATATGGCTGCTGCTCGGCTGCCGTCCGACCGCGCGCGGATTAACCGTTTGTTAAGTTAATGCGCCGCGCGGCGGGTGATTTTTCTGCAAAGAACCCGGTGTCATGTGTCACGGTAAGGTGGCGGCATTCTGGCTGGTGTTTTTAACCGACCGGCCCGAGCCGCCGCCCCCGAAGTGCGCGATCAGAGCGGGCGCCCGCGACCCTGGCTGAAACCTCTCAGAAACGCAGCGAGTGTTTTGCCGAGGTCATCAATTGCATATCCGCCCTCCTGCACCAGAACGGTTGGCAGGCCCAGTTCGGCAATGCGTCGGCCAGCTTCGGTAAATCCTCTGAGAGTGATTGCGCCTTCTTGTTGGGGGTCGCCCTCGTAGGCGTCAAAACCGAGCGACACCAGGAGCAGCGGGGGCGCGAAGCCCTCGATGGCGGCCAGCCCTCGATCGAGTGCTTCCAGGAAGAGTTCGTCTCCGGCCAGTTTGGGCAGCGGCAGGTTCAGGTTGGCGCCTTCTCCAGCGCCGCGACCGGTCTCGTCAGCGTAGCCTACAAAGAAGGGGTAGGTTTCGTTGGGATCGGCATGTAGCGAGACGAATTGAACGTCGCCACGCTCGTAAAATATCTCCTGGGTGCCGTTGCCATGGTGGACATCGATATCCAGGATCGCGGTGCGGCCTTGCGCTTGGACCACATGCTCGGCGGCGATGGCCACATTGTTGAGATAGCAAAACCCGCCGGCAAGATCGGTGTCGGCATGATGGCCGGGGGGGCGGCAAATTGCATAGGCTTCCGGTGCGCCGTCGAGAACCTGTTGGGTGGCCTCAAGCGCGCATTGTGCGGCATCATATGCGGCGTCCCATGTGCCGGCATCCATTGGAACCGAGCCGCCCGAAAGATAATAGCCCACCTGACCCTGAATGGAGGCTGGCGCGCGACCGGTGGCGCGAATGCCGGTGCCGTGTGACGCGACATAGGGGCCGCGCAGGGCGAGCTCGTCAGTCCATCTTTGATAGGCTGTTTTCAGGAATTCGACATAACCGTCGTCATGGACCGCGAGGATCGGGGCGCTGCCAAAATCGCGCGGTGTGATAATCTCGTGACCGGCCTCTTGCGCCGCGGCGCGTAGATTTTCGGCTCGCGCGGGCAATTCAAGATTACCAATCAGTAACCCGCGGATGGCGATTTCCTGGGGGCTATGAGTGCTTTGTTTATCTGAATAGACAACGCGCATTAGGGTCGTTTCCTTGTCTTGTGGGTGTCATGGCATCAACAGATGCATCCGTAGCAGGGCGATCATTTCTTGATCGACTTCTGGATGGGTCTCGGTCGGGTATTGCGCCTTCATGTCGAGTATGGCGGTGATGTATTCGGCAATGATGCGACCGCGTAATTCGGGATTGGCCGGGCAAGGATCAGCACGCGCTTCCAGTAAGTCGGCGACCATACGTGCGGCGGTGCGGTTGCCTTCCTGGTCAAGCTCCCAAAGCTGGGGCGAAGCGTGCAGGGCCTGGCGTAGTGCGATTGAGCCGGATTGATCTGCGCGCAGCTTGGCCAAATGGATGATCGCGTCGCAAACTGTCGTGATCCAATCGGGTGCTTGTGCTGCCTTGGAAAACGCAATTTGCAGCATGGCTATGCGTTCGTTCATCTGGTTCTGGGTCAGCGTTTCGAGCAACTTGTGCTTGTTGGCAAAGTAGCTGTAGAGCGTGGCGACATTGACGTCGGCCTCTTCGGCGATGGCGCGCACGTTGAACGCTTCAAAGCCACCGCGCTCCATCACACGAATTGCGGCCTGTAGTATCGTATCGACCGTTTCGCGAGAGCGTTTCTGCTTTGGCAGGCGCCGTTTAGGCGCATCCAAAGGGTTGGCCCGCTTGTTTGGTTTCGCAGGAGGTGCGGTATCTGGATTTTCCGGGCGTTGGGTCAAATCGTCATCCTTTTTTGTCACCACGCCTGAATGCTTACCAGAGGTTGCGGGTATGTGCCCTCGATTTTCAGTGAGTTTAGGTAGGGCGATTCAAAATGTAAACAATTGCTTACATTTTGAAGAAAGATATATTACGGTTTGAGAGGCGGGGAAGGGGTTCCCGCGTTCAGGGAGAACACACAAGATGAAGAAAATTGCTTTTGCATCAAGCCTTTGGCTTATGGCCGCAGGCGCTGCCGCGGCGCAGGATTTGCCGACTGAAACGATTCGCTATGCCAATTTCATGCCTGCGGGATTCACGACATCGGTGATTGACCAGTTCGTCGTGGACGAGATCGCAAAGCGTACAGATGGCGCCGTCAAGATCGAGATTTTCCATGGTGGCGCTCTGGGTGGTCCCGGCGAAATGATCGAGCTGGTGGGCTCTGGCGCGGTTGATATCGGCAATTTCCCGGTCAGCTATTTCTTTAGCCAGTTTCCGGTGAGCAGCCTGAATGGTTCGATGCCAATGCTGTTCGAGACTGCGGCCGACACCGCCCAGTTGACGCGGGAGAGCTATGAGCAAATCGGAGAAATCAAAGCCGAGATGGATGCGGCCAACCTGCGTCCGTTCTTGTATCGCGGATTGCCGCAGTATCGCCTGGTCTGCACCAAACCTGTCGAGACGCTGGCGGATTTCGAAGGACTCAAAGTGCGCACCTATGGCACGTTCCACCCGATGTTGTTTCAGGCGTTCGGGGCCGTTCCTGTCAACATGGAGTTGGGTGAAACCTATGATGGCCTGCAACGCGGGACAGTCGATTGTGTTTACCTGAACTATCAGACAGCGTCGTTGTTCAAGCTCTTTGAGGTGGCAAAATACACTTCGGATGCGGAATTTGGCGCAACGCCGCTTTTTCTGACCTACCTGAACAAGGACACCTGGGAGAGCTGGTCGGAAGAGTTCCAGACGTTGTTCAACGAGGTCGTTGCCGAAGCTGAAACAAAGGCGAATGCAGAGATCGAGGCAGAAGAGGCCTCTGGTTTGCAGGTGCTTCTTGATAACGGTGTTCAGATGATCGCCTTCAAGGATCAGGCAAAGATGGAAGCAGAAGCGCCGGACTTTCTGGAGCTTTGGGTCGAGCGTGTGGCTGAGGCGGGCAAGCCTGAGGCCGGGCGTGAGCATGCTGATTTCATCAAGCGGCGCGTCAAAGAATTGGCGGGTGAGTAAGATGAGCGCGCCCAGTCGGGATGTGATCTGATGAGCGCGGCGCTTGCGCGGCTGGGTACCGGTCTGTGGTGGCTTAGTGCCGCTACAGGCTGGGTGGCATTGGCCTTTATGGCTGCTGCCGGGGCTGTTGATGTTGTGGGTACGGCGATGTTTGACAAGCCGTTGCAAGGCACCTTCGAGATGTCTGAACAGGCGCTTGCGGCGGTGATCTTTCTGGGCTTGTTACATACGCAGATCAACCAGACGCATATCGTTGTCGATCTCTTTACCGAGCGGTTGAGGGGACGCGCAGCACAGCTTTCAAAGGCTTTTGCGCTTAGCGCTACGGCGCTGGCGCTTGGGCTGATCGCGGTTCAGACGTGGCCGCAATTCACGGCGAGCTTTGCAATCAACGAGCAAGCGCCGGGCGCGCTCAGCTTCCCGATCTGGCCGGTCAAGGGGTTGGTCAGTATCGGTGCGTTGGCGGCAATGGCGGTGGCGGTTGTGCAGGCGGTGATTGCCTGGATCCGGCTGTTTGCGCCTTCTATTGAGAATGGAACACAATCATGAGCCCGGTTGAGCTTGGCATGATGGCGATTGCCGCCACATTGGTGTTATCGCTGGTGGGTGTTCCGATTGGCATTTCGATGATCCTGACCGCTTGCGGTGGCATGTTGGCCACCATCGGCGAGCGGTTCATGTGGTCGACGCTGAAATCGCTGCCCTATGATTTCGCCTCGCAATACACGTTTGTCGTGGTGCCGATGTTCGTTCTGATGGGCGTGGTGTCGGCCAAGGCCAACATTATTCAGGAACTTTATACCTCTGCCGCCAAATGGATGGGCGGGATGCGCGGCGGGCTTTATGGGGCGACGGTGTTCGCTTCGGCAGGCTTCTCGGCGATTTCCGGCTCGACGGTTGTGAACTCGTCGGTGTTCGGCAAGGTCGCGTTGCCCGAGATGCTGCGCCACGGCTGTCACAAGGGGTTCAGTGCGGCCTCAATCGCAGCCGCAGGAACGCTGGCGGGGCTGATCCCGCCGTCGCTGAGTTTTGTGGTCTATGGCATCCTGACCGGCGAATCCATTGGCCGGTTGCTGATGGCGGGGATCGTGCCGGGGATCATCACTGCGGTTGTCTATATCATCGTGATCATGATCATGATGCGGGTGAGGCCCGATTATGCCCCGAAAACGTTGCGGGATTATTCACTGGGTGAAAAGCTGCGCTCTCTTACCTCGGTCTGGCCCATTCTGATTTTGGCGACCCTGGTGATTGGCGGCATCTATCTGGGCTTCATGCCGCCGTCGGCTGCGGGGGCCGTTGGGGCTGCGGGAGCGATCATTCTGGCGCTGGCGCGCCGCTCGATCAGTGCGCGTGATCTCTCGCAATCGTTCCATGAAACCATGATGATCACCGGGACATTGTTTCTGGTGGTGATGGGGGGGCTTCTGCTCAGCCGCTTTTTCGTGATCAGCGGGTTCATTCGCGAGTTGACCGATTTGATTGCGGCGATGGACCTGAGCGTGCTGGAATTCGTGGCGATTGTTGTCTGCCTCTATCTGGTTTTGGGCATGTTCATCGACCCGCTGTCGATGGTCGTTGTGACATTGCCGATCCTCTATCCACTGTCCAAGGAGTTGGGCATGGACGGGATCTGGTTTGCGGTGATCATCGTCAAACTGGTCGAGATTTCCGTTATCACGCCGCCTGTCGGGTTAAACCTGTTTGCGGTGATGGCCGCCTCGGAAACCAAGATATCGGCACGTGAAATCTATGTCGGCATTCTGCCTTTCGTTCTGGCCGAGGCGGTGATCCTGATCATCCTCGTGGCCTTTCCGATCCTTTCCACATGGTTGCCGACGCAGATGATCGGCTGACCAATCCTCCACTTCAATTCTTTGCTAGGAATATCTCATGACCTTCCAAACTACTCAGATCAGCTTTGCTGAGCTTCCCACGCTTGTCGGCAAGACCGCCTATGTCTCTGACTGGATGGCGGTAGATCGTGAGCATCTGCAGATGTTTGCCAAGAGCTGTTATCTGGAGCCCGAAAACGTCGATATGAGTTTCAGCAAGAACAACGCCTTTGGCTCAGATCTCGTTGATGGGTTCCTTCTGTTGTCGATGCTGGTTTTCTGGAACTTCAAGGACTTCCCGATGAAGAGCGACCGGGCCTGGGGTCTGAATTATGGGCTGAACCGCGTGCGTTGGATCACGCCCGTCATGGTGGGCGACAAGGTTCAGGCGGAATGCAAGGTGGTGACGATGGAGCCGCGCGGCGATGGCTGGCTTGGTGTGCTTGATGTGACCGTGACCAAAGAAGGTGCCGAGCGCCCGGCGATGACCGCGGAATGGCTCTGCCTGTTCAAGGAGGGTGATCTTGACCAGTAACGCCCCCAGCCCCGCAACCGGCACAATCCCCCGGCTGGACCGGATTACCGATTATGTCACCTATTGGGCAAGCGAGACGCCCGACGCTCCGGCCTATCGCTTTGACGGCGAGACGCAGAGCTATGTCGAATTGTCCGCCTCGGTGGATCGTTGGGCGCGCGCGATGCTGGCCTGTGGTATCGGCCCCGGTGATCGTGTGGCGATGCTGTCGACCCCGCGACCGGAATTTTTCATCTCGTTCCTTGCCGCCACGTCGATCGGGGCGGTCTGGGTCGGGCTGAACCCGAAATATACCGAGGCAGAAATCGCCCGCCCGCTGGCCGATGCCACGCCATCTCTGGTGATTTCATTGCACAGCTTTGAGGGGGTGAATCTGACCGAGACGCTGTCGGATGCGGTGCGCGTGGCCAAGGTTTCGCCATCGCTCGTGGTGTTCGGTGGGCAAGCGTCGGGTTTCGAAGACGTTGAGGCTTTCCTGAGTAAGGGCGATGGCGTTTCGACCGTGACGTTGCAGGCCGCACGCGATGCGGTTGGGCGCGACGATGCGGCGCTGATTGTCTATACTTCGGGCTCTACGGGTGTGCCCAAGGGCGCGATGCTGGCCCATCGTGGGTTGTGTCATGGCTATCCGGTGCAAAGTGCGCATTTCGGGCTGATAGGGGCTTCGATCCTGTGCAACCTGCCGATCAACCATATCGGCTGTGTCGGTGATCTGAGCTGTGGTCCTTTGGTGGCGGGCGGCACATTGGTGTTTATGGAGCGGTTTGATCCGCAGGCCATTCTTGATGCGGTTGTCGCGGGCGAAATTGATTGTCTTTTGGGCGTGCCGACAATCTTGCAAATCATCTCGGAACTGCCCGGTTTCGAGGAGGCGGATTTCAGCCAAATGCGGTTGGTGTGCTGGGGTGGCGCGGCGCTGGCGACCAATGTTCTGGCGCGGTACCGAGCCAAGGGATGTCCGTTGGGATTGACCTATGGCATGTCTGAATTGCCCGGTTCGATCACCATGTCGGCTCTGAACGCAGATGACCGCGAGCTTACGCAGACCGTCGGCCGCCCGGTGGAGCCATTGGATATCCGGCTGATCAAGGATGACGGAAGCATCTGTGCCATCGACGAGGAAGGCGAGGTTTGTCTTCGTCATGAGAGCTTGTTGTTGGGGTATTACAACCGCGAAGATGCCACGCGCGAAGCCTATGATGACGAGGGATACTTTCGCACCGGTGATGTGGGTGTGATGGAGCCGCAGGGCACCATCCGTCTGGTTGGGCGAAAGAAAGAGATGTTCAAGTCGGGCGGATACAATGTCTATCCGCGCGAAATCGAAATGGTTCTGGAATCCCATCCGTCGATTGCCACCGCCGCCGTGGTGGCCGTGTCTGATGCCAAATGGCAAGAAGTTGGTTGGGCGTTTGTCCTTGCGCCCGGATGTAGCGATCCTGATGTGTTGCAGGCCGAGTTGAACCAGTTGTGCCAGGCGCAATTGGCCAACTATAAACGGCCCAAGCGCATCGTTGTGCGGGCTGAATTACCGATGCTGCCAATCGGCAAGGTCGACAAGGTTCGCTTGAAGCAAGAGGCGGGGGCTGCGGCGTTCTGACCCGAGGCATTCATGCGCAGGCCTCCGGTTTTGACGCTGGCGGTGGTCTATCAGGCGCAACGATTGGTTTGAATCCGAGCGTGCAACCGCGAAAACGAACAAAGCCCCTGCAATGCAGGGGCCAGTTACGAGTTCAACTGGTATTCCGGGGATTGGGTGAGAGGCTGGACAACGACCCAAGCGGGGCTCGTTACGGTTGCTTCCTTCCGGACCTGGCCGGGTTGGCGAGGCGCCTGCCCGCGCCAACCTCTCAGGGGGTGATATAAGCCGGGCGAATTGGATTCGCAAGGTGAGGCTTGCTCAGAGCGTGATTTCGAACCGGGCAAAGCCTTTGGGGGTATCGCCGAGGTCTTGGAGAGGGGGCAGCACCGGGTCATCGAGATAGGCGCGGGCCTGGGGTGCGGTATCGAACCAGGCGGTCGCGCCTTGCATTGGCGCGAATGACCAGACCCGTTGTACAGTCCGCCTGAGAGGGCTGGAACGGCGGATGAAATCGAGCAGGATGCTGCGGCTCGACAAAGGGGCCTCGTAAACGATTTCCGGTGATGGGCTGTTGTCGGGTGCGAACAGATCAAGACCGATGCCGTAGGCGCGAAAGCTGTTGGTGGCGAGCAGGAATTCATCGTTGTCGTGAACCGGACGCCCCTGCCAGCGGAGGTTGCGGATACGGCGGGCCTGTGGGTTGGCGAGGGTGAACTTGGCGTTGAAGCGAGGCGGTTTTGAAAGGTCGATCTCGTAGGTCAGGCCGCAGATCACTTCAAACTGATACCCCGGAAAATGTTCGTTGAGCAGAGGGGTGTTGGCGGTCTGACCCGGCGTGATCTGGTTGAACAGGCTGGCGCTGTGTTCGAGCCAATCGCACAGGCGGGCACCCGAGAGATGCAGGGCGCAGAGCGTGTTGGGGTAGTAATAGAGATCGGCCAGACTTCGGCGGGTCAATGGGCCGACGGGGATGTGGGTATAATGCTGCGGGCCTGATCGGCGTCCGGTCTTGAGCGGTGCGGCGGAGGAGAGGATCGGCAGGCCGTCGAGCGCAGTATTCTTGATTGCGTAGGCGAGGTAATCACTCTGAGCTTCGGCCACCAGTTGCACCGCCGCGTCATTGGCAACCAGCGAGAAGAAACTGTGCAGCGACGTCGCGGTTTCACCGGCGGGTTGCCGGATATGGCGCAGTGTGGCGCGGTGGTCTTCTTCGGTTGTGGTGAGCAGGTTTGGATCTTCGGAAGTGGTGTGGATCATCTGCCCGTTGGCGTCGCGGCGCGAGAGCGGCAACGCCTTGGCGCGCGAACCGGTCAGTCGCCACGCGCCGGTGCCATCGCGGGCAAGATCGAGATCGAGTTGACCCAGATGATTGCCCCAGAAGCCCGGCATCAATACCGGCTTGCCATGGATCAACCCGCGTACAGCGTCGATGGCGGGGTGTGTTGGCGCGGCGCAGGAGGGAAAAACCATGTGGGTGTGGCCGCCCAGCACGACATCGACATCATCGAGCGCGGCCAAGGCGATCAGAGCGTTTTCCGCATTTTGGGCCGGGGCCTTGGGGTCGATCCCGCTGTGGGCCAGAACGATCACCAAATCGGCGCCCGACGCACGGGCAAGAGCGGCCTGTTCGCGAACGGATTGCACCATGTCAGTGACGGTGAAACGCCCCGAAAGGCTATGATCCCAAGCTAGGGATTGTGGCGGCAGACAGCCGATAACAGCAATGGTGATGTCACAAGGCTTGCCGTTCTTGTCGGTCAATTCGCGATTGAGGCGGATGAAGGGATTGAAAATCGGGCCGCCCGTATCATCCGTGTTGACCGCGTCAAGAAAATTGGCCGAAACGATTGGGAAGCTGGCCTTTTCCAGCGTATCAAACAGGAAATCCGCGCCGTGATTGAAATCATGGTTGCCGATGGTCGCGGCGTCATAGTCGAGCGTATTCATCGCGGCGATCATTGGGTGCGTTGCGTCGCAGCGATCATGCGCGCGCTCGGCGGCGAAATCGCAGACCGGCGAGCCTTGGAGGAAATCACCACAGTCAAACAGCAGGCTATTGGCAGCTTGGGCACGGGCGGTGCGGATCAGCGTTGCCGTGCGCGACAAGCCCATCACGTGGCTCGGCTCGTCCGCGAGGTAATCAAAGCCACGCAGGGCGCCGTGCAGGTTGCTGGTTTGCAGTATCCGCAAACGAAGCATGTTGAGCGTTCTCGGGCTGGGCGCCTGGCCGGGGACAAAACTGAGGTCGTTCAAAACTCTGCAAACCCCCTGAAACCGTGAGATTGATGGCCGCTGATGAACTGGGCAGCCCGCAAATGGCTATTCGAGGTTAAAAGGAGGATAAAGAAATCACAAGAATTGAGGGAGTTACGAAAACTATGATCAATTTTAAGTAGATTTACGGTCACAGTCGGCGGTGGCGGTTTTGCTGCGCGGGGCGGGCGTGGGGAGCGAGAGGGCGAAGCGCGGATTGTTCCTTGCGAAGAAAAATGCGACAGGAAAAGATGCAGGGTCGGTGAAATGGGCGAGAGGCAACAATGAAGATTGCAGAGACGGTAACCTTCGGAGGGTCCGGGCTGGACCGTGCAGCGCATATTCGTGGTGATGCGGCGGCTTTAGAGGCGGCAAAGCGTGACGCGGGGGCGCAGAGCCTTGTGCTTTGGCGCGGCAAGCCGCTTTTGCGCGGGGACGGCAGGACGCAGCTTGTGAAGCTGAAAATGGGTCACGCGTTGTTTGGTGAAACCAAGGTGCCGCCGATTTTCCTGGGACTTGAGGAGGAGAACACGCCGATCTTTGCCCATGATGTTTCGGGTTGGGAGCCAGAGGCGCTGAACCGCGAAGAGATGGGCGTCTTTGTTGATCAGACGGAACAGCAGCACCCGTTGGGCCCCGAGGACGCTGCATTTTGTGAGTTGCGTGGCGTGATGGCGCGGCTGGGTGCGCGCGATGCCGAGCTGATTGTGACGGCAAAGGCGATGTTCAGCTGGCATCGCTCGCACCGATTCTGTGCCAAATGCGGCACCCGCAGCGAGATGATTCTGGCCGGGTGGCAACGCCAGTGTCCGAAATGCAACGCGCAGCATTTTCCGCGCACCGACCCGGTGGTGATCATGCTGATCACGCGGGGGAACCGGGTGTTGATGGGGCGCAGCCCAGGTTGGCCCGAGGGGATGTTTTCGCTCTTGGCGGGGTTTGTAGAGCCGGGCGAGACCATCGAGGGGGCGGTACGGCGCGAGGTGATGGAAGAGTCGGGAATCCGGGTCGGGCCGGTCAGCTTTCTGTCGGATCAGCCCTGGCCCTATCCCAGTTCGCTGATGATCGGCTGCCGGGGCGAGGCATTGAACGAAGATATCGTGATCGACCCCACTGAGATTGAAGACGCAGCGTGGTTCACGCGCGAGGAAATCACCGATGCATTTGCCGGAAATAACCCCAGGCTGAAGCCTGCGAGAAAGGGAGCAATTGCGCATTTTCTCTTGTGGAACTGGCTTGCAGATCGTCTAGACTAGGGCGAGGCCCGAAGTGGCAGTGTGAAACCAAAGAAAACTGACGAGCAGGAAGCGCATGCAATTCACGACACGCGAAGATATCGAGGCGCCGATCGAGTATGTTTTCGGCGTTGTTTCGGATTTTGAAGGCTTTCAACGCCAGGCGATGCGGCGCGGCGCCGAAGTGGCACGCTGTGACGATCTGAGCGCGCCCGGTGCGGGCATGCGTTGGGACGCGGCGTTTCCGTTTCGCGGCAAGCGTCGGGAAATCAAGATCGAAATGGTGGACTATATCCCGCCCAATCAGATGGTGTTTGCGAGCCAGATGACGGGGATGTCGGGGGTATTGTCGATGGACCTTCTGGCGCTGTCGCGGGGGCGCACGCGGTTGGACATGACGATCGAGATGAAGCCGCAAAGCCTGTCGGCGAAGCTTTTGGTCCAGTCAATGAAGCTTGCGCGGAGCAGTCTGAACAAGCGTTTCAAGGTGCGGGTGGCGGAATTTGCCAAGACCACCGAGGACCGGTTTCAGCGAACAGTTTGAACATGGCGGATGACATTCGGCTTGCCGACTAAAGCTGTCGCTTTGGCGCGCTGAGTTCTGTGTGAACACCCTGTGGAGGCGACAAGCGATTGCAACACATCGCTTTCGCGGCGCGAAGATATATGCGCGCCGCGAAAGCGTATTTTCCACGATACAGCGCGCTAGAAATCGAGGTTCTCGACGCTGAGCGCGTTTTGTTGGATGAATTCGCGGCGTGGTTCGACCACATCGCCCATCAGCTTGGTGAAGAGATCGTCGGCTTCTGCGGTGTCGTCGATCTTGACCTGCAGGAAGGTGCGCGCATCGGGGTCGAGCGTGGTTTCCCAGAGCTGATCCGGGTTCATTTCGCCCAAGCCCTTGTAGCGTTGCAGGGTCAGGCCCTTTTCGCCCTCTTGCAGGATTGCGTTGAGAAGATCGAGGGGACCCTGAATCAGCTGTTCACGCTCCTTGCGCGTGAGGCGGGCGGTGGTGGTGTAGACCTCTTGCAGCGACTTGGTAAAGCTGCCAGTCTTGCGGGCTTCGCCAGAGCGTAGCATCGGGCCGTCGAGCGTGCGCACCTCTTCGACGCCGCGCAGGATGCGGGCGAGGCGGATGCCGTGATCCTGGGTGATGCGACCCTGCCAACCCTTTTCATACTCCAGCGCAATGAGGTTGAGACGTTCCGCAACCTTGTCGGCCACGCCTTGCAGGTCGGTGTCAATTGCGCCGGGCACGAAGGCACCGGCAATCGCTGCCTGTTCGAGAATATGGTGCGGATAGTGGGTGGGAAAGGCTTCGAGGACGCGGCGGAGTTGGCGGGCTTCGTCAACCACGCGGGCGAGATCCTGCCCGGCCATTTCGGAGCCGTTGCCGAGCTTGAGAACGGCGCCGTCGATGCCTTGCTGAATGAGGTAATTGTCCATCTCGGCTTGGTCTTTGAGGTAAACCTCGGACTTGCCGCGCGACACTTTGTAGAGCGGCGGTTGAGCGATGTAGAGATAGCCGCCTTCGATCAGTTCGGGCATCTGGCGATAGAAGAATGTGAGCAGAAGGGTGCGGATATGGGCGCCGTCGACGTCGGCGTCGGTCATGATGACGATCTTGTGGTAGCGCAGCTTGGAGATGTCGAATTCATCGCGCCCGATGCCTGTGCCAAGCGCCATGACCATGTTGCCGATTTCCTGGCTGCCCAGCATCCGGTCAAAACGCGCGCGCTCGACGTTGAGGATCTTACCCTTGAGCGGCAGAATCGCTTGGGTCTTGCGGTCACGTCCTGTTTGGGCCGAGCCTCCGGCGCTATCACCCTCGACGAGGTAGAGTTCGGTATTGGCGGGATCCTTGTCGGAACAATCCTTGAGCTTGGAGCTGAGGAAGTTCATGTCCATCGGGTTTTTGCGACGGGTGAGGTCGCGGGCCTTGCGGGCCGCTTCGCGCGCGAGGGCCGCTTCGACGATCTTGCCGACGATGATCTTGGCTTCGTTGGGGTTTTCTTCGAACCACTCGGAAAGCTTTTCGTTTACCAGACCTTCTACCGCTGGGCGGACTTCGGAGCTGACCAGTTTGTCTTTGGTTTGTGAGGAGAACTTCGGGTCGGGCACCTTGACCGAGAGCACACAAGAGAGGCCTTCGCGCGCGTCATCGCCGGTGAAGGTGACCTTCTCCTTCTTGGCGATACCGCTTTCCTGAGCGTATTTGCCGATGGTGCGGGTGAGGGCGCCACGGAAACCGGCCATATGGGTCCCGCCGTCACGCTGGGGAATGTTGTTGGTAAAGGGCAGAACGGTTTCGTGATAGCTGTCGTTCCACCACATAGCGACTTCGACGACGATATCGTCACGCTCGCCGGTGATATAGATCGGCTCGGGCATCATCGGGGTTTTGTGACGGTCGACGTATTTGACGAATTCCTTGACGCCGCCCTCGTAAAAAAGTTCGGATTTCAGCGGCTCGGCCGGGCGCTCATCAGTGAGGATGATACGGACGCCGGAATTGAGGAAGGCCAGCTCGCGCAGGCGCTTTTCAAGCGTTTCGAATTGGTAGTCGAGGTTCGAGAAGGTATCGAGCGACGCGAGGAAGCGCACCTCGGTGCCTTTGCGGCCGTTGGCATCGCCGACGACGCGCAGGTGTTCGGACGTTTCGCCATGTTCGAATTTGGCGTAGTGCTCTTTGCCATCGCGCCAGATGCGCAGCTCAAGCCAGACGGAGAGCGCGTTGACCACCGAAACACCAACGCCGTGCAGGCCGCCGGAGACCTTGTAGGAGTTGGAGTCGAATTTGCCGCCAGCGTGCAGCTGGGTCATGATGACCTCGGCGGCGGAAACGCCTTCTTCGTCGTGGATTCCGACCGGAATCCCGCGGCCATTGTCAGAGACGGAAACGCTTGAATCCGCATGGATTGTGACGCTGACATGATCGGCGTGACCGGCCAATGCCTCGTCAATGCCGTTGTCGACGACTTCATAGACCATATGGTGCAGGCCCGAGCCGTCATCGGTGTCACCGATATACATGCCGGGACGCTTGCGAACGGCCTCTAACCCTCTGAGAACCTTGATAGAATCGGCACCGTATTCGGGGGATGTTAATTCGTTATCTGACATGCTCGCGGCTTTGCTGTTTTTGTTGGCATTTTATACGATTTTCAGGCGGGAATGTCACGCGCGCACGCCACAATTTCTGGGGTTGGCGCAGAAATCAAATGCAACGGAAAATCCTTTGATCTGCCACAGTTTTTCCCCGCTTGGAGTGCAGAATGAAGGCCACCATGGGAGTGCGCCAAATGATGGCGCGACAGAGCGATAAGGGGCATGTCATGTTGACAAAAATTCTGGCACGGCGCGCGGCCTCGCGGGCGATGCGGATCAAGACGAATGCGCAGAACGAAGAGTTGACGAGCCGAATGGAGCAGATGGGGCAGGCGTTGCGGGTGCGTGACGATACGCTGTGGAATCCGTTTGAAGTGATTGCGACCATTTTCCTGATCATCTTTGCGTTCGGGTTTCTGTTGGGACGGAGCCATTACCTTTTCGTGGTTGAATTGTTTTCCCCAGTCATTGTGATCGGTGCTCTGATCTTGGTCTTTCAGACCGTCAAACGCTGGCGCGGTGGGAGTTTCGGGCTTTTGGTGTGGTCTCTGTTTCGCGGGCGTAGACGGAGCCGTCGCAGATCAGAGCGGGCGCAGCACTGAGGTGCCATCGGTTTCGGTGACTTCCAGATGCTGGGCGCGTTCGCCCAGTTCATCAAACAGTTCAGGGCCGGTGCCTGTCATCCACGCCTGAGCGCCGAGCGCGCAGATTTCGTTATAGAGGGCGGCGCGGCGGGACGCGTCGAGATGGGCGGCGACCTCGTCAAGTAGCAGGATCGGTGATGCGCCGAATTCGCGCGCCAGAGCGCGGGCATTGGCAAGGATGAGCGAGACCAACAGCGCCTTTTGCTCGCCGGTGGAACAATCGCGGGCAGGCACGCCCTTGGCGGCGTAGACGCCATAAAGGTCAGTGCGATGCGGCCCGACAAGGGCGCGCCCGGCGGCGAGGTCGCGAAACCGGGATTCAGCCAGGGCCTCGATCAGGTCGGTCTTGGTTTCAGGCATGGTGCCTTCGCTCTGCATGAGGTCGAGATCGGCGGTGGGAAAGGCAGTTTCGGCTTCCTTCTGGGCTTGTTGAAGTTGCGCCAGGGCGGCGACACGATTGTCGTGGATGGCGGCGCCAGAGGCTGCCATCTGGGCTTCGAGCGCGCCATACCAGTGCGGATCGCGCACCTGATCCTTCAAGAGGCGGTTACGTTCGCGCATGGCCTTTTCATAGGTCAGGGAAAGTTCGGCGTGATCGGGAAAGAAACTGAGCGTCATGCGATCGAGAAAACGGCGGCGGCCTTCTGCGCCTTCGATCCAGAGCCGATCCATCGCCGGAACCAGCCAGAGGATGCGGGCGACGCGGCCAAGCGCGGTTTGCGGTGTGGGTTTGCTGTCGATCCTGACCTGACGCGCGGTGCCGGATTCGGACCAGATTTCGATCTCGTGAGCCTGGTGCAGGCTTTGCAAGATGCCGGTCAGCTTCCAACCCAGCGCTTCGGGGCGGCGCGACATATCGAGCGCAGCGGCGCGGCGCAGGCCGCGTCCGGGGGAGAACAGCGAGACCGCTTCGAGAATGTTGGTTTTGCCCGCGCCATTGGGGCCATAAATCGCCACGGGCCGCGCATCGCATTCGATCAGCGCGTGTTTGTGCGAGCGAAAATGCGACAGGGAAAGGTGTGTGAGCGCGAGAGTCATGTCGCCAGTGCCGGAGTGGGGGCCAGCCCCCACACGTAGGTTTGAGTGGGGGCCAGCCCCCACACCCCCGGGATATTTCGGGCAAGATGAAGCGGCGGGTTTATCTGGATCAGACACGCATCGGCATGACGACATAAATGGCGGAGGTGTCGTTACCTTCGCGCATCAGCGTCGGATCGCCGGCGGAGTTGAACATGAAGACGGCGTTCTCGCGATCAACCTGGCTGGCAATTTCCAGAAGGTATTTGGCGTTGAAGCCGATTTCGAGCCGCTCATCGCCGTAAGCCACGGCAAGTTCTTCTTCGGCCGCGCCACTGTCAGGGGCATTGACCGAGAGCGTGAGCTTGTCTTCTTCGAGTGACAGTTTGACCGCGCGCGAACGTTCTGATGACACTGTGGCGACCCTGTCGACGGCTTTGGCAAACTCGGCAGCGTCAACTTCGAGGCGGCGAGTGTTGCCCGAGGGAATGACGCGCGTGTAGTCGGGAAAGGTGCCGTCAATCACCTTGGACGTCAGGGTGATCTCGGGGGTGGCGAAGCGCACCTTGGTTTCTGAAACCGAGACGGCGATCTTCGTGTCGTCATTGTCGAGAAGCTTGCGCAATTCGCCCACGGTCTTGCGCGGAACGATTACGCCGGGCATGTCGGCGGCACCTTCGGGCAGATCGGCATCAATCCGGGCCAGACGGTGGCCATCGGTGGCCACGCAGCGCAGCACGCGGCCGCCGTCGGATTCGGACACATGCATGTAGACGCCATTGAGGTAATAGCGTGTTTCCTCGGTGGAAATAGCGAATTTCGACTTGTCAAAAAGCCGCCGGAGCATGGGGGCGGGTGCGGTAAAATTCGAGCTGTATTCCGAGCTTGCCATTACCGGGAAATCTTCCTTGGGCAGGGTGGCAAGGTTGAAGTGGGACCGACCGGCTTCGACAGTGAGGCGCCCCGAGGTGCCATCATCGGCCAGTGTGACAAGCGCGCCGTCGGGCAGTTTGCGCACGATCTCGTGCAGCATCACGGCGGACACCGTGGTGGCACCGGCGCGTTCGACCTGGGCGGGAGCCTTGTCGACCACTTCGATATCAAGGTCGGTGGCGCGAAAATGCACATCTGAGCCTTCGGCTTCGATCAGGACGTTGGCGAGGATCGGGATTGTGTTGCGCCGCTCAACGACCGATTGCGCCTGGGCGATGGCCTTCAGCAACACGCTGCGTTCAATGCTGAGTTTCATGCCTCTCACTCCTGATCGTCTGGCCTGATCGTCTGGTCTGGACCACTGGGCCGGGATGGGCACCCTAGCGGGTTCCACCTTTGGCACAAGTGCTTTTTGAGTGTTTTCGGGCGGAACGTGCGGGACGTCAAGGGGGCTCGTCTGCCTTTACGGGCGCGTTCGGGCCGTCTTGCGACCGGGATGCCGGGCGCGTCCCGCCGCGATTGGTGTCAGGCTTCGAGTTGGCGGCGCAGAAGTTCGAGATCTTCTTCGATCTGGGCATCCTGAGCGCGCAGTTCTTCGATGCGGCGCACACCGTGCATTACGGTGGTGTGATCACGCCCGCCAAAGTGACGCCCGATTTCGGGGAGTGAGCGCGACGTAAGCTGTTTACACAGATACATTGCAACCTGTCGGGGGCGGGCGAAATTGCGCACCCGTTTGGGGCCGACCATTTCGGCCAACCGGATATTATAGTGCCGGGCAACCTGTTTCTGGATCTCTTCGATGCTGATCTTGCGTTCGGAGGCGCGCAGGATGTCGGCGAGGCAATCCTGGGCAAGTTCCAACGTGATCTCGCGACCGACAAGCGACGCGAAGGCGAAGAGCCGGGTCAGCGCGCCTTCGAGCACGCGGACGTTGGTACTGATCCGATGGGCAAGAAATTCGAGCACGCCATCGGCCAGGGCGAGTGTGGGATATTGCTCGCGCTGGGTGACGACCTTGGATTGCAGGATGCCGAGGCGCAATTCGTAGTCAGTGGGATGCAGATCTACCACGAGACCACATTGCAGGCGGCTCTTGATGCGGTTTTCGAGATCCTTGATTTCGCCCGGCGCGCGATCGCCGGAAATGACGATCTGGCGGTTCTGATCTACCAACGCGTTGAATGTATGGAAGAATTCTTCCTGGGTGCTGTCTTTGCCCGCGATGAATTGCACATCATCAACCATCAGGACATCGACCGAGCGGAAGAGTTCCTTGAAATCCATCATCCGGCGTTCGCGCAGGGCCTGCACGAAGCGGTACATGAATTGTTCGGCGGATAGATAAAGCACGTTGAGATCAGGGCGGCGGGTTGTCAGCTCATGTGCGATGGCGTGCATCAGGTGGGTCTTGCCCAGGCCGACGCCGCCGTAAAGGAAGAGCGGATTGAACGTGGTCGGGCCGCCTTCGGCGACGCGTTTGGCTGCGGCGTGTGCCAGCTCGTTGGGTTTGCCGACCACGAAGCTTTCGAAAGTAAAGCGCGGATCGAGCGGAGCGGCGGGCAGAAGATCATCGCGGGCTGTTGTGGTGGCCTGAACAGGCGCCGCAGCGGATGCGGTGCGCGTGGCGGGTTTGGCGGCAGGTTTGGGTGAGGCGGCGGAGGAGGCGGGCACATCGAACCGGACGCGACGCACATCGACGCCGGCATTGGACAGTTGGTAGAGGATCACCTCGCCGAAGTTCTGGCGGACATAGTTGCCAACAAAGCTGGTCGGGACATGGAACGTGGCGACGCCATCGCTGAGGGTGTCAAATTCGAGAGGTTCAATCCAGGTCTTGAAGTTGTTCGTGCCGATGGTTTCCAAAAGAGCTTGTTGAACCTGCCCCCATTGATCCTGCGTCATTTTATCCCCGATCCGCATTCATTGCTTCAAACACTACGTCACTCACACTCAACCGGCTGCAATCCCGGCTGGAACCCTCGTTTCCGGATCAAGAACAACACTTCATGGCACTGCCAAGGCGGCAATGCGCAGAATTGTCCGATCAGGACCGGCTTACACGACCTCTGCAATCTCGTTTGTCGCGACCGATTTCCACCCCTGGGATCGGCTGCGCGGTCTTGCAGAACCGCAAACATTCTATTTGGACAAGGCAGCGCCGGAGTTCCGGCATGCGACTACTAATTCATCCCGAATGGATCGAGATTGGCAGTGGTCAGTTCAGGTCTTGTCCCCCCAAGTCAAAGCGACTCGCAGGGACGAAATTAGCAACAGCCAGCGGCCCTGGGCAACGAAACTTCGCGCTTGACTCGGATATTTCATACAAAGAATCTCGGAACCCCTTATGGGTCAACGAAATAAGGGGTAAGCGCAAAAAGGGGCGCTCTTGCAGGAGCGCCCCTTTTTAGGAATTTATCCGAGAATCGGTTTAGGCGAGGGCTTTGACGCGGGCCGAGAGGCGCGACATTTTGCGCGCTGCCGTGTTCTTGTGGAAGATGCCTTTGCTGACGCCGCGCATCAATTCGGGCTGAGCGTCGCGCAGGGCGCTTTGGGCTGCGCTCTTGTCGCCCGAGGCGATGGCTTCTTCAACCTTGCGGATAAAGGTACGAATGCGCGAACGGCGCGCTTTGTTGATGGCGAAACGTTGCTCGTTCTGGCGAGCGCGTTTTTTGGCTTGGGGCGAATTTGCCATGGGTGGCCCTTTCTAGTTCGGTTCAAACGGTTTCGCACGTAGATACCCGAACGGGCCAACCCCGATAGATCGGGGGCTGATTCTTGCCAAAGCGGGCATCACGCGCATGTCTGGACGCTTGATACCGATCTGGCCGGGAATTGCAATTGAGAATGTGAAGCGGTGGGCGGAATGGTGTCGCAGGGTGACGCCCCGGAAATGAAAGGCAGGAACCCTCGCACTTTCCACGTGTGTGTATTCTCTCATCAGTTGAATTGACTCGTGCCTCCATCCCGGCAAACGTGATCTCGTGCCACATTCAAATACCTGCGCTTGAGATTGGCATGTGTGCCTTTTCTTCTTTGTAAACAGATTGTGACGGGTGAGTGATGGGTGGAAATGGTGATAATCACGGTGAGATAGCGCGCCGGGTGCAGGGCATTCTTGAAGAGCTGGATCCCGAGCGGCGGCTGGCATTGTCACGCCAACTCCGCTCTGAAATGTGGGATTTGGTGAGCGCAGAAGACCGCGCGCGCCTTCTCGAGGGGAAGATTGAGATTTCCCCGGACGGGCTCAGGCTGAGACAAGTGAAGTAACGCAGGATTTCGGCGGCCAGGGGCATTATAGGAAAAGCGCCCGGTCTCGGGAGAGACGTCGGGCGCTTTTGTATCGTTCAAAGCTGCGCGGGTGGCAGGTTTTAGCGATCGCGGAATTGGGCTTCGCGTTTTTCCATGAAGGCGGACATGCCTTCCTTCTGGTCCTCGGTAGCGAAGAGCGAATGGAACACACGACGCTCAAAGAGCAGTCCTTCGCGCAGCGTGGTTTCGTAGGATCGGTTTACCGATTCTTTGACAGCCATGACCGTGATCATGCTTTTCTCGGCAATCTTGGCCGCGGCGCCCATAGCTTCTTCCATCAGCTTCTTGGCAGGCACCACGCGCGATACCAGCCCGGCGCGTTCGGCCTCTTCCGCATCCATGAAGCGCCCGGTGAGGTTCATGTCCATTGCCTTGGACTTGCCGATGAGACGAGTCAGGCGCTGGGTGCCGCCAAGGCCCGCCATGACGCCGAGATTGATCTCGGGCTGGCCGAATTTGGCGGTGTCTGCGGCGATCAGGAAATCGCAAAGCATTGCCAATTCGCATCCGCCGCCAAGGGCATAGCCCGCTACGGCGCCGATGATCGGCTTGCGCACGCGTTGGATTGCGTCGGTTTCGGGTGTGAAGAGATCATCCAGGAAGACGTCGGTGAAGCTTTTCTCGCTCATCATCTTGATGTCGGCGCCGGCGGCGAAGGCCTTGTCCGAACCGGTGAGAACGATGCAGCGCACCTTGTCGTTTTTCTGGGCCTCGGTCATCGCCTGTGCCAGCTCGGTGAGGAGTTGGTCATTGAGCGCGTTGAGCGCATCAGGGCGATTGAGTTTGATGAGGCAGATGTGGTCTTCTATGTCGACGATGATCGTCTCAAAGGCCATTGTGCTAGCTTTCGGCTGTTTCGCTGAAGCCGATTTCTTACCATTGTGGGCGTGTGGATCAAGCTATCTTTGGCATTGCGGACAGTGAAAACTTGATCTTCCAGATTGTACCGTGCGCCGAATCGTTTCGTTGCAGCCGGGAGAACGGCAGGGTGCGCCCTCGCGTCCGTAGACATCGAAACTGTGCTGGAAATAGCCCAATTCGCCGCTGGCCTGGCGGAAATCCTTGAGGCTGGAGCCTCCGGCGGCGATGGCCTCGTTCAGCACCGTGCGGATGATGGGAACAAGGCTGGCCACGCGCGCAGTGCTGATACGGGCGGCCTTGCGGGTTGGCGCAATATGGGCGCGAAAGAGGGCTTCGCAGACATAGATATTGCCCAAGCCTGCAACGGTCCTCTGATCCAGAAGCGCGGATTTTACGGGCGTATTCTTGCCGCTGAGCGCCGCGACCAGATAGGGCTCGTCAAAGCTGTTTCCCAACGGCTCGGGGCCGAGTTTGGCAAGCAACGGGTGGGCATCGGCGCTGGCGGTTGGCAAGAGATCCATTGCGCCGAAGCGGCGGGGATCGTTGAAGGTAATCCGCGCACCGTTGTCCATATCAAGCACGACGTGATCGTGCTTTTCGGCGGTGGGGTGATTGTCGACAAATTGCCCTAGAGGATCGCCCGAAACCGTCATGCGGCCCGACATGCCAAGATGAATGAGCAGGGATTCGCCGCCATCAAGATCGGCAAGGATGTATTTTGAACGCCGGCGCAGGCGTTCAACGCTGCGCCCGGTGAGTCGATTGGCGAAATCAACAGGGAAGGGCCAGCGCAGATCGGGGCGGTTGACCTGTGCGCGCATGATACGCGCGCCTTCCATTGACGGGGCAAGGCCACGGCGGACGGTTTCAACCTCGGGCAGTTCTGGCATCGTGGCTTCCGGTCATTGCAGCGCATTGTGTGCATGTAGCACCCGATATAGAGAGGACGTTGGAACCGGTAAGGCAAGACACATGAGCGAAAAAACCACGCATTTCGGATTTCAGGACATCCCCGAGGCTGAAAAGGCCGGGCGGGTGCAGGGCGTTTTCGGCTCGGTCGCGTCGAAATATGATGTAATGAACGACGCGATGAGCCTTGGAATTCATCGGATCTGGAAAGATGCGATGATGGATTGGCTGGCACCGCGTCCGGGGCAAAAGCTTTTGGATGTGGCGGGGGGGACCGGCGATATCTCGTTTCGGTTTCTTGATCGCGCGGGCCATGGGCATGCCACGGTGCTGGATCTGACCGAACCGATGCTGATCGAAGGGCGCAAACGGGCCGAGGCGGATCAGAAGGCCGAAAGCCTTGATTGGGTGGTGGGCGACGCCATGGCGTTGCCGTTTGCCGATAACAGCTTTGATGTTTACACGATCAGTTTTGGCATTCGCAATGTGACGCGGCCACAGGATGCGCTGAACGAGGCGTTTCGCGTGTTGCGCCCCGGTGGGCGGCTGATGGTGCTGGAGTTCAGCCAGATCCCTAACGATCTGATGCAGAAGGTCTATGATCTCTATAGTTTCAACGTCATTCCCAAGCTTGGGAAGATGATTGCGAATGACCATGACAGCTATCAATATCTTGTTGAATCCATTCGCAAGTTTCCCGATCAGGAGACGTTTTTGGGCATGGTGAAAGAGGCGGGTTTTGAGCAGGCGAAATACCGCAACCTGAGCATGGGCATTGCCTGTCTGCATTCGGGCTGGAAGCTGTGAGAGGACCGCATAATATCATCCGTTTGATCCGCACCGGTGCGACGTTGGAGCGGACCGGGGCAATGAAGGTTGTGCTTGATGCGTTTGACGCGCCCAAGCTGATGCGGGTGGTGCTGCGCGGGCTGGTCTGGCCGTTTCAATGGTTGGGTGAAAAGGGCGACCCTGCGATGGCGCCCGCGACGCGCGCGCTTAACGCGTTGGGGCCAGCCTATATCAAATTCGGCCAGATCCTGAGCACGCGCCCCGACGTGGTGGGCCATGATCTGGCGGTCCAGCTTCGCGTGTTGCAAGACAAGCTGCCGCCGTTCTCGACCGCGTTGGCCAAGGCCGAAGTGCGCGGCGCAAGTGGTCAGGAAGTTGACGAGATTTTCGATGAATTTTCAGACGCGGTTGCGGCGGCGTCGATTGCGCAGGTGCATCGCGCCCGGTTGCGCGAAACGGGTGAGGAAGTTGCCGTCAAGGTGCTGCGCCCCGGTATCGAGCGGGCGTTTCAGCGCGATATTGATGCATTTTATTTTGCCGCCGATGTGATCGAATTTCTTAGCCCGGCCTCGCGGCGGTTGAGGCCGCGCGATGTGATCACCCATTTTGAGGGCGTGGTGAAGGGCGAGCTTGATCTGCGGCTGGAGGCGTCATCAGCCAGCGAATTTGCCGCCAATACGGCGGGTGACGCAGGTTTTCGCCTGCCGGAAATCAAATGGGCCCATTCCAACCGTCGGGTCATGACGATGAGTTGGGCCGAGGGGCTGCCGTTGGGCGACAATGAGGCGCTTGAGGCGGCTGGCCATGATTTGCATGCTTTGGGCGAGCGCGTCTTGCAGCTGTTTTTGAACCATGCGCTGCGGGATGGGTTTTTCCATGCCGATATGCATCAGGGAAACCTGAAAGTGGCGGCCAATGGGGATATCCTTGCTTATGATTTCGGGATCATGGGCTATATTGATGAATACACCCGTCGGGTTTACGCCGAGATCCTTTTTGGATTTATCCAGCGTGACTATAAGCGCGTGGCAGAGGTACACTTCGAGGCCGGTTATGTGCCCGCCGATCGCGATGTCGAGGAGTTTGCCCGTGCGCTGCGCGCCGTGGGAGAGCCGATTTTCGGGATGAATGCCAGCCAGCTTTCGATGGGGAAGCTTTTGAGCTATCTATTTGAAGTTACCGAACGTTTCGGAATGGAAACCCGCACCGAGCTGATCCTGTTGCAGCGCACGATGGTGGTGGTCGAGGGGGTGGCGCGATCGCTCTCACCACAGCTCAATATCTGGGATGTGGCCAAGCCGATTGTCGCGGATTACATCAAGGGTTCGCTGGGGCCGCGGGCGGTGTTGCGCGACCTGACCAAAGCCGCGCAGGTATTGGCGCGGTTTGGTCCGCGGTTGCCGGGCCTTATCGAGGCGATGCTGATCCGGCAAAGCGGGCTTGAGGCGCCAAAGAAACGCAGCGCGCGGCGCTGGCGGGGCGTGGCGCTCTGGGTGGTCTCGGGGGGTGCCGTGGGGGCCGCCATAACGGCCATTTTAATGACGATCTGACGGAGTTACAGCACAGTTGCCGGATGATATCTTGACCGATCCGTCGCGCCCAAAGATAGCGGGCGCAGCGCGGGCAGGCAATATTGAGACAGTGAGGCTAACAATTTGATCGCGCCAAACGAGACAACTGTTCATTTGTGTGCGATTTCCGTAAACTCAAGAAAACCTATAACGCGGCAGGACATTTGATATGCGGGTGCGGATTTCTATTGGGGTAATCACGGCGGTTTGTCTGGTGCCGGGTCTGGCATTTGGCGAGACCCTCCTGACATACTCGAAGAACATGTATGGTGCACCGGGCGGCCTTATCGATATGCCATCGGCGGAAATGGCGCGGGACGGCGAGTTGGCGGGCACTATTTCGCATTTTGGTGGCACGACAAAAACCACGCTGACTTTTCAGATCCTGCCACGTCTGACGGGGACTTTCCGCTATGCTGCTCTGGCTGATTACCGGCCTGGTCGGGGCGGGGCCAACGCCTATCCCAACGCAACGTATTATGACCGGTCGTTTGATTTGCGCTATCAACTGTTGACCGAGGGTACTTATCGCCCTGCCGTAGCCGTCGGGATGCGTGATTTCATCGGCACGGGGCTTTATTCGTCGGAATACCTGGTGGCGACCAAATCGATCGGGTCGCGGTTACGGCTGACCGGCGGTCTGGGGTGGGGCCGCTTGGGGAGCTATGACAGCTTCACCACCACCGGCACGCGCCCGCCAGAGGGTGCCATCGGGTCGGGCGGCAACCTGCGCACCGACCGATGGTTTCGCGGACCGGTTTCGGCCTTTGGCGGCGTCAGCTTTCAGGCTACGGACCAGCTGAAATTCACGGCTGAATATTCGACCGATGCCTACCCGCAGGAACGCGGCGCGGGGCAAGACCCCGGTGCCAACCTGTTCCAGCGCAAGAGCCCGTGGAATTTTGGTGTCGATTACAATGTTAGCCGGGCGCTGAGCGTCGGGGCCTATTACATGTATGGCTCGGAGATAGGCGTAAAAGTGTCGGTGGCGCTTGATGCCAAGGGATCCCCCGTTCCGGGCGGCGGTGAGACGGCGCCTCTGCCGGTGGCCGTGCGTCCGAAGTTTTCGGTCGGCGATTTGGGCTGGACCGTCGAGCCGGGCCGGGCCGAAGGCGTGCAGGCCAATGTGGCCAAGGGTCTGGCGACCGAAGGCATGGTGCTGGAAGGCATCAAGCTGAATGGCAACAGCGTGCGCGTGTTGGTCCGCAACCCGCGCTTTGACGTCGAGGCGCAGGCCATTGGCCGCACCGCCCGGGTTCTGAGCCGGACCCTACCGAATTCCGTGGAAGAATTCACCATTGTACAGACCCATAACGGTATGCCTACGGGTGCCGTGACAATGAAACGTTCGGACGTTGAGCGGCTTGAGAATGCGCCGGCGGCCAACATTCTGCGAGAGGTTACCTTTGGCGGCGCGGCGGATGCGTGGGACGGGGTCAGCCCTTTGCCGGGCACCTATCCGCGGCTGAACTGGAGCTTTGGGCCATACACCAAGATGAGCGTGTTTGATCCGGACAATCCCGTGCGTGTGGATGTCGGCGTAAAGCTGGATGCCGATTATTATGTCGCGCCGGGCTGGCTTGTGTCCGGGGCGGTGACGGTGAAAGCGGGAGGCAATGTCGGTGATCAGGTGCCGGGGCGCAACAACACCGGGGCGGGGCCGGGCACATTGCCGCCGGTGCGCTCGGATGCTGCCCTATATTCACGCGGCAACGATCCGAGAATTCAGCATCTGACCATCGCGAAATATGGCCGCTTGGGCAACGATCTCTATGGCCGGGCTACTGTGGGTTATCTTGAGTCGATGTACGCCGGGGTTTCAGGAGAGGTTCTCTGGAAGCCTGCGACCAGCCGTTTGGCGTTTGGGATCGAGCTGAACTATGTCGCCAAGCGGGATTTCGACCAGCTTTTTGGCGTGCAGAGTTACAACGTCGCGACCGGGCATGTCTCGGCTTATTACGATTTCGGCAACGGTTTCCATGGTCAACTGGATATGGGGCGTTATCTCGCTGAGGATTGGGGGGCGACTGTTTCGATTGACCGCGAATTCGACAACGGCTGGAAAGTGGGCGCGTATGTTACCAAAACCAACGTGTCCGCAGCCGCCTTTGGTGAAGGGTCGTTTGACAAGGGTATCCGTATCACGGCGCCGATGAGCTGGGCTATCGGTAGCCCGACGAAACGCAAGAACGACATCGTTATCCAATCGCTTTCACGTAATGGTGGTGCGCGGTTGAATGTAGGCGGGCGGCTCTATGATAGTGTGCGCGGCACGCATGGACCGGATATGGCCAAGACTTGGGGAAGGTTCTGGAGATGAGAATGTTTCGTGCCGCTACTCTGATCGCTGTCATGCTTGGGCTTGCAGGATGCGGAAATCAGACCGATCAGGGCGTGTTCCTGAAAGCTGCGCGCTCGGGCGCATTGAAGAAATCGGGCCAAGGCTCGGTTGTTGGACCGGCCGAAGTTGCGGCGGCGGTCCAGGCATCGCTTGCCAATACCGATGCGCCGATCGCTCTGGTCGTGCTGGAGGGGCGCAATGCGACGGCCATTCTCACGCAGATCGAACAGAATGGTGCCTATGTTACCTGGGCGACGCCGGATCGGCGCTCGATCACGACGCGAGGCGGCGTTGTCACCGCCACGCGGGGTTTGGGCAACGATTTGATGTCGTCGAGTCTGGGAGAAAGTCTTGCGCTGATTTCGGGGCGTAAATCAGGCTCGGCCCAGCGTGTGATGCGCAATCTTGATGGTGAAAATCACACCGTCGAATTGGTTCTGAGTTGTGACTATGCCAAGGGCGGCGGTAAGCGGCTGTCGGCGGGCGAGTTGAAGAATGTGGCGACAACACAAATGACGGAAACCTGTTCGTCGGGAGAGACGCAGTTCACCAACAGTTATCTTGTTGATGGGCGCGGTCGGATTGTTCAATCGCGGCAATGGCTGAACCCGACCAATGGGCATATGACGATTCAGCTACTGCGCTGACTTCTGGATGTGAGACAAAAGAAAATGGCGGCCCGTTAAGGCCGCCATTTTACGTTTTTCATCGCGTCCGGATATCCGGTGCGAAATTAGCTGTCGTCCGACGCGACAACGGCGATAGCAACGGCCACAGCTGCGACAGCAGCCATACCTGCGCCACCGGCACCAAGGCCAAGGCCGCCTTGAGTCGATACGAACGGATCTTGAGTTTTGGTCTCAGCAGCAACCGGTGCGGCGGTTGCTACGGCCAGAGCAGCAGCAGCTGCAATGATCGAAAGCTTTTTCATAATGTTCTCCAAACCATAGTTAAGCCGACCGAAATCGGCACGACCGTCGTCAATATTACATAGATTCAGCGCTGTTGAAATAGGAATTGGGAAATTAGCGGTGAATCGCCTTCGTCTGCTGTAACATCAAGCAACTCGTCTATAAGCTATTGTTTTTTAACAATTTAACTTTGGGTATCGCCTTGATTCACCAATATTGATTCCATTGTTGGCGGAGATTGTTGCCTTGCTGCAACATGCTGTGTTCCCGATGTGTCGGCAGCGGCAGCAAGAGGACGCCGAGGCAAAAATACGCCTGCACGAATCGCGTGATGGAAATCGCATGAAGCGGATTAATACGAAATCAGCCCGTGAGCCGCTCAAGCTCCATAGCCATGGGGAGCTGATAATCTGCGTCCCCGCGGATTGTGCGCCAAAGGCAATAGGCCGCCATGCGCCAATGAAACCAGGGGGCAAGCGCGTGGTATCGCGCGGCCGCGAGTTTGTCGCCATAGGCGAACAGAAAGCTGTCTTCTTCGTCTGGGGATAGCGGTGCACCGCGATAGATATGTTGCATTGCAGGCGAAAGGAAAATCGCGAGATCATGAACCGGATCGCCCGAACAGGGACATTGCCAATCAATGAATGTAATGCCGGTGCCGGTATCGATCAGGTTTCCGGGGACGGCATCACCATGCAGAAGTGCGATGATGCCAGAGGGCGGAGCCAATCCGGCGGGCCGATATGCAGTGATTGGTCTTGCCGCGTCTTCCGGGCATAGCGACAGGATGGCAAGGGTCTGGTCGACGAGCGCCTGGCTTCCGTCCGGGGCGGCAGGAAGGCCGTGGGGGATGGTTGAATTGTGCAGACGTGCAAGTTCACGCGCGACCGGCGCCACATTTTGCTGCCATGGTCGGCCATGAACCAGCGCATAGACCACGACCGGCCCGAGAGATGTGTCGAGTGCGCCATGCAGTTTGGGTGCCAAACCGGTGTCTTTGAGGTGGTGCAGGATCAGGGCTTCGGCGGTGGGATCGTTGGAAAAGAGCGGATTGTCATCGCATGGGGTATAGGCTTTGATAACGATCTCGCCCCCATGACCGGACGCACGCCAGAGGCGGTTGGTGCGTCCGCCTGTCATGGGGTGGGACACGCAATCGGCGGGCAGATGGCCAGTCCTGACAAGCGTTTGGTGCAAGGCGGCGGGCATATCACCCGGCACTGGGCCTGTGGCGGAATGAAAACGCATTTCAGAGGCTCCGGTCGCGTATTGGCCGGGCCATGGACGGTTCGGCTTTGATCGCTACAACCCGGTGTTACGTTGGGGGTCTACGCGAGGCGCCCGGGGCGATCAAGGCTGTGGATCGGCCTCACGTTGGGCGGCGCAGCGCCAGAACATCGGAAGAGAGAACCTGAACCCCACCCTCTAGAACCAGCACCAAGGTGCCGTCAAAATTCTGTGCTTCGACCACGTTGGCATAGTTTTCCACCGGTGTCGTGCCGAGCAGCGATCCTTCTGCATGGTTTTCGATTTCGAAGGAATAGAGCCCATCGACGAAGGGCGCGCCCGTGTCGTCGACACCGGCCCAAGTGACGTCACCTGCCGTGAGGCTGATTTGCTCGCGCGCCACCTCATCTCCGGTTTCATTGCGCACCACCAGCCAAGCCTGATCCGCACGGGTGGCAATTAGCGGTGACAGGGTGATGGGGCTGCCTTGGAAATATGCGGGCGCGGAGGTGCGCGCCTCCATCCCGATCCACCCGGCCAGTTGGCCAATGCCGGTGCCTGTTGTCTGGGCGATCAGGTTGTTCAGCAGATCATTGGTCAAGACCTGTTGCTCAACAGAGGAAAAAGTCGCGAGTTGTACTGCGTAATCAGAACTGTCGACTGGGTTCAGAGGATCCTGATTGTTCATTTGCGCAGTTAGCATCTGCAAAAAAGTCTGAAAATCGGAGCTTATCATTCGATTATCAGTCGCAGTGGAGGACTGAGCGGGGGTTGCGGCGGAGGCCGAGGACACGGAGTTAATCATGAGGCTATCTTTCTTGGCTGTTCAAAAACGCAGATCGAGCCCACCAGAATCGTGCGGCGCCGATGGCGCCTGCGCAATTGAAGTGGGAGAGTCATCCGGGTGAATGAGGGGCGGGGAATTGTCATCTGGCGAGGTGGGGGATGACCCGTTGCCACCGCGTTGAGGGTTTTTGAAGTCGAACTGAGGGTCGTCGTAGCCGAGGGCCTGGAACTCCTCGGCCAGCAGGTTGATGTGCCGACGCATCAGGTCGAGGGTTTCGCCGCGTTCTGCGACGATAGAGACCAGCATTGTGCCTTCCCCCGGGGTCATGGTCAGGCGGACGTGCCCTAGTTCTTCCGGGTTGAGGCGGAGCACGACCTGACCGCCGGATTGCGCCGATGCGGCAGAGGAAATCTGTAGGGCAACATGACGGGCCAAGTCCGTGCGGCCAAAGGTTTGTGACGCAGAAAGCGTGCCGGTATGCCCCCCTGGCTCGCGAATTGAATGCGACGTCGAAAGCGTAAATTCCTCAGTCACTTCAATGGCGGAATCGAGTGCTGCGCGCGGGCTGGGCTGGGAAAGTGGCGGGGGTATTGCAGCGCCGGAAGAGGACTGTGGCGCAACCGGCGCGGGCGGCTGTCTTTCGGTGCCGCTGGCAAGTTTGGGAGCGGGCGCGTCGGCCTGACTCTGCCGCGCACGTGCCTTGTCCGTATTTGACGCACCGAACCGCGAGAACTGCGATGGCACCATTGGTTCGGCCCGGAGTTGGGATGTCTGCGCCGTGGTTTGTGACTCGGGCGGTGTGACGATCTGCGGGGTTTGGCGAATCGCGGATGGCTCATTCGATTGAATGGGTGTCGATGGGGTAAGTGCGGAACGATTTTCGGACGCTGGATTGTGACCTGTGGTTCGTATCTGCGCGGTCTGTGAAGCAGCGAACGCAGAGGTTTGCACGGCCTGTTCCCGGTTGCCCGGGGTGGTGGGCGCAGCAGCAGGTTGTGGCGTGCCGGAAATGTTGCCGGATTCGAGCACGATGCGCTGGGCCGGAACGGCGACGGGTTTGGCGTTCAGCGCTGCTTCTGTGCCTTTTGGGGAGGCCACGGGGACGAGTGGCGGCGCCGCGATTTCGCCAAGGTGTTGCGTGGTGTCTGTTGCGTCAGTGTACTGCTCTGACTCGGAACCCGACTCTTTTGCAATGCAGGAGGCCGAGGGTTCATCCTCGGCGGTCTCTTGCGTGATTGGCAATGCTTCGTCGTTTCTGATGTCCAGATCGGGTTGTTGCGCAAGGTTGCTCTGGCGCAGGCCGAGAAAAACATCCGCAAATGGCTGCGCGCGCTGACTATCGCCAGCGGCGTTTGTTGCTGGTTTGCCCGGCGTGCCATCCGCGCCGGGGTGGCGAAAGGCGTAGGTTGAAATGTCTGACATGGTTGCCTCGGGATTTCTTCCACAATGCGCTCACTATCCACGAGTTTGGTTACTGGTTCTTTACCGGTATCTGCGCAAATAGCGAAAAGTCCCCCAAATTGGAGGTATTCCTGTGACTGATCTTTCTCCATTGGCTGCGCCGCCAACGGCATCGCCCGTATCGCGCCCGGTCGCCCGATCGATGGATCAAAACAATGGTCGGGATCAGGCGCTGATGGACGCGGCCCAAAAACTGGAAGCCACCTTTTTATCGGAGATGTTGAAAGTTGCGGGCATGGGCAAGACGCGCGACGCCTTTGGCGGTGGGGCAGGGGAAGACCAGTTCGCCTCGTTTCTGCGCCAGGCACAGGCAGAGGAAATGGTGAAAGCCGGGGGCATCGGTCTGGCCGAGTCGCTCTATCAGGCATTGAAGGAGAAAGCCGATGAATTCCACGACAACACAACACACGATTGAAGCCCTCGATGCGCTGTTAGAGCGCGAACGCACGGCCCTGATGGAAGGGGATCTGAATTTTCTGGCTGGGCAATATGACGAGAAGAAAACCCTGATTGACAGATTGAACGATAACGGCGCGGCGGGTGCGGCAAAGCTGGAGCAATTGCAGGCCAAGGCGCTGCGCAATCAGGCACTTCTCAACAGGGCGCTGCAAGGGATTCGCAGCGTTGCCAACCGGATGAGCACGCTACAACGGATTCGCCAAACGCTTGATACTTATGATGAAACTGGCAAGCGCCGAGCAATCGAAGGCCAGACAGACCTTAAAATGGAAAAGCGCGCCTAGGCGGGCTCCGTGCGGGACTGTGCAATTCGAATCAAATGCAGGCAATTTCGCATCACCGGTTTTAGGGTTTCATTAGGAGGAAATGGGCCAGGATGAGCCTGCATTCGGATGATCTTTCGAATGGCGCTGCAAGGGCGTTGACCTTGCTGCACTTGTCAGAACGACTTTGGACCCGTCCGGCAAGTGGATGGGATGTGTAACGGGCGCAAAGCGCACAATGACCAAAGGATTAAACCAAGATCTTGATCTTCTTGCCTTTTCTGATCATCGACTTGGTTGTTGCAGCGATCTTGATGTCGATGGGTATGATGATGGTGCCGCCTGCGATTGTCTCGTTGCCGTTCAAGCTGTCATTCTTCGTCATTGCGGATGGCTGGAGCCTGATTGCCGAAAGCCTGGTGCGCAGCTATTTCTGAGATGGTGCCGACGTGGTCGGGTCTAGCGCCGCCCCTCACGAAGCCACGCCAAAAGGATGAAGCCCGCCACCAGCGCAAGGACGAGCCATTCCGGCAACAATCGGACCTGCGCAACGCCGACAGTGCGATAAGCGTTGCGCGGGGTCAGCCCAAGCCAACCGTTGCCAGCGGCCGGGCGGCCCGGGCGGACATGGCGCAGGTTTGGAATGCCATCGCTCAACACCTGCACACCGCCGCGCTTGGTTGCGATAAGCGGTGTGAGGATTGCCGCGTCGGCCACCGTTTCGATAAACTCGCGTGGCGCACTTGGGCCGAGCCCCACGACTGCCGACAAATCGCCGTTGGTGAGCCGGTAAAGGCCGACTTCCTCGCCGTCGAACCCAACTTCGAAACGGCCGGGTTCTGTCTCGGCAAGGGGAAGATCGGTTTGTTCGCCGGATGGCGGGGTGACGGTGACGGTGCCCGCGTTTTCTGACAGAGTGCGGCGGATGATGCGCATCGACTGGCCATTGGGTTCGGCCCACAATGCTTCTTCCTCCAGATCGGGCTCCTTCATCATCCAGTGCGCCAGGCGGCGGAGCAATTCGAGTTGAGGCCCGCCGCCCTCGAATCCGCGGCTCCAGAGCCAGGCGTGATCTGATGCCAGAAGCGCCACGCGCCCTTCGCCGACACGGTCGAGTATCAGCAACGGATTGCCTTCGATCCCGGACATGACCACATCGCCGGCTTCGGCCACAACTTCGATCTGGCGCATCCAACGGCCCCAATTTTCCAGGCCGTCCGCGGGTGTCAGGTCGGCGGTGACGGGATGGCGTTGACCAAGCTCGGTGACTTCGGGACGGTAACCCTGATCGATCACCCGAGCCGTTGGACTGGCGGGTACGATCTGGGCAAGAGGTGAGCGATAGATGCTGTCGGCACTGGCAAAATCGGGCCCGGCGGCGATTAGAACCGCACCACCTTTTTCTGCATAGGAGCGCACGTTTTCCAGATAGACCGACGGAAGGATGCCGCGCCGCTTGTAACGGTCAAAAATGATCAGATCGAAATCCTCGATCTTTTCCAGAAACAACTCGCGTGTGGGAAAAGCGATGAGCGACAGCTCTCCTACGGGTACGCCATCCTGCTTTTCGGGCGGGCGCAGGATTGTAAAATGCACCAGATCAACCGAACTGTCGGATTTCAGAAGATTGCGCCAAGTGCGCCCGCCCGGGTGTGGTTCGCCCGAGACCAGAAGCACCCGCAACCGGTCACGCACGCCATTGATCTGCACGAGCGACGTATTGTTGCGCCCGGTCAGTTCCCCGTCCTCCGTCGGGACGGTGAATTGCAGAACGTTGCGCCCGCCATGAGGCAGCGAAACAGGCAACTCGATTGATTGACCAACAGGCACCTGAAACACCATCGGTTCACCACCATCGACCGCGATTTCAAGTGCAGTAAAGCCCATGTCATTTGGCACCTGGCCCTGATCTTCGATACGCAGAGTCAGCGTGATTTCCTCGCCCAGAATCGCGTAAGCAGGGGCATTTTCGACTACAATGCGACGATCCCAGTCATCGGGATCGCCTGTAAGAAGAAGGTGTAGCGGCGCGGGCAGTTCGGGTGCGTTGTCGATGTCGTGGATCCGGCCATCACTGATCAGAAACAGGCCGGAAATGCGTGCATGGGGTTGTTCCGCCAGCACATTTGAGAGCGCGGCCATCGCCAATGTGCCTGTGTCCTCGGGCCCGTCGGTGATGTTGATGCGATGCAGTCTGGTATTGGGCATGGCGTTGATCCGCGCGGCAATTTGTGCGGCGGCTTCTTCGGTGCGAACTGTGCGATCCGACAGCTTTTGGCTGATGGATTGATCGACCACCATGATGGCGATGTCGGGTAGAGCGTCGCGTTCTTCCTGCTGCCATACCGGGCCGGTCAGCGCACACAGCACGAGCAACGCTGCGAGAGCGCGCAGCGCCCAGCCCGAAAGCCCGCGCCAAAGTGCAAATCCGGTTGCCGCCAGCGCAAGCACCAAAAGCGCACCAATCACCGGCCAGGGCAAAAGTGGATCAAAAAGGAGGGTGGCCGTCATTGCCCCAATCTCTCCAGAAGCGCCGGTACATGCACCTGATCGGATTTGTAATTTCCGGTCAGCACATGCATGACGAGGTTGACGCCGAAGCGATAGGCCATTTCGCGCTGGCGTTCCCCGGCAAGCCCCCGCCCGACCGGAAAGAGGTTGTTGCCGCGTTCATCCATCGCCCAGGCCGCGGCCCAGTCGTTGCCGCCAATAATGATCGGGGTAACATTATCATTGAGGTTTCGGAACGGCATGCCATCAACCTGTTCGGCATCCGCCGGAGCAGCTTCGACCCAGACATCGCGGCCGTTGTAGCGCCCCGGAAACTCCTGAAGGAGGTAGAAGGCGCGGGTCAGAACATGATCAGACGGCACGGGTTCAATCGCCGGAATGTCCAACGGGGCGGCCAGTTGTTGCAGTTTGCGACCGTTCGGGCTTGCCGTGCCGAACCCGGCGATGTCGGCGTCGCGCGTATCAAAGAGGATCATACCACCCGAGCGCATAAAGCGGTTGAGTTTGTCATAGGCCGCCGCCGAAGGGCGTGGCTGATCCGGGGTGACAGGCCAGTAAAGCAAAGGAAAGAACGACAGTTCATCCGTCTCGAGATTGACCCCCATCGGCGTTGCGGGTTCAATTGAACTGCGAAAAAACAAGGTTTCCGAAAGCCCCAGAAGGCCGGCATAGGCAGTTTCATCGATTTGTCGATTTCCGGTGATCACATGCGCCAGAACCACTTCCGAGGTGGCTTCAATGGCTCTGATGTCATCTGCGTGGGCGTCCCAGGGCAAGGTGAACAACGCGCAGGTGATCACGGCAACGCGCGCGGCAATGAGGCGCCCGGACAAGGCCAGCGAGGCAAAAACATCCAGAGACAGAAGCCCAAGTGCCAGGGCAAGCAACCAACCGCCTAGCGGGATTTCCTTGGCGGTTGTGAAGCCGTTGATGGTTGTCCCTGCGGGCCATAGCGCGGGTTTCAGGGTTTCGCCCTGTTGCAATACATTGCGGGCTATCTGTCGATTGATCCCCGCATAAACGCCGGGTTGCAACGTGGGCCCGATCGGTGCATCGGCCAATGCCTCACCGGGAACGCCCGGCAAAGCGGCGCCGTCCTTGAGCGCGCCAAAGCCGTCCAGCACTTTGAGCGGGTTCCAGATCGTGCCAGCCAGTTCGTCAGCCGTCGGGGCGGCGGAAGTTGTTGAAACCGAAAGCCGTTCGAGCATTTCCACGAAGAGGCCGGATAGCGGAAGAGAGGACCATTCAGCGTTGGCGGTTACATGAAACAGCACCACCTGCCCTGCGCCGAGTTTCTTGCGCGTGACCAGTGGCGTGCCATCGCTGAGTGTTGCGATTACGCGATCGGCGAGTGCGGGGTCGGGTTGCGCAAGAACTTGTGCCGTGATGCGCACGTCCTCGGGCACGTTCAAGCCGAAAAATGGTGAATCCTTGTCGAATGGCGCCAGAGTTTTCGGCGCGCCCCAGCTCATCGCGCCACCTACGGTGCGCCCGCCAGCGCGCAAACGCACCGGCATCAAGGGGTGTTCGTCACTGCGGCTGATTTCGCTTGCAGCCATCCGCGGACCGGCAAACCGCAAAAGCAGGCCGCCCTGTTCCACCCATTCGAGCAGCGCAGTTTGCTCTGCATCGGAAATCCTGGCGATATCGGCCAGAACAACTACGTCGGGGTTGGCCGGCAGGGTGTCGGGAATTGCACCCTCGATCAGATCAGCGGAGGGCGAAAGCGCCTGCCGCAGATAGTGCAGCGGTGACAGCAATTCGAGACCTTCGCGGTTTTCGCGCCCCGCAATCAGAGCAATCTCGCGGCGTCGCAGGCTGTCATCGGTAAGCACAATCGTTCCAGCGCCTTGCGCGCCCTTGATCTGAAACCGCGAGATCCGGCTACGCAATTCGGCAGGCAGAGCCATCTCGCCTTCAACAGTGGCCGCTCCGGCGGGTAGGGTGAGGGGCAATTCAGACAGCACCCGTTCGGCGCCTGCGGGGTCTTTTCCGACAGCCTGCACCACAAGCGACTGTTCGCTTGCCGTCAGTTCGCGCCGGGCCGTGATCTGCACGGCGCCTTCTGAAAACCGTGCGGGTTCAAGCGCAAGCGTAGGGTTGCCGGATTGAAAGATGGAAACCGGGCCGAGTGCGTTCAGCCGGGTCAGCAACTCTGTTCGCCCCTCGCGTTCAAGCCCGTCGGAGAACCAGATCGTTTCGATCGGGCCGCTATCGGCCAGCGCAACGGTCAGGTCTTGCATGGCGTCTTTCGTCGGTGCCCAGGCGTTTGGGGCGATCCCTGCCAGCCGGGCTTCCCACGTCGCGGCGGCCTGGAATATTGGTGCTTCCGGTTGGCCCAGAACCGTTATGGCGACGGTTCGTCCATCGCGCCCTGCATTGGCCAGCGTGCGCTCGATCATGGTGATCCTCTCGGGCCAGTTGCGTGCGCTGGCCCAACTGGCATCCATAACGATCAACACCGGATCGTTCGAGCGCGCGCCGGTGTCAGTTGGGTTCAGCACAGGTCCGGCTAAACCGAGAATGACAGCGGCCACGGCCAGCATCCGCAATAGCAGCAACCACCAAGGTGTGCGATCCGACACGCTGTCGTCGTCTTGCAGTCCAAGCAGCAGCACGACGCCGGGAAAGCGGCGGCGGATCGGCGCGGGCGGGATGGCGCGCAGAAGGATCCACAAGATCGGGAGCGCCACAAGTGCCAGCAGTAGCCATGGGCTGGTAAATGCAATGGGGCCGAGCATTATGCAGTGCCCCCTTCGAGCGCGCGAAACAGCCAGAGCAGCGTGGCAGAGGCGCTGGTGTTGGTGTGGTGACATTGATAGCGCCAGCCGGCGGCGGCGCAAAGAGCAGTCAATTCGGCTTTGCGCTTGGCTAACCGTTCAAGATACCGCTCTCTAAGGTCATCCGCTTTGAGCGTTTCATGTGCAATTGATCCGCCAACGCTCTGAAAGATCGTGCGGCCCCGATAGGGAAAAGATTCTTCACTGGGGTCGAGTATCTGAAGAAGCACGCCACGCACGCCCGCGTCCGAGGCCGTGGTCAGAGCCGCAGTGATGTCAGTGGTGTTTGTCAAGAAGTCCGAGATGAAGACTGCGCGGGCATGGGGCGGCATACCGCGTGCCTTTGGGGTGGCATATTCGGCTGTTTCGTCTTGGGAGAGGAGATCAGCCAGCCGCAGTATTTGTGGCTCCCCACTGCGCGGCACAAGAGCACCGTCAACCATCCCGACGCGTTCGCCCGCGCGGATCAAAAGTATCGAAACGGCCAGCGCCAGAACCCGGGCGCGATCGGCTTTTTGTGGAAGGTCGGATGCGCTGGCAAACCGCATCGAACTGGTCTGATCGACCCAAAGGAGGACGCTTTGGGCGATCAACCATTCCTTTTCACGCACAAATTGGACATCGGATTTGGCAGACCGACGCCAATCAATCATGCGGCGGGAATCGCCCGGTTGCATCGGACGGTACTGCCAGAAATCGTCACCCATTCCGGCCCGCCGACGGCTGTGTTCTCCCAACAGAACTGTCGAAGCCAGATGTTGCGCCCGCGCCAACAAGGGCGGAAAGCGTGCGGCCTCCTCCTCGGCGCGTTCGCGCAAATGACGCGGTGTTTGGCTCACGCTGCCGCCTCTCGCATCAGGATTGCGCGGGTCGTAGCGTCAATTAGCTCGGCCAAGCTTTCGCCGCGGGCGCGGGCGGCAAAGTTGAGCGCCATCCGGTGGATCAGAACCGGGCGCGCCATGGCGATGATGTCATCTGTGTCCGGTGCCAGTCGGCCTTGGATCAATGCCCGCGCCCGGACGGTCAGCATCAGGGCTTGTGCCGCGCGCGGACCGGGGCCCCAAGCGACCGATTGGCGCACAGTCTCGCTCGAAGTCGGGTCTTGCGGGCGGAAGGCGCGCACCAGATCGAGGATCTGTTCGGCCACCGCGTCTCCCACGGGCATCCGGCGAAGAAGGGATTGCGAAGCCACCAGCTCTTCTGCGGTGAATACGCTGTGTGCCTCATCCTCTTCCAGGCCGGTGGTCGCGATGAGAATTTCTTTCTCGGTAGCACGATCCGGGTAGGTCACGTCGATCTGGACAAGAAACCGGTCAAGCTGGGCCTCGGGCAAGGGATATGTGCCCTCCTGTTCGATCGGGTTCTGCGTGGCAAGAACATGAAACGGGGCGTCTAGCGCACGGTCTTTGCCTGCTACAGTGACTTGGCGCTCCTGCATGGCCTGAAGCAGTGCCGATTGCGTGCGGGGGCTGGCGCGGTTGATTTCATCTGCCATCAGGATCTGACAGAAGATCGGACCGGGGATAAATTTGAACGCCCGGCTGCCATCGGCGCCAGTTTCAAGCACTTCGGACCCAAGAATGTCGGCAGGCATCAGATCGGGCGTAAACTGGATTCGGTTGCCATCAAGCCCCATGACCGTGCCGAGAGTTTCGACAAGACGGGTTTTTCCCAGCCCCGGCAGGCCGACAAGCAGAGCGTGACCACCGCAAAGCAGGGCCGAAACCGCCAGGTCAACGACCTGTTCCTGTCCGATGAAACGACGGGTGATCGAGGCTTTGGCCTGCGCCAGCTTGCCTTCCAACGCTTTGATCCCGGTCACCAGATCCGAATCTTCGGTCATGGCAAAACTCCTTTTTTTGCGATAGGCTTGTGGCGAGTGTAGCGCGGCTGATGGGAATGGCAAAAGCTATGAGCGGACAAATGAACGTGAAGCCATCGGCTGAAGGCATCGCTGCTTCGGTCAAAGCCGCGACCAAAGGCAAGGGTCTGCCGCCGGTTCATCTGTGGAATCCACCCTTTTGTGGTGATTTGGACATGCGAATCGCGCGGGATGGCACCTGGTTCTATCTTGGAACGCCGATTGGACGGGCTCCACTCGTGCGATTGTTTTCCACTATCTTGCGCCGGGATGGGGATGACTATTTTTTGGTCACACCGGTGGAAAAGGTGGGCATCACCGTTGATGATGCGCCTTTCGTGGCCGTGGACTTTGAGCGCCATGGCGAAGATGAAGCACAGGTTTTGGTCTTTGAGACCAATGTTGGCGACAAGGTTGCGGCGGGGCCGCAAGCGCCAATTCGCGTGGAACGCGACCCAGAAACCGGCGAACCATCGCCCTATGTTCTGGTCCGGGCCAATCTTGAGGCGTTGATTGACCGCAAGAGTTTCTACCGGCTGGTCGAAATTGGCGGCCATGAAGAGGTAGATGGCGAGCGCTGGTTTGGAATCCGCTCCGGCGGCGCATTCTTCCCCGTTATCCCTTCAAGTGAGTTGTCCTAGACGCGGCTTCGCATTCAATACACCACGAACTCGGCGTGAAGCGCACCTGCGGCCTTGATGCTTTTGAGAATGTCGATCATGTCGCGCGGCGATACACCGAGCGAATTCAACCCCGCGATCACTTCCGAGAGCGACGTGCCGGGAGGCACTTCGGCAAGTTTGATCCCGGGATCTTCGTCAAGCTCGGCCTGGGTGCGCGGCACCACCACGGTTTCACCTTCGGAGAACGGATTGGGCTGAACCACCAGAGGGGTTTCCTGTATGCGAAGCGTCAAATTTCCCTGCGATACGGCCACGCGCGAAATCCTGACGTCTTCCCCCATTACGATGGTTCCAGAGCGCTGATCGACAACGACCCGTGCCTTGCGTTCAGGCTCAACCAGAATGTTTTCGATCCTGCCCAAGGCATGCGCAGGTGATTTTGCCCGCGCCTTCAGCAGGTCGAGATGAACAGTTCCCGAATCCAGCATAAGCGCCACTTCTCGATCAAAATCGCGGTTGATTTGCCGCTCGATTCGCGCCGCTGTTGTGAAGTCTGGCTGCCGCAGGGCGAGGCGCAATGTTTCCAGCGACGACAGTTCAAACGCGATCTCGCGTTCAACCCGTGCGCCTGAAGGGATGGCCCCTGCCGTTGGAACGCCTTGAACGACGCCCCCGGCGTTGCCCTCGGCAGAGGCCCCGCCAGCAATCACCGAGCCTTGCGCAACAGCATAGATTTGACCATCGGCTGCATTGAGCGGCGTCATGATCAGGGTTCCACCCAACAGGCTTTTGGCATCGCCGATTGCCGAAACCGTCACATCGATCTGTGAACCAACGCGCGAAAAGGCCGGCAAACTGGCGGTAACAAAGACAGCGGCCACATTCTTGGGGCGAAATTGCTCGCCGGTCACATTCACCCCGAGCCGCTCAAGGATATTGGACATGATTTCTTCGGTAAACGGCGCGTTGCGTATTCCATCACCTGTGCCATTGAGCCCGACGACAAGGCCATAGCCGATCAGATCGTTGCTGCGCACACCATCGAATTCAACCAGATCCTTGATACGAACGGCATCTGCCAGTCCGAGCGCCGGGAAGAACGTGAGCCAGGCGAAACAGAACAACAACAGGCGATGCATCAGAGATACCTCACGAGCGAGAGCTGTGACAGGCGCGCCGTCACGGTGTAGAGGCTTTCGAGCTGAAACTGCACGGCTTCGAGCCGGGTCGCGGTTTCATATGGATCAACGCCCAAGAGTTCGTTGCGCGACATCTCGAAACTGGCCCGTTCGGCGGACACCCGGACTTTGCTTTCGTCAAGTCGGCTTTCAGCATAGCCCAGATCGGCACGCACAGCAGTAAGTGCGCCCTGTGACGTCAACAGATCTTCGCCCGAGGCCATTAGCATTGCACGTTGCAGCATTGACGAAAGGCCCAGATCGGGATCGCTGGCCAATGCGGCGATTGCAGTATTCTTCAGGACATCGCGGATTGCGGTATTGTCACCGCGCAGCGACAATTCGACGGTCTCTCCTTCACCCACCAGAAAAGGTGACAAGTCTGTCGATGCGCCGCGATAGCCGACTGTCTCAAACCCACCACCAGGAGTATCGAACCAGATGTCTACGGCATCAAGAATGCCATCAAGGGTGACTTCTCCTGCCACCGCAAGCTTGAGTTGGGCAAGTATTTCTTCGGAAGTGGCGAAAGGGGCCGTATCGGTGGCCATGCCGGAAAAAAGAGAGCGACCAGCAACATTGATATTGAGCGCCGAAAGCTGGGCACTCAACGCACCCTTGGCATTCCCCGAAGCCGTCTGCACGGCTTGGGGCAGGTTGGCGCTTCCGGCTATGATCAGATCAGCGGAAAGCGCAGTGGAGGTCTGCTGTACCTTTTCGAGTGCCGCCTGCATCGCACCAGTAAAGACCGAGGCTTCCTTCGCCGCAGAGTCATAGCCTTCGAGCACCCGAAGGTTGCGTTCGATATCGCCGAGATAGGAATAGTTGCCTTTCAAGTGCCGCGCGATATCCGCGGTTTGACCGCTGACGATTTCCTGAGACAACTGTGTCAGAGCGGTGTTCATTCGGACGTTTTGCCTGCGCAACGCGAAATGCGAAGCCATGTCACCAAGAGAGTAGAATGTCATGAATCAGATCCTCATCAGGGCTTCCATCATTTCGTCGATCACTTCCATCATTCGTGCATTCGCGGCGTAGGTTTGTTCAATCAGAATGAGGCGTTGCATCTCCTGATCGGAATCAACTCCGTTTTCCAGAAGCTGTGAATTGGCCGAGTCATAGCGGGCCGCCGAAAAGCTGACTTCCTGATCGTTATTTTCACGCGCAGCACCGATTTCAGCGAGAAAGCTGGCTTGCAGGTTTGCGGCAGTTTGCGCGGCGGGGCCAAAGCTGCCCGAAACGGGCGCGCGCAATGTGGTCAATACACCCTGCATGTTCTGCAGGAGTATGGAATTGCCAACCGCACCGGGAGCGATGGCGCCCAGCCCGTCACGCAGGCGCCACGTCGCGCCGCCGGCGTTTGGATCGACGGCCGCATTGATCGCAAGCCGACTTGACAAGCCGACCTCGTCTGCGACGGCGAAGGCGGCGCCGCCATCGGTGAAGAGACCCGCGGCGCCAGGTGCCCGCGTGGCGTCGAGCCCTGCATCCTGGAACCGCTCGACAAGGTCACGCGCAATGGTATCAAGCTGGCTTTGCGCCTCAACTGCATAGTTGTCTCGAATTTCAAACAAGGCCGAGAGCCTGCCCCCTCGCAGAGGTCCGGAATCCGGGTTGGTTGAAATTTCAACGCCATTGATATCGATCCCGGACAAGAGGCCACCGGAGTTGGACATGCCTGGCACGATCATGTTGGTCGCCGTGAAGGTCAATTCGACAGCGTTGCCATCGAGGAGAATCGCGCCGCCGGACGTATAAAGGGCCACCGCGCCGAGATCGCGAGGAACCTCATTCACCGGGACTATCTCGGCGATGGTGTCGATCAACAGTTGGCGCTGATCTTGCAAGGCAGAGGTATCGTTGCCCAGAATGGTTGCTTCGGAGATCCTGGTGTTGAGGGTACGGACCTGGGAGAGGGCGGTGTTGAGTTGCTCAACCGTTGTTGCAATTTCGCGATCTGCTTCGCTCCGCATCGTCTGGATGCCGTCAGAAATATTTTCAAAGGTTTTGGTCAACGCCTGCGCGTCTGAAAAAACATGGTTCAACCGACCGGCGAGATCGGGGCGACTCGCGGCAGAGACCAGGCTTGTTTCGAAATTCGCAAGACGGGCAGAGAGCGAGCTTCCGTCTGCCGGGGTGCCAACCAGCGTCTCGAGCCGGTTGAAATAGGCGGCCAGGCTAGAGTTTCCGGCCTGCTGCGAAGCGGCCGTGCGTCGTTCGGCGATCAGGCCCGGATTGGCATGCCGGGTGATGCCTGCGACACGGACCCCGCCGTAGCTGCCCAATGCGCGGGCACCAAGTTCGAGTTCGCGCCGCGCATAGCCTTCGGTCATGATGTTGGCGAGGTTCGATGCGGTGACTTGAGCATTTTGTGATGCCGCAGTTAGCCCCGAGAGGGCATTTGATAGAGCGCCGGAAAGACTCATTTCTGGTCCTTTCTCTGGGATTTAACTGGTTATCTGGTTGCCTTACCGCTTGATGTTGGTGGTTTCCTGCAACATCTCGTCGACAGTCTGGATGACCTTTGCGTTAGAAGAATACGCCCGCTGGGTTTTGATCATATCTGTCAATTCGCCCGCAACATCGGTTGTGGATTCTTCGCGAGCGAAAGAAACGATATCGCCGGTTGGGCCATCGCCGGCATCCCACAAGAAGAACGACCCGCTGTCCGGGGACGGCAGGTAGGTCTGCGAATCAAGTGTGACCAACCCGTTGGGGTTCGGCAGGTCAACCAACGGGATCTGGTAGATCGTGCGCGTAATGCCGGTGTCAAAGAAGGCGTGCACGAAGCCGTTTGGGTCGACCTCGACCGACGTCATGTTTCCGACCGGATACCCATCCTTCGAAATCGAAACCGGTGCAAAGCTGTCTGAAAGCTGCGTCATACCGTTGGAGGCGCCCAAGAGTCCGATATCAATTTCCATAGGTCCGCCCGCGACATTGACGATGAGCGCGCCGGTGGCCGGGTCATAAGCGCCACCGCTGGTTGTTGCGACCGAAAGCAAGGTGCCGCCAGCAGCCTGGCTGTCATCAAATGTAAGAATATACTCACCAATCACCGTGCCGGGCGTGGCCGTATCGGTGATGGTCATTGTCCATTCGTTTGATGATCCGGTCCCGGGAACCGTTGGGGCAAACTCGATCGCTATGTTTTCCGAAGTGCCCAGATTGTCGAAATATTCGATAGACAATTCTGAGTTAATGCCGTCTGCACCGGCTTCGGTTTCGGTCGCCGGCAGGTTTACGCCGAGATTGATGTGCGTTGTCGGTTCACCCGAGAATTGGTTAACGTTGATTTTCACCGGTTCCAGACCGTCAGAGGTGTCTCTTGGAAATGTCGGCACACTGCCGTCAGGAAGCGCTGGCCAGCCCATCAGGACAAGACCTGATTCGGTTACGAGATATCCTTCGTCGTCCGTGCGGAATGATCCGGTTGTCGAGAGATACATCTGAGGCGAACCGTTGTTCGCGTGGATCTCGGACGCCCGGGCAACGGGCAGCATACCCCGTCCACGCACCGCCAGGTCAGTGGGGTTCGATGTCGCAACCAGCGCGCCGCGCTGATCAATCAGACGTTGGGTTGTCGTGCGCACCCCGCCTGCCGAATAGGTGCCGCGTGTCGAGGAAATGACCATCGAATGAAAATCTGTCTCTGACCGCTTGTAGCCAAAGGTGGCAGAGTTCGCGATATTGTCCGAAATTGTCGCCAACCGGGTAGCGTTGGCGGAGAGACCCGCAACCCCGGCATTCAGCGAAGATGAAATTGTCATGGGATACGCCTTTCTGCTGCATCGACTATCAATTGGACCACATGCATAGCGTGCCCCGCTTAACAGCGTGCTAACGTCTAAAATGTATCAGACTTTCAATGATGGCTTCGGAGCAATGTTATTTCCAGACGGTTGTTCCTTACTGCCATCGGATTGCGCACGGCCGGACTTTTGTCGGCGTGGCCGGTGACCCGTTGAACACGCCTGCCATCCAGACCCGTCGTTTGCAGCAAACGACGCATGGCGTGGGCGCGTGCCGTCGAAAGATCCCAAACCGGATTATTGGCCAAAACAATCGGTTTTGCGCGCGTATGGCCACCAATCGCCAGATTGTTTTCCACCAATGGCAGGATACGGACCAGCATGTCGGCAAGATCCTTGAGCGCCCGTGTCGGCGTGTCCGTTTCGGGGTCGAACATTGCGACCTCGTCGAGATCGAAAATCTCGATGATCATCCCTTCATCGGTCACGCGCGTGATGATGTGCCTCAGGCGGGATTTCGCCGCATTGCTTTCGCCGCTGAAGCTTCGCAGCGCTACTTCGAGAGCCTCGAACGCCGCGGTCTCCGCCTGGCGGTTGTGGCTCTGCCCATCAGCATCGTCTTTTGATACTCCGTTTTCGCCGCGCGCCTGCTGTGCTTCGGTCGGACGCAGGTTGCTGGCGCCCATACCGTTTTGCGGTAGGGTCAATTCGGAAAAAACACTTTCGCCACCAAACGCTCCGTCGCCGCCACCCGAGACCCGGTTGATCGGTATGGTCGGGCTGAAATAATCGGCCACGCCTTTTCGTTGTTTTTCTGTCGTCGCGCTCAGCAGCCACATCAGCAGAAAGAAGGCCATCATGGCCGTCACAAAATCAGCATATGCGACTTTCCACGCACCCCCATGGTGCCCGCCGCCAGCGATGACTTTCTTTCGTTTGATGATGACTGGTGCCGCATTGCTATGCGCACTCATCTCCACCACCTTTTACTCACCCAACATGAGAATTAGCAGGGAAGAATTACCCGGATATTAACAGCCTGATTATCAGAGTTTGGAATGGCCGAATCGCGCATCAATTGCGCAGAAGAGTATTCCCCGGCTCAATTTTTGGCGATAATTCGATCTTGTTATCGGGAATATCTGTTGAGGTACTTCGGCTGCGCTCAAGGATGATTTCGGCCGCTTTCTGGCCAATTTCAAACCGGCATGCATCCATGGTGGCCAATTGTTTGGGCAGCCCTTGAAGCAATTCGACTCCGTTAAAGCCAGCCAGCCCGATCTGCCCCGGAACATCAATTCCCTTTTCCAGCAGATACAACAGACCACCCGCACCAATCATATCATTCGAATAGTAGATAAAATCGAGATCCGGGGTGCGCGACAGCACCGTTTCGGTCATTTCGCGCCCCTTGGCCAACGCGGAACCGCCGGAGTAGAACTCCTGATCGGCAATTTCGACCCCGGCCTTGGCAAGCGCCTGGGTGAAGCCCTCAAACCGTTTTCGCGCCCTATGATCGAGCGGCATCTTGGTCCCGAGAAACGCAATCTTGCGATAACCTTGGGCCACGATAGCCTCGCCCATCTTGCGCCCGGCGACACGATGGGAAATACCAACCATGGTATCGATCGGCATGCCATCCACATCCATGATTTCAACAACCGGAATGCCGCTTGTGCGCAGCATTGCCCGCGACGCCTCGGAATGTTCCAACCCTGCGATGATTACACCAGAGGGGCGCCACGACAGCATTTCGTAAAGCACCCGTTCTTCCTTTTCGGGAAGGTAGTCGGTGATGCCCACAACCGGCTGAAGGTCAGTGTCTTCCAGAGTGCGGCTGATCCCTGTCATGACCTCGGGGAAAACCATGTTCGACATCGAGGGAATAATCACCCCGACGAGGTTTACCCTCTGGCTGGCCAGGGCGCCGGCAATTTTATTGGGCACATACCCCAATCGTTTGGCGGTCCGTAGAACCTTTTCACGCGTGGCGTCGGAAACGTCTCCCCGGTTGCGCAAGACGCGGCTGACGGTCATTTCCGATACCCCGCAAGCTTCGGAAACATCTCGCAGGGTCAGGGGGCGTTTGTCGTCAATTGTCACGGGGACTCAACCGATTGGAAGCAATGGGCGAATGCTACATCAAAGCCCCGCAAATACGCAAGGCGCAGCGGCTTTGCTTGATACACAAGGCGTCGGTCTGGGCACCCGACCCAGTGCGGGTAATATTTGGCAAGACATTGATGGTGCGGATATGGTTTTGGTTGATCAGGGTAGTGCTTTGAAGGTTCCAGCAATTTTGCGCCCTGTTTCGGGCTGACAGCCGCAATTTGTCGCGGTAAGGAGAGGCAAGGCCCCGTGGCTCAACTGGATAGAGCAGCCCCCTCCTAAGGGGCAGGTTGCAGGTTCGAATCCTGCCGGGGTCACCAAGAGTATCCGAGAAATACCGCCCATTCACAGGGCTGTGTGAGGAGTTTGCGCCTGTGTGCCTGTCTATGTTGGCAGCTATGGCGGCAATCTCGTATATTGCCTCAAGCAAGTCCGCACGTCTTTGCGCAGCTTGAGGCGCCGCAATAGGCTAGCGCGTTGCAGTTGCACATGAATGCGTCGAGCAGCGGTTCGCAAACCCGACACGCCCAACTAATCAGGTCACCTAATAGGTCGTCCTGATGCCAAGCGTTATTGCGGTGTTGCTGTAAGAATTCAGCGCGATGTTCGACCGGTTGCGTTCGTGCTTTACCTTGATCACCGGCAGGAAACGCCCGACCTTCAGGGTCGAATTGTAGAACTCCGCCTCGATCGACAGCGAGCGGTCCTCGCGTCGGGCGCCTGCGATTATGCTGAAACCGTCGCGCCGGTCGATTCCGGCCGTTATATCCAGTCCGGCGACCAGCCCGCCCTTGAACGCATAGGACGCACCCAGTGACAGAGCGCCCTTGACCCCTGCCTGCAAGGGGGCGGCTGCATCGGTGTGCAGCACGAAGGCCTTCGCGCGCAAGACCGTCTGCGGGTTCAGCGCAAAAGACAGGTTTCCGCTCAACAAGGTGCGAGGCCCGTCAGCCAGCGTGAAGCTGTCGTGCGCAACGCGATAATGTTCGAAACCGACGCGGGCAAAAGCACGCCGCCCCAAAGGTGTATGCGCCGCGGCATAAACGCCGTAGCGATGGCTGTAGGGTGACCCGGCGGCGTATTCCTTGCCCGCAACAAGTCCTCCCTCGACCCAGGTGTTCGCCCTGATATCGCGGCGCAGCCCGGCACGACCTAGCACAAGCGTCTCACGCAAGCGTTGGTTTTCGTAGTATCGCACGACACCATCCAGCGACAGGTTGGCGCTCAGGGTTTCGTTAAATCGGGGCCGGACGCTAAACCCGGCGGACAGAATTGCGCCAGTCGCTTGTTGCGTGCGCAGCGTGTCGGGTATGGTCAGAACCAGACCGTCAATTGCAATTGTGCTGGCCACCGTGCCTTTTCCGGCGTTGGTGGCGGGCTCGATGCTGAAACCCAGCCTGACCGACCAGACCTTGCGCCGCGCGATCTGGTTCAGGATACCATCGGCCGCATTGCGTTCCGGCCCGGTCAACTTTCCGCCGCGTGCGCGTTCGATGTGATAGCGCGCACGCCCGTCGTTCTTCAGTTGATACAGCGCATAGCCCAGTTCAAGCCGGAAAACGGCATTTTCGGGATATTGCCGCACCAGCTTTTCCAGATACGGCAGAGCCGCCTGCGCGCGCTTGGCACGCATTAATTCTACCGCACGGGCCCAATCGGGCGGCACGTTGTCCTGCGCGCGCGCCATGGGCGCCGCCACAAGCAAAACCATCAGCAACAGTGCCAAAAGAAATTGGCCCCCCGCGAGGGGGGCCAGAGTTGTCGCTCTGAATAAGACTCGCTTCAATTTGGTGCCCGTCTTAATTCTTTTCGAGATAGAATTGGCCTCCACCCGCGATGGCGAAACCTACGCTGTCGCTGTCACCGACCAACATTGTGGCGGCACCTTGCGCACCTTCGGCATTGGCGCCGGTAAAGCTGCCGATCATGCCCAGCTCAACATCCGAGGATTCGTTGTTGATGCTTTCCGTCAATGTGCCGCGCAGGTTCGCGATCAGATTACCGGTGGTGATGGTGCCGCCGACCGGCAGGGCGATCGTCTGTTGCACAACAGTATTGGGGCTGCTCGAAGCTGCAGTGGTCAGCGTACCATCCAGAGTCACAGGATTACCGTCGTATTCGCCCTGGAAATTCGTGGCACTGCCACTGACGGTTTCGGCGTCCCAATTGGCGGTCAAATCGACATCGCCGATAATGTATCCGTTCTTGACACCACTCGCGTTGTCGACGGTTTCAACCTTGGCTTGGCCTGAATAATCCGATGTGCCTATCTGCTTTTCGGTCTGCGGACCAAGGTGCTGCACATTGCTCAGCGCGGCGTCGAAGGCGGCTGTTCCTCCACCACCGCCGCCACCGCCGCCACCGGCAACGGGGGTGCTGCCGTTTGAGCAGCCGACCAGCGCGGCACAAGCCATGATTGCGAAACCACCGCGAAGAAGAATATTTCTGTTCATGTTTTTCCCTTATTGGCCACAGGTTACGCGCCCTCGCTTTCGGGGTGCGATTTCAATTCCTTGACGAGTCTAAGACTCCTCGCGGATACCTGAGCCAATAATGGCGTTGTTGTGCGCTTAAGCACTCCCCCGTTCGGGGGAAATCGGGTTATTCGGTTTCGAAATCGTCGGTTAGCAGGCCCAGACGGCTTGCATGGATCGCAGCCTCGGCGCGATTTGAGATTTCGAGCTTGCGGTAAACCGATTTGATGTGGGTGATCACCGTGCTTTCGGCCAAGCCGAAATCCTGTGCCACCTCGGACACCCGCAGACCCCGCGCAATCTGACGCAGAACTTCGGTTTCGCGTTTGGTCAGCTTGACACCCGGCTCGAAATTGGGGCCGGTCAATTGGAAATGATGCATGATCCGCCGCGCAATCTGGGGGGACAGGGGGGGAATACCTGTCAGCAGCAGGCGCAGATGATGCTCCAGCATTTCCTGCGGATCGCTTTTCAGCAGATAGCCTTGCGCCCCCGCCGCCAACGCCGACACGATGGCGGAATCTGCAGCCATGACTGTGGTCACCACACACATGCAATCGGGTTGCTCGGCCTGCAACCTGCGCAACAGGGTCGTGCCTTCGCCGTCCGGCAGGCTGAGATCGACCAGCGCCAGATCAAACCGGTCACGCTGGCAGGCGTGCTCGGCGCCGCGCACGGTGGCTTCCTTGACGATATGGGGTGCCTCGAAGATGCGTGCGACGATTCCAGCCAGCCATTCGCGCGATTGCCGCACGTCCTCCAGGATCAGGATGTTCTTGATTTTACCGCTACCTGTCGTCATTGCGCCACGTGTCGCATGCGCGCCTTGTCCGGGGATAGCGGCAGCATGACGGTGATCAGCGTGCCTTTGCCCGCTGCTGCGTGCCCGACGACGCTGTGTCCCGCCAGAGCCACAGCGCGTTCGAGGATATTGGGAATGCCGTTACCGCCTCTGCCCAGCGTGGTCGCGTCTACTCCTTTGCCATCGTCCGCGACCGTCAGGGTGATCGTGGAATCGTCCACATCGATACTCACTTCGGCTGTAATGGCCTGTGAATGGCGCAGGATGTTTGACACCGCTTCGCGCAGGATCGAGCGCAGGCCGTTGACCAGAACAAACGGGATGACCGGACCCTCCGGCCCGATCATCGGCAGCGCCCCGTTGCAACCACCCGCCGCGAAATCCGGGCTATGCCATTTCAACGTCACGCCATGCGCCTCCAGCCGTCCAGCGGTTTCAGTGCGCAGATCGGCCAACAGTGGTGCCAGGGTGAATTCGGCCTGAAAGCCATCGTTGATGATAGCACGCAGGTCGCTCAGGCTGTCACGCAGCAGATCATCCTTGCGGCTTACCTCCGGGCTGTGCAGCGCGCTGAGAAGTTGCGCGCCGATGTTATCATGCACATCGCGGCTGATCCGGTCGCGTTCCAGAGTGGCACCGCGTTCATAGGCGCGACGGCTTTCGGCGGCCAGATCGTGGGTTTGGACGGCATTGGCTGCTATCTCAATATCTTCGGGTGAAAACAGCCGCCTGCCTTTTTGCGCATAGCGAAGTCGGCGCGCGCTGATCCCGTCAACCGACGGGATCAGCAACGCCAATCCGTTTTCATCAATGCGCGGTGCGCTTATCTTCATGTCCAGCTTCTCGACCGGAGATAGGGGCTGAAACACCTTCTCCAACAGTTTATCCCACCGCTCCGCTTGTTCGCGTGGCGTCGGCGACAAAGCCGTGCCGATAATGTCGGCCATCCGCCCCGACAGGCTGGCCTTGTGGCGTAGTAGCAAAAACTTCAGAAGTATCTGGCGCAACGGGAAATAGAGGAACCCGGCAAGCAAAAGTGCAAGGCCCATCGACACCCACGGTTGCGTCTGTAAAAGCCGGATCACCGCAAGGTCCAGCACCACGATCAAGATCATCCCGCTGAGCCACAGCCATATGTAATAGGACCACCGGTCAAGGTTGAACACCTTGTAGCGCATGACACCCAAGGCAAGCCCGATATGCATTATATTGAAAAACCCAAAGGCATAGCCCTGGCTGATCAGCCCCTCGTCGGCAAGTCCCAGAGTTACTGGCGCGGAACTGAGCATGACAAACAACGCACAGCCGATCAGAGACACCAATATAAACCAACGCAACCCGGCCCGGTTCAGCGGTTCGCGGCGGCTTTTCACCCATTGAAGCACGCCCAGAATGGTCGCAATCAGCATTTCGGTCAGGATCACCAAACCGATCATGTTGTCAGGGCCGACCTGTGCGATGTTACAGGCAATTCCAGCCCCGAACACCACCGTCGGAATCACAAGCCAGACAGGGCGGAACAGCGGCTTGGGATATTGCGCAAACAGCCCGACCAGCGCGATGCCAAACGCCATGGAGCCAAAGGCATTGATACTTGAAAGTGTGCGAAACAGATCCCCGTCCAGCGCGATCTGCCGGGTTGAATAGATTGCTGCGGAATTGGTGGAGAACGGCAGGAACAAGGTCGTGAGCGCAAACATCCTCGCGCCCCAGTCCTCTCGCCGCAGGCCCAGAACCCATCCGCCAATCAGGATCGAGATCAGCCCCACAGCGATTTGAAACCAAAACACAACCGGCAGATCGCTCAACGTGCGGGTGCGTATCGGAAAGGTGCCTGACGCACGGCTAGCGTCGGGCAGGGCATAGCTCGCCTCGACCGTATCGGCGTCCAATTGCGCCCGCAGCAGCGACTGGCGCGCGTTAAAACCCTGAATCGCTTTATAACTGCCAAGATGGTCAGGTTCTTCCATCAGGTCGGTCGGGAGCAACTCTACGTTTCCCAGTCGCAGAACAACTGCGTGTTTCGGCAGGTCGATTTGCGGCTGTGCCAGTGCCACAAGAATGGCGGCCAGCGCCATCGCCAGCCCCAGAGCTGCGGCCGCCAGGCCCACGAATGCGGGTGAAATTCGGTAGTAAGAGGCGTTCATTTTACCGAAATATCCGATGTTGCGTTCCGAACAATCCCCCGAACAGAGGGGGTCCGCGACGAATTTGCGCTGTGCAACCCCGACCCAGCAAGAGCTTTTTATTGCGCTTGTGATTCAACTGCGACAGGTGACGTTGTGGGTGAAAAACGGCAGTTCTGCGGTCAATATGGTTTGCGCCAAAAAAAGGCGACAGATCCCTAGGCAAACAAGGCGTGAAACTTTAGCGGTTATTTTGACCGCAGAGCCATTTGCGCAAGCAATTCGTGTTTTGGCGCATTTGAAATATAAGTTATTTTCTCCCTCCCTATTGAAACCGCTGCATGTTTTTGCATGATGCCGTGAGGGCCCATTTATTTTGCCGGCCATTTTTTGAAAAATCCGAGGATATCGACAATGACGACATATACCCTGAACGGCTTTGTGATGCAGGAAAACGGCGACTCAATCCAGAGCTTCACCGATAGCGAACTTCAGATCGTGGTCTCTGAAAGCACCAGCACCTTCCAAGCTGTCAGGGTAGGAACCTTCGACGATGGTACCGGGGAATACGAACTGGAGTTTGACGATTACTACATCGCACTCGACGGAGCAAATGCGCAAGACTCAAGCACGAATCCGCTGGAGGTCGGCGTCAGCAATTTCACCAACGGCAGCATCAGTTTTCAGGCCTTGGTGCTTTTTGATGATATTGCTGACCAGACCTATGTCTTCCAGTTGAGCGGTGACGACCTGCCGTCTTCCATTTTCAACAATACCGCCTCACTTCAGACATTCGTCGAGAGCCTTAACGAGACGAACGTGCCAAGCGGGACGGTCTACAGCTTTGCGGATATCCCCGACGTCACGGTCAGCGAAGACGATTTTGTTGGCCCTGATGATGAGCATGCTGATGTGATCATGGGCGGTATGGGCAACGATACATTGTACGGCGGTGACGAAAACGATACCCTGAATGGCGGCGCGGGCGATGATGTCATTGATGGTGGCAACGGAAATGACCTGATCACGCCGGGCCACAACGACTACGCCGACTACATCGCCGGTAGCCATGGCAATGACACCATTGTTTTTACCGGCGCAGTGGGTGCCGACTATTACACAGTTGATTACTACAGCTTCGGACCAGTTACGGTTGAAATCGACGGGGGCGCGAACACCGGCAGCGTTGTCAAGCAGTCCGGCGTCGACACTCTGATCGATGTCACAGATCCGATGAATACCTCGGACGGTGGATTGTCTATTCAGACGGGGTCGGGTGACGATACCTTCAATGTGTCCCTTGATGGTGGATACGTGCAGCTGTTGGGCAGTGCAGGCGATGACCAGTTCAACCTGACGCTCGGGGGCTCCATTCGGCTGGGCTACCATAGTTCTACCAGTGGCATCGTCGCCGATCTGAGCCAAGGCACCATAGCTGACGGTCTGGGCGGGACCGACACCATCAACATATTGGGCGGCAGCTACGCGATGCAACTGCGCGGCAGCGACTACGCCGACTCCATCATCGGCAGCGATCGCGACGAGACATTCATCCTGCGCCGCGGCAACGACACGCTGGATGGTGGCGCGGGCGAAGACACGCTGCGCTATGATCGCAGCGGGGTTGAAGCGGTAACAGTCAATCTGATGACGGGTATAGCCACCGGTACATGGAGCGGCGAAAGCTTCACCGATACGTTCAGCAATATTGAACATCTGCGCGGGTCGCGCGATGGGAATGATGTGCTGATCGGCAATGCTGACGCAAATTATCTGCGCGGCATGGGCGGAGATGACACCCTGACGGGCGGAGCTGGCAACGACACGCTGCGAGGCGAAGCGGGCTTTGACACGGCTGTGTTGAACGTGGCGCGGGCCGATGCCACAGTCACCACCACAAGCTCAGGTTATCAGATCGTCTCGGCCGAAGGCACCGATCAACTGGTTGGAATGGAAGCAGTTCAGTTCTCGGATGGCAGCTACGCAGTGGGCGATCTGCTCGCAAGCAACCCCACGGTACCTGGCGACACGGTCGTTGGAACCGAAGGTGACGATACGCTGGTCGGAACGGGGGGTGACGATGTCATCGCCGGTGGCGGCGGCAGCGACAGCCTTTCGGGTGGCGATGGCAATGACAACATCTCTGGCTCTGACGGCGACGACAGCATCGACGGCGGCACAGGCAACGACAACGTCGGCGGCGGACTGGGTAACGATATCCTGACCGGCAGCAGCGGCAATGACACGATCGGCGGCGGTATGGGCGACGATCTCGTGCTGGGCAATGAAGGCGACGACGTTCTGGCCGGGGGCGCCGGGAACGACACATTGTTCGGCGGCGATGGCGATGACACCATCGGTGCCAGCTATGGCAATGATGCTGTTGATGGCGACGATGGCAATGACAGTCTTGGCGGCGGCACCGGACGCGACACGCTTGACGGAGGCGCCGGCAATGACAGCATCGGCGGTGGCGAAGGCGACGACGTCGTAATCGGCGGTGAAGGCGATGATTTCCTCGCAGGTGGTGGTCGCCACGACGAGATCGACGGCGGCGCCGGTGACGATGTGATCAATGGCGGCAACGGGGACGACACGATGACCGGCGGCTCGGGTGCTGATCAATTCGTCTTCAACGGCTTCAACGACGGTGATGCCGATGTGATCACCGACTGGACCAATGGCGAAGACACCTTCCGCATGTCGGGTATCGACAATGCGCCAGGGTCAGGGCTTCAGGGCTACGTGGACGCGCTGAACATCGTGAACACCGCCCAGGGCGCGCAGATGTCCTATGAGGGGCATACGATCCTGCTGGAAGGCGTCAATGCCGCTGAACTTGGGCTGGAAGATTTCACCTTCATTTAAATCGCCTTTGCAAGTCTTCCCTGCCCGGCAGCGGGCAGGGATACCTACACCTCTACGCGGGAAGCTGAAACTGCGCTCAGGTAATTTGTCAGATCATTTCTTGCGCGCGTGTCAGCGCAAGCACCAGCCAGTAATACATCGCGACAATGCATGGTTTAGAACTTCTTGCGAGTTATTGATTGGATCATGCGCAAAAGGTCTGAGCTTTTTTGATTTTCTCAGGTGTTTTTCAATTACTCGGTGGCTCACGCCGAATACAAAACCTGTTTGAACTTTCAGAGGCGTGTCAACTCGCTTCGCGGTGTTTCAGACTTGGCATTTCGACCCAACGGCCCGATGACTGGAGCAGCCCTTCGTCTTGCAACCGGCGCAAGAGACGCGACAGAGTTTCTGGCTGAACCCCCAGAATATCAGCAAGATCCTGGCGCGAGATCGGCAGACGCATACGCCAAACATCGCCTTCCTCCTTGCCATGAGCGGCCATGAGGTCTTCCAGAAGCTGCGCCAAACGTTGCTTGTTGGGAATGCGGGCGGCGTCCTGTATGCGTTCATGGCATTGATCCAGCTCATTCGCACAGCGTTCCGCCAGACGGACAAGAACCGCCGGGCAGGCCTGTATGACTTGCTTGGCATCGCGATGCGCAACTACACAGACCCTTGAAGGCAACAGGGCCTGGGCTTCGGAGCGATGCTCGCGTCCGGTCAGAAATGCGCGATACCCGATCAACTCTCCGGGGTAGGCAAGCCGCAGCAGGCTCGATGACCCGTCAGGGCAGAAACTGCGCAGGGCGATCAGACCGCGTGATACGCAATAAACCCCCTCGCTGGCCGCGCCCTGATGATAAAGAACACTGTCGCTATCCAGTTCGCGCCGCGTAAAACTTCGGGTGAGAGTGGAGATATCGCTGCCCGCAACTGGCTGCCATAGGCTTTGCTCGTAGAAACGGCAGTTGCCACAGGGGTGTTCCTTTTTCGTCATTGCGTTCTCCAAACACACCGGGCGCCGCATTTGGAACTGGCCAAGCGACATATCCGAGAAATAAGAAATCAATTACCACAATCGCGTCTTGACCGAGATCAAACACGCAACGGAAACAATCTATTTCAAAGCAAAGCGGCAGAATTTTGACGCCCGTCAAAGACGCTCGGCGTCGCAATGCCCAGTGTTGCCGAAATGTTCGGCCCCGTTGGGGCGACATGCAGAAAGGGCATCCGCTTGTTTGATACCAATGAACCCCTGCCTGGTCCCTTGCCGCCCAAACCGGCATCGCGGGCTGGAAAAGTCTCGCTCTGGACCTATTTCAAGCTGTTCAAGAAGGACATTCTCTCGGCGCAGCCCGCGCGTCTCTATCGCGCCTGGATGGCCGAACTGCGCACGCCGTTCTTTCGCTCATACATGTGCAACGATCCCGATCTCGTCAATCTCGTGCTGCGTGAACGGCCGATGGATTTCCCCAAGTCCGAACGTATTCGTGTCGGGTTGAAGCCGCTTCTGGGCGAGTCGATCTTCATTTCCAACGGTCCGCTCTGGGAACATCAGCGCCGCATCATCGATCCGGCCTTTGAGGGCGGTCGCTTGCGCACCGTGTTCCCGTCGATGTGGGACAGTGGCGTTGCGGTGGTTGAACGCTTGCGCCCGCTGGCCGATGGCAAGCCGGTCGAAATCGAAAGCCATACCAGCCATGTCGCGATGGACGTCATCTTTCGTACCCTGTTTTCCGTCCCGGTCGAGAATGAAATTGCCAGCGCAGCCTTCGCCACTTTTCGCGAACATCAAGAGGAGCAACCGGTCGCAAACCTGTTTTCTCTGCTGCCCTTGCCAAAATGGTTCCCGCGTTATCATTCGCGCCGCACGCGTCGCACTGCGGCCACGATCCGCGGCCTGATCGCCCAATTGACCGAGGCGCGGGCGCGTGAAATCGCTGCCGGTAAAGCGCCTGACGATCTTGCCACCAAGATCATGACGACACCCGACCCCGAAACCGGCAAATGTTTCGAAACCGAGGAAATGATTGATCAGGTCGCCATTTTCTTCCTCGCCGGGCACGAAACCTCCGCCGCCGCTCTGGCTTGGTCGCTCTATCTGCTGGCCACCAATCCCGACTGGCAAGAGCGCGTGGCCGAGGAGGCTCAGACCTCGTTTGACCCTGAAAAGATCTATTTTTCGACCGTCAACAAACTGCGTAATTCGCGCGCCGTGTTTCGCGAGGCAATGCGCCTTTATCCCCCCGTGCCGATGTATGTGCGCGAGGCAAAATGTCCTGAGCGGTTCCGCGAACGTGATATCAAACCTGGCTCGCAGGTGATCCTCAGCCCGTGGCACCTGCACCGCCATGAACGCCTGTGGGAGCGGCCAGATGAATTTGATCCCGGCCGCTTTGAAACGCCCAACGGCAAGGAATGCCTGCGCAAGGCCTATATCCCGTTTTCCGCCGGTGCGCGGGTCTGCCCCGGTTCGGCCTTTGCCATGGCCGAAGGCACACTTTTGCTGTCGATGCTGGTGCGCGCCTATCGCTTTGAAGCCATCGAGGGCCGCGCGCCCGTCCCCGAGGCCCACCTGACCGTGCGCGCACGCGACGGTATCTATCTGCGCCTGATTCCGCGCGACACAGACGCCCTCAAAAACAAGGCCGAGTAATGACAAAAAGACCCGCTGCCGCCCTTCGGGCATGGCCCTACTGGTTGACCCTGACGTTCGTTCCTCTGGTAATTCTGGCCGTCACCCAAGGCGGCTGGACCATCCTGTTGATCCCCGCCTATGGCTGGGTGCTGATGCCGTTGCTCGACACCCTTTTGGGCAAGAACCTGACCAACCCCGACCCCGACACCCCCGACAGCGAACTGTTCTGGTTCCGTCTGCTGACCTGGATCTGGTTCCCGATTGAATTCTGTCTGGTGTTCGGCGCGATCTGGGCGCTCACACATCTTGATGGCTATTCCACGCTTGAAACCTTCGGGATCATGTTCGGCATTGGCGTAACCACCGGCACCGTCGGCATCGTCTATGCGCATGAATTGTTTCACAAACCCGCAAGGTTTGAACGCACCTTTGGTGATCTTCTTATGGCGATGGTCCTCTATGGTCATTTCCGCACCGAACATCTTCTGGTGCATCACCCCCATGTCGGCACCCCGCGCGACACGGTGACCGCACGCTATAACGAAAGCTTCCTGCGGTTCTTTCCCCGCGTGCTGCGCCAGGGTCTCGGGTCTGCCTGGCGCGCTGAAAAGGCCATGCTGGCCCGACGTGACCGTGGCCCCTGGCATCCTTCCAATCCGATGTTCAAATACGCCGCTTTGCAACTTGCGTTCCTTGCGCTTGCCTTTGTCATCGGTGGCTGGATGGGTGTCGGCCTCTTCGTTTTGCAAGCCTTCCTTGCCGTTTGGCAGCTTGAGTTGACCAACTATGTCGAACACTACGGTCTGACGCGCGAGTACAAGGGCGACGGAAAATATGAACCCGTGCGCGCGCATCACTCGTGGGATTCGGCGCACCGCGTTTCGGGGTTGCTCTTGATCAACCTACAGCGCCACGCCGATCATCACCTGCACCCGATGCGCCGCTTTCCGTTGTTGCAGATTTTCGATGAAAACGAAGCACCGCACCTGCCCACGGGCTATCCGCCGATGACCTCAATGGCGATGTTTCCACCGCTCTGGCGTCGCCGCTTCAATCCGCGCGTGCGTGCGTGGCGCAAGAAATTCTATCCCGAGATCGAGGATTGGACGCCCTACAAGGAAATGTCATTCCCGCCCCCGCGCGGCGCGGGCTGAGGGCTACCCATCAATAGTGTGGGCGTTTTGCATCAAATCCGTGACCCGGATTAAATGCAAAGCGCTTTAACCCGCCGACGCAATCGCGGTCAGGCACCACGAGCTGATCGCTTCGGTATCGGCGGGCAGAGGTTCGGCCAAGCCATCGGTAAAGTCGTCAAATTCTTCGCGACTACCGCTGCCCACGCCAACCAGAACGGGAATGCCAAGCTCCAGCGCGCGCCCGATCACATTGCGAAAGCCACGCCCCTCGGCCTCTTCCGGCCCGAATTTGTTCAGGATAAACACCTGCGCCAGCGACAGATCGCCGTTTTCGACCTGCGCCACCGCGTCGGCAATCGCCGCCGGATCAAGCCGACACGCGTCCGAGCCGTCGCCCAGATCCTGCGTGATCTTGATCACCGGGCCGTTCGGCAAAACCCGCACCTTCATGTCACAGCCGTTTTCAAACGCGCTCTCATAGGACAACTCCTTGACGATCCCGGCAACGCTGATCTGCTGGCCTGCAAGCAACGCGGCCGCCTCGGCCAAAAGCCGATCGGTTTCGCCACGTTCCGGAGTGCTGACAAAAGCTATCTCCATGACATTCTCCCTTTTGGTTCTGTTTCAGGCTTTGACCATCGCGCCCGACCATTCGGCGCCGCTGGCACCCGTCAAAAATCCGTCGCTCAACCGGATACCCGGTTGCATGACCTCCAGAGCCTCGGCCACCGCGCCGCGCGCAATCTTGCCGTCGATGCGGTCGCGGTAAAGCCCACAGACCGCCGCGAAATCTCCGGTATGGGGCGACAAACGCAAGCGGGCGATGCCAAGTTCCTTGAGCAATTCGATCTGATGATCGGCGCAGGCGAAACTGTCCGACAGTGTCTGCACGCCATTCATGGCGAGGAAATCCTGTCCCTCAAGTGTCGAAACATCCAGCCCATCCGGGTCATCCTCACAGGCGAACTGGCAATTGTCCTTGGTGCGGCCATGCAGGCGCGCATGATAACAACGACCCGAAATCGCCAGCGGCAACCGTCCATGCCCCCAAACCTCTATCGCAACGCCCAGTTCGCGACCCAGTTGGGCCAACATGCGCACCGGATCAAGCGGCAACTCCGGCGGCAGGCAAATGCTGGTCGCGCCACGCTCGGCCAACCATTTCAGAGTGCCCTCGTTATAGACATTGACCAGCGGCCCAACCGAAAAAGGCACCCCCACGGGCAGATAAGCCAACATCGACAGATCATTGACTTCAACCTCGACCCCGGCCTCGATCAATTCGGCGCTCAGTTTGCGTTCGCGTTTCAGAGTGATCAGCGCCAGCGAGGTCACGGCCACATCTTTCCCCGCGTTCAGCAGCGTCTCGATCGCCGCCGGGATGCGGTCTTGATAGAAGGGCAGGCGTTTGGAGCAGACCAATTCGCCCAAAACGACCCGGTCGACCGGCGCGGCCGCCAAGGCGTTATAAGACACGCTCCACTCCTCGGGTTTCCAGAAAAACTGGTTCGCACCAACACTCAGTTCCATGGCGTTACCTCCAGGTTTTCTTATACGCCCCGGCGGTGGCGGCCTGCCCCTCGGTGAGGCTGGCCAGCATCCCTTCGGGCATCGGCAAGCCGGCGGCCTGCGCATCAACAGCGGCGCGGAAATTACGCACCACCTGCGCCACATACGAGCGCGACCGCTGCCGCCCCTCAATCTTGAGCGCGCTGACACCGGCCTTGGCCAGTTGCGGGATCAGCTTCTCGGCATTCAGGCTCACCGGGTCTTCAAACAGATGGCCGGTTTTTTCTTCCGCCTGAAAACAACCCTTGCAGAGTGTCGGATAGGGCGCGGGCTCATCTTTGCCAACCTGGTGGATCGTATAGCCACCCAGCTTGGCCGAAAGCGCGCCCGCATCGTCGTGATATTCCACATGGCTTGCGGGCGAACAGACCCCGTGCATGTTGGGCGACTTCCCGGTGGCATAAGACGACAGCGAACACCGCCCCTCGGCCATCACGCACAGACCGCCAAACACGAACACTTCGGTTTCGACCTCGGTCTCGGCATTGATCGCGGTGATCTCCTGCACCGACAAAACGCGCGGTAGAACCACGCGCTTGACGCCAAAGGTGCTTGCATAGAAATTGATCATGTCGGCATTGGCCGCAGCTGCCTGCACCGACAGATGGCGGCGCAATCCGGGGTGATGCTTGGCGGCATGTGCCAACAGCCCCAGATCGGCAAGGATCACCGCATCGGCGCCCGCGCTCTCGGCGTCGGCGATGGCACGGTGCCATAATGGCTCTGATCCGGCGCGCGGAAAGGTGTTGATCGCCACGAGCACCTTGGCGCCGTGGCTATGCGCAAACGCGACGCCTTCGCGCATTTCCGTGCGATCAAAGTTCAGTCCGGGAAAATTGCGCGCATTGGTCTCATCGGCAAAACCACAATAGACCGTATGCGCCCCGGCCTTCACAGCGGCGCGCAGCGAGGCGGGCGTGCCAGCGGGGCAGACGATTTCCATTACCATCCGTCTTCCTCCTCATAGCGCGACAAGGCCACGCCAGTGCGCGCTTCGGCCATCGCGATCAGCCGTTTGACCTGGCTCGCAAATGGCCCCGACATTGCCTGCGCCTCGGCAGACAAATCCAGTTCGGCATCATCAATCGCATTGCGCAGCGCCAGAACGGCGGCGGTATCGCCCTCGATCACAAGATCACGTGAAAAGAACAGCGCGTCACCGTCATATGCGCCGTGCACCATCCCCAAAAGCCCGGCCAGCGGACCTGCAATTCGCGCATCGCCATGTAGCTTGCGGCGCGACAGATGCACGCGGGGTCGTCCACCGCGCGGTTCCAGCAACATCGACACCGGCAAATCGGTCGGGTCAAGCACGAATCGCGCGCGACCATATTCGCCGAGGCGGCGAAACATCGACGGGTGCCGCGTCGCCAACCGTCTTGCAAACCCCGAAAGCGCCAATGACGCAGGCGTCAGCGGCGCCAGGCGCAGTGCCGCTGCGGGCAGGCGCGGGAACAGCGGCAGGTGAACCGAATGGTCGGACATAAGGATTGCAGAGCTCCATTTTCGAGCATTCATTTGATGCAAACGTGCTGCACCAAATCCAGTACTAGCCGCTTTGCGCGCGCCATTACTTGATCAATGTCAAACTTTGCCCGCCCTCCGGGTGCTAAGGCAGCCAATAGCCGCTAGCCAAAAAGGATTTTTCCCATTCGCACGCTGCCCCCGTTCCCGACCCTGCGCGCATTTCTCGATTGGAACGCTGCCCATGGCCAGTTGACCACCGTGAGCGACCCTGTCTCGGTGCGCCATCAGATGACGGCAGTGCATCGCGCAGTGCTCGAACGCGCCGGACCGGTCTTGCGGTTCGACCATCCCGTGCTGGAAAACGGCACGCGCGCACATGCGCCGGTCGTGGTGAATATCTTTGGCACCACTGAACGCGTCGCGGCCGGGCTTGGCATTGCCCCCGAGGGGCTGGATGATCTCGGCGCCTTCCTCGCCGCCCTGCGCGCGCCAACCCCGCCTGAAGGAATGCGCGATGCGTTGTCGCGCTGGCCGATGCTGAAGGCGGCCTTGGCGACCCGCCCTAAACTGACGAAGAATGCGCCGGTGCAGCAGAACGTCATCGAAGATGTCGATCTCGCCACCTTGCCGATTCAGACACATTGGCCGGGCGATGGCGGGCCGCTGATTACATGGCCAGTGGTTCTGACCCGCCCGCATGGGTCCAAGCCTGACGACGTCAGTCACTATAACGCCGGGGTTTACCGCGCACAGGTCATCGGGCGTGACCGCATCATCATGCGTTGGCTGGCCCATCGCGGTGGGGCCGCGCATCATCGTAGCTGGCAAAAGGCGGGCGCACCGATGCCGGTCGCCATCGTCCTTGGAGCCAACCCGGCGACGCTGCTCTCTGCCGCTCTGCCGTTGCCTGAAACCGTATCCGAGCTCAGCTTTGCAGGCGTCCTTTCGGGCGCGCGTCCACGCCTCGTGCCGGCCAAGACGGTGCCTCTCATGGTGCCTGCCGATGCGGAAATGGTGATCGAAGGCTGGGTCCACCCGAGTGAGACCGCGCCAGAAGGCCCGTTTGGCGACCATACAGGATACTATAACGCGCCCGAGCCTTTTCCCGTGATGAATGTCAGCGCGCTGACCACGCGCAACGACCCGCTCTATCTCTCCACCTATACGGGCCGCCCACCCGATGAACCCGCCATCATTGGCGAGGTGTTCAACCGTCTCGCGTTGCCCGTCATCCGCGGACAGATCCCCGAAATTCGCGATCTCTGGCTGCCGCCTGCGGCTTGTTCCTATCGCATGGCGGTGATTTCGATCGACAAACGCTATCCCGGTCAGGCGCGCCGCGTGATGATGGCATTATGGGGGATGCTACCTCAATTCAGCTATACCAAGATTATCGTTGTGGTTGATGAGGACATTGACCCACGCAACTGGGATGATATCTCTTGGGCTTTAGCGACCCGGATGGATCCGGGGCGCGATGTCATGATTTTGGAAAAAACACCTATGGACTATCTCGATTTTGCCTCGCCCGAAGCCGGACTTGCTGGAAAGATCGGCATTGACGCCACCAACAAGATCGGCACCGAAACCACCCGCGATTGGGGCGAGGTCATGCAGACCGCCCCCGAAGATGCCGCCTTTGCGGCCGACCTACTGTCACGCATGGAGGGCATGGCGTGACCCGCGTCGTTCTGGGTGTATCGGGCGCGTCTGGCGCCGCAATTGCGTTGGCCACGGCGCACCATCTCGTCAAACTCGGCGCGGCTGTTGATTTGGTGGTGTCGCCCGCCGCCAAGCGGACCCTGCTTGCGGAATGTGGTGAAAACGCGCTTGCTGATCTCAGCGATCTTGCGGATCAGATGCACAAGTCCGACAATGTCGGTGCACCGATTGCATCGGGCTCGGCGCCAGTTGCCGGAATGATCGTGGCACCCTGTTCGATGCGCAGCCTTGCAGCAATTGCGAACGGGCTGGACGACAACTTGCTGACCCGCGCTGCTGGTGTGCAACTCAAAGAGCGTCGCCCGCTGATCCTGCTGACCCGCGAAGCCCCGCTGACCCTCGCGCATTTGCGTAACATGGTGGCCGTGACGGAAATGGGCGCGGTTGTCCTGCCGCCGGTGCCAGCATTTTATCTCAAACCCGCCAGTCTCGAAGAGGTGGTCGATCAGATTGCCGCGCGCGCCGTCGATCTGTTGCGTATCGCGCCGCCAATCGCGCTGGGCTGGGCCGGATAGAGCAGGGGGCGTGGCTTAAAGCACGCCATCAGGCTTGAGTGCAATATCCGCCAGCGTCGAGCGATTGAGATCAGCCAGAAACGCCGCCTCGGCCGAATGCAGGCGCGCTTTGAGCCCGCAACGTCCATGAATACTGCACGCGCCGCCGTCGACACCAAAACATTCGACCAGCGACTGACCATCCTCAAGCAGGGCGATCACTGTGCCAAGCTGAATCTCCTCGGCAGGCCGGGCAAGAACTGCCCCGCCGCCGCTTCCGCGCCGCGTTTCGATCAATCCGACGTGCCCGAGGCGCTGCATGATCTTGGCAAGATGGTTGCGTGACAGGCCGAATTCTTCTGCCATTTCTGCCGTGGAAAACGCACGATCCGGCGCACTTGCCATACGCATGAGCATTCGCAAGCCATAATCTGTGAAGGAAGTAAGACGCATTTGATTGACCTGTTTATCGAATGGGTATTTACAATACCTATTAACAAGGGTTAGATCAGTTTGCAAACACCAATCCAGCGGAGGCTCAGATGGTACAGTTACAACCCGTACCGCCGCAAATCAATTCCGCCCGCCCGGAAATGACACGTGCGGTCATGCGCGCAACCGGGCTGGATGAGGCGCAGTTAACCGCCTTGGTGCACAATTTTTATGCCAAAGTGCGCCGCGATCCGCTTCTGGGGCCGATCTTTGAGACACGTATCACCGATTGGACGGCTCATCTGGAAAGGATGGTTGCCTTCTGGTCCTCTGTCGCCCTGATGACCGGGCGTTATAGCGGCGCACCGGTTCCCGCCCACATCGGCCTGCCGGTCGCTTGGGATCATTTCGAACGCTGGCTCGCGCTGTTTGAAGAAACTGCAAGAGAGGTCTGCACACCCGAAGGTGCCGACCGTGTCATCACCCATGCAAATCACATCGCACTCTCCCTGGATAACGCCATTCAGAATGCCTCGTAGCCGTCACCCAACTCGCGTTGAAGAAAGGACTCACGCATGACCCAAGCCGCCCTGACCCCTGATGTCGCCCCGATTGATGATGCCGCAGCGCTGACGCTCTATATCGAAAAACGCTATCACCAGCGCCACCGCGAACAGCTGCCCCAATTGGCCGAACAGGCCGAGCGGATCGAGATGGTCCATGCTGGCGCAGAGAACCTTCCTGCCGGGCTTTCCGCGATCCTGCGCCGCCTGATCGGCGAGATGGAAGTGCACATGAAAAAAGAAGAGCTGATCCTGTTTCCCGCGATACGCAAGGGTGGCATACCCGGCCTCGAAAACCCGATTGCCGTCATGCGCGCCGATCACGAAGGCCATGACCGCGATATCACCGAGATACGTCGTCTGACAGGTGGCCCCACCCTGCCGGAACACGCCTGCGGCACATGGACTTCGCTTTATGCCGGGCTTGATGAATTCCTCGCCGATCTGACGGAACACATGCATCTGGAAAATGATATCCTGTTCCCGCAATTCGAACCCGGTGCGACGGTTCAGGGTTAATCAACTTACGCCTATTGTGATGATTGCCAAATGACACGGGAAGGGGCCAAAGCCCTGCACACGCCGCTTTGCGACACATTGGGATGTGATGTTCCGATCCTTCTGGCGGGCATGGGCGGCGTGTCGCATTGGGAATTGGCCGCCGCCGTGGCCAATTCGGGCGGATACCCCACGCTCGGCATGGTGCGCGAAGCGCCCGACCTGATCGAACGCGAGGTTACAGCGTTGCGCGCCGCAACCAATCGCCCGTTTGCCGTCAACCTGATACCGGCAGCCACCGATCCGGCATTGCTTGATGCCCAGATCACCCGCTGCCTCGATCTCGGTGTCGGGGCGTTCTCGTTTTTCTGGGACGTGCTTCCAAGGGCAATCGAACGCGTCAAAGCCGCAGGCTGCCTTGTTCTGCATCAGGTCGGCACGCTGGAGGCCGCGCGCGCCGCTCAAACCGCCGGTTCCGATGTCATAATCGCGCAAGGGATTGAGGCGGGCGGCCATGTTCACGGGCGCAGCGGCGCTTTCGCGCTGGCTGCCGATATCCTGAGCAGCACAGATTTGCTGGTGGTCGTCTCGGGCGGTATTGCTGATGGCGCAGGCCTTGCTGCGGCGCTCGCCATGGGCGCACAAGGCGTGCATGTCGGCACGGCCTTTCTTGCCACCGATGAATCCTTTGCCCACCCCTATCACAAGGCCCGCATCGCTAAAGCCGATGGCGCCGAGACACTGCTGACAGACGCTTTCGTGCTTAACTGGCCCAAAGGTGCGGCGGTGCGCGTGCTCGCCAACAGCGTGACAGATGCGCTGGGCACAGACCTGATGAACCACGACCCGGAAAACCTGCCGCGCGACGTCATCGCATGGGACGATGACGCGCCGCGCCTGCGTTTCAGTACCGATTCACCGCTGCGCACGACCACCGGAGATCTCGAAGCGATGGCGCTTTATGCCGGGCAGGGCGTAGGGCTGATCCATGATATACTCCCGGCGGGCGACGTTTTGCGACGGATGGTATCTGACGGCGCACAGCTGCTTGCGCGCGTCCAAACGCACACGCAGCCAAAAGGAGGCTGACCATGACCACAGATGACGAACCCCAAGGCCGCTATGCCTCCTCTCCCTGCATGGCGAGCGAAATCGCACCCGACTATTTCGACCCGCTTGGCGTCGATCCAGAGCAGGCCCGCGATGTCGCCCGCTGGCGTCGTGGCGAACGCACCCGCCTGCGTGCCGCCCGTCAGGCCCTTAGCGTCGATGCGCGCGCCGCCGTCGGTCAGGCCATCATCGACCATTTGCGTGACCTGCTCCAAACCCGATTCAACGGTGCCAAGGGGCAAATCTTCTCCGCTTATTGGCCGATCAAGGGGGAACCTGATTTGCGCCCCTTGATGCACGAGTTGCACGCTGCAGGTGTGACCATCGCCTTACCGATCGTCGAAACCAAGGCCGCGCCGCTGGTCTTTCGCCGCTGGACGCCGGACACCAAGATGGTGCGCGGCGATTGGAACATCCCCGTTCCCCCGCCCGAGGCCGACGCGCTTGTCCCCGACATCACGCTTGCGCCGCTGATGGGCTGGGATGATCTGGGCTATCGGCTTGGCTATGGCGGTGGCTATTTTGATCGCACCCTCGCCGCCCTGTCCCCGCGCCCCGCAACCATCGGCATCGGCCTTCAGACGGCGCAACTGGCCACGATCTATCCCCAGCCGCACGATATCGCGCTCGATATCATTCTCACTGACGCGGGTGTTCAGACAGAAAGGACCTCTCCATGAGTACCACCGCCGAACAAATGCGCGCCTGGAACGGGCCGACATTGCTGACCTACGGCTTCCGCCCGTTCTTCTTTGGCGCAGGTGTCTGGGCCGCTCTGGCAATGGTGCTGTGGATTCCCATGCTCTCGGGCCATATCGAATTGCCGACGCGGTTTGATCCGGTCACATGGCACTCGCATGAATTCCTCTATGGCTATCTTTCGGCCGTGGTTGCGGGGTTTCTGCTCACCTCGGTGCCAAACTGGACCGGGCGATTGCCGATTGTCGGCTGGCCCTTGGGCGGACTCTTCGCGCTCTGGATCATTGGGCGGCTGGCGGTGTCATTCTCATCAGGCTTGCCGGTCTGGCTGGTGGCGGTGGCGGACCTCTCCATGCTTGTCACGCTTGCCGCCGTTCTGACGCGCGAAATCGTGGCGGGCAAGAATTGGCGCAACCTCCTGGTGCTTTTCATGCTTGGCGCCCTGATCCTCGGCAATGGCGTGTTCCACCTTGAGGCAGCGCGCGGCGATTTCGCCGCCCAAGGCTACGGGCTGCGCATCGGTCTCGGTGCGGCGCTGATGCTGATCGGGGTGATCGGCGGGCGTATCGTGCCCTCGTTCACCCGCAACTGGCTGGTGCGGCGCGGCGCAGGTAAGCTTCCGGTGCCGCCGATGAAGACCTTTGACAAATATAGCCTCGTGACCCTGCTGATCGCGCTTCTCCTCTGGGTCGTCATGCCTGACCATATGGCAACCGGTGTCGCGCTCCTGCTTGCAGGCGTGCTGCATCTGATCCGCCTGTCGCGCTGGGCGGGCGAGCGTTCGTTCAGCGAACCGCTCCTTTGGGTGCTGCACCTCGGCTATGCACTGCTGCCGATTGGCGCACTTCTCGTCGCGCTTGAGATCTTGCGCCCCGGCGTGCTCGGTTTTGCCGCCGCGCAACATATCTGGATGGCGGGAACAATCGGGCTGATGACAGTGGCCGTAATGACCCGCGCAACACTGGGCCATACCGGGCAGGCGCTCACGGCGGGCCGTGGCACCACCGCGCTTTATGTTTGTGTGCTTGCGGCCATGCTCCTGCGACTTTTGGCGGGCGTCTGGCCAATGCAGGCAAACATCCTCTATGCGCTTGCAGGGCTTGCCTGGATAGGCGCCTACGGCGGCTTTGCAGTGCTTTATGGCCCGCTCTTGCTGCGCCCCCTGAAAACCGGCTGACATAAAGGCGAGAGGGGGGGTGACAGGATCACCACAGCACTTGCGCGCGCCTAAAGCGGGCGCAGTTCCAGCCGTTCTTGTGTCGCGCCGTCCACCGCCGCCGCGCTATAGAGCATTGGCACATATTCGCCTCTGGCCCATATCGGGGCCAGATCGGCGTAATGCGGATCACCGGGAATGCCCGACTGTCCGGGCGCATTGATCCAGACACTGTTGTCCCATGCGCCCACATCGACCACCATGCGCACCGACGCCCCGACCCGCACGCGGTAATCGCTGGCCTCGTAATGCGCCAGCATCACGGTCGTGCTGCTGCCACCCTTGTCAAACGGCCCCACGTCATAGCCCGGCCGTACCGGGCTCAGCGCGTGATCGAACCAACCCTTGTGAAGATCGCCCCACCGCCAGCGCGCAGGGTCAGTTCCAAACCGCTTACAGGTATCGTCCCACGCGCGGCCAAGCGTTTCACTTAGAAACGCCGCGCGCTCGGCGCTGTCGCCAAGCCCCGCCCGCGCGGCAAGCTCTGGGTGCGCGCCCTCCAACAGACGGACTACCGTTGCGATATTGCCGGGAACAAGAAGACTGCGCAGCGCACCGTCACCCGCGACCCGGCTCAACAAAGCGGGGCGCAGATGGCTCGATAACCAGACCTCATACAAAAGCGCGCCCGCCGATCCTGCTTCTGCCCGCCCATCCCATTCACGCAGCAAATCGCGCGCCGGTGTCGGCGCGTCATCCGGCACCAAAGCCACCAGCCGCGCGCCAAGCGCCGAATAGCTGTCAGTCTGCAACGCGCAACTGCCCGCGACATCCGTTGTCTCCCCGGCAGAAATTACCTCGGCGATGCGATCCGCCCGCCCGTCCTGATACCATTCAAAACCGATCGGCATCCCGTCATGGTCCCATCCGTCCGGCACGTTCATTTCGTTCGCGGAATGCACGAAACCGCTCTCCGGATTAACAATCGCGGGCAAGTCAGCGGCACAGAGATGCCCTTGCCATTCAAACCGACCATCCCCGCTCACCGGCGTCAAACCACGCCAGCCGGTCCTGCGCGGCACATAGGCGGCGGGCTGCCAGCAGATATCTCCGGTCACATCGCCGTAGACCAGACTGGCAGATGGCGCGCCCCAGGTTTCCAACGCTTTGCGAAACGCAGGCATCGTCTGGGCGCGCATGGATTTGAGCGAACACATATATGGCGCCGTTCCCGGATCGGTAAACACCGTGCGCACCGCCAGCGCCACCTGCGCGGCCGCATCGCGATAGACAACCGGCCCGTGCCGCGTGAACAACAACTCCAATCGTTGATCGTCATGGTCCTTGACCGAAAACACCTCTTCGATCCGCTCCATTGCCTCGAAACCGCTTCCATAGCGATACAAGTTCGGATCGTCCGGCGCGATTGCGTAAACCATGACATCTTCCTGATCGGCGCAGAAAATCGTCATGCCAAAGGCGGCCTGCCCATTGTGCCCCGCCATGATCCCCGGCGACGATGGTTCGCCCGCGCCAATAAGATCCATGCCCGGCGCGCTCAGATGCACCATATAGCGCAGCGACGGCGCACCATGGGCGCGGTGCGGATCGCTCGCCATGATCGCACGCCCCGTCGTGGTCATCGTCGGCGCGATGCACCAGTTGTTCGATCCCTCCATCGTCGGCGGCGCAACGCGTTGCACGGTCTTGCGCGCATCCACGCCCGACCACAGCTCGGCGTCTTCCAGTGTCGCAGCCAACCGTTCGGCCTCAAAGGTGACGGGCGCGGTGGCCAATTCATAAACCGCCAGCGCATCATCCGGCAGGTCAACCGCGCTGGACAATTCCCACTCATCCTCGGGCACTGAAGGCGACAGCGGCACCCGCAACAGATCAACCTCAGGATCAGCCAGCCGATGCACCTTGGCACGCGCCATTTCCGACGTCGCATTGCGCGACAGGCAATGCGTGCGGATACGCACCACATCCTCGGGTTGCCAATGCGCCGGGCGGGTGCCCAACTCGGTAAATTCCGGGGGCAACGGCAAGACCCCAGCCATCACCTGATCAATCCCGGCATTGATTCCGGCGACGAAGGCGGTGCAGATCATCTCGGAATCCGGGCCATAGGCGGCCCATTCCGCCGCCATATCGCCACGATAGAGAAACAGCCGCGCCGCGCGATCCTGCATCAGGTATCCCGGGCCAAAGTCAGCCGCCAAAAGGCCCAGGCCCCGCTTGCGCCAGAGATCAATCTGCCAAAGCCGGTCGCGCACCGCATTGAACCCCTGCACAAAGAACGCATCTTGTTGGTTTTCGGCCCGGATATGGGCCATCCCCCAAGTGTCGATCGAGATGCTGGCAGGGGCCTTCAGACCGGGCAGGGCAAGCGGATCCATTTTGTGTTGTCCTCAGTTTGGGCAGATTGCGCGGGCCAGTTTCGACCCGGCGACATCCTGCGCCGCACGGTTGCACAATTCCTTGCAGGCACTACACAATGCAAATGCCCCTTGGTGCAATACACCCGCCCTGACTTTCGCGGTTTCCCGAATACGATATTTGCGAACCACGGCGCATGGGCTTGCCGGTTTGCGACTGGGCAATCGTCATGCAATATGAACGCAGGTCTTGGGCGCGCATCCACCGGACGATTGCCAAGACGCACATTTTTCGCCGCCCGCCCTGACAATAGGGGCAATTCAAGGACACAACACCATGGCCATTCTCCCCATCATCGCCGCAAGCACGGACGAGTTGACAGCGATCTTCAAAGATCTGCACGCCCATCCTGAAATTGGCTTTCAGGAAAAGCGCACTGCCGCCATCGTGGCGGATAAACTCAAGGAATATGGCGTTGACGAGGTCCACACCGGCATCGCGGAAACCGGCGTTGTCGCGCTGATCAAGGGCAAGCACGACGGCACCCGCCGCATTGGCCTGCGCGCCGACATGGATGCGCTGCCGATTCACGAGGAAACCAATCTGCCCTATGCCTCGACCAATCCGGGCGTGATGCACGCCTGCGGCCATGACAGCCACACAACCATGCTGCTGGGGGCTGCCAAACATCTCGCCGAAACCCGCGATTTTGCGGGCACCGCCGTGCTGATCTTTCAGCCCGCCGAAGAGGGGCTGGGCGGCGCGCGCGGCATGATCGCCGACGGTTTGTTTGAGCGTTTCCCTTGTGACGAAGTCTATGGCATGCACAATTCACCCAACGGTGAACCCGGTAAGGTGGGCATCTGCAAAGGCACGGCCATGGCCGGTGCGTCATTCTTTGACATTACCATCCAGGGCAAGGGCAGCCACGCCGCCATGCCCCAGCAATCGCGCGATCCGCTGGTCATCGCCTCGGCCCTGGTCAGCAGCCTGCAAACCATCTTGTCACGCAATATTGCCCCGCTCGATTCCTGCGTTCTGTCGGTGACACAACTGCATTCCGGCTCTGCCTATAACATCGTGCCCGATACCGCGACGCTGGCCGGAACAATCCGCTATTTCAAGGATGAGGTCTGCGAAATTGCTGAAACCCGCTTGCGCGAACTCTGTGATGGCTTCGCCAAGGCCTATGGCGTCGAGATCCGCATCGACCTGCGCAATATTTTCGACGTGCTGATCAACGATGCCGAGCTGTCAGACGCTTATCTTGAGGCCGCCGCCGACATCGTCGGCAAGGAAAACACCTCCGACACCGACCAACCCGCCACAGGCTCCGAAGACTTCGCCGATATGCTCAAGGCGATCCCCGGTGCCTACTGCCGCGTCGGCCATTCCGGCACCACCGGGTTGCACAATCCCAGCTTTTTTCTCGACCCCGAATTGCTGCCGGTCGGCGCCTCAATCATGGCCCGCATCGCCGAACGCCGCATGTCGCGTTAGAAAATGCCCCGCTCAACCGCGGCGCTAAACAACAAAACCGCCCCCATCGGGAGCGGTTTTGTCATCACTCACGTATCGCGTTGCCGTCTTAGAAAACCGTGAACCCGGTAAAGCCAAACATTCCCTGCCCGATCGCCATGACCCCAAGTTTTGGGGAAAACCCATCGGGACCGTCGATGGTGTACATCGTCTCTCCATTCAGTTCAAAGCGCACCTTGTTGTTGTCGCTGACATGCGCACGGATTATGTCAGAGCCATCGTTGCGGGCCGTTGCCTTCTCGGCGCGATGGGTCTTGAAACCATCGGGCGTGCGAATAAAAAGATAACCGCCACCATCGGTGCCAATCGTCACGCCCATATAGCGATCGTTGGCCCGATAGTTAAAAATCAACCCCGCAAAAGACGGCTTCTCATTGCCATCGCTCTGCGCCACCACGTTAAGCGACACACCATAGTCAGGCCCTTGCGAGTCAGGCACCCCCATCCAGTAATATTTGATCGCGCCGGGATCACTGGCATTGGTCATCGTGAACCAGCCGCCTTTGTCCTCCAGCGTCCACGCGCCATCCTGACCAAGCTCGACAAGCTCATTGAGCGGACCAATATGGGCTTGCATGTCGGCGTGTAGGGGCAGGGGGCTCAGCGTCAGAAAAACGCTGGCCGTCACGGCTGTCATGACTGATTTGAAACCGGTATTCATCATAAATTTCTCCATGGAATGAATGCAAATAGCATAGAGTCATGCTGCACGAGCCTTGCCATTCTGGCAAGTAGACGCTTGTCACAGCCCGGGCACCCGCCCGCGTCTCAGCGGCGGCGATGCAGCGACACCCGGCGAAACACTGTCGCCACCATCAGCTTGAGATCAAAGCAAAGGTTGCGATTATGCGCATAGATCAGATCAAGCCGCGCCTTGGCTGGCACACAGCGGCGCGTATAAACGGCTTCGGTCTCCTCGGCTGTAGAGCACGCCGCCAAAAGCCGCTCTTCAGTGCGGTGAAACGCCAGCGTCGCCAGCCCGGTCACCCCCGGTCGCGTTTTCAATACTTCGGCGTATAGTTCGGGGAATTGCTCGACATACCGGCGCAGCGGCGGGCGCGGGCCGACAAAACTGATATCGCCGCGCAGGATATTCCAAAGCTGCGGTACCTCGTCCAGCCGCGTGCGGCGCATGAAACGGCCGGTGTCGGTGATCCGGTCGGCTTTGTCGCCACCCGAAACGCCACTGTTTTGTGCCGCGCTACGCATGGTGCGGAATTTCCAAAGGTTGAACGGCTGCCCCGGTGCTTTCATCCGCTCGGCCACATAAAAAATCGGCCGCCCCTCGCGTATCAGGATCAACAGCGCCGCACAGACAATCAAGGGCGACAGCAGAACGCTCAGCACAAGCGCCAGCACGATATCCATCAGACGTTTATCAAAGCTCACGGCGTCGCCTCTCTCAGCCTGTGCCACCCTGCGATCATGTCCTCGGCAGTTTCGCTCGGCAGCCTCACCAGCCGCGACAGACGCGCCGTATTCAGCGCCACCATCGGTGCCGCCCCCTCTGGCGCCTCACGCCAGTCGACGTCACGGCCCGCCGCCCGCGCCAGCGCCTCCATCGCCACAGGCGTGGGCGCGGCGACATTTACGATCTGCGGAAATTCCGCCGCGCCACACCCCAGCAGGGCCTCGATCGACCGCGCCAGTGCTGCCACCGAAACATAGCTGCGCCACGGCCCTTCGCCATTGGCAAACCGGTCCAGCGTAATTGCCCCGTCGCCCCGCGCCATGGCGCCAAACAGGCTGTCCGCCCCCACCACGTTGGCGATCCGCATGGCGCAGCTTGCCGGCCCATCCGGATGCGCGCGCGTCCATCGCGCCAGCGCCGCTTCCATCTCCAACTTGGCCGCACCATAGGCGTTGATGGCGCCCCCCGCCTGGGTTTCGTCCAAAGAATCAGGTCCGGGTGAATAGACTGCCGCCGATGAGCAGTGCAGAACCCGACCAGCGCCAAGCGTCTCTGCCAACGCCATCGCTTCCAGCGCGAGTGAGCGGTTTTTGGCCAGATCCGCCCCCTGCCCGGGTGTCACCCCCCAAAGCGCCACAATCGCATCGACTTGCGGCAACACCCCTTGCGTCGGCTCGCCCGGAGACCAGCGCCAACCGCCTTCAGTCGGGTTTTCCCTGTATTGCCAATTCACTGTCACGCCTTTGGGAGCTGCGATCCGCCAATGACGCCTCAGCATTTTCCCCAGCTTCCCGCTGGCGCCGAGAATGAGAACCGTGCCGGTCTTGCACATTGGCAACGTCAATAGAAAATCCTTCACTGTTGTTGACGTTTGAGGCTATGTATCACCGCATATAGCCTGTAATACAATTCGCAATACCTGATATTGGTGACCGGGGGGGTCCAGTGCGATATTCGATGAAACACCTTTGTGTGTTCGCAGCTCTGCTTTTCCTCGCTGCCTGCTCGCTGCCGCGCGGTGCAGGAATGGTCAATGAGATCCTCAAGGAAAAAGACTCCGAAACGCCCTCCTTTCAGGTCGTGCAAGTAACCCGCGACAATGTCGCAGCCTTGCACAAATGGCCGGCCACCGGTTGGCGCGGCAGCTACCAATGGCCCGGCGGCGGCCGTGGTCCCGCGGGCAATATCATTCGCACCGGTGATCATATCGACCTGATAATCTGGGACAGTCAGGAAAACTCGCTGCTGACAAGCCCGCAACAGAGAACGGTGCGGATGGATGGGCTTGTGGTTTCGCCCACTGGCAAGATTTTTGTGCCCTATGCCGAGAACATCGAAGTGCGCGGTATGTCTCCCGATGCCGCTCGCGCCAAGATCGAAGAGACGCTGGAACCGATCTCCCCGGATGTGCAGGTGCAAGTGATTCACCGCTCGGGTCAGAGTAATTCGGCCGATCTGGTTAGCGGCGTGGCCAAACCCGGCACCTATCCGCTGGAAGGGCGCGATGTCACCATTCTAAGCCTGATTGCCCAAGGGGGCGGAATCTCGTCTTCTTTGCGCAATCCGCTGGTGCGCCTGATCCGCGATGGCAAGACCTACGAGGTGCGCGCCGACGATCTGTTTGCCAACGCCTCGAAAAACGTTGTGGTGCGCGGCAATGACAAGGTGCTCGTGCAGGAGGACGACCGTTATTTCACAGCCTTCGGTGCCACCGGCAAGGAAGAGCTGATCTATTTTGAAAAAGAACAAATCAGCGCGCTTGAAGCGATGTCGATCATCGGCGGGCTTTCCGATAGCCGGGCCAACCCCAAGGGTGTTCTGGTGCTTCGCGACTATACGACGCGACAACTGCGCTCCGATGGCAAGGGACCAGAGATGCAACAGGTGGTCTTTACCTTCGATCTCACCGGCGCCGATGGCCTCTTTGCCGCCCGCAAGTTCGAGATCAATCCACGCGATACGGTGCTGGCAACCGAAAGCCCGATCACCGCTGCGCGCACGATCATGGGGCTCGTGGGAACCGTGATAGGACTGGGGACGACGATCAACAACCTGGATTGATGCCAGGCTCCAGGCTCGCACTCGCGGCGGGTAGATCGCCCACCGTTCGTTTGCATCCTGTCGCCGTCGCCCATCTGGCAGGCTGATCTCGGCCGATGTCCTTCGTTGGTGAAAATCAAGGCATTGCGCACGCTCATAGTCGGGCGCATTCATGCCGAAGTGCTTTCATCCGCTCTGCGAAATGGCACTTGTCGACCCGACCAGGATCGTCTGGTATGGCTTGGCCTTCCGGGGCGGTTTTCACTGCCCGTCAATCTGGACCGAACTGAAACAATGTCTGACACGATCTACGCCATTGGCGATATCCACGGGCAGCACGAAATGCTGCTTGATGCCCTCACCCGAATCGAAGCGGATGGCGGTGCTTCGGCCCGCGTCGTGGTGCTGGGCGATCTGGTCGATCGCGGACCAGACAGCGCCGCGGTGATCGACACGTTGATGAACGGCATTGAACAGGGGCGCGACTGGATCGTGCTGCGCGGCAATCATGATCAAATGATGCTCGACTTCCTCGAAAATGGTCAGCTGATGAACCCGCTCGTGCGCTCCGGGCGCAGTTGGTTGCACGAGGCGATGGGCGGCCCGGCCACACTGCTGTCCTACGGGGTTGACCCGATGCGCCTGCACGGCCACGCCTTGCTGAAAGCCGCCCGTTCCGCCATCCCCCAAGCCCATGTCGATTTCCTGTCCGCGCGTCCGCTCTATCACGTCGAGGGGAACATGCTCTTCGTCCACGCGGGCATTCTTCCCGACAAACCACTCGACCAACAGACCGAGGAAGAACTGATCTGGATCCGCGAACCCTTCCTGTCGCATTCCGAGCCGTTCGATTGGCTGGTGGTTCATGGCCACACCGCCGTCGAACTGCCGCGACACTATGGCAATCGCATCAATCTCGACAGCGGCGCGGGCTGGGGACGCCCGCTCACCGCCGCCGCCATAACCTGCCCGCGCGCCTGGGTGCTGAGCGACAATGGCCGCCTGCCGCTTGACCCCTGATAACGCCCTGCGCCCCCGCTTCCTCTGACCGGAAATATCCCGGGGTCCGGGGCAGCGCCCCGGTCCTGCCCTCCCGGCGCGCCCCCAAACCCATCAGAATGAACATATCCTTTGCGCGGCGCGCCTTGTGTCAACGCCCCGGACCCGCACAAATCCGCCTTTTCACACGGCAGCCGGAAAACAGCCAAGTCGGCAGCTAAGAGTCACCCCCCGAGCAAACCAGCCGAACCGCAAAAGTTAACCGATCCGCACGTCTTTGGCAGAAGCCGCCACCAGCGTCGTCTCCGCCTCGTTGAGCGGGTGACACGCCTTCAATCGCATGCCACATTGCCAGGGCGTTCAATGCCGCAGAACAATGCCCGCTATGCCTCTTTTCTCCGCAGCGCACGCAGCATAAGATCGGTTAAGTAAAAATTCATCAAGATGGGGCAAGCTGCATGACAGATATTGTAATTCTCGACGGTGCGCGCACCGCAATTGGCACATTCGGCGGCGCGCTTGCTGGCACACCGCCTTCACAACTGGGCGCGATCGCTGCGAAAGAGGCGATGGCGCGTTCCGGCGTCGAAGGTGGACAGATTGGCCATGTGGTTTTCGGCCATGTGATCAATACGGAGCCGCGCGACATGTATATTTCTCGCGTCGCGGCGATGGACGCAGGTATTCCCGATACGACGCCCGCGATGAACGTGAACCGGCTTTGTGGCTCCGGCGCGCAGGCTATCGTTTCGGTGGTGCAGTCGCTGATGCTGGGTGACGCCGACTTCGGCCTGGCTGGCGGCGCCGAAAACATGAGCCGTTCACCCTACATCGTTCCGGCTCAGCGCTGGGGTCAGAAGATGGGCGATATCAAGACGTTGGACATGATGCTCGGCGCGTTAAACTGTCCTTTCGGCACCGGGCATATGGGCGTCACTGCCGAGAATGTTGCGGCCGAACATGGCGTCACCCGCGCCGCGCAGGATGCCTTCGCGCTGGAAAGCCAGACCCGTGCCGCGCGGGCAATTTCGGAAGGCCGTTTCAAGGATCAGATCGTGCCTGTCGAGGTCAAGGTCAAGCGCGATATGGTGGCCTTTGACACCGATGAACACCCCAAGGCAACCACTGCCGAGGCGCTGGCCGGTCTGCGCGCGGTGTTCCAGAAGGATGGCACTGTCACAGCGGGCAATGCCTCCGGTATCAACGATGGCGCCGCAGCGCTGGTTCTTGCGCGGGCGGATGCGGCTGAAAAAGCCGGGTTGAAGCCACGCGCCCGCGTCCTGGGCTACGCTCATGCCGGTGTGCGCCCCGAAGTGATGGGTATCGGTCCAGTGCCTGCGGTCCAGAAACTGCTTGAGCGTACGGGCTTGAAAGCAGAAGATTTTGACGTGATCGAGTCCAATGAGGCTTTCGCCGCGCAAGCGCTTGCCGTCAACATGGGGCTTGGCCTCGACCCGGCCGTGGTGAACCCCAATGGCGGAGCCATCGCGCTGGGCCATCCGGTGGGCGCGACCGGCGCACTCATCACGATCAAGGCGCTTTACGAGCTTGAGCGTATCGGCGGGAAGAAAGCCCTGATCACCATGTGTATCGGCGGCGGTCAGGGCATCGCTTTGGCGATTGAGGCGCTCTAATCCACCTGGATTTCGGCGCGCGCGGCCCGTCCGCGCGCGTCGATCACCGCAAGCTTGACAAAGCCCTTGCCGCTCCACGGCAGGACGATCTCGCGTCCATGTGCGCCCGTGATCAAAGGTGCGCCATCGGCCAGAATCGAAAACGGCGGCACCCCGTCGCGGATTTTCACAACCAGCGGCATATCCGCCTCCAAAGGCAGGCGCGCACCATCGGGTGGAAAGGCCAGAACGGGTGCGTCCGTTGCAGCTTTGAAGACTGCACTTCGCCCACGAAACCGCTGCAAGGGTTGTGGCAACTGGGCGTTTGCGACCAAAAGGGTCTCTGGCGGCGGCGTCGCCAAAGGTTCGAGCTCGGGTCTTACCCGTTGGAAAACTTCGGTCAAAATCGGTGCAGCCAGATCGCCGCCAAACGCGCCAGGCACCGGCGTTCCATCGGCCCGCCCGATCCAGACGGCGGCCACATGACCACCATCAAACCCCACCGCCCAAGCATCGCGATGGCCATAAGACGTGCCGGTCTTGAAGGCCAGCTTGCCTTCGCTCTTGCCCCCCGGCGGGGTCAGCCCGGCGAGGATATGCCCCACCTGCCACGCCGCAGCCCGGCTTACGATGTGCTGGCCTTCGGTTTGCTCGCTGTCAGATTTCCACCTCAGATCAATCGCTTGCCCACCGCGTGCCAGCCCTGCATAGAGCTGAACCAGATCCTGCATTGTGAGTCCCACGCCGCCCAATGCCACCGCCAACCCCGGCTTGCCCCCGGGAAGGGCGGGGCGCGCGCCTGCGCGACGTAGACTTGCCATGAACCGGGCCGGGCCGATCTCGTCCATCAGCATCACCACGGGAATATTCAGCGACAATTGCAGTGCCTCGCGCACCCTGAGTTCACCGCGAAAGCCGCCATCGAAATTTTGTGGTGCATAGCTGCCAAAGGCCACTGGCCTGTCGTCTATTACGGTTTCCGGATGCGCTAACCCCTGATCGAACGCCATGGCATAGATAAGCGGTTTCAGCGTTGACCCTGGTGAGCGCAAGGCCCGCGTCATGTCGATAAATCCGCGTCGCGCGTCGCGGCTGCCATAGCTGGCCGATCCGACCGAGGCCAAGACCTCCCCGCTTCGGTGATCCACAACCATCATCGCGATCGAAACCTGTCCGGGCAGGTCGCGCAGGCTTTCGCGCGCCAATTCTTCGAGCGAATCTTGCAAGCCGGTATCGAGCGTGAGGTCGTGGCGTGTGGCCAAAGGCGCTTCGGCGCGGGCGCGGTCGGTCAAATGCGGCGCCAATGATGGAAAGGGCAGGCGCGCCATCGGCACCGGCTCGTGCGTTGCCGTTTCATAGGCTTCCGCACCGATCACCCCGGCCTTGGCCATTCGTTCAAGAACGCGATTGCGCGCGTTCTGCGCTGCTTTCCAGTCTCGGTCGGGGCGTCGTGCCTCGGGCGATTGCGGCAATGCCACCAACAAGGCGGCCTGCGCCGGGGTCAATCGCGTGGGTTCCTTGCCAAACCACGATAACGTTGCTGCGCGCACCCCTTCAAGGTTTCCGCCAAAGGGCGCATGCGTCAGATATAAAGCGAGGATTTCATCCTTGGAAAGTTTGCGTTCCAGCGCCATGGCCAGCCGCATTTGCCGCAGCTTGCCTCTCATCCGCCCGGTGCCGCTATCCTCCAAGAGTCGTGCCACTTGCATGGTGAGGGTCGAGCCACCCGAGACAACCTTGCCGTTCCACAGCGCCTGCGCCACCGCGCGGCTCATCGCCCAGCCATCGACTCCACCATGTTGGCGAAACCGCTTGTCTTCATACGCAATCAGCATATCGAGATAGCGCCGGTCGACCTGTGCCACGTTTGCTCCCAGGCGCCAGCGTCCGTCGCGCAGCGTGTAGACACGCAGCAGATCGCCATTCCGCCCGCGCATCTCGACCGAGGTTTCAGAAAGGAGCGGCGGCAATTCGGCCGCCGCGACCCAATGGTCCAAACCATCCCGCGCGGCTGCCCCGGCAAACAGCAGGACAGCCACAGCTATGAACGGCCAGGCCTTCATTCAGCGACGCTCAGCCGCCCCGTGCCTGTCTGTGCGCGGTATTGTGGGCGATACATGTCTTCAACCTGTGCCGCCGGATGATGGTATTCGCCCGGCGAAACTGCCCTCACGATATAGGCAAGCTGAAACGGCTTGTCCTGACGCCAGTCGAGAGCCGCAATAAACCGATCCGAGCGGAATTCGGCATGGTTTGCTTCTACCGGCTTTAGCCAGTCGAGCGCGCGAATATCACCTGAACGCAACAGGTTCGGATTGTCGATCTCAAACCCGGCGGGTAGCGGATCATCCACGATCAGCCGGGCTTCCCCCTTCTCAAACGGTGTCACCCGCAAAACGGCGACATACCGCTCACCAACCTTGGGTGCCAGCACGTCAACCTGCTCGCCGTTCATCGTGTAGTAGAAGCGATCAATCCGATAGCCATAGCCATCTGCGGGTGGTGCCACTTCGGGAACGCCGAAGGTCGTCAGCGTCACATCGGTCTGGTGTCCGCTCTCGTTACGAATGGCCATGCCCGCGCCCATAGTATCTTCCTCCAGTAGCTTGACCAGAGGCCCAGTCACAGGCGCGCCGTTCAGGGTCAGCCCGGCAATTGACGGATCTTGCACCAGCGCGCGTGCCGCCAAAAGTGTCCAGACGCTTTCCTGGGTTGATCGCCGACCCTGCGCAGCACCGACACGAGAGGCCAGTGCTTCGCGGTCGACCGCATTGCTGCCCGCTTCCACCGCAAGGGTCAGAACTCCCGCCGCATCGCGCAGATGGGTGCCGTAATCGGCGCGCCAGACCTGATCTTCCTTCGGAGATTGCGCCGCGATCATCCGTCCCGCCCGGGCAAACATCCGGTCGGCGCGGGTCTGATCGCCATACATCGCCAATGCTGCGGCCACTTGCGCGACTCCAAGAGGGGTGCTGAACGCTTCGGCTTTTTCATCGGCGTAATAGCGCAGATCCGCCATTGCCGCCGCGCCTTCACGTGCGAGAACCAACAAGGCATAGGCCAATTCGCCGCCTCCCTCATCGAAATCGGGCGCGTAATTCACCTTGTTGCGCAGGTTGTCCATCGCCAGCCGGAATGCCAGTTGCGGTACGTCATAGCCCTCAGCCCGCGCCCGGCTCAGGAAGTCCGAGACATAGGCATCGAGCCACAGATCGCCGCTTTCGGGATACCACAGGCCAAAAGAGCCGTTGCTGGACTGCCGGGCAAGCACGCGCTCGATGGCTTGATCGATACGTTCCTGCACCTTGTCATGTGCGCCGAGCCCCAGCGCCTTGGCAACAGGCCCGAAATACAACAGAGGCATCGCCACCGAGGTCACCTGTTCTGTGCAGCCATAGGGGTAGCGATCCAGCGCGCTCAGAAGACCGGGCGCGTCAAGTTTGGCCAACGGTCCGGCAGAAACAACGGCTGAACCGGTGCCTTGCCGCATACCGGCAAAGACGTTTTGATCGAGCGTGAAGGTGTCACCCGCAGCCAGTTCAAACCGCCGGGTGATTGCGACTTCCGGGTCGTTCAGCCGCACAGGCATGATGAGCGTCTTGGTCAGTTGCTTCCCATCCGGCGTGGTCAATGCAATGCGGATCGTGTGATCTCCCACATCGCCTGCCACTAGAGGAATTCTGAAGTTGGCTTTTTCCTTGTCTCCAAGGGTCACGCCCGAGGGCACATTGCCCGCCAGCATCACGCCAATGGCGCTCACATCCAGCCCCATCCGGCCCGAGGGGCCATCGGCATGCACGATTTCAAGCAACAAGCGCGAGGTATCGCCAGGCGCGAGGTAACGCGGCAGGCTTGCGGTGACCACCACGGGATCGCGCACCAGAACATCCGCCTCGGCCTGTCCGACCGCGCCTTTGCTCCAGGCCACGGCCATAAGCCGCACGGTGCCGTTGAACTCGGGAATATCAAACGCCACTTCGGCGCGCCCATCCGGGCCGACCATGACCGGCCCGCTAAAGAACGCCACCAATTCCTCGGTGGGCGGTGGTGACTGGGTGCCTGCGTCAGCGGCGGAATCCCCGCCCGAACGCACGGCACCCATGGCGCCGTTCATTCCGTCGATCAACCGACCATAGACATCGCGGATATCCATACCCAGCCGCCGTTGGCCAAAGTAATGTGCGGACGGGTCGGGGCTTTCAAACCCTGTGAGATTGAGAATACCCACATCCACGGCCGCAACGGTGACATAGGCTGTCTGGCCTTCGCCAATGCCATCAACCTTCACCGCCGCCTGCAAAAGACCACGCGGCGCTGATTTCTCGGGTGCCTCCATTGTCACCTTGAGCTGTTTTGCGCCCGGATCGATCTTGGCATAGCTGAGGCCCATCGAACGCGCCGGGTTTTGCCCCGCTGCCACGTCCATTGGCCGGATGACCGACGCAGTGACATAGGCACCCGCCCCCCATTCATCAGTAACATCGAGCGGGATCAGGTTTTCGCCCTTGGTGACTTCCACGGCTTTCATCGTGATCAGCCGGTTTGACATCACAGTAACAAGCGCAGTGCCCGCATAGCGTGGCACGAGCCGTAACTTCGCGGTATCGCCGCTGATATAGCCCGGCTTGTCGAGTGACAGTTCAAGCATGTCCGGTGTGCTAGCCGTATCGGCAGGCACATACCATCCGGCATAGAAGTCGGTCGAGCTTGAGACGTATTCGCCATCCTGCCGCTCGACCACCAACTCGTAAGAGCCCCAGTCCACCGCGCCAGATACCTCGATAGGGTCGTCGCCAAGCATGGCCGTGCCGTCAGAAACCTTCTTGCGGGTGGTGATGACTTCCCAATTCCAGTCGCCGTATTCCTGATACCATTGATAGCGGCGATAGACCCGATTAAGCGTCCATTTCACCTGCATCTTCGCAGGCTTCAGGTCGGCCCCGAGCGCGATCAGTTGAAAGCGCGCATCGCCGCCTTCCTCGACCACGTCCTCGAACAATGGCTTGATCCCGATCACGGCACCCGCGGGGGATATATCACGGGTGAGCCGCCGCTCGACCGGGCGGCCCGATCCTTCGGAAACACGGGTTATTACGTCGAGTTCAAGCGGGCGATCCGAAACAGGTGCCACCGGCAGGGTGACGGCGATGGTGGCTTGGCCATCAGTGCCGGTGCGTTCACCCTGGAAGTAGCCGCGGCGCGGCGTTGCACTGCTGTCGTGACGCCCAAAGAGATAGCCAGGCCATGCGTCAAGGCTGCGCTTTGCGCGCAGGATGGAATCACCCTCGACCGGTAGATCACCCCCCGGCGCGCCAAAAAGGTAGTTCGCCTGAACGGTCAATGAGGTGTCTTGGCCCGGATAGATCGGGCCTTCGGGCAAGGCGAGTTCGAAATCAATTCGCTCGGGCAGGAAATCCTCGACTAAAACGGTCATGCTGGCCAGCGCGGGCGCGTCGACATCGGCTTTGATATCCAGTCGCCATGCTCCGCGCGGCACTGTCGATCCCACCGGCATCGAGAACACGTGGCCCCCGGCCGCGCCCTTGTCAGAGAAATGGCGCGCGTACTCCACGCCATCGGGCCGTGTCAGGATCGCAGTAAGAGGTAAATCATCAATCGCCTCAGCGACGCCATCACGTGCCAGAACGGTTGCGTTGATCACCTCGCCTGCCCGATAGGCTCCGCGATCAGTGGTCAGAAATACGTCAATCGGCCCGGCTGGTGCGCGCCCTTCCACGCCTCTGTCCGACAGGTCAAACGCCGGATCGGTGAGCGACAGAAACGCCATGTCAGACGCGCCCTGTTCGACCATGATAAGCGCGGGTTCAGCACCGTTTGAGCCGCGCATTAGCCCGCCTTCGAACCGCGCATACCCCTGTGCATCGGTCATCGCCGTTCCGAGCACACGGTTGGAGCGCGACAGCAGCGTTGCCTTGACGCCGTCGCGCGCTTCGGCCGAGGCAAGTGAACGGACAAACACATGCAGCCCGTCGGCGCCGCTCATCGTGGTCAGGCCCAGATCGGTCAGGATGAACCATTGCGTTGCACCCGCATCGTCATATTCGTCTTCGCCCGGGATAGAGGCGGACAGCGCATAGACCCCCGGTGCGAGATCCTTGATCAGATCGCCCATTGGCAGGCGTGTGGTCATATCACGGTTGAGCGTGCTCTTGAGCTCACCCTTGCCCCGCCAGACCTCTTCACCTACGTCGCCGTTGAACTCGCGTTCAGCGTAATAGGACATCCGCTTTCCGAAATACTGCTCCTGGATCGAACGCACGATATTGCGGTCAGACACCCGGCGCAGCTTGAGATCCACTTCGGTCAGGTTGACCGATTGCACCGGGATAGCGGCGTCGGCGGCCTTGGGCAGCACATAGGCGCGGCCCGCGAAATTCACACTGGGCGACCGGTCGCGGACGTAAAAGCGAAGCTCGGTGTCCTTGGTCAGCTTCTCACCGTTCTGCGCCGGGAGCCCTTCGCGGAAAGTGATGACATAGCGTTGCCCGTGTTCGGCCCCGCCGATGCAGATGCGATTGCCTTCCACCTCGACAGACATGCGTTGATCCGGCAATTGGGTATACGGCGCGTAATCCACGCCGGTTTTGACCAGTTGCTCGGAAAATTCTGCGCAAACCCGCGGGTCGGCCTTGTCGCTTTCCACTTCATGTTCAGTGATCCGAAAGCCATATTTCGCAATCGCCTTGTCGAGTCTTGCGGTCAGTTCTTCGCGCGGCTGGATACGTTCGGCCAGACGCAGAGCCGGAATCATGTTGCGCCCGCGTTTCTGACGTTCCAATGCATCCGCCATCACCGAAAGCGCATTTACCCGCTGTGGATCACTCAGCGCGCGTAAATACCCGTTTACCGCAGCCTCCATTGCGCGGCTGGCATACTTGCGTTTTTCGCTTGATTTGTTGGTTTCAATTGCCAGTGACAGGCGGGCATATTCAACCCATAGATCGCTGCGATCACTGGCCGCCACAGCCGCCCCTGTCCAACGCATCGCGTTGAGGAAATCGTTGACGTTACGGCGATCCTGGGCCGCATTGAGGAGGGTGTCGAGCGTATATTGACCACCCGGATGCAACGGCCCGATTTGCTGCGCCTGTCTGAGAGCGTTTGTCAGGTCGCGATTGGGCAGAAAGGCATCAAGCTCGGCCGCGCGTGCGCTGGCGATCTGGGCAATCGCCGGATCAAGCAAAAGAACCTCAGCAGAACTTGCGCCTTCATAGGGCTGCTTCTCGGTTACGCCGGATTTCGGGAAACAGGCTTTTGAGCGTTCGTTGAACGTATATGCCCGGCAATTGGAATCGCTGAGGCAGGCGTTTTGACACGAACGCAGATCGGTATCGAACAGCGCTTGCAGATCTGAACCGTAAAAATCGACGTCCTTGGACACTACCAAGCGACGATCAGGCAAATAGTCTTGAGAAAATGCAGGCAAAGCCAATCCGAAAACGAGGGTGAGAGCGGCAAAAATACGGCGCATGGAATCCTCCTTGATCAATGTGAAGATGGTGGCATGGCCGTGCCGACATGGCAACACACACGCGCGTCTGAAAAACCTGACTGACACCTATGAGTTTTTAAGCGAATGTTCACCACAATCCCTCAAGGTTGCGGGCGTTGCCAGCGGGTCGTTGGAGGGCGTGCATGAACCTTGCCACCAAACTTTCGGAAGAGCGTAGGATGCGGCTGGCCGCGGAACGTCTGCTTGAACAGAAGCAGGCCGAACTTTTTGCCGCCAACCGCAAACTTGGACATCACGCGCGCAAGCTGTCGGACGAAATTGTCGAAACCCGCGCACAGGTTCAGACAGTGCGTGATGAGAACGAGAAGGTTAAATCCGATCTTACCGTTGCGCATCAAAAGATTGAAGTGGCGCACCAGAAGATCGAGGTGGCCGAGCGTCGTTTGTGGCTTTCGATTCAGGCGATTCAGGACGGTTTTGCTTTTTTTGACCCTGACAGCCGCCTGATCGCGGCAAATATGGCGTATCTCGCGGTTTTTGAGGGTCTGGAAGAGGTGAGGCCCGGCGTCACCTATACGCGCATTCTTCAATTGATCACCGAAGAGGGTATATTCGATATCGGCGAGATGTCACCGGTGCAGTGGCGCGAAATGATGCTTGAACGCTGGCATAATCCGGCCCCTGACACCACGGTTCAGCGGCTTTGGAACGGCGAATACATCAAGCTGATCGATCAGCGCGGCCATGGTGGAGATGTTGTCTCATTGGCGCATAATATCTCGGATACGATGCGCTATGAGGCCGAACTGAGAAAGGCCCGCGAAAAGGCCGAAGCGGCGAGCCGCGCCAAATCCTCGTTCCTTGCCAATATGAGCCACGAGATCCGCACGCCGATGAACGGTGTGGTCGGGATGGCCGAGTTGATGCAGGACACCGCCCTTGACGACGAACAGAAGCTCTATGTCGAAACGATCAAGAATTCGGGCGAGGCGCTTCTCGTCATCATTAACGATATTCTGGATTACTCCAAGATCGAGGCCGAAAAGTTGGAGTTGCGTGCCGAACCTTTCGATCTGGAACGCACGATACATGAGATCATCATGCTGCTTCAAACAACTGCACGCGAAAAGGGAATTGATCTGCTGATTGATTTCGATCTGTTCTTGCCCACCGTTTTTGTCGGCGATCGGGGGCGCATCCGTCAAATTCTGACCAATCTGATCGGCAACGCTGTGAAGTTTACGCTGAAAGGGCATATTCTGGTGCGAATTGTCGGTTTTCAGAAGGAAAATTCGGCGCAAACCCAGCTGCATATCGCGGTCGAGGATACAGGCATCGGCATCTCTGAGGAAAAGGTCGGTCTTATTTTCGGGGAGTTCAATCAAGTTGAAGATGAACGCAACCGGCAGTTCGAAGGTACCGGGCTTGGGCTTGCTATCAGCGAAAAGCTGATCAAGTTGATGGGAGGGGAAATCTGGGTCGATAGCGAAGCTGGGGTTGGATCGAGCTTTGGTTTCAAGATTGCGCTGGACGCCGCCGAGGTCGACACACCAAAGGCGCCAATGCTTCCCGCGACGATGCGCCGGGTTCTGGTGGTCGATGACCTTGAAACAAACCGCACGATCCTGGGCAGGCAGCTTGAAGCGCTTGGTCTGATACCCCTGTGCGTGACCAGCGGCGCTGAAGCTTTGCGGCATCTTGGGGATGGGTTTGACCTGATCGTGACGGATCACAACATGCCAAGGATGGATGGGTTGGAACTGGCCACGAAACTGCGCGCGCTAGGATGCGAAGCCCCGATCCTGATGCTTTCTTCCAACCCGGCGGCAGCGGAAAAGAATGCGGCTATCAAACATGTTCAGGCGGTGCTGCAAAAACCCACGCCTCGGCGTGAGCTTTTCGCCCGGCTAGAGGAGCTGGCTGCGCGGCCTTCCATCGACAGAGGCGAACAAGATCAAAGCGAAACCCAACAGGGTGCCTCGCTTATGCGTGCGATGCGCGTGCTTGCCGCCGAAGACAATAAAACCAATCGGTTGGTTTTCCAAAAAATGGTCAAGACGCTCGATATCGACCTGCAATTCGCAGCAAATGGATTGGAAGCTGTCGCGCTTTTCCAATCCTATCAACCCGACCTGATTTTCATGGATATCTCGATGCCCAAGATGGACGGCAAGGAAGCTACGGGTGAAATCCGCGCGCTGGAAGCGCAGCTTGGGACACATGTGCCTATTGTGGCGTTGACTGCACATGCGATGGACAGTGACAAAGACGGCATTCTTGCCGCCGGGCTGGATCAGTACCTGACAAAGCCACTGCGCAAGGCCGAGATTTTCGCGGCGATCGGCGAGCATTGCCCCAAAGAGGCGCGCCCAATTGCCAAGGATGATGGGCCGACCACGGCTGTGCGATGAGTGCGGCGCGTTTTAACCCGCTGCCTCCTCATCTCTGAGAAATACCCAGCGGTCGCCCTCGCTCAAGTCTGGGCGGAAACCGTATCCGCCAGTGTCGAAAGTTTTGATCTGCTGCGGGTCCATCAATCGGTTCTGGATGATGAACCGTGCCATCGCGCCGCGCGCTTTCTTGGCAAAGAAGCTTACGATTTTGGGCGTTCCACCGCGCATTTCCTGAAAAACCGGGGTGATCACCCTCAGCTTCAGGGCGTCGCGATCCACAGCATTGAAATACTCTTCGCTGGCGCAATTGATCAACGTATCTGCACCTGTCTCGACACCCTGATCGTTTAACGCCTGCGCAATCCGGTCGCCCCAGAACGCGTAGAGGTTCTTGCCCCTTCGGTTCTTCAGCCTGCTGCCCATTTCCATCCGGTGGGGCTCAATCGCATCGGTCGGACGCAGCAGGCCATACATCCCCGACAGGATGCGCAGGTGTTCTGCCGCCCATGCCATTTCGGCTTCGTCCAGCGACTTGGCCTCAAGACCCGCATAGGTGTCGCCGTCAAACATCAGCGCCGCTGCGCCGCGTTCCATGGTGCCAAAATCGCGATACCTATGATAATTCAGCTTGGAAAGTGCGGTGCTGATCCCCATCAACTTGCCGATCTCGGCCTGCGAAAGCCCGCGCGCCGTGGCGGCAAGTTTTTGTGCTTCGTGTTGAAACATTGGCTCGGTCAGAGCGAATTTCGCCTCTGGGTTTTCGTTCAGCCGTTTGGCCGGTGACACAACAATCAGCATTTTAATCCACCTCGCAGAGCGCGCATTCGGCGCATCGTTCTGTCGCTATCCTACGTCTCGCAAGACTTCCAGAAATGCCTCGCCAAATCGTTCTGCGCGGCGTTCGCCCAGAAGTCGCGTTATCGCACCGCTGTCCTTGGGGCGCATTTCGGCGACCTTGGCCAGCAGGGACGCGGAACAACTCATCGGCTTTTGTGTGCCCGCTTCGCCGCGTGCAAGATCAGCCTGCACCTTCAACAATCGGTCAAACACATCGCCCGCGTCACGCCCGGCCAGCTTGCGGCGGCTGGGATGAACCGGCAAGACCTCGCCCGCGATCACCTCGAGAAAGGCAGCGCCATAGCGTTCGAGCTTCTTCGCGCCCACGCCCGAGATATGGGCCATTTCGTCGAGCGTCGTGGGCCGCCGCTCGGCCATTTCGATCAGCGTGCGGTCATTGAAAATGATATAGGCGGGAACAGATTGTGTCTCGGCCAGCGCGCGGCGTTTGGCTTTGAGCGCCGACAGAAGCGGCGCATCTTCGTCTGACACCAAGGCCTTGACCGCAACGCGCCCGGGTGGGGATTTCACTGCGTCCTTGCGCAGTATAATGCTTTCGTCACCCCTCAGGATCGGGTGTGCGGCCTCGGTCATCTTCAAGGCGCCGTGGCGCTCGGGATCAGGACGGCAAAGGTCGTGGCCCATGATCTGGAGGAAGATTGCCTGCCATTGTGCGCGCGAATACTCCTTGCCGACACCGAAAGTCGGTAGGTCATCATGGCCGCGGGCGCGCACCTTGTCGGTTGTATTGCCGGTCAGAATATCAATCAAATGCCCGGCACCAAACCATTCGCCGGTGCGCAGGATCGCCGAGAGCGCCTTGCGCACAGCTTGGGTGCCGTCAAACACTTCCACCGGATTGTCGCAAACATCGCAGTTACCGCAATTTTCGGTGGGTTCCCCGAAATAGCCAAGCAGCGCCTTGCGTCGACAATCCTGAGCTTCGGCCAGCCCCAAAAGCGCGTTCAGCCGCCCATGGTCCGCCACCCGCCGCTCGGGCGGGGCAAGGCCTTCGTCGATCTGGCTGCGGCGCAGGCGAATATCGTCGGGGCCATAGAGCGTGAGGGTTTCGGCGGGCGCCCCGTCGCGGCCTGAACGGCCGATCTCTTGGTAATAGGCTTCGATGCTTTTGGGCAGATCGGCATGGGCGACCCAGCGGATGTCGGGTTTGTCGACGCCCATGCCAAAAGCCACTGTGGCAACGACGATCAACTCGTCTTCGGTATTGAAGCGATGCTCAACCTGGCGCCGGTCATCGGCCTCCATCCCGCCATGATAGTGGCAAGCATTGTGCCCCGCCTCGCGCAACGCTTGGGCCAGACCTTCGGTCTTGGCACGGGTGCCGCAATAAACGATGCCGGATTGGCCCTTGCGCGCGGCGGCGAACTCGAGAATTTGCTTGCGTGGACTGTTCTTGGCGGCAAATGCAAGATGGATGTTGGGCCGGTCGAAGCCGTGCAAAAACACCTCGGGCGGATGGCCACCAAACAGCCGCGCGACAATCTCGTCTCGGGTTTCGGCATCGGCGGTTGCAGTGAAGGCGGCCAACGGCACATCCAAAGCACGACGCAATTCGCCGATACGCAGATAATCGGGACGAAAATCGTGGCCCCACTGGCTGACGCAATGGGCTTCGTCGACCGCGATCAGCCCAACGCCGATGCGCCGCAACATGCCCATGGCTGACCCCGCCGCCAGCCGCTCGGGCGCGATGTAGAGCAGTTTGAGCCGCCCTTCCTCCAGCGCCTGCCAGACGGCATCCGTCTCTTCAGGAGTGTTGCCCGAGGTAAGCGCGCCGGCCTCGACCCCGGCTTCGCGAAGGAAGCGCACCTGATCGCGCATCAGTGCAATCAGTGGTGAAATCACCACGGTAACGCCATCGCGCAGCAAGGCCGGCAATTGGAAACACAGGGATTTTCCGCCGCCCGTAGGCATGATCGCGAGCACGTTGCGGCCCGTGGCCACGGCCTCGACAATATCTTCCTGGCCGGGACGAAAGGCATCGAATCCGAATATGTCGCTCAGCAGCGTGGCAGCGCTTTGCATGGTTGTCCTGTGATTGGCTTTTCTGCTCTTGGAGGCACAATCACATTTTAACAAAACGCGAACAAGGTCCGATCAGCCGAATAGGATGGCAGGCAGGATGAAATCTCTCAGGGAGATGATGATGATGAACACCACAAGAGGTGCCAGATCGAGCGGGCGCGTATCCGGCAGGATATTGCGGATCGGCTGGTAGATCGGTTCAAGAAGCTTGTTCAGCCCATACCAGAGCTGTGCCACGAAGGGCTGATTCAGGTTCAAGACCTGAAAATTGATCAGCCAGCTCATGATGATATGGGCCAGAAGGATATAGAAGGCGACCGTGAGAATGAGCGCCAAGGGCCCGTAGAGTGCCATCATGTTTCGCTTCCCTTGCTTGGTATTGTTGTGCGCCCAACACGTAAGCGCGGGGCCGCGAAAGGGCAAGGGTGCCGCCTTGAACCCGGTGAATCTAATCCTTGCCAGCAAATCCTTAAGTCTGTCTAACTGAGCCTTGCAAATGGGGAGTGGGAAATGCGGATGGTTTCCGCGCGAAAGCGCATTTGGGGCTGGTGGTTTTTTGATTGGGCGAGCCAGCCCTACAACACTTTGGTACTCACCTTTATTTTCGGCCCCTATTTCGCCGAGACGGTTCGCGAAACCCTGGTCGCTCAGGGCATGGAGCTTTCCTTGGCCAAGGCGCAGGCTCAAGCGTATTGGGGATATGGGCTGACTGTTTCGGGCATACTGATTGCCGTCATGGCGCCGATCCTGGGGGCCTTTGCCGACAGCACGGGACGCAAGATGCCATGGGTGTGGCTGTTCTCGGCACTCTATGTGCTGGGCTCGGGCGCGCTTTGGTATACCGCGCCCGAGCAATTCAGCGTGGTTCGCACGCTGATTCTGTTTGGTGTCGGTCTGATCGGGATGGAGTTTGCCACCATTTTCACCAATGCGATGCTGCCGACGCTGGGCAACAAGCAGGAGATCGGCAAGATTTCAGGCTCTGGCTGGGCCTTTGGCTATATTGGCGGTGTGGTGGCATTGGCCATTATGCTGTTGCTGTTTCAGGCGGGCGGAGACGGGCGCACCATGCTGGGGATCGAACCCGTTCTTGGTCTTGATCCGGCCACGGGTGCCGATACCCGCGCTGTGGGGCCGCTGACGGCGGTCTGGTACGTTGTGTTTATGATCCCGTTCTTCCTCTGGGTGCGGGACGTAAAAGATCCGCTGCATGAGCGTTACAAGTTCGGCAAGGCGATGAAAGACCTTGGCGGAACACTCAGGGCGTTGCCGCGTCATCCCAGCCTGCTGACCTATCTTGGATCATCAATGCTCTATCGCGATGCGCTCAACGGGGTTTACACGTTCGGCGGCATTTACGCTTCGGGTGTGCTCAACTGGCCGATCATGAAAATCGGTATTTTCGGCATCATTGGCGCGCTTGCCGGGGCGCTTTTTGCCTGGATCGGTGGCAAGGCTGATCGTGCCTTTGGCCCCAAGCCGGTGATTATCACCTGTATTCTTGTGTTGGTCGCCACGTCGATCGCTATCATCCTCATCTCGCGCGAGAGTGTCTTTGGCATGGCGGTTGGGCCCGAATCACAATTGCCCGATATTGCCTTTTTCGTCTGTGGCGGGTTGATCGGGGCGGCGGGAGGCGCGCTGCAATCGGCCAGCCGCACCATGGTCGTGTGGCAATCGAACCCCAAACGTATGACCGAGGCATTCGGCCTATATGCGTTGTCGGGCAAGGCCACCACCTTCCTCGCGCCTGCTCTGATCGCCGTGGTTTCGGACATAAGCGGAAGCCAGCGAATCGGGATTATGCCGATTGCAGGGCTGTTTCTTGTCGGGCTGATCCTGCTAATATGGGTCAAACCCGAGGGAGAGCACGCCAAATGGTCCGTTACCTAACCGCCATACTTCTGAGCCTTACCATCGCGTTTCCGGCCATCGCGGCGGAAAAGCAGGCCAAACAGCTTTTCGGAGCCAAACGCTTGGGCTCTGCGCAAAAATCTGCGCCGCATGGCAGCTATGCCAAAGGCTGTATCGCCGGGGCCGTTCGTTTGCCCGAAACCGGCCCGACCTGGCAGGCAATGCGGCTTTCGCGCAACCGCAACTGGGGCCACCCGGAAACCATTGACTACATTCGCACCCTGTCCGCTTTTGCTGCGCGGCAACCGGGCTGGAAGGGGCTCTATATTGGTGATATCTCGCAACCTCGGGGCGGGCCGATGTTGACCGGGCATCGTAGCCATCAGATCGGGCTGGACGTCGACATCTGGATGCTGCCGCCCAAACGGCTTGATCTGTCGAGTGGCGAGCGTGAGAAGCTTTCATCGATCTCGATGCGCCGGTCCAAAGGCGCCTATACCAACGGGGATTGGAGCAACCAGCACCGCGAGATTCTCAAGGCGGCCGCTTCGGACCCCCGGGTGGCGCGGATTTTTGTCTTTCCGGGGGCCAAGGTTGATATGTGCAAATGGGCCAAGGGCAATCGCAAATGGCTGAGCAAGATCCGGCCATGGTGGGGGCATCATTACCATTTCCATGTTCGTCTGAAATGCCCCAGGGGGATGCGCGGCTGTGTCAATCAGGCCGATCCGCCGGCAGGGGATGGCTGTAATGAGGCACAGGAATGGGTGAACAACATTCTCAACCCGCCGCCGCCCGACCCAAATTACAAGCCCAAGAAGCGCCGTGAACTGGTGCTTTCTGATCTGCCCAGCCAATGCGTCGACGTCTTGCGCTCGCGCTAGGCGCGGTGCTCGCTCTGGGGGTTGGCCTTGCTGGGCAGGCCCGGCAGGAACGTGCAGACGCGGCCTATCTGGGGTCTTTCACATGGCGGCTGAACGACCCGGCATTCGGCGGGTTCTCGGGGCTTGAGCTTTCACGGGATGGCACCCGGTTCACGGCGATTTCCGACCGCGGTTTTCGTGTCGACGGGCGATTGCAACGCCGTGCAGGGGTGATCACAGCGGTCCGCGCCGGAGCGATTCACCCGCTGCTCGACCCGGATGGGAAACGCCTGACCGGGGCGCGGAATGATCCCGAAGGGCTGGCCATTCGCGACGACGGGCGCAGCTTCGTCTCGTTTGAGGGGGTGCATCGGGTCTGGGCATATCCCAACCCGGACGGACGCGCCAGACGGCTGCCCCGCCATCCGGATTTCAAGCACATGCAAGGCAACTCCTCTCTTGAAGCCCTCGCCATCGACAGGCGCGGCTGGCTCTATACGCTGCCCGAACGCTCGGGCAAGATGACGCGACCATTCCCGCTATACCGTTTTCGCAACGGCACCTGGGACAAGAAACTTGTCATCCCGCGGCGGGGGCATTTTCTTCCCGTAGGTGCCGATTTCGGGCCTGACGGGCGGTTGTATTTGCTCGAACGTGATTTTGCCGGTGTTGGTTTCCGTAGTCGCGTGCGCAGTTTTGCGATCTCGGAGGCGAGTGTATACGATGAACGTGAACATCTGGTTACCGGCACGGCACGGCACGATAACCTCGAAGGTATCGCGGCCTGGCGTGACGGGCAGGGGCGCATTCGTCTCACGATGATTTCGGATGACAATTATCGCTTCTTCCAACGCACCGAGTTTGTGGAATACGCGCTTCCCGCGCCTCTTGCCAAGACGGACTGAGCAGGGTAGATGCGGCGCGTTCCCAAGAGGGAGCCATGTCGCCGCAACCATGTTAAAAACGGGCTATATTCATGACTATGAAACACCTTCCCGGCATTCTTGCCATGGCCGCCATCGTGGTGGTTTCGAATATTCTTGTTCAATTTCTGCTGCTTGATGGGCTGCTGACCTGGGGGGCGTTTACCTATCCGTTGGCCTTCCTGGTGACGGATGTGATGAACCGCGTCTATGGCCCCGGACCGGCGCGGCGGGTGGTGGTGGCGGGGTTTGTCACCGGTGTGATCTGTTCGCTGATCGGATCGCAGATCATGTTGCAGGGCGACGGGTATGAATATGCCGCTGTGCCGCTGCGGGTAGCCGTCGCTTCGGGCATCGCGTTTCTGGCGGCGCAACTGACTGATATTGCGGTGTTTCATCGGTTCCGTGGGGGCGCATGGTGGCGCGCGCCGCTGGTGTCGACGTTCATCGGCTCGGCGCTGGATACGGCGTTGTTTTTCAGCATTGCATTTTCCGCTTCGGTGACGCTTTTCGGCGCGAACGCAGATGCGGCGATCAATTGGGCTTGGGGGCCTGCCCCGTTCCTATTGGTGGGACCAGAGGCGCCGCTTTGGGTCAGTCTTGCGGTGGCCGACTGGATGGTCAAACTTGCCATTTCTTTAATCGCACTTGTGCCGTTCCGCATCATCGTGGGGACTCTTGGGGCACGGACCACATGATTTTGTTTGACATCTGCTCTCCTCATGCCAAGCTGAGGGTAGGCGAAACAAATGAAAGGAGGTGCTCTTGTGTCTAAAGAGATCATGGAGAAACGCGTCGGAACAGTTTGGGAGACGCAGACCTGAGGCAGACCTCGGGTCTTGAGAGACCCCAAATTGGTGAGACCTAACCGTAGCACCTCCTTAATTCTCGAAGGGCCGTTTCCTCGCCGAAACGGCCCTTTTCGTTGTTTGGTGGAGATGGGGCGCACGGTGGGGTAATGTTTGGCCCTGGGGCGCAAAATGTGGGGGTGACTCCCGGCTGACATGCGTCTGACTCGCGGCTGCCGTTGGAAATGAGAAATGTCGTTAAGAATTACTGATGAAATCCTAATCGAAGACTGGGAGTTAACGGAAAGTTTCACCCGCTCATCCGGTCCGGGCGGTCAGAACGTTAACAAAGTGTCAACGGCGGTCGAGCTGCGGTTTGAGGCCGACCGCTCGCCCAATCTGCCCGGCCCGGTGAAGGCGCGGCTGCGTCGGCTGGCGGGGCGACGCTGGACCAAAGAGGGTGCGATTGTGATTTTCGCCGAGGAGACCCGGAGTCAGGCGCGCAATAGAGAGATCGCGCGGGAGCGTCTGGTCGAGTTGATCCGCGCGGCGCTGGTCAAGCCCAAACGGCGGGTGCCGACGAAACCAACGCGGGGGTCGAAGGAGCGGCGTTTGAAGGCGAAGAAGGTGCGGGGAGAGGTGAAGAAGTTGCGGGGGAGGTTGTAGGATGGGCCGTTCGCCCATCAATCTACAGTTTTAGGTGCGCAGAATGCCCGCCTAACGCTCGTTTATTTATTTTGAATTGCAGCGAAGTTTCTGTCAAAGTTGGTTTAGTGGGCTGCTGGGTATCTGGGTTTGGACCCCAGTCCCAGCAGCGCCGCGGTTCCCGAGCCATGCTCGGAGGCAAACTCCTTGTGGAGGGGAGCGCCTATTCCTCAATCATTGTCATCGCATTGATGACGTTTGCTATTTTTTGGGCCTCGCCAGCCTTCAGGTCGTGGGGCAAACCAACTATACGAACAATCACGTCTGGGCGTATTGGGATCGGTAGTTCTAAGACGTCAATCCCGTTTGAATTATTGATTTGACCAGCGTCAACAGTGTTATTTTTCCCAAAAATGGGCTTGGGTTGAACAGGCACTGCGGTATCACTTGCAGCAGTCTTTTTAGTGGTTCGCTGACTAGTTATCTTAAAACCTGTTGGGTCTTCTTTATAGCGAAGAAAATCTGCGACTGCAGTCGACACTCTGGATTTGTAGGTGCGAAGGCTATCAGGGGTAAATTTTGCGCCTTCCAAGTTAGCAAACCGCTGCATGATGTTGTCGAGGTCAATTTTCCGAACATCTGAAAAATCTTCCTCGCCTATGGCTTCCATGACTCGGCCCACGGCAATTCTGCGGGCACGCATTGTTCCAACCTTTCCCAATCCCTTGTCGGCCAAGTAGTCGAGAAATGCTTGTACGTCATTGCCTGAATAACCCGCGCTCATGATGATTCTCCTTTCAAGAACCATCTATAGACGCGTCCAACGTCAACGTCAACATCCGCAGCGCGTCAATGGACGCATCTTAAACCACAACCTCCATCCGCTCCTGTTCCCCCACCCCGAACACCCGCTTGTAGCGCTCGATTTCATCCGCCGGGCCCATCGCCTTGTTGGGGTTGTCGGAGAGTTTGACCGTGGGGTTGCCGTTGGCCGAGACGGCTTTGCAGACCAGCGAGAAGGGGGCCAGTGCGTCATCCGGCGTCAATCCGCGGAAGTCGTTGGTGAGCAGCGTGCCCCAGCCGAAGGAGATTTTGACGCGGCCCAAGAATTGCTGATGCAGGGTGGCGATTTTTTCGACATCCAGCCCATCGGAAAAGATGATCAGCTTTTCGCGGGGGTCTTCGCCGCGTGATTTCCACCAGTTGATTGCAACTTCGGCGGCGGTGGCGGGATCGCCGGAGTCGATGCGGATCCCGGTCCATTGGGTGAGCCAGTCGGGGGCGCGGTCAAGGAAGCCTTGGGTGCCGTAGGTGTCGGGCAGGATGATGCGCAGGTTGCCCTCGTGTTCCTTGTGCCAATCGGCCAGCACGTCATAGGGGGCCTTGGCCAGCGCGGCGTCATCCTCGGCCAGCGCGGAATAGACCATGGGGAGTTCGTGGGCGTTGGTGCCGATCGCCTCGATATCGCGCTTCATGGCGATGTGGCAGTTGGAGGTGCCGACGAATTTTTCGCCCAAGCCTTCGATCATCGCTTGCACGCAGCGGTCCTGCCAGAGGTAGGAATGACGCCGACGGGTGCCGAAATCGGCGATGCGGAGTTTTTCGAGCGGGCGCAGGCGTTCGACTTTTTCCCAGAGTTTGGTCATGGCGCGGGCGTAGAGCACTTGCAGCTCGAACCGGCGCATACCGTCGAGGACGGTGCGGCCGCGCAGCTCCATCAGGACGGCGAGGGCGGGGATTTCCCAGAGCATGACCTCGTGCCATTTGCCCTCAAAGGTGAGTTCATATTGGCCATCGCGCTTTTCAAGGTGGTAGTCGGGAAGGCGGAGTTGTTCGAACCACTCCATGAAATCCGGGCGGAACATCTGGCGTTTGCCATAGAAGGTGTTGCCGCGCAGGAAGGTGGATTCGCCGCGTGAGAGCGAGAGCGAGCGGATGTGGTCAAGCTGCTCGCGCAACTCGCCTTCGTCGATGATTTCGGCAAGTCGGATGGATTTGGTGCGGTTGATCAGCGAGAAGGTGACCTGGGTGTCGGGCTTGTTGTGAAACACCGATTGGCACATCAGGAGTTTGTAGAAATCATTGTCGATGAGCGACCGCACGATGGGGTCGATCTTCCATTTGTGGTTCCAGACGCGGGTCGCAATATCCAATGGTCAAAGCCCTTCTTGGCGGTTGTTGGGCCTGTTTTACGACAGATCGCAAGGACGCTCCATTGCTAATCACAAAGGTGGTGTCGTCGCAGTCGAAGGTGGAGGCGGATTGCGCTGCGAAAATGCGCCTGCGGCGCGGGCGCGCGCGGCCAGCACATGCAGGAGCACGGGCTTGCGCAGGGGCTTGGAGAGGAAACCGTCCATGCCGGCGTCGAGGCAGGCGGCCTTGTCGCTGGCAAAGGCATTGGCGGTGAGCGCAACGATCTGCGGCTGTGGGCCGGGGGTGGCGCGGATCTGGCGGGTGGCGGTAAGGCCGTCCATCTCGGGCATGGACATATCCATCAGCACGATATCAGGGGTGTGGGTGCGCACCATCTCGACCGCTTCGACGCCATTGCGGGCAAAAAGCAAGGTGATCTGCTGATCCTTGAGGTATTTGCGCAGGAGCAGGCGGTTGGTCTGATTGTCCTCGGCCACCAGCACCACCTTGCCAGCAAGTGCGTGGCTGTCGTTGGGCGTGTCGGCGCAATCGGGGGCGATTGTGGCAAGGGTGACCTTGATGGTGAAGGTCGAGCCTTTGCCCGGGGTGGACTGAGCCGTGATATCGCCCCCCATCTCGCGCGCCAGCAGGCGCGAGATCGGCAGGCCAAGCCCGGTGCCGCCAAACTGTCGGGTGGTGGCGCTGTCGGACTGGGCGAATTCATCGAACACCTGGTCGAGCCTGTCTGCGGGGATGCCAATGCCGCTGTCGCGCACGGTGATGGTCAGACCGAGGGCGTGGGCGTCACTTCCCGTCTCGCATGACAGGGTGACCGAGATGCCGCCGGTCTCGGTAAACTTGATGGCATTGCCAATGATATTGACGAGGATCTGACGCAGGCGGCCATCATCCCCCAGCACCTTTTTGGGCAGATCGCCCTGGGTTGTCACATCAACGGTGAGCTGTTTCTTGCGGGCCTCTTGCGACAGAAGCGTGATTGCATCGTCAAGAAGCCCCTTTGCGTCGAAGGCCACCGAATGCAGCGTGGGCGTGCCCGATTGCAATTTCGAGAAATCGAGAACGTCGTTGATGATCGTCAGCAAGGCTTCGCCCGAGCGCCGGATAGTGTTCACATATTGCCGATTCTCGGGGCTTAGCCCGGCATCAGCCAGAAGATCGGCCATGCCGATGATGCCATTCATCGGGGTGCGGATTTCATGGCTCATCGTGGCTAGAAAACGCGCCTTGGCTTCTGCTGCGGCTTCGCTGGCGGCCATGGCGCGGGCCAGTTCGGCCTCGTGTTTCTTGATGTCGGTGATGTCGCGTTCGATCGCGATTACCACATCGACATTGCCCGCGTCGTCCAGAAGCGGCACGATATTGGTGCCAACCCAGAAGTGTCGCCCGTCCTTGGCTTGATTGAGGATCTGGGTGCGGAGCGGGCGGCCTTCACTGATTGCGCTGGCGATTTCCTGCGACGCTTTTGCAGAAGTTTCCGGAGTGTTGGTGAAATCAGAGGGATCGTGCCCCCGGATCTCGTCCAGCGTGTATCCTGAGAGGCGGGTAAAAGCATCGTTGACCCAGAGAATGCGTCTCTGGGCATCCGTAATGATGACGCTGTCATTGGCATGTTTGGCCACCAGAGAGAGGCGCCGCGCCTCTTTCTGGCGGGCTTCGAGGTCGCGATTGGCCTGTGCCAAATCCCGGCTATAGACGAGAAGTTCGTGGTTTTTGCGTTGGCGGGTGTGAAGCGTTTGCACGATGTGATGGATGAAAAGGTAACTTGGATACGCCATGACTGTCATCGCGGCCAAATCAGCGGCGGCCTTGGGGTGAAGGCCGGGTTGCAACAAGATCGCGTCAAGGATCAGGGCAATCCCCGTCAGGCCGTAGACGCCAAACCGCGCGATGGTGGCGGGCCGGTTGTAGGGCAGCACCATACCAGCGTTGATCACCGCTGCCATCAAAAAGGCCATTGCAAATCCTGATGCGACTTGGTCGGGCGACATATGCCAGGCCAAAACGACTCCGAACGCAATTGAGGCGGCTTGGAGCGTGGCGGTTACGGTCGAGAAAAGGACGAGGCGGCGCAGCGGCGTGCCTCTTGCGAGCAAGGCCTCTATGCTCAAGAGGAAGAGGCAATCAATCGCTTCGCCAGTGAGCACCAGAAGGGCGGCGGCGAAGCCAGCCAAGGGCGAAACCAGGTTGATCAGCAGTGCCGTGACCACCACCATGAGGACTTGGCGGACCAGGAAATGCTTCAGCCGCCCGCGCGCATAGCTTCGCAGCAGCCCAGGTGGGCTGTTGCGGCGTTCAAACTCCGCAAGACGGCGATCTGATTCCAGTATTCCGACAAGCATCTAGGCGTGCTCTCCTCCGGTGGGGGAAATCACACTGTTCTAGCGATGCAGAAGTTAAAATATTGGCAATTTATTTGCGGAAAAATGCGAGAAACAATCGCTTTGCCAAAAGCTTTGGGAGGCCCTCAGCGTAAGGTTATGCCCGCGTTTCGCATGGCCGTTTCGGCGGCGTTGAGCGAGCCGTCAAGATCGATGGCGCGGCACAGGCTGGTTTCGACCACAACTTCAAAGCCCAGTTTTCGGGCGTCGAGGGCCGAATATTGCACGCAGAAATCGGTGGCGAGACCGGCGAGTGTGAGGTGGGTAATACCACGGGTTCTGAGCCAGCCTTCAAGCCCTGTTGGGGTTTGGTGGTCATTTTCAAAAAATGCCGAGTAGCTGTCAATTTCGGGGGTCATGCCCTTGCGCAGGATCAGCGCCGCCGGATCGGTTTTCAGGTTTGGGTGAAACTGGGCACCCTTTGAACCTTGGACGCAATGATCGGGCCAGAGCACCTGCGGCCCATAGGGCATTTCGACAAGATCATAGGGAGATTTTCCGGCGTGTGTGGATGCGAATGAGGCGTGCCCGGCCGGGTGCCAATCCTGCGTCAGCACGACGGTTCCGGCGTCGGCCATGCGTTGATTGATGCCGGAAATGATCTGATCGCCATCGCGCACGGCCAGCGCGCCGCCGGGGCAGAAATCATTTTGCACGTCGATCACAATCAGGGCGTCGCTCATGGTGTTCTCCTCTCACGCATTCAACTGAGACTGGCCGTAAGGTTGGGCGAGGTCAACCGGTCGCGAGTGTGGCTCTTGTCAGGTTGGGGGTTTGGGCGTAAATCGCGCCGTATGTTTACTTGTCGCGCTCTTTATCATTTCGCTCGTATTGATGATCCCGCTGCTGTGCAAGGGCCGCTTCAAGAGCTGTGTAACGCCAATGGCATTACCGGATCTCTGCTTTTGGCGCGCGAGGGGATCAATGGCACGATTGCGGGGACCAAGCCGGGGCTTGATGCGGTTCTGACGCATATTCAGACCTTGCCGGGTTTTGGCGATATCGTCTGGAAGGACAGCCCGGCGGCAGAGCAGCCGTTTCGGCGCATGAAGGTGCGGCTCAAGAAAGAGATCGTGACGATGGGGCAGCCCGACGTCGATCCAAAGGCTGCGGTCGGGCATTATGTTGAGCCTGAGGATTGGAACGATCTGATCCTCAGCCCGGATGTTGCGGTGATTGACACGCGCAACGATTATGAGGTGGCGATTGGCACGTTTCAGGGGGCCGTGGACCCTGAGACCGACACATTTCGCGACTTTCCTGCTTGGTGGGAGAAGAACAAGGACCGTTTTCACAACAAGCGGATCGCGATGTTCTGCACTGGCGGAATCCGCTGTGAGAAATCGACCAACTGGCTTTTGCAGCAGGGCGTGGAGGATGTGTATCACCTTAAAGGCGGTATTCTGAAATACCTTGAGGAGGTGCCGGCGCAGAAGAGCACCTGGGAGGGGGAATGCTTTGTCTTTGATGGGCGCGTGTCGGTGGGGCATGGGCTGGTGGAAGGGCCACATCTGCTGTGTCATGCTTGCCGTCGGCCAATTCTGCCGGATGACCGCCAACGCGCGGAGTATGAAGATGGCGTGAGCTGTCATCATTGTATTGATGAGACCTCGGAGGATGACAAGGGGCGGTTTCGCGAACGTCAAAAGCAAATTCGGCTGGCCGAGGAGCGTGGCACAACGCATATACGACGCGCCTGATCGCAGCGTCCGGGCCGTTTTCAAAATCACATTGAAGAGGCCTTAGTCCTTCCGCAATCGCCGCATTAATGATTAACTCCGCAACGGAGAACATTTGATCAAAGGGGAGAATTTCATGACATATCTTAACCGCCGCCACGCGCTGGGCTTGATGGGGGCTGCTGCGGCTTCGGCGCTGGCTACGCCTTCGCTTGCCAGTAACCGCAAGATCACCGTCGGCGCGCTTCGTTTCACCAGCCATTCAGCCAGTTTCGTCGCTGTTGTGCGGGGCTATTTCAAAGAGGCCGGGCTGGACGTTGAGCTGAAGTTCTTTCAGGCGGCGCAGCCGATGGCCGTGGCGATTGCCAGTGGCGATGTGGACTATGCGATTACGGCGATTTCGGGCGGGCTGATCTCGCTTGCCGATAAGGGTGCGATCAAGGTGATCGGGGGCAGTTTGAGCGAAGAACCGGGAATTGACGGGCAGTTGATCTTGGCGAGCGACGCGGCGTTTCAGGCCGGGTTGACCACGCCGAAGATGCTGGACGGCAAGTCTTTCGGCATGACGCAGGCGGGTTCGTCGTTCCATTATATGGGCAGCAAGGTGGCTGCGGCGGAGGGGGCCAATATGACCTTCAAGCCGCTGCAAAAGGTTGGTGCCGTGATTGGTGCGCTGAAATCCGGGCAGATTGATGCGTGGTCGATCGTGCCGCATATTGCCAAGCCGCTGGCCGGATCGGGCGCGGTGCATATTATCGGCAATATATCGGATTACCTGCCGAATTATCAGGTCACGACCGTCTTCACCTCGGCCAAGAATGCCAGCGATGAGGCGGAGATGACCAAAAGCTTCTTGGCCGGATATTCCAAAGGTGTTGATGATTACAACGCCGCCATGATCGAAAAGACCGGTGGTGAAGAGGGCGTGAATGAGATGGTCGCGCTGATTCACAACTATGTCTACAACGACCGACCGATTGAAAAGGCAGCACCGTCGATCATCAACGGCACGATGCGGCTTAATCCCGGTGCGGCGCTGAACATGGCATCTGTGTCGGATCAGCTGGAATGGTTCAAGGCCGAAGGGCTGGTGGATGGCGGCGTGACGATGGAGACGCTGGTCGATGCATCATATGTCGAGACGATTGGCTAAATAGGCTAAAGGGTGAGGCCGGCCTGTAATGGTCGGGCCTGTCCGAAGCGGGGCTGTTCATGGAACTCCAACTTAGCAATGTCAGCCACGCTTATGGCGGCACCGAGGTGCTGCGCGACATCACACTTGCCGTTCCCGAAGGCAAGATCGTGTGCATTGTCGGGCCGTCGGGCTGTGGCAAATCCACCTTGTTGCGCATGATGGGCGGGTTGGAGCGGCCAGACCGGGGCGAGGTTGCGCAATTGGGCGAGGTGCCCGAGGGGTGTCTCAACCCGCTGACTTATGTTTTTCAGGATTTTGCGCTGCTGCCTTGGCGCACCGTCGAGGGCAATGTTGCGCTGGCGCTGGAAGATCATCGGCTGGGCGCTGGGCGGGTGAGCGAGATTGTCGGCGATGTTCTGGCGCGCACCAATCTGACGGATTTCGCCCGTGCGCTGCCGCGGCAATTGTCGGGGGGTATGAAACAAAGGGTCGCCATTGCGCGGGCGCTGGCGGTGAATCCGGCGGTGATGCTGCTTGATGAACCTTTGTCGGCGCTGGATGCGCAGACGCGTGAATTGCTGATGGATGATCTGGTTGGGTTGTGGTCGCGCACGCCATTTACAGCCGTGTACGTCACGCACAATTTGGCCGAGGCGGTACGGCTGGGGCATTTGATTGTTGTCTTGTCGCGTCGCCCCGGCGCGATCCACGAGATTGTTGAAATTGATACACCGCTTGATGAGAGAGACTCGGCTGATCCTGCGCTTGAGGCCAAACGCCAGCATCTTTGGCAGTTGATGCGCGATGAGGCGCGGGCGGCGGATGCGGAGCTGGCGCATGTCTGATTTGGAAATGGCGGATGCAAAGCCGGTTCCGTTTCGCGGCGGTGGCTTTGCGCCGCGCCCGAAACGCTGGGTCGGATTCGTGGTGTTCGTGTTGTTGATCGCCGTTGCCGAGATTGGCACACGGCAAGGATGGATTTCCGCGTTGACCTTGCCGAAACCTTCCGATGTGCTGATTACGTTCAAGGAGCTTTGGCAGTCTGGATTGCTGTTCAAACATCTTGTGCCGTCGCTGACGCGGCTATTGGTGGGTGCGACGCTGGGCGTGATGGTGGGCGTTTCGGTGGGGGTTCTGATCGGGCTTTTCTCTTACGTCCGCTCGGGGTTGGTGCCGGTTGTCGCGGCCTTGTTTCCAATTCCGAAAATCGCGCTTTTGCCGCTGTTCGTGATCTGGTTTGGCATTGATGAGGCTTCAAAATACGCGCTGATCGCGTTTGGCACGTTCACGCCGACGGTGGTGGCGACCTATGGCGCGGTCGACAATGTGGACCGGGGATTGATCCGCATGGGGCAGAGCTTTGGCCTGTCGTGGTGGTCAATCGTGCGCAAGATCGTGCTTCCGGGGGCGATGCCGGGGATACTTTCAGGGCTACGGATTTCGCTGGCGATTGCCATTATTCTGCTGGTCGCGGCCGAGATGCTGGGAGCGGAATATGGCATTGGTGCCTATATTCTGGAGGCCGGATCGCTTTATGACCTTGAGCGGCTGTTTGCCGGAGTTGTCATACTGTCGCTTTTGGGGGTGGTTGTTTCGACCGTGATTTCACAGATCGAGAAACGGCTGCTGCGCTGGCGCAGTTAGGGGCGCTGCCCCGGTGCCAAGGACCGGGGCAGGCTTTTGCTCAAGTTCAGACGACGTCGAATTCTAGCGGTTTGATCTGCTGGAAAAGTCCTGTGGCGCGGAGTTTTTCGAGCACGTCGTCGGGCACTCGCGCATCGACATAGAGAAGCGCAATGGCGTCGCCGCCGGCATGGTTACGGCCCAAGGTGAAGTTGGCGATGTTGACACCGTTTTCGCCCATCGTCGTGCCCAGTGTGCCGATGATGTTGGGCTCGTCCTTGTTGGTGGTGTAGAGCATGTGTTGGCCGACTTCGGCGTCGATATTGATGCCTTTGATCTGGATGAAGCGCGGTTTGCCATCCGAGAACACGGTGCCACCGATGGAGCGTTCGCGCTTGTCGGTCACGACCGTCACCTTGATGTAACCCTCAAACGCGCCGGATTTGTCTTGGCTGGTGGTCGAGATCTTGATGCCGCGTTCCTTGGCGATGACCGGGGCCGAAACCATGTTCACATCCGGGTTGACGGCTTTCATGATGCCCGCCACCCCGGCGCAGTTGAGCGCATCAAGGTTCATAGTAGCGGCCACACCGTCATAAAGGATGTTGATTGCCTTGATCGGTTCATCCGTCAGCTGGCCGATGAAGCTGCCCAAATGGCCGGCCAGCTTGATCCAGGGGCCCATGTGCTTGGCCTCTTCCGCCGTGACGGAAGGCATGTTGAGCGCGTTTTCCACGGCACCGGTGAGCAGGTAGTTTGACATCTGTTCGGCCACCTGCAGGGCGACGTTTTCCTGAGCTTCAGAGGTGGCGGCGCCGAGGTGGGGCGTGCAGACCACGTTCGGGAGACCGAAAAGCGGGTTTTCGGTAGCGGGTTCGACGGAAAACACGTCAAAAGCGGCCCCGGCGACATGGCCGGATTTCAGCAGTTCAGCGAGGGCTTCTTCATCAACCAGACCGCCACGGGCACAGTTGATGATGCGCACGCCCTTCTTGGTCTTGGCGAGGTTTTCACGGCTGAGGATGTTCTTGGTCTGCTCGGTGAAGGGCACATGCAGCGTGATGAAATCGGCGCGTGCGAGAAGCTCGTCCAGCTCGACCTTTTCGACGCCCATTTTCGCGGCTTTTGCTTCCGACAAGAACGGATCATAGGCGACGACCTTCATGTGCAGACCGAGAGCGCGGTCACAGACGATGCCACCGATGTTGCCCGCACCGATCACACCGAGGGTCTTGTTGGTCAGCTCAACCCCCATGAATTTCGATTTTTCCCATTTTCCGGCTTGGGTCGAAACGCTGGCTTCGGGGATTTGGCGTGCAACGGCGAACATCATTGCGATGGCGTGTTCGGCGGTGGTGATCATGTTGCCGAACGGCGTGTTCATTACGATCACGCCTTTTTTGGAAGCCGCGTCCTTGTCGATGTTATCGGTTCCGATCCCGGCGCGCGCGATAACCTTGAGGTTGGTGGCCGCGGCGAGGATTTTCTCGGTTACTTTGGTGGCCGAGCGAATAGCGAGGCCATCGTATTTGCCGATGACTTCGGCCAGCTTGTCTTTGTCTTTGCCAAGGGTGGGTTCGAAATCAACTTCGATGCCACGGTCGCGAAAAATCTGAACGGCGGTTTCGCTGAGTTTGTCGGAGACGAGTACTTTGGGAGCCATTGGTGTGGTCCTTTTGAAAATGGGGAAAGGTTCGGGGGCGCGCTGTGGCGACCCCGGAAACTTGGTGAGATAGCGATCAGGACTGGGCCGAGATTTCCGACTCAAACGCCCATTCGAGCCAAGGCATCAACGCCGCTACGTCAGCGGTTTCAACCGTGCCGCCGCACCAGATGCGCAGGCCCGCAGGGGCATCGCGATAGGCCCCGATGTCGAGCGCGACACCTTCGTTTTCAAGGCGTTTTGCAACGGCTTTGGCGAAAGCGGCGCCGTCTTTGATACGCGCGTCGGTGAATTTGAGGCACACAGAGGTGTTCGACATGGTCGCCGGATCAAGCGCTAGAAAGTCGATCCAATCATGCATTTCAACGAAATCGGCAATCGCTTTGGTGTTGGCGTTGGCGCGACCAATCAGGCCTTTGAGGCCACCGACCGAGCGGGCCCAATCGAGCGCGACGAGGTAATCTTCGACCGCGAGCATCGAGGGGGTGTTGATGGTGGCGCCGGTGAAGATGCCATCAATCAGCTTGCCACCTTTGGTAAGGCGGAAAATCTTGGGCAGGGGCCAAGGCGGGGTGTAGCTTTCCAGCCGTTCAACCGCGCGCGGGCTGAGGATCAGCATGCCGTGGGCCGCTTCGCCGCCCAGCACTTTTTGCCAAGAGAAGGTGGTCACATCGAGCTTGTCCCAAGGCAGATCCTGCGCGAAGGCCGCCGAGGTGGCGTCGCAGATGGTCAGCCCTTCGCGATCCGCCGCGATCCAGTCGCCATTCGGGACGCGCACGCCAGAGGTGGTGCCGTTCCACGTAAAGACGACATCATTGGCAAAATCGACCGAAGCGAGATCAGGCAGTTCGCCGTAGTCGGCGGTTTTGATTACGGCGTCGAGTTTGAGTTGTTTGGCAACATCGGTGACCCAGCCAGAACCGAAGCTTTCCCACGCCAGCATTTCAACGCCACGCGCGCCAAGCATCGACCACATGGCCATTTCTACGGCGCCGGTATCAGAGGCGGGCACGATGCCGATTTTGTAGTCGGCGGGGATGCCGAGCACCTCACGCGTGCCTTCGATCGCGTCCTTGAGCTTGGCCTTGCCGATGGCGGCACGGTGCGAACGGCCAAGGGCGGCGTCCGAAAGCTTATCAAGCGTGAATGTGGGGATTTTGGCGCAGGGGCCAGAGGAAAAACGCGGGTTTGCCGGCCGCGTTGCCGGTTGATGTATAGCCATTTGTGCTATCCTTCCAGATAAGCGCCCTTCGTTGGGGAAGGGTGTCCCACCGCCGGACATACGGAACCCCAGTAAAAACAGCAATAGGCAAAGGTGTTTGCCTTGAAGTTAAATGTAGCCTTTTGCAGAACGATGCAGGAACGCATGTTTCCTATTGGCACAAATTTGACACAAGGAAATCCGGTTTTGTTCCACAACACCCAGCCGCAGAATCGTGTGGAATGCTTAATGCAATCAGCCCTTTTCTGGCGGGTCAGGTGGCGTCATGAGTGGCATGGCGTTGATCTGGGCCGCGAATGTCAAAGGCCTGAAGCCCGCCGCCAAGATCGTGCTGATTCAGCTGGCGGACTTCCACAACAAGGAAACCGGCCAGTGCAACCCAAGCGCACAGCGGTTGGCGGACGAATGCGAGATGGGCCGCGCAACGCTGTTCCGTCACATGACCACTTTGGAAGATTGCGGTCTTATCACCCGCCATGCTCGCGGTGACGGCGATGGCGGGCGTGGGTCTAATCAGTATGAGCTACACCTGGACATTACCCTCGGTCCAAGCGCACGCCTGAAGGGTGGGGGCAGCGGCCCCACTGGGGTTGTGTCTCAAAATGAGACGGGGGGAAACGTCTCAAAAACTCGGGGGAAAAGTCTCAACGGTGAGACGGGGGTAGTCTCAAATCGGGACACGAACCTTACCATTGAACCTGTGAAAGAACCACCTACGCGCAAGCGCGAGGCGGCGGAGGGTGATGAAGCTCAGAAGATTTTGGCAGCATATCCGCCTGACCGATTGCGCGGCAGAGCGACCTGCCTTGCCCAGATCGAAGAGGCCATGAAGGAAGGGATCACACCGAAGGACCTTTTGCAGGCCGTCCAAGCCTACGCCACTGACAGCGCAGGTTTCACCCGCTCCAAGGTCTGCTTTTCCGACAACTGGTTTCAGTCGCGGCGCTGGCTGGCCTATGTTGAGAAGCAGGCGGAAGACCGAGAAAAGTCGGTAGCGTTGCAGGCCGATCACCATGCGCGGTTAGCTTGTTGGGTCAGTGAACGCAGCCCGATGTGCAAACACATCACGGCCCCGCAAGTGACAGCTTTGCTTGCCTCAAAGCTGGTGACACAGGCGCAAATCCAAGCCGCTGGCCTCAGAATATGACCACAACCGATCCGACCACAGAGCAAACAGCAAGGTTACCCACCGATTACATCGGCGGGACTTGTGAGGGGCGGCCTGCCTCCCCTTCAAACCCCAACCAGACGCGCGATGAGCGCGTCAAAGAGGGCCTTTCCGAGGCTGTGATCTTTCGATGCACTGTTGCGGAGAAGGCCGCGCTTGTCGCCAAGGCAGACGCGGCTGGACTGCCCAACGCCACGCTGATGCGCGAGGCCTTGGGGCTGGTCCAAGCGCGGCGGCGCAAGCCCGTGCCGCGTGTTGACCCTTCGCTGACGGTTGCCGTTGCCCGCGTCGGCGGCAACCTCAACCAATTGGCGCGCTGGATCAACGGGGCCGTCAAATCTGGCCGCGCAAGCCAGATCGACGCCCTGAAGGTCAGCGCGCGGCTTGTCGCGATTGAGCGCCAGTTGGCCCAGATCATCGACCAGCACAGCGAGCGCCTGCGATGATCATCTCGTTCTTTTCGTCTGGCACAGGCGGCGGTGCAGCCCCTGTTGACTACCTGACCGCACGCGAAGTTTTGGCCTACGACCAAAACCGCAACCTGATCTGCGATGAATACGGCCAGCCGCAAACCAAAATCCGTCACCCGCTGCCCGAAGTGCTGCACGGCAACTCTGACTGGACGCGGGATTTGATCGACGCCAGCGCGAACAAGTGGAGCTACACCGCAGGCGTGATCAGCTTTGCGGACAGCGATCAGCCCAGCGAGGACGCTCAGCAAGAGGTCATTGAGCAATTTGAGGCTCTGGCCTTTGCAGGGCTTGAGGCGGATCAATACGACTGCCTGTGGGTGCGCCATGTCCACGAAGACAATGTCGAGCTGCACTTTTGCACGCCCCGTTTAGAGTTGGCGACGGGCAGGGCTTTGAACATCGCACCACCCGGCCATGAGGCGGCGTTCAGCACATTGCGCGACGTGTTGAACAAGACCCACGGTTGGGTTGACCCGATGGAACCTGACCTCGCCCGTGACTTCAAACTTGTCCGTGAGAGCGCCGAGCGTGCAGAGGCGCGGCAGGTCATCATCGGGGCGCTCTACGATCAGATTGACGCGGGCCTGATCACCGACCGCGCAACTATGGTCGCCTTCTTTGAAGACACGGGCTTCGAGGTCACGCGCCAAGCCGCAAAATCAATCAGTGTCCGCGATCCTGAATTTACGAAACCGTTCAAACTGGAAGGCATCCTCACTCATGAAAACTGGTCCACAACCCGACATGCAGAAATCGCGGCTGAGTATGAAGCTGACGCAGATGCAAACCGAACAAGAAGACTTGATGGCATCACACATGACGGCCTTCGTGCAGACCTCGCAGACCATGTTGAACGACGCGCAGAATACAATGAAGAACGATACAGCGCACTTTCTGTTTCACAACAGGAACTTGTTCGAGGAACGGATCGAACTGATCAAGAATTGGATGACGTTCTCACCTTGGATCATCACGGGGATCATCGTGACGGGGATCGCCTTGATGATGGTCGCGAGTTGGCTTTGGACGGTCCAACTGACGCGCTCAGAACTGACGGAACTGGGCCTGACGCGGATCGGCAGGGAGGACGGGACGTGGCTGGTGCTGGACCCGACCAAGACACGCCTGAGGACCTGCACACTGGGCGGCAGGTCAGTGACCTGCATCAAGATCGAGGAGAATTAGATGACGACACCCCTGACAGCTTTGGAACGCGACTTGCTCGCCTGCGTCGAGCGGTTGGTGACGGCCTGCGAGGTCTCAGCAAAGGAATTGAGCGGGTTAGAGGAACGCTCGACGAGCAGGATACAGAACCAGATGGATGGATTGGCCGCCTGCGTGTCAGTGCTCATTCAATCGCAAACAGCGTCCGTGGCTGCGTTGCACGGCTTGTTGAGCGAGGGCTCGAACTACGGGAGGCTGCGCACGCAACTAGAGACGAGCTTGAATTTAGTGAAAGCCGCCGAAGAGAGGCTGAGACAGAGCTAGAAGAGCGCGAGGTCGAGATGGACCGGGGGCTGACGCATTGAGGGGGCAAAACTAATTGACAAATGGTAACGTATGTGTCACCAATGGATCCAATGATTAAGCTTGTTGTCTATGTCACAGAGGCAGGGAAAACGCCGTTTGAAGATTGGTTCAATGGTCTTGATACGACGGCGGCGTTGAAGGTGCGAACGGCGCTTGCACGGATCGAGACGGGTAATCTGGGCGATGTGAAGCCAGTTGGGCAAGGCGTGTCCGAGCGGCGCATCACCTTCGGCCCCGGCTACCGCGTCTATTTCGGCCAAGACGGGGATACCCTCGTGATCCTGCTGTGTGGCGGCACCAAGAAGCGCCAGTCGAAGGACATCGAGCAGGCCAAAGAATATTGGGACGACTACAAGGCCCGCAAAGAGAAAGGCGAATAACATGCCCCTGACGAAAGACTTCAAAGATACGATCAAAGCGCGCGCTGAGCGCGATCCTGAGTTTCGGGCGGGGTTGTTCCGCGAAGCTATCGAGGCGATGCTCAGCGATGATCTGGAGACCGGAAAGGTGCTGCTGCGTGACTACGTCAACGCCACTGTGGGGTTCGAAGCCTTGGCCCAAGATATGGACAAGGATCCCAAGAGCCTGATGCGGATGCTTAGCGCCAAAGGCAACCCGCGAGCTGATAATCTGCTGGCGATGGTGTCACGGTTGAAGCAGCGCGAAGGCGTATCTTTGTCTTTGACCCAAGGCAATCAGCTACACGCGTAATTTTTCATTCTGCCTATCTGTGCAATATCTAGCCCCAAAATCTGCTTCGAAAGTTGAAGCCTTCTTGTGAACGGGCAAGACCGGATATTCGCTGCGCTCTTCCTGAACTGACACAACGCGGGACTTTGCTGCCATTTGAGTTCCAAAAAGGAACGGCAGCTCTCAGTCGTAGTTCACAGGTATCGGCGCACCCGTTCCTTATAGTACCGATACTGATTACCGTAGTTTGCTTCCAACCATGGTTCTTCGGCAATCGGCGCGACGGCCAAAACAATGTCACCGATGCCCGCAATGACAGAGGTCCACCCGGATGCCGAAAGCACCGCCCAACCCAGCAAGATCGCCATGTCTGCAACATACTGTGGGTTGCGGGAATACCCATAAAGCCCATCCGTCTTCAGTTCTGCGACTTCGCCACTTGTCGCACCAAAGCCGATTTCTCTAACACCTATCCAGACAATCGCATTTCCAGCAAGGATAAGCGGAACGCCCACACCCCATCTGATCGAAACAGGCCAGCCGAAGCTGTTCCAGTTCACAATCCCCAGCAGGAAGGTCGCACCAAAGATCGCGATGGTTGCCACCCACACCCGCATCTTGATGCCTGTGGTCGCCTCTTTTGGCGGCCATACACGACGATCCGGAAAGGCGATGGACCACGCAAATGCGCCCAAGAGGTAAAGGCCCGCAATTCCACCAGTCACGACCGCACCAGTTTCGATGTCAGTGAGCATGGTCATGCCCGTGGCTTTCCAGTGCGCCCAAGTCTTCGCCAGAACGAAACTCTTGCCATGCCTGCATGAGAATGAGTTGCGCAGAGCGGAGAAACAGACCAGCCATGATCATTGCTACAATCAGGTCAGGCCACGCTGAGCCGGTCAGGAACACGGCGAAACTGGCGACCATGACGGCAACATTGCCAATGGCATCATTGCGCGAACACAGCCAGACTGACCGCACGTTCGCATCTCCGTCCTTGTAGCGCATCAACAGCAGAACACTTGCGAGGTTCGCTGCGAGGGCAAGCAGGCCGATCAGACCCATAATTTCAGCCCTTGGGACCCCCAAGACAAGAATCTGGTAAAGGGTCGAGCCAAAAACCCACAACCCCATCAAAAGCAGGCTCAAACCTTTGAGTAGAGCAGCGGTCGAACGAACTTTTGGGCTCATTCCGATGACAGCAAGGCTCAGACCATAGGTCAGCGCATCGCCCAGAAAATCGAGCGCATCCGCCTGCAACGCCTGCGATCCAGCGAGCTTACCTGCCGACATTTCCACGATGAACATGGCAGCGTTGATGAAGATGACGATCCACAACACGCGCTTGTAACCGGGATCAAGGCCATCAAAACGAGGATTGCCCGAGCATCCGCAGGCGGCACCTTCGGGTTCTGGTGTAACGGGGTGTGGGGCTGTTTCGGTGGTCATATCGCTATCCTTGATCTCTACAAGGAAAATATATAATCCCTCTAGTAGCTATAGCTTCAAGAGGTAACTTTCATGTTCTCAATCGGACAGCTTTCAAAGCGTACCGGGGTAAAAATCCCCACGATCCGCTACTATGAACAGATGGGTTTGATTGATTCGCCGGAACGCTCGGAAGGGAATCAGCGCCGATACACCAAAGAAGGCTTGAGCCGCCTGTCGTTCATCCGCCATTCCCGCGACTTAGGCTTCTCGGTTGAAAACATTCGAGGACTCTTAGAGTTGAGCCAGCATCCTGACAAACCGTGCGATGACGCACACGGCATTGCTGTTCAGCATCTGAAAGACGTTCAGGACAGGATTGCAAAACTGCAGCGGCTGGAACGCGAACTAAAGCGGATCAGCAAATGTGACGCTGGCAACATAGCTGATTGCGCCGTCATCGAAACGCTTGCAGATCACGGGCTTTGCGAGACGGAACACTAGCGGTCACTTGCCAGTTGTCGCGTCGGGAAGGGCTTTTTGTGCGCGGTTCCAGGCAAGGATTATCAAATTTTTGCCCTCACGTTATCCCTTGTTGCCCCTGACACAGATTGCCGGAGTGGGTCCGCTGATGATTTTAGTGGTGCCCATCCCCGCGAAACCGGACGCGCCCAATGCCTCAATGATCGCATCAATCATATCGCGAGACGATGAGGTGCCATCTGCATCCAGTCTGGGCTGATAGGTGGTCAGACAAGATCCACCCGGAGCCAGCGCCCTGGCCACGGCACGAAAAAAGCCGGTCTTGTCTTGTTGAAACTGGATGACGTTCAGCGAGAATACAAAGTCAAATGTTTCTGGCCAGTCCGAAAGCCGGTCCATCCCCCCAGCGACCAATTCAACCTTTTCGCCCGATCCCAGCTTGCGCAGCCGATTGCGGGCCTGCCGGATCATCACGTCAGAATGATCCAGTCCAACCATCCGCCCTGTTGTGATGATCCCGGCGCACTTTGACAAGGCCAGCCCCGGACCACACCCGATTTCCAGCACGCGGCTGTCTGGCTGAAGCTGCATGAGATCGACGGTCTTTTCATTGCGCAGTTTGTTCGATGGTCGGGCTGCCATAATCCGGCCCGCCAATGCGCCAAGACCACCCGAAGGCTGTCGAAATTGGGCGACAATGCCGGATTTGAGGGACATCAGGCCTGTCCCTTGCGGGCAATCCACCAAGGCAAGGTGAGTAGACCGCCAACCGATAGAACAAGCAGGCAGAGGGCCAATGCATGCCGGAAGGCCATCTCTGGAAAACCCAAAAGGTCCACCGCAAATGTGTTCCACGACCAAAGGGCAGCCACGCCCCAGAGAAGCAGGGCCAAGAAAGTGAGACCAATAGATTTGCCGTGCCGGTTTGTTTGTAGCGTCATGTCATTCTCCAGTGATTGTTATGCTTTCGATCATTTCGTTCATCTGCGCCAAAAGTTGCGTGGCGGCGATGATTTCGCGCTCAGGCAGGGCATCTGCTAGCTTGGACATTGGTTCCAATTCCCGTGCCTGGATTTCAGAAAACAGGCCCGCACCCCTTGGGGTCGGGTGATAGAAATCCGATCTCTTATGATCCGGGTTATCCTCGGTGCGCACCAGTCCGTTCTCCAGCAAGACATTCATGACCTTCTGAACGTGCTGGCGGGAAACTCCCCTTTCCTTTGCAATCTCTGGAACCGTTTGCGGAGCCTTCGATACCAGTGCCTGAAGGACCGCCCGCATCGACGGGTTGACCTCCAGATCAGCGTGCAGCGCTTCTGCAATAGTCTTGAGTCTGTTGAACGCCGTTCTGATCTCACGGATCAACGCGGTCATTTCTTGCTGCTTTTGCGTCATAGGCATTCCTTGGGATTACAAGATTGACAACTTGGTTGCCAATATGTCATTACGACAACCAAGTTGTCAATAAGGATTCTTGAAATGTTCACGCAAACCCACCTTCTGCTTGGGGCCGCCGTCTATGCCAGACCGGGAAACTGTGCAGTCGCCATTGCGGGTTTGGTGGGGGCATTGGTGCCAGACACCGACGTCTGGTTGATGTTCATCATCGAGCGGCTGAATGGGTCCAGTGGCTGCGAGGTTTTCCACTATCGCTATTGGGAGCCGCCTTGGACCACGCTTCAGATGGCGCTGAATTCAATCCCGGCCTATCTGGCGCTCATCGCTACGGGCTTGGCCTGCATTGTCTTTCCCGGCAGCAAGCTGCGTGCCTTTGCAATTGTGCTGCTTGCCTTCGCAAGCTCTGCGCTCCTGCACGTCTGCATCGACTTTCTGTTGCACCATGACGATGCCCGCGCCCAATGGATGCCATTCTCCGGGTGGGTATTTCGTTCGCCGGTGTCTTACTGGGATCCGGCCTATTATGGCTCGGTTTTTGTGCCCTTTGAGATTGGGCTCGGGCTTGCACTTGTCGCGCTTGTCGGTCGGCGATTTGGGGACAAGCGGATGTGGGTCATTCTTGCGATCCTTCCCCTTGGCTACGTCGGTTCAATCGCGGCTGGCCAGATGTCTGGTGCTGATCACCTGCGCGGTCCCGGCTCGTGCGAGATACTTGCTGACCGCGAAGTTTGACCGGAAATCGCATGAGCAAGCAGATAATTTAATAGGGAGATAGCTATGTCTTGTTTTCGTTTCGGTCGCTGGCGCATCGGAATGTGGAGCGTATGGAGCCTGTTGGCAATCATATGCCTAGCCTATGGAGCTTTCGCGATCTCTGCCGGTTTCTCACTTACCGAGACTGAAAAGATCCGTGCGCTTCCGATTGCCTTCCAATTTCACGCCCTGGCGGGCGGCGTTGTCCTGATCTTCGGTATTTTTCAATTCAACCCATCCATCAAGACCCGCTGGGTGTGGCTGCATCGCTGGGGTGGTCAAATATACGTAGTCAGCGCCCTCGTGGCGAGCATCGCAGCATTGATCAACGCAGCGTTCTTCGACGTAAACTGGACGGCGCGCCTGTCGTTTACTCTCCTTGGGATCACGTGGTTTTTGGCAACAGCCAACGCCTACCGATTGATCCGAAAACGAAAATTTGCGCTTCACCGGGAATGGATGCTGCGAAGCTTCTCACTGTCGCTGTTCTTTGTAACGTTTAGCATTTGGGTTCCTGCGTTGGCAGTAAGTGGGCTTGAACAAAATGCGGCATATGTGATCGCAGTGACGCTAAGTTGGGTCTTCAACCTCTTGGGCGCAGAGACCTGGATAAGACTGACGCGGAAAAGGTTTCGCTTGAAGCCGCTACAAAATCTCGTGCCACAGACCCTGGGCAAAACCCCCAATGAATTGGAGCGCTTTTGACCAGACCACGAGAAGCCGACATTCGTTCAGGTTGCAGCATCAGGTAGTATGGGGCTCTCCTGACACCTTCGACGGTTGATCCGTCAACGACCAGTCTAGGACGGTCTGCCTTTCGCTGCACCACGCATCAACTGGCAAGACGCGGACAAACCGACCATTGCCCTGATTTTTCCAATGCCTGCTAAGCTTCGCTAAGCTGTAATGTAACACCAAATTTAACGCGCCTCGAACAATGTCTCTAGGATTGGACAGTCTGGCACATCGCCCTGGCTGCACTCTGCCGCCATGCCGACAAGGGCCTTTTCCAACTTTCGTAGTCCTTTGATCTTGTCACGCACAGAAGCCAAGTGCCCGATGGTCAATCCATGTACCTCGCCACAGGTAAAGTCTTGCCGGTCAACCATTTCCAGCAATTCGCGAATTTCATCAATGCTGAACCCAAGCTCTCGCGATGTCTTGATGAAGGAAAGCCGTTTGAGTTGATCATGATTGTACTGTCGGTTGCCGCCCGACGTGCGATCCGGTTGTGGCATCAGTTTGATACGCTCATAGTAGCGGATCGTTTCAATGTTCACACCTGTGCGTCTTGACATCTCGCCGATAGCATAGCCTCGCGTTTTTGTGATCTCAGGCATAAAAGAACCTCCTTGCATCTGTAGCCCCTACAGATCGCATGTTACACTCAGAAACCGAAATTGCGAGCACTTGAATGACTGACACAACAAACACTGACCTGAACAAACACGACCCTGAAAGCCGCAAGGCTCGCATGATTGCGGCGGGTGGCATTCTTGGAGCCCTTGCGGCTTCAACCTGCTGCATTGTTCCGTTGATCTTGTTCAGCCTTGGCGTATCGGGCGCATGGATTGGCAATTTGACGGCGCTTGAACCCTATAAACCGATCTTCATCGCAATCACGCTTGGGTTTCTCGGCTACGGCTACTGGATGGTCTACCGCAAACCCAAAGCCTGTGCGGATGGAGAGACTTGTGCAAGACCACTTCCCAATCGGCTGGTCAAATCCGCACTTTGGGCATCAACCATTCTCATCCTGATCGCGTTATTCTGGAATTGGATTGCGCCGGTTGTTGCCCCCATTCTTCTCGGTCTGTGAAAGGAACCACAATGAAACTCTACACACCCCTATTGGCCGTAATTGGCTTCATGGCCGTCACTCCTGTCTTCGCGGCTGAGCAGACAGTAACATTCTCGGTCCCAGGTATGACCTGTGCCAGCTGCCCATTCATTGTTGAATCGGCGATGAGTGGCGTCGAAGGTGTTATACAAGTGAGTGCCGATTCAGACTCTCGAACGGCCATTGTGGTCTTTGACGATGCTATCGCGACCGCAGAAACTATCGCGTCTGCGTCAAAGGCAGCCGGCTACGAAGCCGAGCTTGTGTCCAACGACAGCAATTCCTGAGCTTTAAATGAGAGATAGCTCAACAGGAGGTTTGCTGGCCTTCATCGTGACTGCCCCGGTTGTCGTCATCTGCTGTGGCGGAAAGGCAGCTCTGGTTGGAACTGCGCTTTTCGGAACCGCTGGTTTTCTATCTGGCGCCAATGTGCTGACCGCATCCCTCCTGGCAACACTTGGCGGAATCGCGTTTCTAGCAACACGATCCTTCATGCGGTTGCGCAGGCAAGATCGAGATTTCAGAGAGGGCGACCGAGGTGAACGACAGACTTCTTAAACTCGGCATCTTTGGCACGGTGATAGCCGCGCTGTGTTGCTTCACGCCAATTCTCGCTGTGCTTTTCGGGATTGTGGGGCTGTCGGCCGTAGTTGGCTATCTCGATTATGTCCTATTGCCCGCTCTCGCTGTGTTCGCGCTGATCACGATTTATGCTTTCATCCGCCGTGCGCGGAAAACCTGATACCGAAAGACCAAAAATATGTCCGACTGTTGTTCTTCGAATTCGGCAGATGCCGATACATTTGACCTCGCTGTTATTGGCGCTGGATCTGCTGGATTTTCAGCCGCGATCACGGCAGCCGAAGACGGTGCCCGCGTTGCGCTAGTTGGATATGGAACCATCGGCGGCACTTGTGTCAACGTCGGTTGCGTCCCGTCCAAGGCGATGATCCGCGCAGTGGAAACACTGCATTCAGCCAAAACCGCTGACCGGTTTGATGGTGTGGAAGCCACCGCAAAAGTGACCGATTGGGTGGCCCTGGTCGCCCAAAAGCAAGCCTTGGTGGATGATCTGCGGGCAGCAAAATACGTTGATGTTTTGCCAAACTATGAAAGTGTCAACTACATCGAAGGCCAGGCGCGTTTCGCAAGCGATGGCTCTCTAGAGGTCGGAGATCGCACCATTCGTGCACCAAAAATTATCATCGCAACGGGGTCTTCGCCACATGTGCCAGATATCCCCGGAGTGGATAAGGTCGATTGGCTGGACAGCACCTCAGCACTTGAACAGTCAGAGCTTCCCAAGTCACTCATGGTGATGGGTGGCGGCTACATCGGCGTTGAGATTGCTCAGATATTTGCCCGCGCAGGTGTTGACGTAACCATCGTGACACGTCGTGGTTTGTTGCCGGAGGCTGAACCCGAAGTCAGCGAAGCACTGACCCAAGCCTTTTCCGATGAAGGCATCAAAGTGCTGGATGGCCTTTCCTATGACCGGTTCGAGGCGTCATGTGGAAGCGTCACCCTTCACGCGGCACATAACGGCGTTGCCGTCACGATCGAGGCTGAAAAGCTCTTGCTGGCGACGGGTCGTGTGCCGAACACTAGCTCTTTGGCGCTCGATATTGCAGGAATAGACACGAATACACGTGGCGGTATCGTGGTCGATCCGCAAATGCGCAGCACACGCGACGGGGTGTATGCCACTGGCGATGTGACCGGTACCGACCAGTTCGTCTACATGGCGGCCTATGGCGCGAAACTGGCGGCGAAAAATGCTATGAACGGAAACACCCTGACCTATGATAATAGCGTAATGCCCGCTGTGGTTTTCTCTGATCCGCAAGTGGCCAGCGTTGGACTTACTGAGGCGCAAGCTACGTCTGCCGGACATGACGTGGTCACGTCCGTTTTGGGTTTGGAGCATGTACCGCGTGCCTTGGCAGCGCGAGATACGCGCGGCCTAATTAAGCTGGTCGCGGATAAGCACAGCAAGAAGCTATTGGGCGCGCACATCATCGCCCCGGAAGGCGCGGACAGCATTCAGACAGCAGCAATGGCGCTCAAGATGGGAATGACCTATGACGATCTAGGCGCGATGATCTTTCCCTACCTGACGACTGTCGAGGGGCTGAAACTGGCCGCGCAGACGTTCGAGAAGGATGTTGCCAAACTATCCTGCTGTGCGGGATAGGCAGCACTGGTCCTATTCTGTTAGGTTTTCCGTCCTCTCACCAAAGACAATTTCTCGACCGTCGGGAGCGACGGCTACGATTTCTCGACATCCGTAATCCTTGTTGGCAATTTGACCTTTGAGTATCGTACCGCGACTTTTGAAGTCGCTCAACAAACTTCCAATATCAACAACCCAAAAATATGCGGCCCATCCGCGTTTGCGAAATCCAAGTGATCGGCTGCAAGCAAGCATGATTGTTTGACCATCTCTATCCAACGTCACAAAGCTGGGGCCATTGCCAACTTCAGTACCGATTTCAAAACCAAGCTGATCAATAAAAAAATCCCGCATTGATCTTATCGTCCGGCTGTTCACCTGAAGCACGGCAGCCGTTCGCTGGATGCGCGCGGAGAATGTTTTTTTGCTCTTCATGTGTTGATCATAATGACACCAATCTCCCAAAACCAGTCTTTCGCTGCGACACAGAAAACAGGCAAGGTGGGCTCCTTTGAGACCTTCGCCGCACATTGCACGAAGGTCAGCTATGAAGGCGAAGGCCTAGCTGCAGGGCGGCGAGTTTGGGGTTGCGTCACCAGCTAGGTCCGCAAGTCATTCTTCATCATAAAAATAGAATTTACGGCGTGAAACATCGCTATTCGTGATGAGGATTTTCCAGAGTGTTTCGCCAACAAATGCAAGGATGGCTCCTGCGACAGCAAGGTGCAGCAAGAAGAGCGTATAGATGTCCCAGAAATTGCCTGTCTCTGAGCGATACGAGATGAAGCCTATGCTGCTAGCAACCAGAAGCAGGATGCCCATCAAGCGCAAGGAGTTGGCGAATTTATTGATCGGCGTGTTTGGGTCTTTCAGGTGCTTCATCGAGTTGTTCGCCTTATCCAATGGCTGAAAAGAACAGCTTTGCCTCGCTTCGCGGCGATGTGCCCTTTGAGAGGGATTGCTCAAAAATGTATCGGGTGAACTTTTGGATTTCTGCGCTGGAAAAGGACTTGTTGTTCGCATCAGCGTGTTCAAAAACTGCTTGTGCGGTTTCCCCGGCCAAGCGAGCTGATTGCTCGCTGTCGTGGACAGAATTTCCATAGACCAACCATATGAGGTTCTTGTCGAACTCTGCGCAGAATTTTACTGCGATCGAGAGCGGTAACTCCCGTTTTTCAAGTTCATAATTTTTGTAGGACTTGTCGGCGATCCCGAGTATCGCCGCGACCTTGCTTTGAGGATAGCCCAATTGGCTGCGCACGCTGAGCATCCTTTGGCCTATCCCGATCAACACAGTTGACATGCGGACAAATGTTCCCATATTTGGACTAACGTTACCCAATGCGACGTATTTTACCTATTCATACCACTATCTGGTAAAGAGGAAAGAACTATGGACGATTGTTCCCTGCTTACCCCAAGAGAACTGGCCGCTCAGACTGGTTGGCCTGAGAAGCGGATCAGGAAATTGATCTCGACGAGAAGTATTAGGTTCTTAAGAAATGGGGCTAATTTTCTCCTGCCTCAGAACGCCATTCATGACTACATCGCTCGAAATATGGTCGAACCATGCCAAGCGGAGGCAGAAGATGAGTGACATTTTGCCATCATACACGACGCCGCGTGCTCTCGCGAAGCGTCTTACTGCTTCTCCAAGATTCGTATCGGACACTGTTCGTGAACTCGGATGCTTTTGCAAAATTGGTCAGAAAGTCATTATGCTGGATCATCACGTGGTCACGTTTATGGAGGCGATGGAATGCCGCTCAAAGTCTTCAAACGGAACAAGCTCTATAGCTACAGGGGCACAGTTGCCGGTAGGCGACTACGAGGCCCTACGGGAACAGCGGACAAAAGGGTCGCCGAGAGGATCGCAGCCGAAGTCGAAGCAAAGGCGTGGCAAAGTCATCTTGATGGACCGGGCGCAACGCTGACATTTGCCCAAGCCGCAATCGCCTATAGGCAGGCAGCGCGTGATGACCGGTTTCTTGATCGCGTTGAGGACTATTGGAAGGACACGCTTGTCCCAAAGATCACAGGCGAGGCTATCCGCCAAATGGCCCGTAAATTGTATCCTGGCGCGGCCAATGCCACTTTGAACCGTCAAGGCATAGTACCGGCGCAAGCGATCATCAACTATGCAGCGGATTTGGAATGGTGCGCACGGATCAGGGTCAAACGGTTCAAGGTCAATGCCAAGAGAAAGATCCCTGCAACACGAGGATGGGTAGATGCTTTCGCACAGCAAGCAGTACAAGATGAGCTACACCACTTGGCTGCGTTGTGCCTGTTTATGTTTGGCACGGGAGCGCGACGTGGCGAGGCCTGTGCAATGACTTGGGGCGACGTCGAGCTGTTTCAGAAGAAGGCCGTGATAAATCAAACCAAAATTGATGACCAACGCGTCGCGCACCTGTCTCCGCCAGTCATCGCGGCATTGGCGAACATTCCTTCGAACCGCAAACCTGACAGTCTGGTGTTTCAGTATGCCTCTGGCGAAAGCGTGGGGCAGGTCTGGAACAACGTCATTGAGAGAGCGGGCATCGAAAAGCTTTCGCCCCACTGTTGCCGCCACGGATTTGCAACTTCGATGCTGCAGGCAGGGATAGACCCAAAGACTGTTGCGGTACGCGGCGGCTGGAAAGACGTTGGAACAGTTATGAAATTCTATGCCCACGCGATGGACGATCCGACCGTGACGGATGTGCTTTTTGGCACAAAATAGACACAAGCCGAAAGCGCAAAGCGATCAACTAACTGAAAATAAAAGGAAATATAACAATGACTTGGACCCTTCGTTGGGGAAGGGTGTCCCACTGCGGCACTTACGGACGCGCGAGGACTTTCGCAAGTGCAGAAATGTCGGTAGAGAGCGCTGATCGGCCGGTATCTGGCGGAAAATGTCTACAATCGGAAACTTTGCATATGTTTATCGTGACGCTTTTATCCTCTCCTGCCGCGCCATCATTGGACCCGGCGCTTGTTGCCAATCTGCGCAATGCCTGGGGTGGGGGGGATGCCAACTGGCTTTCGGTGGATGAGGCGGCGGAGTTTGGCTTGGCTGAGCGGCCTGGAAACTTCTGGGATGTGTGGGACGACGTGCAGGCCTTGGGGGTGGATATGGTGATTCAGCCCGCAGCGGGACGGAAAAAGAAAATGCTGCTGGCCGATATGGACAGCACAATGATCGAGCAGGAATGTATCGACGAGTTGGCCGATGCTGCGGGAGTGGGCGAGCGCGTGAAAGAGATCACGGCGCGGGCGATGAATGGCGAGCTGGATTTTGAGGGCGCGCTGATTGAGCGGGTGGGGCTGCTTAAAGGGTTGGACGCCGGGATCATCGGTGAAGTTCTGGCAAGCCGGATTACGTTGATGCCGGGGGCGCGCGAGTTGGTGGCAACGATGCGCGGCAACGGGGCTTATGCGGCGCTGGTGTCGGGCGGGTTTACCGCGTTTACCGCGAAGATTGCAGGTGAGTTGGGGTTTGATGAGAACCGGGCCAATACGCTGTTGATCGAGGGGGGCAAGCTTGTTGGCGATGTGGCGCGCCCGATCCTTGGGCGGGAGGCGAAAGTGCGCGCGCTGGAAGAGATCACGGCGAGGCTGGGAATTGGCGAGGCGGATGTCATGGCTGTGGGGGATGGCGCCAATGATCTCGGTATGCTCGGGCGGGCCGGTGCGGGGGTGGCGCTGCATGCCAAGCCGAGCGTGGCGGCCGAGTGCGATATCCGGGTGAATTTCGGCGATCTGAGTGCGCTATTGTTCTTGCAGGGATATGCGCGGGCGGATTTCCTGAGCTGAGCCGGGGAGATGGGCAAGGAGGCCCGCCGTATGGGTTCGTGTGGCGGGCGGTGGTTTTATCTTTTCAGCGTTGGGTTTAGTCTTGAAGGCAGGAGCGGGGACCAGCCCCCACACCCAGCACCAAGTGGGGGCCAGCCCCCACACCCCCGGGATATTTCGGGCAAGATGAAGAATTGGGAGAATTCGTGATGGGCAAGCCTTGTATCATCTGTGTGGCGATCACCGGCAGCGTGCCGACCAAGGCGGACAATCCGGCGGTGCCGATTACCGTGGACGAGCAGGTTGAGAGCACGCAGGCTTCGTTTGAGGCGGGTGCGAGCATTGCGCATTGCCACGTGCGCAATGATGACGGCACGGTGACGTCTGACCCCGAGCGGTTTGCGCGGCTCAAGGAGGGGTTGGAGAAGCATTGCCCCGGTATGATCATTCAGTTCTCGACCGGGGGCCGGTCGGGCGCGGGGGCGGCACGGGGGGCGATGTTGCCGCTTGGGCCGGATATGGCGAGCCTGTCTGTCGGGTCGAATAATTTTCCGACGCGGGTTTATGAGAATCCGCCCGATCTGGTCGCGTGGCTGGCCGAGGAAATGCGCACATACAATGTGAAACCGGAGATCGAGGCGTTCGATCTGAGCCATATTCATCAGGCTGTGCGGCTCAACCGTGAAGGGGTGATCGCGGGCAAGCTCTATGTGCAGTTCGTGATGGGGGTGAAGAATGCGATGCCCGCGGACCGCGATGTGTTTGATTATTACGTGCGCACGATGGAACGGCTGGCCCCCGAGGCGCAATGGTGTGCGGCCGGGATCGGGCGGCATCAGGTCGAGGTGAACGAGTGGGCGATTGCCGCCGGGGGGCATACGCGCACCGGTCTTGAGGATAACATCCGGCTGGATCGCAACCATCTGGCGCCGTCGAACGCGGCGCTGGTGGCGCGGGCGGTCGAGATTTGCGCGCGGTATGATCGCCCTGTGGCGACGGCAGCTCAGGCGCGTGAAATCCTGGAGCTGCGGCCGATCGGCTAGGCGGGCGTCAAAGGCTGCGTGATTTTACGCAGTGTAGAGACGGTCGACGTCCTGTTGTTGCTTTTCGGGCAAGGAGCAGATGTCATTGCCTTTGAGAAGCGACGTAATCATGCGGCCCGCATTGGTGTCTCGGATGGCAAAACCATAGCCGCGCAGGCGGAATTTCCATTCGCGTTCGCTCAGCGACATGGTGCGCTCGCGCAGGACAATATCGCAGACCTTGGCGGTCATTTCGGGGTTGATCGCTTCATGTTTCATCTTTGCTGCCTCACTGGAAACCTACTGTTGATGAATTGAGGATGATGTGGGCGGAAGGCGAGGGTTTGTCGCGATTTGGGAATAATTGCGAAGCTCGGCAGGGGGGCGGCCCGGATTATGCCGTATTTTGTCAGGCGGATGATCGCAGCAAAGTAGCCCGGCCTCTTGAGGCGGATGCCGGGCCGTTTGGCGGTGCGCATGAGAGTGAGGCACGGCACCTGGGCGACACCGTCGGCGTGTATTTTGCGAAGGCAAGCCGGAGCGCCGGACGCCAAACAACCTTGCGCGCGAGGGGTGCTGAACTGGCACCCGCCGGGGCCGGATTGCGCGTTGTGAGGTGTTAGAGCCCGGTTTCGGCGGCGATCTGGGCGCGGGATTTGCGCTCACGCTCGGTGGCTGATTTCAACTGGCCACAAGCGGCCATGATGTCTTCGCCGCGCGGCTTGCGGACCGGCGAGGCATAGCCGGCGTTGTAGATGATATCGGAGAAGGCGCGGATCCGGTTGTTGGACGAGCGTTTATAGGGCGCGCCGGGCCATTCATTGAACGGGATCAGATTGATCTTGGCCGGGATGCCTTCGATCAGTTTGACGAGGCGGCGGGCGTCTTCATCGGAATCGTTCACGCCATCGAGCATGACATATTCAAAGGTGATGCGCTCGGAATTGCTGACCTTGGGATAGTTGCGCAGCGCGTCGAGCAGAACGACCAGCGGCCAGCGTTTGTTGATCGGAACCAGCTTGTCGCGCACATCGTCGGTGGTGGCGTGGAAGGAAATGGCAAGCTGGCAGCCGATTTCTTCGGCCGTGCGCGCGATTTCGGGGACGACGCCCGAGGTTGACAGGGTAATGCGGCGGCGCGAGAGCGAAATGCCCTCCGGGTCCATCGCGATCTTCATGGCGTCACGGACGTTCTCGAAGTTGTAGAGTGGCTCGCCCATGCCCATCAAAACGATGTTGGAGAGCAGGCGCGGGCGGGAATCAGAGCCTTCGCCGGGTTCGGGCCACTCATCGAGATCGTCGCGCGCGACCATGACCTGGCCGATGATTTCACCCGCCGTCAGGTTGCGCACCAGCTTTTGCGTGCCAGTGTGGCAGAAGGTGCAGGTGAGCGTGCAGCCGACCTGTGAGGAAATGCAAAGCGTGCCGCGATCCTCTTCGGGGATATAGACCACCTCGACCTCGTGACCGCCCGCGATACGGACGAGGTATTTGCGCGTGCCATCTTCGGAGACCTGTTTGGTGACCACTTCGGGGCGCTCGACCACGAAATGTTCGGCCAGATCGGTGCGATAGGGTTTGGCAAGGTTGGTCATCACGCTGAAGTCAGCTTCGCCCTTTTGATAGATCCACTGCCAAAGCTGACTTGCGCGCATCCTGGCCTGTTTTTCGGGTGTGCCTTTTTCGATCAGAACATCGCGCAATTGATCGCGCGTCAGGCCGACAAGGTTGATCCGGCCATCGGCACGGACAGGCCGCAGGCGCGGCAGGGTTTTCACATCGGGTGTGACGGGGGTTTGATCAGACATTGCGCGGTTCCTGAGGTCTAATGCGCCTATATAGGAGATTCGCGAGGTTTTGCAAAAAGTCCCTTTGCAGAATTGGCGTGGCCGTGCCGAGCGGGAAACACAAAAACTTTGATGATTTCGGGAACCTTTCCGCGCGCGCAGCATCCAATGGGTCAGACATGCAGAGAAAAGCGTGTCGTGAACCTGTTGAAAAGGAACATCTGATGACTCGATTTTTTGCCACCATCGCTGCGCTGGGCTGCTTTGGCGCGACGGAAGTTTATGCCCACGGGCCTGTCGATGCCGTTGCGGTCAATCCGCCCGAGGCGCCATATCAGAGGGTGGGCGATCTGGTTCCGTTGCCCGCGTTTATCCCGGGATTGGGCGAGCTTTTTGTTGATCCTGCCACTCTGCCCGCCGGGCCGTTCGTGGCCTATGATCACGATGGCAAGGTGGTCAGCACGATTTACATGATCCCGATTGCCGATATGAACCCGGACAAGAGCTTTGACAATCTCGCGGTGCCGGGTGGCACGGTGGATCATGTCGATATCTATTACAACGCAGGTCATCCCGGTGTGGATGTGCCGCATGCGCATATCGTGCTTTGGCATGTTTCGCCCGGCGATGAAGCACGCGTGGCCGAGTGACATGCGACGCCGGAAATTTCTGATGGGGAGCGGTGGCTTGGCCACCGCCTTCTCGCTCGCACCCGGGCTGGCCTTTGGCGGTGCGGATGTCGAGATCACGATGTCGGGGCGCAAGGACGGCTCTAAGGTCTGGTTCGATCCCGTTGGCATTTTGGTTGAACCGGGGCAGACGATCCGCTGGACCAATAAGGACAAGGGCAATGCACATACCGCGACGGCCTATCACCCCGATAATTTTGACCGGCCACGTCGAATTCCCGCGGGCGGCGCAGCGTTTGACAGCGACTTCCTGATGCCGGGTGAAAGCTATGAAGTGACGCTGACCCAAGCGGGGGTCTATGACTATTATTGTTTGCCGCACGAGATGGCGGGCATGGTCGGGCGCATCGTTGTCGCTGCGCCGGGTCAGACCGGGTTTCTGGCCGGATTTCAGGGATATGACGCCGGAGATCTGCCGCGGGCCGCGCGAGACGCATTTCCGAACATTGCGGGGATTCTTGCGCATGGTAAGCTGCGATATGAGGAGGGCTGAGATGAAAGCGAAGCTGTCTGTGGTTCCGGTTTCCTATGAGGAGATGGCGGAAAAGGAGTTGATCGCGCATGCGCGTGCCAGGGAGGAAGGGGCCGTTCGCGAGTTGATCGCGCGCTGTAACCAGCAGCTGTTTCGCGTGGCGCGCGGTATTCTCGGCAATGACACCGATGCGGAAGATGCCGTGCAAGCGGCTTATGTCGCCGGGTTTACGCGGATCGATAGTTTTCGCGGCGAGTCCGGATTTGTCACATGGATGACCCGCATCACGATGAACGAAGCTTTTGCCAGCCTGCGTCAAAAGCGACGTGTCGTGAGCCTTGCCGAGTATCGTGATGGCAATGAGCACGTCGCAGAAGGAGAGCCGACAGTTATGATGACGCCACCTCCGAGCAGCCCCGAGGCCGAATTGGGACGAAGCGAAGTGCGTGACTTTCTCGAACGCGCCGTGGATTCATTACCCGAGCCATTCCGGCTCGCTTATGTGTTGCGCGACGTGCAGGAGATGAGCACGGGCGAGGTTGCGGATATTCTTGGCATCAATCCGATTACCGTCAAGACGCGGCTGTTTCGCGCGCGGCGCCTGCTGCGGGCAGAATTCGCGCGAAGTTTTTCACAGGAGTTCTCGGGGATCTTTCCGTTTGACGGTGCGCGATGTGTCGGGATGGCAGATCGCGTGGTCAGTGTCTTGCGCGAACGGCGCCCGCGCTGAGCGGGCTACCGTGGGGTTCAGGCTGCGAGGTTACTTGCAGCGTTTCTCGGCGTCTTCCACCGCGGCGGTGAAGCCCGACAGTGAGAAGGTGTCCTTGGTGGTGGTGCCACGCCCCGAACGCCCGGTCAGAACTGCTTCTGCGCCGCGTTTCATCGCGGTGAGGATCTTGGTGTCGTCAGAGGGCGAGGCGGGCCAGGCCCATTCGCCTTCGGTGAACAGCTCAAAACTGTTACCATCAACCGTGATGTTCACTGTTGATCCGGATGCAAAGGGATAGCCACCAGTAAAGGTGATCTGACCCGCAACACCGGCATCAGGGCGAAAGAACGCCATCAGCAGAATATCCGAACGTTTCACGGCAACGACGCGACCGCCCTTGGTGTTGACCGTTTCCTTGGGTGAGGACACAGCCCAGCATTCGCGGGGGCTTTTGTCTTCGAATACTGACCAGTCGGTCTTGGCGGCGACCTGATTGGTGCTTGTTTCTTGTGCAGATATAGGAAACGCAGCCAGCGCCGCGAGGGCCCCAGCCAATACGAGCGCGTGACGTGATACCATTCTACAGCCTCCAGCTGTCATCTTGCCTCAATCCTTGACCCGACTCCGCGGGCTTTCGCCACCCTTATGTATAGGTGGGGTCGAAATTACCATCTAACATTGCAACAATAGCCCGAACAGCGCCATTGGCGAAAGAGCAATTGGCGGATTTTCGCGGAAACTTGAAGAGGACGGATGGGATGGCAGGACCGGTAGAGATGGCGCAGGTGTGGCGCGGTGATTTTCTGGAGTGTGTTCATATGGGACATGCGGTGGTGTGCGACGCGTCCGGGGCGGTGGTGAAGGCCTGGGGCGATCCCGATCTGGTGGTGCTGCCGCGCTCGTCCTCAAAGATGATTCAGGCGTTGCCGCTGGTGGAAAGCGGGGCGGCGGATGCGGCGGATCTGGGCTCTGAACACCTGGCGCTGGCCTGTGCATCGCACAACGGGGCGACGATTCATGTCGAGCGGGTCAAGGCGTGGCTGGCTGCGCGCGGGCTGGGTGATGATGACTTGCGCTGTGGCGGGCATATTCCGAATGACCCCGAACAGGCCAAATGCATCATCTGCGGCACAGGCAAGCCGGATCAGGTGCACAACAACTGTTCGGGCAAACATGCGGGTTTCCTGACGCTGGGGCAGCATCTTGGCGCCGGTCCTGACTATGTGGCGCCGGATCATCCGGTGCAAAAGGCGGTGCTGGACGCGTTCGAATCTGTCACCGGCGAAACCAGCCCCGGCTTTGGCATCGACGGGTGCTCGGCGCCGAATTTCGCCTGCTCGCTGGCCGGTATGGCGCGGGCGATGGCGTGGTTTGCGCGCGCAGGCGAAGGCAACCTGCGCGAGCGCGCAGCACAGCGCTTGCGTCAGGCCATGATGGCCCACCCGGCGCTGGTCGCGGGTGAGGGGCGGGCCTGCACCGAATTGATGCGCGCCACCGAAGGGCGCGTGGCGCTCAAGACCGGGGCCGAGGGCTACTTCATCGCGATCCTGCCGGAACAGGGATTGGGTGTTGCGCTTAAAATGATGGATGGCCAGACGCGCGGCGCCGAAAGCGCGATTGCCTCGATCCTGATCGAACTTGGCGCGCTCGACCCGGTGCATCCCATGGCGCAGAGGTTCCGCAATGCGGTGATATCCAACTGTCGTGGCATCGCGGCGGCCGAGGTGCGTCCGGGGGGTGCCTTTGCCTGAGACGGCGCAACCGCAACCGCTACATCTCTATCGCTTCGGCCACTTCCACAGTTCCGCCGCCGCCTTCAAGTATCGGACAACCCTTGGCGATCTTGCAGGCTGCGTCGATATCGGCGGCCCTGACTAGGGTGTAACCTGAGACCGGGTTTGCCCCTCCGTTGTCTTCTACACCGTTGGCGGTCACGGTTTTGGACATGCCTGCCGGGGCGCCGCCATCGATCAGGTCATCGCCGATTCCCTGCATCCAGGCGGTCCAGGCCGCCATGGCCTTTTCGCCTTCTTCCGGTGTCTCGGGGCGCCCGCCGCCGTGAAATATGAACATGAAATTAGGCATTCAATTACTCCCTTTGTGAAATCTATCGATCGAGTAGGCCGTGCCGGAGCTTGGCGCGAATTCGTTGACCCTGCCGACAGGCGATCTGCCCTGCCGCATCAGTATTGGCACCAGAAGTCAGGCGCGAAGCCGTAGCCCAGGAGGCAAACGGCTTGTGCCGCACGGGCACAGGCCATCGTCGCGCATTTCAACGTCTAATGCACATGAAAAATATACGTTAAGGCGAAACGCCGCCCACAAGATCAATGTCGCCAGCCAGAACGCCCCTACCGGCCCGGGATATCGTCGCGCGGTGGGGCGGGATCGAAATGTTCGATGATATCCATCGCCTCTTCAGCGGTCTCTACAAAGCGGAAGAGGTCGAGATCTTCGGCCGAGATCGTGCCGGCATCGGCCAGCGCTTCCCAATTGATGATCTTTTCCCAGAATTCCCGTCCGAACAGCAAGAACGGCACGCGTTTCATCCGACCGGTCTGAATCAGCGTCAGTGATTCAAATGTCTCATCAAGCGTGCCAAAGCCGCCGGGAAACACACAGATCGCCCGCGCCCGCATCAGGAAATGCATCTTGCGGATGGCGAAATAGTGGAAGTTGAAGCACAGATCCGGCGTGACATATTCGTTGGGTGCCTGTTCGTGGGGCAACACGATGTTGAGCCCGATCGAGGCACCGCCCGCCTCCATGGCGCCGCGGTTCCCGGCCTCCATCACGCCCGGTCCGCCGCCGGTGCAGATCACGAATTCGCGGCCATAGGTCTCAAGCGACTTTTGCGTCATCGCCTTGGCGAATTCGCGTGCGACATCATAAAACGCCGATAGCTCGGCCAAGGTCTTGGTGCGCGCGGTGTCTTTTCTGGCCGGTTCCGGTATGCGGGCGCCACCAAACAGCACGATGGTCGATTCAATCCCGCGCTCGTCAAGAATCATCTGCGGTTTCAGCAATTCGAGCTGCAACCGCACCGGGCGCAACTCGTCGCGCAACAGGAACTCGTCATCGGCAAAGGCAAGCCGATAGGCTGGCGCGCGGGTCTGCGGCGTGTCGGGCACTTCTTTGGCGGTGCTGCGATCGGTGCCGGCATCACGGAAAGGGCTGAGGCGGTCGTCGTTCATATGGGTTTCCCTGCTTGCGCGTTTTTTTCACGCCTATAGGGTTCGGGATCACATTTCCAGAGACGGGGGCATCACGATGGAATGGAAAACGGCGATAGCGGCAGCGCGGGCACGGATTGCGCCGCATGTGGTCAAAACGCCGGTGCTTCGGGTGGCGGGCTTCTCGCTGAGCTATCCGCTGGAAATGAAGCTTGAACAGATGCAGCATACCGGCAGCTTCAAAGCGCGCGGCGCGTTCAACACATTGCTCAGCGGGCCGGTGCCGCAGGCGGGTCTCGTGGCGGCGTCGGGCGGCAACCACGGCGCGGCGGTGGCCTATGCGGCGCGCGCACTGGGGCATACGGCGCATATCTTCGTGCCGGAAATGGCAGGGCCTGCGAAAATCGCGCTGATCGAAGATTGCGGTGCGCAGTTGACGGTTGTGAAGGGGGAATATGCCAATGCGCTGGCCGAGGCGCAGGACTATGAAGAGGCCAGCGGTGCGATGCAGATCCATGCCTATGACGCCCCCGCCACGGTGGCGGGGCAGGGCAGTTGCATGGCGGAATGGGAGGCGCAGGGGCTGGAGGCCGACACGGTGTTGATCGCGGTGGGTGGTGGCGGGCTGATTGCGGGCGCGCTGGGCTGGCTTCAGGGGGCGCGCAAGGTTGTGGCGGTTGAGCCCGAGACCTCCTGCGCGCTCAACGCGGCGCTAAAGGCGGGCGCGCCCGTGGATGTAGAGGTGTCGGGCGTTGCCGCCAATGCGCTGGGCGCGCGGCGGATCGGTGATATCTGCTTTGGTTTGGCGCAGGCGCATCTGGGGCAATCGGTTCTGGTCACGGATGACGCCATACTGGCCGCGCGAACCGCGCTTTGGCGCGAGCGGCGCCAGTTGGTGGAACCCGCCGGAGCCACCGCTCTCGCCGCGTTGATGAGCGGCGCATACCAGCCTGAACCGGGCGAGCGGGTGGCGGTTCTGATCTGCGGCGCGAATGTTGCGCCGGATCCGCTGGCGTGAAGTGACGGTCGCGGGCGCATCTATGCCCGGACGATTGCCAAGGCTCTCGCCACGCTTCAGCCGGTAAGGCGATAGCGGCGGATCAATTCAAACCGCCCATCCTGACGCTCTCCCGCCAGGGCGATTTCGTCTATCACGAAGGGCGTCGGCAAGGGCGGCAAATATGCCTTCAGCGTTTCGCACCAACGTTCGCGCGCCTTGGGGGCAAGCCTGCCTGTCAGCGTCAGATGGAAATCGAATTCGTCCAACACATAAGGATACCCCCAACGGGTCAGCAGAGCATCTTGACGCTCGGATAGCCTGACGCGGCGGCGGGCAAGGTCAGCCGCGCTCGCTTCGGCGCGAAACGGGTCGATATCGACCACGCACTGGGCCGCGATGCGGGCGATCCCTGCGACCTCACCCACCGGCGTCAGCGCAAGGAAGCTGCCCAAACGACCGATCTGCAACCCCTCACAACGCGCGGGCGCACAGCTCGTGGCCATCTGCGCCACAGCCTCGGCCAGATCGCCCGCGCTGTGTGGGTCTTTCAGCCGGAAGGGCGGTTTCAGAGTGGCATGGAAGCCATATTTGCGCGCTGTGGCCGTGACGTCATCAAGTTCCGGCACGCTGAACTGATCTGTCGGCTGGCCCAATGCCACGTTCCAGCCAAGCCAGGCCGCTCCGAACGCCGCCAAATCGCCCTCGGGCGGCAGATAGTAAAGCGCGAAACGCGTGTAGGACATGAACTTCCCCTTCCTGCCGACCACTTTACCAGACCCACAGGCACGTTCCATGTCAGATGACGCCCGCCGCGCCAATGCCCGGCCGGCTTTGGTGGTCCGCTTTCTGATCGGTTGCGCGCGTCGAAAGCGAAACCAGCGGCGCGATACCCCAGCCTTTCATCTTGCCGAAAATATCCCGGGGTTTGGGGCAGCGCCCCAATCCTGCATGACCTGTGCACCGTGAGGTGCGCATTCGCATCACGGGCTGCATTGATCGGAGCGGGGCTTGTCGGTATAGGCGGCTGCAACGCATCTGAATTCAGGACAGGGACAGCCATCATGTCGAACGCAAGCTTGGAAACCGCCATCGAAGCCGCCTGGGAGGCGCGCGATACGATCACGCCCGCCACCACCGGCGAGACCCGCGAGGCGATCGACGACACGCTGGCAGCACTCGACAGCGGCAAGCTGCGCGTGGCCGAGCCGCAGAGCGATGGCAAATGGCATGTCAACCAGTGGGCCAAGAAGGCTGTCCTGCTGGGTTTCCGGTTGAAAGACATGGAACAGCAGGACGGCGGGCCGCAAGGCAGTGGCTGGTGGGACAAGGTTGACAGCAAGTTCAAGGGATGGGGCGCAAACCAGTGGAAGGCCGCGGGCTTTCGCGCCGTTCCCAACTGCGTGGTGCGCAAAAGTGCCTATATTGCGCCGGGCGTAGTGTTGATGCCCAGTTTCGTCAATCTTGGCGCCTATGTCGACGAGGGCACCATGGTCGACACCTGGGCCACCGTGGGCAGCTGTGCGCAGATCGGCAAGAATGTGCATTTGTCAGGAGGTGTGGGCATCGGTGGCGTGCTTGAGCCGATGCAGGCCGGGCCGACCATCATCGAGGACAATTGCTTTATCGGGGCGCGCTCGGAAGTGGTGGAAGGCTGTATCATACGCGAGGGTTCGGTACTGGGCATGGGCGTGTTCATCGGGCAATCGACCAAGATCGTCGATCGTGAAACCGGCGAAGTTATGTATGGCGAAGTGCCGAGCGGGTCGGTTGTCGTTTCCGGGTCGATGCCATCGAAGAACGGGGTCAACCTCTATTGCGCCGTCATCGTGAAGCGCGTCGATGCGCAGACGCGTTCGAAAACCTCGATCAACGACCTGTTGCGAGACTGATCGTTTCAGGGCGCTGCGCAGGTCTGTGCGGCGCCCCGTTGTTTACGCAACAGTTTACGCGACGGAAGTGAAGCCGAGGCGCGTATAATCGAAACCAAACCGGGATGGAGGTTTCGATGATGCGTATACTGGTCCTTACGGTCTTGATCGCGCTTGGGCTTGTGGTTCAGCAGGCCAAGGCCGACGAATTTGTCGCTGGCCTGCACTGCCAAACGATCAGCCAGCAGGTTCAGGGCCCGGCGCCGAACCACTTGCTGCGCAACACGTCATAACGACCGGATTCACGCAACGAGAGCAGGGCGAGGTTGATATCTTCGGTCAGCTCGCTTCCGGATGGCAGGGCAATGCCATAGTTTTCTGGCTGAAAGACGCGCGGCAACAGGCGTCCGCGCTTGGGTGCGCCGCGCAGGTAATAGGCAAGGATCGGGCCATCAAAGACAATGGCGTCAACGTCACCGCTCTCGAATTTTGCAAGCAAGTTGGTCAGGTCGGCTTCGCGGCTGTGGGCGATGTCACGCGCATCAAGAAAGACCGAAGCGGTGGAGCCTGCCATGGAGGCAACGTGGCGATTGTCGAGATCGGACAGGGTTTCGATGTTTGAGGTGATCGCCTCGACCGTCATGGCGGCGGTGATGCGCCCGACAAAGACCGATACGATGAACAGCGAGGATATCACCAGCAGCACCGAGAACACCCGGCCCGGTCGCGATTGCGGAACGCGTTCTTCAAAGCCGCCATTGACCACGAGGTTGAGCGCCCACCAGAAAGACGGGAACAGCGCCTCGCGTGCGGAGCGGTCGAAATAGGGTTGGCGCCGACGTTCGAACAGCCACATCACCATGCCGCCGACACCGAGCAGCGCTCCGGCTGCGATGAGTGCGATCAGGATGTCGAGTGAGAAAAGCGCCCCAAGGATGCTGCCGCCGCTGCCGGTGTCGGGCGGAACCATGATCTGAAGCCTGACGCGAATATCGGTTGAGAGAAATCCAGAATCCTTTCCCGTTCGGCGGTGATCGAGATATTGGCGATAGCGCCATCGACTTCGCCTGCCGCGATGGCTGCGAACATGTCAGCAAAACGATCATATCGCACAAAGGTGACGGGGCGGCCGATTTCGGCGCCGATGGCTTGCATGAGATCAATCGAAAAGCCGCGAAAGCGTTCGGGGGTCTGTTCGGCAAATGGCGGGCGGTCGACTGTGGCGAATGTCAGGGTTTGGGCCGTGGTGCGCGCCGATGTAAGCAACAGACAAAACGCAAGCACCAGAAAGCTCGCGATCAGGCGCGGTATGAACGGCATGTAATTGACCTTCCCCATTATCGTGGCCGGGAAATAGCATGCGCATGGTGCAACTGACCAGAGGTGTGCGACGCTGGACCTTTGGTACGGATTTGGGCATTGCTGTGCGCAGCTAGGGGAGATCGCAATGGCGCAGAACGATAAGGGCACGGACAAAGACCAGGCCAAGGCCAAGGCGAAAGCCAAGGCCAAGGCCAAGCCCAGCCGCCAGCAGGTTTACACACTTGTCGTCCAGATCGGGCGCAAGGCGGGTGATGGGCTGCCCAAGGGGGCCAAGGGGGCGGCGCTGATGGTGTTTGCCAGCGGCGTTGACGAAGCCGAAGCGGTACGCGAGACGGTGGCCATTCTGAAACAGGCCGATACCGCGCCGCTGGATGTCACCGGCTATGGCACGCTGGCCGAGCGCGAGGCAGAGGGCCACGAGATTTCCGACGAAGAACGCGGGTTGATGCAACGCGCGCTCGACGAGAACGCGGTGATCGTGGCGCAGATGACGCCGTTTTTCGATGATTGAGGCAGATGATTGAGGCCGACGCGCGGATGGTTTGCGACCATCGGCGGGCCACCGTCTGGCCCGCGCATTACGGGCGGCGCCGACGGTTGGGAAATACCCGCTGGAAATGGGCAGAATTCGGGTTTAGCGTCAGAGGCTCTGACCTTTATGAGGAGTGTGGGGCATGTCGCAAGCGCCGGTGAGGATCGCGATCAACGGGTTCGGGCGGATTGGGCGTTCGATCCTGAGAATGCTGATGACCACGCGGGCGGACGAGCCGTTTGAGCTGGTGGCGATCAACGATATCGCGCCGCTGGAAAGCTGTGCCTATCTCTTTGCTTATGACAGCGTGTTTGGCCCCTTTCCGGGGGATGTGCACCACGAGGCGGGCGCGCTGGTGGTGAATGGTGCGCGCATTCCGTTTCATGGCGTGTCCGACATCCGCGAGGTGGATCTGACGGGGGTAGATGTGCTGCTTGAATGCACCGGCGCCGCAGGTAATCGCGCGGATGTTGAGCGTGAGCTGGAAGCCGGGGCGCGCTCGGTTCTGATCTCGGGGCCGTCGGACGTCGCGGATGTGACCATTGTGCTTGGCGCGAATGAGGACGATCTGGGCGATCACCGGATCGTTTCGAATGCCAGTTGCACCACCAACGCGCTGGCGCCGCTGCTCAAGCTTCTGGACACCCATTGGGGCGTCGAGAGTGGCCATATGACCACGGTGCATTGCTATACCGGAAGCCAGCCGACGATTGACAAGCCGCGTGGTGATCTGGTGCGCAGCCGCGCCGCCGCGCTCTCGATGGTGCCGACAACGACCAGTGCGGCGCGGTTGATCGGTGAGGTTCTGCCCGGGCTTGAGGGCCGGATCGAGGCGCGCGCGGTGCGGGTGCCGACGGCAAGCGTTTCGGCCATCGACCTGACGGTGCAGACGGCCAGACCGGTGACGGTGGAAGCCGTGAATGCGGCTCTGGAGAAGGCAGCGCAGGACAGCGATGTTTTTGGCTGGATCACACTGCCGCTTGTGTCAACCGACCTGCGAAAGCGGCCGGAATCGATCGTGATGAGCGGACGTGAAACCAGCGTTTCGGTGGGGGGGTTGCTGCGTGTGTTCGGCTGGTATGACAACGAATGGGGCTTTTCCAGCCGGATGCTGGACATGGCGGCGCGGATGGCCGCGCGATAGCAGTTTTTTTGCTCCGAGCCGGGTCAGCGTTAACCGCTTCTTAACCTTGATGCAGTGTTCTGGGGCGATGATACGATGGATTGCCTTGCTTCTTTTCACCTTTGTGATGGGCTGTGACACGCCCAGCCCGGCGTTTCGCGGGGTCGCGCCGACGCGGATCACCGTCGGCAAGAGTACGTTTGATGTTCGGGTGAACGGCAATCAGGCCGAGGCGATCCGGCTCAACAGCGAATGGGCGCCGCGTATGGCTGCGGTGGCGCCAAGGGCCGTGGCGGCGATTGAGAAAGTGTCGGGCTGTGAGGTGCGCAAGCTGGGCGGGGATCAGGCGCTTATTCTGGCAAAGCTAAAGTGCGGCAAGGGGGCAGAACCGAGCCCGCCGTTGCCTGAGAAGGTCGAATATGACTGCGAAATCGACGATACCTACGTCAATCGCGGGCTGGGCCAGCAGGTCACCGAGATGACCTGTCAGGCGCGTCTCTATTGATTGCCAAGAAGGTTTGGATGGTGACCTGACGATTCATCGCGCCACCCGGCGCGTGTCGATGAGTGAGGCTGTCTGGCCGACGTCATGGTCATCCGGCGGCCAGCGGAAGATTTTCTGTTCTCCAAGCGAACCTTGCAGGAAACCGGATAGTCTATTACCCATTTGTAAGCGCAGGTCGTACCCAATGCCGGAACATTTTTAGAAGGATTTTTGACATAGCTGTTCAAACTGAATTCGAAGATGCCGCGAACGATACCGGCACATCTTACACGCTGCTGATCGGGGATCAGCTGAATGGGGTATTGGACGGAGCAGCGGATGAAGACTGGTTTCGTGTCTCGCTGCAAGCCGGGCAGAGCTATGTTTTCTCTGTCTGGGGCAGGGATGGAAACCTTGGGGTTTCCGATACGATCCTGACATTGCGCGATTCATCGGGGCTGAGCATCGAGGACAATGATGACATCTCTTTCAGTCAGGGAAATTACTTTTCCGCCATAAAATTCACCGCCACGACCGCCGGAACCTATTATCTGGTGGTGGACGGTTACGAGACTGATGCGGGCAGCTATACCGTGCAGGCGGCGACGAGCACTTACACGCTGGACCAGATCGCCGATTACATGACCAGGATGGACTGGGGCGTTAGCACACCTCTGGCCTTTTCCGACACCTCCCTCACCGTCAATCTGAGCGGGTTGACGGACGACGGGCGCCGATTGGCGCAGTGGGCTCTGGAATCCTGGTCGATCACCACCGGGCTCAGCTTTACTATGAGCGACGACCCCTTGGCGCAGATCGTAATTGATGACGAAGAGAGCGGTGCGTTCGCCGGACCCGAAGAGTATTTCCCGAATACCGGCGAAATTACCCGCTCCGCTGTCAATATCAGCAGCGAGTGGTTGGAGAACTACGGCACCACGATCGACAGCTATTCTTTCCTGACCTATCTGCATGAAATCGGCCACGCGCTGGGCCTGGGTCATTCCGGACCCTATAACGGGTCGGTCTCGGATTTTGATGAATCTGCGCTCTACAATAATGACAGCTCGCAACTGACGGTGATGTCTTACTTCACGGCGTTCGATAATCCGTATGTCGAGGGCGATGACGTCGCCACAATCAGCCCGATGGCCGCCGATATCGTGGCGATGCAGAACCTGTACGGGGGTGCCCAAGTCTATCATGGCGATACCGTCTGGGGCGAGAATTCCAATATCGGGGGATGGATGGGGGATCTGTCTGCCATTCTGTTTGATGGCATGACCGGCAATGCAAACCTTTATGGCGGAACGGCCAATGTCGGCTTTACGATCCACGACACCGGCGGCACGGATCTGATCGATCTGTCTTCCTCTATCGCGGCACAGAATATCGACCTGCGGGGCGAAGCTGTCTCTGACGTCAATGGTGTGCGGGGCAATATCGTGATCTCGCGCGGAACGGTGATCGAAAACCTGAAAACCGGTGGCGGCAATGACTCGATCACCGGCAATGCCGCCGACAATCGCATCGCGGCGGGGGCAGGCAACGACACGGTGAACGGGGGCGCAGGCACCGATACGGCGGTTTTCTCGGTCGCGCGGACAACCGCAACCGTGACCCAGGAGGGGGAGACCCTGCAGGTCGTATCATCGGAAGGCAGCGATCTTTTCACCGACATGGAAAATTTCGAGTTCACTGACGGCACCTTCACCGTTGATGAACTTCTGAGTGGCGAAGACACTCCGGGTGGCCCGATTGTCGGCACCGATGGCAACGACATCCTGATCGGCACCGATGTTGACGACGGTATTTACGGTGGCTTGGGCGACGACGATCTGACGGGCGGTGCAGGCAATGATACGCTGGCCGGATCGGGCGGAGCAGACACGATTGATGGTGGTGACGGCGATGACAATATCGGCGGCGGCACCGAGGATGATGTCATCAGCGGCGGTCTTGGCAACGATACAATCGGCGCGGGGCAGGGCAATGATGTGGCCCATGGCAATGCGGGAAATGACGGCGTTTACGGTGGCGCGGGCAATGATGCGCTCTTTGGTGATGCGGGCGATGACGACATCGGAGGCTCGTTTGGCAACGACACGATTGATGGTGGCGATGGTAATGACAACATCGGCGGTGGCACCGGTCGCGACGAGATCAGCGGCGGGGCGGGCAATGACTCGGTCGGGGGTGGCGAAGGGAACGACACCATCTTCGGCGGCGACGGCGATGATTTTCTGGCCGGTGGCGGGCGCGATGATCTGATCTATGGCGACGCCGGAAATGACACCATCAATGGCGGTGCCGGTGACGATGTCATGTATGGTGGAGCGGATGCCGACCTGTTTGTGTTCAACAACCTGAATGCCGGGGAAAATGACACGATTTCCGACTTCGAGGATGGCCAGGACAGGCTGCGCCTGAGCGGGGTTGAAGGCGTTGGTCTGGCGGGCCGACTGAGCGCGCTGAACATAACGGACAGCACCCAGGGAGACGAAGAAGCGGCGTTGATCAACTACAACGGCCACTCGATTTTGGTGCTCAACGTCGCCGTTGCTGATCTGGGGCTTGAGGATTTCATCTTCGTCTAAGGCCCGGTGTCATCGGGTTTCAAGGCGCCCCGGCAGGGCATGGTTTTCCATATATGACGCAGATCAGTCAGCCGTTTTTCTCGTCTGAAAACACGCGGTTGGGCTTGTTTTCATTCCATGCATTGCGCCCCGACACAGGGCACCCGTTATCGATGAGTCATGGTGCAAAGCCTGCCGATGCACGCCACCCCTTGCCGCAAATGTGTCACAAATAAGGCGGAAAACTTGTGATTTAGGCGATTTTGCGCTAGTATCGCGCAATATTCTAAAATGATTTTTTGCGAGAAGTGATGTTCTCATGGGGGAAGATACTAGGCCTCACGGTGATTGTTGCGGTGGGCCTGACGCTGAAAGGTTGCGGGGTAGAAAGCCGTCAACCGGTGGTCGGTACCATGTCCATAGCAGCGCCTGAGGTTGTCGAATTCACCGTGCTGAAGGCCCCGTTGCGGGCTCGCTTTTCATTGCGCAACCCGGCAGCGCGCGCTGCATTTACGGGCGCATTTTACACTCTTGATTGCACTGATACCGCCGGGAAACCCGCTTCGCCGGGGGTTCTGATCGTGACCGGCGCAGACCGCGAGGCAGCGCTTGGGCGGCTGTCGGGTTATGACATCATGCATGTGATCGAGCTGAGCACGACCTCCTGGGCGCCGCGCCAGATGGTACAAGGAGAAATCCCCCTGAACCAAGGCAAGGACGCCGATATTGCGCGATGTGTCGGCATGGTCCTGAAGGGTGCTTGGTAAGTTATTTCTAACGCGCTGAATAGTAAGACTTGTTTAATTTTCAACATGTTTTGGAAGGAAAGACGATGTCACTAACTTCTGTAAATTTAACAACACTCGCAGACGAACTTCTCCTGCCGGACGGCACCAGTTTTTCTCTGACGGGCGATCCCACCATGGCGGCGTTATCAAACAGTTCGCTTGCGGGTTTTTCATCCACGGCGGCGAATTCCTTTTTGATCCTGTCCAGCGGTATTGCGGGGAATACCACCGACGCCAATAGCGCCGGCAATCAGGGCACTGATATGGGCGACAGTGGCGTGGATGGGGATTCCATTACCCTGGCCTTTACCGTCACGGCGCCGGAAAACGCAGACAGCTTTTCGTTTTCGTTTTCTTTTCTGTCCGAGGAATATCCCGAATATGTCGGTTCGTCTTATAACGATTTCTTCTCGGCCACGGTAAACGGCACCGAAGTCGCGCTGGATTTGAACGCCAACCCGATTTCGGTAAACAACGATTTCTTCTCTGATACACTGTCGCCGGTGGGCACGTTCTATGACGGGCAGACGCCGCCGCTGGTGGTGGCCACTGATGTGAATGGCGGGGACACCATCACTGTCCAGTTTCAGGTCGCGGATGCCGGTGATGGCATCTATGACAGCGCGGCCTTTATCGGCGATTTCTCGTTCAATCAGGACCAGGTCGTGTTTGTTGATTTCAACTACGGCGCGGTGAAATGGCCGGCGATGTATGATATTCTGCTCGGCCTGTTTACGGTGGAAACCGAGGTTGAATTCAACCTGCCGGGCTCGGGTGTGACGGCTACGGATCAGGCCGGAATCATAGCCTCGCTGAACACGATCTACGATGATTACAACGTCGAATTTACCTCGACCATGCCGACCTCGGGCGATTATTCGACGGTACACGTGGGTGGCGAGGTTGCCGATGTACCCGCCTGGCTTAATGTGCCTGCGAACCTTTACGGATTGGCAACCAGCATTGATTACGGCAACCAGGACCAGAACGATGATGCATTCGTGCTCTCGGATGAGATCCGCGAAGGTCTGACCTGGGACGCCGACGAGCTGGCCCTGTTGACCCAGGTGATCGCGCATGAATCCGGGCATATTTTCGGCCTGCGTCATGTCAACGAGAATACGGCGCTGATGTATCCTTTTGCCGGGGCAGGAACCGCGATCAGCGATGGTGCGCCGTTTGGTGAGATCAATCAGGATACGCATATTGTCGAAAACATTGGCGGCGACCAGAACTCGCAGCAAGAGTTGGCGCGCAACCTTGGGCTGGATGGGGCACAGATCCTGGTCAGCCAGGAAAGCGTATTCGATCAGTTCCTGAACTTCTTCAATTTCTCCATGGCGTCTACCAGCGGTGGCGGCGGTGCTGCGACCGTGTACAACGCGCTGGCGGTGATCTTTACCGATAGCGGCGAAGAAGAGGGGCTGACGATCCTGTCCTTGGTCGATCTGGGCACGATCTCGGATGGCGGGGATGCCAGCTTTGTGCTGCCCGCGCTGAGCGACGATCAGGTGGTGATCCTGGGCAGTTCGACCGAAGACGGCGCTCTGGATGTGGTGTTGTCTGATGGTGGTCTCACCAATATCGATTTCGACAGCCTGGGCCTGATGGGGACATTGGCGGCGCTTGGTGTCGCGGTGGAAGCTCTTGACAGCACAAGCCTTTCCTTCAGCGAAGTGGACGATGACGGCGGCTTGACCCAGTTCGCATCGGTCGCGGCAGCCGTGCTGGATGTATCCGACACGCCCGCCACGGAAGGCGCGGATTCGATCACCGGAGATGCTAGCGACGACACGATTGTCGGGCTGGGCGGCGATGACACCCTTTCCGGCGAAGAAGGCAATGACAACCTGCTGGGCGGCACGGGCGATGACGTGCTGCAAGGCGCGGACGGTGACGATGCGCTGAACGGCGGTGATGGCGATGATTTCCTGGGGGGTGGTGCCGGCAACGATGTGCTCCTGGGCGGCACCGGTGCCGACAATATCGCGGCCTCGACCGGTAATGACAGCGTAGATGGCGGCAGCGGTAACGACAGCATCGGTGGCGGCGAAGGCAATGATACCCTTTCTGGCGGCAGCGGCAACGATGTGATTGGTTCGGGCGTTGGCAATGACATTGCCAATGGTGGCGTTGGCAATGATGGCGTCTTTGGCGGCGCCGGGGACGATACCCTGTCTGGCGGGGCCGGCGACGACAACATGGGCGGCTCTTTCGGGGCCGATAATCTGGACGGTGGCACCGGCAATGACGACATGGGCGGCGGCACCGGTACCGACACCATTTTGGGCGGTGATGGCAACGATACGGTCGGCGGCGGTGAAGGCGACGATGTGATCGACGGCGGCACCGGCGATGACTTCCTGGCCGGTGGGGGCCGCCATGATATGATTGACGGCGGCAGTGGTGATGACAGGATCAACGCGGGCAACGGCGATGACACCATCACCGGCGGCGACGGTGCGGATGTATTCATCTTCAACGGCTTCAATGCAGGCGATGCCGATGTGATCACTGACTGGACCAATGGCGAAGATACCTTCCGTATGAGCGGGATCACGGGCGCGCCGGGCAGTGGTCTTGCAGGCAAGCTTGCCGCGCTCAATGCCACGAACGTGGCGGACGGTGTGCAATTGTCCTACGAGGGCCATACGATCTTGCTGGAAGGCGCCAGCGCGGCCGATCTGGGGCTGGAAGATTTCACCTTCGTCTAGCAGTCATACCTCTCGGATATGCTGGACAGTCCGGCCTGAACCAAAATTGCAAGACGCGGTTTGTACATAAGCAAATCGCGTTTTGCATGACTCCCGAAGGTGGCTTGGGGAGACGCGCCAGATCACAAGGTTAAATGGGTGGTTTCTCGAAGCTCGCATCCCGCGATGCGTCGCCCCATACGTTATTGGCAAAAAAGCTTTCCCATACGTCAATTGTCTGCTTCAATCGATAGTATCGAAATTGAAAATACGATTTTTTGAATATCGCCCCCCAATTTGGCGGATTTGGTTAATCGGCAAATATTATGGGGAAATTTAATGCAAATCATCTTCACTGGCACCAACTCCAATTTTCTTGAGGACGCTTTCTTTGGCTATGACGGGCTGGACGTTACCGGTTCGAACATGGCGGCGACCCAATATGTGCTCACTCAGCCTGAGACCGGGGCGATCACCACGGTTCATGGCACGGGGTTCACTTATAGCGGTACCGAGTTGATCGCAGGCACGATCACCAGCATGGATTTCAGCAATTCCAGCAATGTGCTTCAGGCACAGACATCTGGTTTTAGCTGGACCGTGGCCGAGTTGATCGCTGCCTTGCAGGCCGCAGATGCCGACAATCTTAACCCGCTGGGCGATCTGTTCGGGGCCAGCTATACTCTTGATGCGTCCGGCGCGGCTTCGTTCGACATGTCCGACTGGTCTGAGCTGATGATGGCCGTTAGCGGCAATGGCAACATTGTCGGCACCAGCGGTAGCGACAACCTCTACAGTGGTCCCGGCAATGATGTGATCAATCCCGGAGCAAGCCAGGGTGACGATCAGCTGCATGGCAGCACGGGCAACGATAGCTATAATTTTGGCGGCGCGACCGGCAGTGTGACAATCGAATACAGCGCAGTGGCCGGGCCGATCACGGTTAACGCAGATTCTGCCAACGACACCCTGTCGGTCGTGGGCAGTGGCTGGACCGACAGCTTTGCGAATGTCGCCACCGCCTATGAATATGCGATTACCATTTACGGCACGACTGGCAATGACACGTTCAACGTGAACATGAACAACTGGACTTCCTTTGCGTTGGTTGGTGGCGGGGAAGGTGCCGACACCTACAATGTCAACACTTCCCTCGACGGCGGTTTTACGCGGATCTATCTGGGCTCGTCTGGCACGCAAGCGGCCACCCAAGGGGCTGTCATCGATATGTCCACCGGTACCATCCAGAATGATGGTTTTGGCTACACCGATCAGATCAATGTCACCGGCGATGGCCAGAGTGTTCAGATCGAAGTATCGGGAACCCATTTTGGCGATAGTTTCACTGGGGGCGATGATAATGATCGTTTTCGTGCGGCTGGCGGGAATGACACCATCGACGGTGGCGAGGGTATTGACCGGGTACGTTTTGACGAATCCGGCTTTAGCACGGTAACGGTGGATCTGGCGGCTGGCACAGCCACCGGGATCCATAATGGCACCACATTCAACAGTTCGTTGACCAGCGTGGAATATCTGCGCGGATCAGAAGGCGACGACACATTCTTGGGCTCAGGCGAAAGCGAGCGCTTTGAGGGTAAAGATGGCGACGACTCGATCCGCGCGCACGGTGGCGATGATTCGCTCATGGGTGAAAATGGCAACGACACGCTGAATGCGGGCGCGGGCGATGACACTGTTGATGGCGGCGCTGGCAATGACACGGCGGTGCTGGGCGTAACGCGCGGCAGTGCCACGGTGACAGAGCAGTTCGATGGCTCTATTCTGATCGAGAGCGCAGAGGGCACCGACATTTACATTGATGTCGAGCAGTTCCAGTTTGACGATGGCACGGTCAGCCTTGACGTGCTGCTGGGCGGTGGCGGCGGCGGCGGAGGCACTCAGGGTGACACGGTCGTGGGGACCGAAGGTGACGATACGCTGATCGGAACGGGGGGTGACGATGTCATCGCCGGTGGCGGCGGCAGCGACAGCCTTTCGGGTGGCGATGGCAATGACAACATCTCTGGCTCTGACGGCGACGACAGCATCGACGGCGGCACAGGCAACGACAACGTCGGCGGCGGACTGGGTAACGATATCCTGACCGGCAGCAGCGGCAATGACACGATCGGCGGCGGTATGGGCGACGATCTCGTGCTGGGCAATGAAGGCGACGACGTTCTGGCCGGGGGCGCCGGGAACGACACATTGTTCGGCGGCGCTGGCGATGACACCATCGGTGCCAGCTATGGCAATGATGCTGTTGATGGCGACGATGGCAATGACAGTCTTGGCGGCGGCACCGGACGCGACACGCTTGACGGCGGCGCCGGCAACGACAGCATCGGCGGTGGCGAAGGCGACGACGTCGTAATCGGCGGTGAAGGCGATGATTTCCTCGCAGGTGGTGGTCGCCACGACGAGATCGACGGCGGCGCCGGTGACGATGTGATCAATGGCGGCAACGGCGACGACACGATGACCGGCGGCTCGGGTGCTGATCAATTCGTCTTCAACGGCTTCAACGACGGTGATGCCGATGTGATCACCGACTGGACCAATGGCGAAGATACCTTCCGCATGTCGGGTATCGACAATGCGCCAGGGTCAGGGCTTCAGGGCTACGTGGACGCGCTGAACATTGTGAACACCGCCCAGGGCGCGCAGATGTCTTATGAGGGGCATACGATCCTGCTGGAAGGCGTCAATGCCGCTGAACTTGGGCTGGAAGACTTCACCTTCCTCTAAGGCCGCTCGACCAATCGACCAGAGACAATGCCCCCGCCAATGGCGGGGGTTTTTGTGTCAACGACTGGCCTGATGCCGCCATCAGTATGACGGGCGGTGGTTTGCGCCTGGTCGGGGCATGTTCTCGCGTGTCTCTCCCTGTGAATCGGGATGAGCGGGAACCCCACGCATGTTCAAATCCTCAAACCCGTGCTGCGGGGGTTGGCGGCGAGCAAGGTCGGTCTTGGATAGCCAATCGAACGCACGTCGCGGATTCGGGGTTCAGAAGTTAATATGTTACATAATTCTAGAAAAAATTCCTTAATGTAACATGTTAGATCGGAGATATTTCAATAAAAACAGTATGTTGAAGATTTGAAATTTTCTTTCTAGTCAGAATCAGATTAAAAGTGCATAGTAGTACCGAATTACCCCTATTACATGGATGAGCGCTTCAAATGAATGATAACCTGACGGTCGGAACATCGGAAACCCGCACAATCACAGTCGATGAAGAACGAACCATTGACTTCATGGGCGAGGATTGCCGCGTCTATGCCACGCCGTCGCTGGTGCGTGATATTGAACATACCTGCCGCGATCTTATTGTCGCGCGCGTGCCCGAGGGTCAGGATTCAGTCGGCACGATCGTATCAATCGCCCATACCGCCCCCACGCTCTTGGGTATGGAGGTCACAGTGACCGCCACAGTGACCGAAATCGAAGGCCGCAAGGTGGTCTTTGAAGTGGTTGCCAAGGACGCACTCGATAAGATCTGCAAGGGCCGCCACGAGCGTTTCATTGTTGATGTCGACAAAACCCAGGAAAGACTGCGTGCCAAGGCTGCCAAGCTGGCGGAGTCGTGAAAGGCTAATGCCATGAAGTCGTCAAATCAGCCCGTCAACAAGACGAGCGTTGCGTCCTATTGCTATCAATGTGTGTCCGGTCCTGACCTGATGAAGGTCGATGTCATGGACGGGGTGCCTTACCAGATCCGGCCAAACGGGTCGGCGGCCGAAATCCATCCGGCGCATGGCAAGGTATGCGTCAAGGCGTTCGGTCTGATTCAGAAGACCAACAACCCGCACCGCATTCAAACGCCGATGATCCGCACCAACCCCAAGAAGGGGCGGGGCGAAGACCCCGGATTCCGCGAGGCCACGTGGGAAGAGGCGCTGGAGCTGATCTGTAGCAAGATGAACGATGTTCGCGCCAAGGGTTTGAACGACGAAAGTGGCTTTCCCCGCGTCGCAGCCAGCTTTGGCGGGGGCGGCACCTCGACCGTCTATATGGGTACGTTCCCGGCTTTCCTGAAGGCCTGGGGCTCGGTCGATATGAGCTTTGGCAGCGGGCAAGGGGTGAAATGCTATCACTCCGAGCACCTTTACGGTGAATTCTGGCATCGCGCCTTTACCGTGTCGCCCGACACGCCGCTGGCCGAGATGATCATCTCGTTTGGTGCCAACGTCGAAGCCTCGGGCGGGGTTTGTGGTGTGCGTCGCCACGCCGATGCCCGCGACCGCGGCGTGAAGAAGGTGCAGGTCGAGCCGCATCTTTCCGTCACGGGTGCGTGTTCTGCCGAATGGGTGCCGATCAAGCCGAAAACTGACCCGGCCTTCATGTTCGCCATGCTGCACGTGCTTTTGCATGAGGCCGAGCGCGAGCGGCTGGATGTGCCGTTCCTCAAAGTGCGCAGCTCCTCGCCTTACCTGATTGCACCGAACGGTTTCTATCTGCGCGACCCCGAGACCAAGAAGCCGCTGATCTGGGATCTGAAGACCGGGAAGGCCGTGCCGCATGACACGCCAGACACCGATGAAGCGATCGAGGGTGATTTCACCGTCTCAGGCGTTGAAATCGGCCCGGACGACAAGGAATGGCACCACGCCGGTATCACCTGCCAGCCAGCATTTGCGCATCTGGTTGAGCATGTTCGTCCCTATAGCCCGGAATGGGCGTCAGAGATTTGCGACGTGCCCGCCGAGGTGATCCGCAAGACAGCACTGGACTATCTGCATCATGCCCATGTCGGTGAGACGATTGAAATCGAAGGCGTGACCTTGCCATTCCGGCCGGTCGCGATTTCGTTGGGCAAGACGGTCAGCAACGGCTGGGGCGGGTACGAATGTGCCTGGGCCCGGACGTTGATGGCTGTTCTAATTGGTGGGCTGGAAGTGCCCGGTGGCACGCTTGGCACCACCGTGCGGCTGAACCGCCCTGCCGACAACCGCTGGTCCAGCGTCGTGCCGGGGGCGGATGGTTTCATGAACTATCCGATGAACCCGACCCGCAAAGGCGAATTCGAGGAATTTTCCAGCGCGCGTCACGCGCACCAGACTCTGGTGCCTTTGGCGGCAAACTCGCCCTGGTCTCAGGCGTTGGGGCCGACCCATCTGGCATGGATGGCGCAGAAGGACGGGTTTGACCACCTGCCCAAGCCGACAGCGCCGGATGTCTGGTTCGTCTATCGCACCAACCCGGCGATTTCGTTCTGGGATACCAAAGCGGTGAGCGAGGCGATGGACAAGTTCCCCTTCACCGTCTGCTTTGCCTATACCCACGACGAAACCAATCACACGGCCGATGTTCTGCTGCCCGAATGCACCGATCTGGAAGGCTTGCAGCTTATCCGCATTGGCGGGTCGAAATATGTCGAACAGTTCTGGGAGCATCAAGGCTTTGCCCTGCGTGATCCGGCGTCCAAGCCAATGGGCGAAGCGCGCGATTTCACCTGGATCGCGACTCAGATCGCCAAGGGCACAGGTTTGCTCGAAGAATATAACGTCGCGATCAACAAGGGCGCGGCGGGGGTTCGCCTGTTCGGGGAAAAATACGACCATTCACTGCAACCCGACAAGGAACATTCGGTCGAGGAGATCTGGGACCATTCGTGCCGCGCGGCCAGTGCCGAACTGACCGAAGGCGCCGAAAATCAGGGCCTGGACTATTTCCGCGAACATGGTTTCCGCACCGTGCCGTTCCCCAAGCTGCGCTGGTATCTCTATCCCGCGATGGTCGAGAAGGGCCTGCGGTTCGAGCTACCCTATCAGGAACGCTTGCTCAGGATCGGACAGGAGTTGGGCGACCGTTTGCACGAGATGGGCATCACCTGGTGGGATCGTCAGCTTCGCGAATACGAGGCGATGCCGCATTACCAAGACCTTCAGGGTCTCTGGGCCAAGGCGCAGGAAGACATGTATGACGTCAAGATCGGCGACTATCCGTTCTGGCTGCTGACTGCGCGCTCGATGCAATATTCATGGGGCGGCAATGTCGGCATTCAGATGATTCAAGAGGTGGCTTCCAATATCGCGGGCCATGGCGGCGTTATGATGAACCCGGCGGCAGCGGCCAAGCTGGGCCTGAAAGAAGGCGAGCGGGTCGAGGTCTATTCGCCCACCGGCACCACCGAGGGCGCGGTGATCCTGCGCAATGGCATCCGCCCGGATACCTTGCTGATGATCGGCCAGTTTGACCATTGGAAAACGCCCTTCGCCAAGGATCTGAAAACCCCCAGCATGAACGGTCTGACACCGATGTCGCTTGAGTTGACCGATGCGACAGGGTCCGGGGCCGATCTGGTCCGGGTGGCCATTCGGAAAGTGGAGGGCAAGCGATGACCACTTATGGGATTGTCGCGGATCTGAACCGCTGCGTTGGCTGTCAGACCTGCACATCGGCGTGCAAACATGCCAACAACACCGCGCCTAACATCCAGTGGCGCAAGGTGCTCGACTTTGAAACCGGCGAATTTCCGACCGTAAATCGGGCTTTCGTGCCAGTCGGGTGCATGCATTGCGACACGCCGTCCTGCCTTGATATCTGCCCCTCGACCGCAACGCGCAAGCGCGAAGATGGCATCGTCACGATTGATCAGGACATCTGCATCGGCTGCGCCTATTGCGCTGTATCGTGCCCTTACGAGGCGCGCTACAAGGTCGACAAACCGTCTTCGGCCTATGACGGCAAGGTGATGCGCCACGAGACGCTGCGTGAAGATCCCGGTCGGTTGGGCGTGTCCCAAAAATGCACGATGTGCGTTGATCGGATCGACGAAGGGCGCGCCATGGGGCTTACTCCGGGTGTGGATATGGCCGCGACGCCTGCTTGCGTCGCATCGTGCATTTCGGGCGCGCTGCAAATGGGCGATCTCGATGATCCCAACAGCAATGTGTCGATGCTACTCAAGGAAAAGCGCCACTTCCGCATGCATGAAGAATTGGGCAATGGCCCGAATATCTTCTACCTCTACGATGGCGAGATTGACGATGTGGCCCCCTCCGAGTCAGTGCCGATGGTGGCCGAGCCTGTAGGGCTGGCGGCGGTATCGCCCAAGCTTCAAAGAAACTGGGACTGGCGGGCAGCGGCAAACTTTGTATTCGGTGGGACCGGCACGGGATTGCTTGCCATGACCATGCTGGCCGGGTTTGCCGGAGCCATGCTTTGGTCAGCGGCCTTCATCGCGCTGGCCTTTGTTTCGCTGGGCCTGTTTTGCGTCTGGCTTGAAATCGGACGCCCTTGGCGGTTCTTCAACGTTTTTCGCAATGCGCGCACCAGTTGGATGTCGCGCGAAGCCTTCGCGGCACTGCCCTTCTTCGGGTTTGGTGGATTGGCCTGGCTGACCGGTGTTTTCGGCGGGCCGGATTGGCAGACGGGATCACTGACGCTTGGCGCGCTGGCCGCGCTCAGCGGTTTATTCTTTCTCTATTGCCAGTCGCGGATTTTGCGGGCGGCCAAGGGGATTCCTGCCTGGCGTCAACCGGGCATCGTGCCGTTGATCTTTACCACCGGCCTGACCGAGGGCGCGGGTGTTCTGGCGCTGCTTTCGGTGCTGACCGGGGCAAGCGGCGCAATCGGGCGTAGCCTTGCCGTTGTGTTGCTGGTCCTGTTGGCCGCGCGTTGGGTCTTCTGGAGAAACTACCGTGTCAGCTTCAGGCAGACCGGCGGGCCAACCGGGCTTGCGCCCGTGTTGGATGCGCCGAAAACGGGAATGATCGCTCCGGTTCACGGCGCCTTGATCGTCTTGGCCGGGCTGGCAGCGATATTGCCCTTTGGTCAGGAAGCAGTGCTTGGGCTGGCTGGTCTGGGCGCTGCGGCGGCGGGCTGGATGTTCAAATTCACACTGATCACCAAGGCTTCATTCACCCAAGGCTATGCGCTGAACAAGATGCCCGCACGCGGGGCCAGCTTGTCCAAACCGGGGATTCAGCCGGGATGGAGCAAAGCCTGAGCCATTCAACCTAAGAGAATGATATTCAGGGAGGAATATCAACGATGCTCGACACCAAATCACGAGAACCAGATTTCAAGTATGACCGGCAGGCCGAGACAATGTCTCGGCCTGAGATTGCCGAGTTGCAGGCCGAGCGCCTGCGATGGTCGCTGCGCCACGCCTATGAGAATGTCGCGCACTTCCGCGCGGCGTTTGACAAGGCCGGGGTGACACCGGACGATCTGAAAACTGCGGCAGACATCCGGCATTTTCCCTTCACCGTGAAAACCGATCTGCGCGACAATTATCCGTTCAATATGTTCTCCATGCCGCTTGAGAAAATGTCGCGTGTTCACGCGTCTTCTGGCACCACCGGCAAGCCGACAGTTGTCGGTTACTCAAAAAAAGATCTGGAGCTTTGGAGTTCGCTGATGGCGCGCTCGATGGGTGCGGCCGGGTTCAGGCCCGGCGATCTGGTTCACAATGCCTATGGCTATGGCCTCTTTACCGGCGGCCTCGGGGCACATTACGGCGCCGAAAAACTGGGCTGTATTGTCGTGCCGATCTCTGGCGGCGGAACCGAGCGTCAGGTGACGCTGCTCAAGGATTTCGGCCCGGTCAATCTGTGCGCGACACCATCTTATGCGCTTAACATTGCCGAAGTCGCTGAAGGTATGGGCGTGGACATTGCCACATTGCCGGTGCGCCGTGGGCTGTTCGGGGCTGAACCCTGGTCGAACGAACTGCGTAAGGAACTGGACAAGCGTCTCGGGATCAAGTCGGTCGACGTTTATGGTCTGTCCGAGATCATGGGGCCGGGCGTGGCCTGCGAATGCGACGCCGAGCGCGATGGCTTGCATGGTTGGGAGGATCATTTCCTGTTTGAAATCATCGACCCCGAAACGCTTGAGCCGCTTCCGATGGGTGAAACCGGTGAGCTGGTCATCACCACCCTGACCAAGGAAGCGATGCCGATGATCCGCTATCGCACGCGTGATATCACCCGGTTGAGCGATGAACCCTGTAGCTGTGGACGCACCCATGTGCGCATTTGCCGGGTTGATGGGCGTGACGATGACATGATGATCATCCGCGGCGTAAACGTCTATCCGTCACAGGTGGAAAGCGTTCTGGTTGGGCTTGAAGGCCTCGCACCGCATTATCAGATCCGACTATACAAGGAAGGGGCACTTGATGCGATGGCGGTGGATGTCGAAGTGTTGCCATCAGTTGGCGATTCGATCCAAGCTCTGACCGCCAAGGCTGGCGAAGTGCGCCACCATATCAAGTCGATCATCGGCGTGACCTGCATGGTAACGGCCAAGACGCCAGGACAGATTCCGCGCTCGGAAGGCAAGGCCGTCAGGGTCATCGACCAACGCAAGGATTGATTGGCGCCTAAACGGAAAAGTCCCCGGTTTTGCGATGCAGGCCGGGGTCTTTCTGATTCTTAGGCGCGTCACCAACAGGCCGTCTGATCCCGCCCAAAAGCTCGCCTGAATATTAGGCATGTAGCAGCCTGCGCTTGCCGGGTGGTGCCAAGCGATACACGAACAGATCAAAATTCCCGTGTCATAGCCGCAAAGCATTGACGCGCCGCATTCCATCGTGCACCGCAGAAAAACAATCTGATCGCCTCGAAGGACACCCAAAGTGACTAAAATCTGTCTGACCGTTACCTGCAAATCCACGCGCGGGGTCGTTGCCGCGATCACCAACTATCTTGCTCAAAATGGCTGTAACCTGATCGACAGCTCGCAATTTGACGATCAGGAAACCGGCCAGTTTTTTATGCGGGTCGGTTTCATTTCCGAGACAGGGGCCGATGCGGCGTCACTGACGGCTGGCATGGGCGAAGTTGCGGCACCGTTCGACATGGAGTTTGCCTTTTACGAGGAAGAGCCCAAACTCAAGACGGTGATCATGGTGTCGCGTTTTGGTCATTGCCTTAACGATCTGCTCTATCGCTGGCGTATTGGCGCGTTGCCGATTGATATCGTTGCGGTGATTTCAAATCATACGGATTATCAAAAAGTTGTCGTCAATCACGACATTCCCTTTCACCACATCAAGGTGACAAAAGACAACAAACCGCAGGCCGAAGCCCGGATCATGGAAGTGGTAGGGGATTCAGGTGCCGAGTTGATCGTTCTGGCCCGCTATATGCAGATCCTGTCGGATGAAATGTGCCAAAAAATGTCGGGCCGGATCATTAATATTCATCACTCGTTCCTCCCCTCTTTCAAGGGTGCAAACCCTTATAAACAGGCTCATGAACGGGGTGTGAAACTGATCGGGGCAACGTCACACTACGTGACGGCCGACCTCGATGAAGGCCCCATCATCGAACAGGATATTGTTCGCGTGACGCACGCACAATCCGCCTCTGACTATGTGTCTCTGGGCCGTGATGTCGAAGCACAGGTTCTGTCACGCGCGATTCTGGCCCATGCGCAGCGCCGGACGTTCCTGAACGGAAACAAGACCGTCGTGTTCCCCGCATCCCCCGGTGACTACACAAGTGAGCGTATGGGCTGATTGGTTCGCTGATGTAGAAGGGGTAAGCTGTTCCTCGGACTGAGCTTACCAAAGAAAAACCGGGCGCCACCTCGCGGCAGCGCCCGGCGTGTTGTTTTCCAGCCTTCAGTAAACGTCGTGCTGGGTGTTGTTGATGTTGAACTTGCCGGTCGGTGTGATCAGACGTGGATCCTTGATCACTTTTTTCAGTTTCCGAGTCTTGTCATCAACTACGACAATCGCCGAATCCTTGTCCTTGGTGTTCCACACCGAAATCCAGACCTCGTCACCGGCCTGATTGTATTCTGCCTGCACGACCCGGCGTGGCCCGTCTTTGATGCCCGACCACTCCACGATCGGCAAAACTTCATAGGGCGCGTCGAGGTTGTTGATGTCGAACACCGCGACCGACTGGTGAGTTTCCTCGTCCGGGTTGAGCGGCGTGTCGACCCAGAGGTTGGTCGACTTCGGGTGCGTCTTGATGAAGAGCGATCCACCCCCCTGACCTTCCAGCGTGGCCACGACCTTCCACGCCTGATCGGGGTGCCCTTCGGGGTCGGTGCCGATCAAAGCCACGGATTCGTCGCCCAGATGGCTTGTTGCCCAGACTGGCCCGAATTCGGGATGCACGAAATTGGCACCACGACCCGGATGCGGGGTCGGCCCGGTTTCGACCAGCCCGGCAAGCTTGCCCTCCTTGGTGTCGATAGCCGCGACCATGTTCGAGGCGTTTGCTGCAACCATGAAATACCGGCCAGTGGAATCGAACCCGCCATCATGCAGGTACTGCGCGGCGTCGATCGTGGTGATCTTGAGGTTTTCGAGGTCGGAATAGTCGACCATCATCACCTTGCCGGTCTCTTTCACATTGACCACGAATTCGGGTTTGTAGTGCGACGACACGATGGCGGCGACGCGCGGTTCAGGGTGATATTCCTGCGTTCCGACGACCATACCGCGGGTGCCGACAATCTTGAGCGGTTCAAGCGAATGACCGTCCATGATGACAAATTGCGGCGGCCAATAGGTGCCCGAGATGGCATATTTGTCTTCCCAGCCCTTGAATTTTGAGCCTTCGACCGAGCGTGCCTCGATCCCCGTGTCGATCTCGGCCACGGTGGTGGGCGGGTTCATCCACAGGTCGATCAGGTTGATCTTGGCGTCGCGTCCGGTGGTGTAAAGATACCGCCCAGAGGCCGATACCCGGCTGATATGCACCGCATAGCCGGACTTGATGAACAGCTTGATCTCATAGGTCTTGCCGTCGATCAGGGCAATTTCACCCGAATCGCGTAGCGTGACCGAAAAGAGGTTGGCCAGATCCCAGTCGTTCTGCGGGCTGGTCGGGCGATCCTCGACGGGAACATGCACCTTCCAGGTGGCCAGCATTTCCTTCATGCCGAATTCCGGCGGGGTGGGTGGGTCCTGCATGACATAGCGCGCCATCAGGTTGACGTCCGCTTCGCTCAGTTCACCAGAAGTGCCCCAGTTGGGCATACCGCCGGGCGAGCCATAGGTGATGAAACTCTCCAGGTATTCAACACCCAGATCGCGCGTGATGTCGGGTGTCAGCGGCTTGCCAGTGGCGCCCTTGCGCAGCACCCCGTGACAGCCGGCGCAACGCTGGAAATAGATCTCGGTGCCGCGCTTGAATTCGACATCCGATATCACCGGCACGCCGGGTTTAACTCCTGGCGGTTCGATTTCGATCTGTTCGCCGGGACCGAAAGGCAAGCTCGGTTTGCCCTCGGTATGCTTGCCTTCGCTCCATCCGGCACCGGCCGTCAGACCCAGGCCAAGCACGGCCGCGATGGCTGCGGTGGTGGCTCTCATTTTCACTATGGTTATCCTCCAGTTTTACCAGGAGTTCACAATCGCGCCCGTGCCCCAGATGTTTTCGCGCTTCGAAAACGCTGCAATTCCTTGATAAGGCTTGAAAATGGCATTGCGGTACTGGTTTGCGAAAAATGTCTCCTCGGGGCGGAATTTACCATTTTACGTCAGCGTGTTGTCAAATCGTAAGTCTGCGTCCTATCGTCTCTCATCCTTAATAAGACAACGAAAAATTTCGATCCCCAGGAATAAATCAGCCGGGCGCGATGCGGCCCGGCTGACGTCTTGGAGGCAACGAAAGGTGGCCCGTTTGAGGCTTGCGCGCCCTAGATTTCGAACGCTTTTTCGAGCGGGCGAAGATCTCTTTCCACGCCGTCCTTGACCGAGGCGAAATAGGGTTTGCGATGGCCGCGATAGAGGATGCCGGTGTTCATCCCGTCATCGGTCATGATGCGGCGCGCGGCACGTGCCGGATCATCGGTTTCCGGCACGCTGGCCTCATGCACCTGATTCTTCCACTCTTTCTCATCGGGGCGGAAGGTGACGCAGGGGCTGAGGATCTGCACAAAGGAAAAGCCCGGATGCTCGATCGCCTGCTTGATGGTTTCCGTGCAGGCCTTGATGTTGCCGGAAAACTCGCGGGCGACGAAATTCGCCCCCGAAGCCAGCGCGATTACCAGCGGATGGAACGGCGAAAGTCCGGTGCCGCCCGGCGACAGGGCCGTGTCCCAATCTGGCTCGGTTGTGGGCGAAGGCTGGCCCTTGGTCATGCCGTAAATCCGGTTGTCCATCACCACATAGGTCATGTCGACATTGCGCCGACAGGCATGCAGGAAATGGTTGCCGCCGATGGAAAACCCGTCGCCGTCACCACTCATCGCCATCACGGTCAGATCAGGACGCGCCACCTTGAGACCCGCAGCCACCGCCAACGAGCGCCCATGAACGCCATGAAACCCATAACAGTTGGTATAGGCGGGAATGCGCGAGGAGCAGCCAATGCCGGAAATGACGGCAATCTCCTCGGGCGGTCTGCCCAAGTTTGCAAGCGCCTTGGTGATCGACATCAGAACATGGAAATCGCCACACCCCGGGCACCAGATCGGTGTGATATCGGACGTGAACTGGCTGGCTTTCATTTTGGTAACTGTCATTGGACTTTCCAATCAGTGATCTGGGAGGCAATTTCATCGGGTCCGATTTCATACGGTCCCTCGCGGTTGAGTTGCTTGAGGTCGTAAGGCAAATCGATGTTCGAGCGCACATGGCGATAGAACTGACCCGAGAAGCTCTGTTCCACGACCAACACCCGCTTTGCGCCCTTCAACGCCGCCTGCAACGCATCGGTGGGGAAGGGGGATATCTGACGCAAAGAAACCAGACGCGCCGAGATGCCCTGATCCGACAGAAGGTCCAACGCTTCGCGTGCCGCCCCGGTCATCGACCCCCAGGTCAGGATCACGGTATCGCTGGCCGCATCGCCTTCACTCACACCCCAATAATCGCCAAATTCGAACTTTTCGATCTTGTTGGCGCGCTTGATCATCTGTTCGTGCTGATCAACCCTGGCGCTTGAGGGAGAGCCGCGCTCTGTATGGGTCAACCCATCGGCGGTATATTGGCCGCCCGGCTGCCCCGGAAGCGCCATGGGCGAGACGCCATCGGCAGTCAAACCATAACGCAGATAGCTTTCGTCAGAGGCGACATAGGGTTTGCGCTTGGTCAGGAAGGTGACGTCGGCGGGGATGTCGATCAGCACGTTGGCCTGGCCAATCGATTGATCCGACAACACGACAACCGGCGTTTGCAGCGTTTCGGCGATATGCACCGCCCATTGCGCGGTAAACACACAGTCAGACACGCTCAGCGGGGCGACGACCACATGATCGGCATCACCGTGAAGCCCGTAAACCGCGATGTTCAGGTCGGATTGTTCGGATTTGGTGGCGATACCTGTGGATGGACCGACACGCATCACATCGACAATGACAATCGGCGTCTCCGAGGCGGCGGCAAGCCCGAGGCTCTCCATCATCAGCGCGAGGCCGGGGCCGGATGTGGCCGTGATCGAGGCGCGACCACCAAAAGACGCCCCGATAATCATGTTGATCGAGGCCAGCTCGTCTTCGGCCTGTACCAATGCGCCACCAATCGAGGCAAGCGCGGGCGCGAGGTATTCAAGCACTTCGGTGGCTGGCGTGATCGGATAGGCGGCGGCGAAGGTGATGCCACCACGCAGCGCGCCAAGGCCAACGGCTTCGTTACCGGTAATCAGCCAGCGCTTGGCGTCCTGATCCTTGGCCGGGGCCAGGGTCTTGGTCTGCGGAAAGGCCTGCGCCGCCTGCATGCCCGATTCGATGCAAAGGCGCCCGGTTTCGATGGCCTTCTCGCCCTTGCTTTGCAGTTTGGAGGAAACAGTGTTCATCACGGTTTCAAGCGGCAGCCCGATCAGTTCGATGATAAGACCGACCGAGATCATGTTTTCGCGCCCACCCGGAACGGCCTTGGCCAGCTCGCCAATCGGGCATTGCACGATGGTGCAATCCGCGTCGAGCACAGCTTTGGGCGGATCGCCCGCGGCAGGATCGCAAATCACCAGACCGCCAGCCGCGACCGGCATGTTGCCGATGAACCGGTTGGCGTTCTTCCAGTCGATTGCGACGAGGATATCAAACTCTTTTGACATGCAGGCTGCCGGTTCGGTGGACAAACGAACCAGCGCCGCGGCCTCACCGCCGCGAATCTGTGGCCCGACCGAGCGAGTCAGCAGACCATACCAACCGGACTTTCCTGCGGATTCGAGCAGAATGGATCCTGCTGTGATCGCACCAGCACCGCCGGTGCCGACGATGGCAAACGATACGGTTTTGGCTTGATGACTTAGGGCGTTCATGGCGGCTCCCATCTTTGTTTTTTGGGGATTTCAGGCCATTCCTGGCCCCTGGTGGTTTTCTTTGTTGACCTTAAATAGGTATTAGCGTACCAATTTACGGTAATAGGGATTGGGAACGCTGTCAATAAGGCTTCCCGCCCAGACTCAGGAGGAAGAAGATGCCAACACGCTGGATGATGGTCTCAGGTGAAAAGCCACTCGAAAGGGTGCAGTTCGACATCGACAAGCCGGGTGCCGGCGAGGTTGTCGTGGAGGTTGCCGGTTGCGGCGTCTGCCACACGGACCTTGGTTATTACTATGACGGCGTGCGCACGAATCATGCGCTGCCGCTGGCCTTGGGCCACGAAATCAGCGGTACTGTCACCCAGGCGGGTGAGGGCGCAGAAGACTGGATCGGCAAGACCGTTATCGTGCCTGCGGTGATGCCATGTGGCGAATGCGACGCCTGCCAACGCGGCAAGGGCACGATCTGCAAGGCGCAGAAGATGCCGGGCAATGACATTCAAGGCGGATTTGCCAGCCATATCACCGTCCCCTCCCGCGGGCTGTGCCCGGTCGATACCGATAAACTTGCCGCTGTCGGGCTGACTCTGGCGGATGTCTCGGTCGTTGCCGACGCGTTGACCACGCCTTATCAGGCTGCGGTGCAGGCCGGTGTGGGCGAGGGCGATCTGGTGATCGTCAATGGCACCGGCGGCGTCGGTGGCTACGCGGTGCAGGTTGCTGCCGCAATGGGCGCGACCGTGGTGGCGATTGATGTTGTCCCCGAAAAGCTTGAGGCGGTTCGCAAGAACGGTGCGGCTCTGACCCTGAACGCCCGCGACTTTGATGTTCGCGGTCTGAAGAAAGAGATCGGCGCCTTTGCCAAGGCCAACGGCCTTCGGCCTTCGGAATGGATCATCATGGAGTGCTCGGGCACAGCTGCGGGGCAAACCACGGCGTTTGGCCTGCTCAACCACGGCGCCACCATGTGCGTGGTCGGCTTCACCATGGACAAACTCGAAGTACGCTTGTCGAACCTGATGGCCTTCCATGCGCGCCTTCTGGGCAACTGGGGCTGCCCGCCCGAGCTTTACCCCGGTGCGCTCGAACTCGTGACAAGCGGCAAGGTCAAGCTTGCGCCGTTTGTCGAACAAAAGCCGCTCGATGACATCAACGAAATCTTCCAGGCCGTGCATGACGGTGAATTGGTCCGCCGGCAAATCCTCGTGCCCGGTGAGTAAAGGAACACACTATGAATAATACCAGCTTTAACTTTGTTTCCCATGATCTGGTGGAAGACGACACGCGCGAAGGTATCTCCGACAAGGTGATCTTTGAGAAGCGTCCCGCCAAACTGCCCGACGGCACGGTTGCCGAAGGTCTCTACAATGTGTGGATCATCCTGAACAATCCGTCGCAATTCAACTCTTACACCACCGACATGGTGAAATCGGTGATCCTGGCTTTCCGCGCCGCATCCAACATGCGCGACGTGAACGCCGTGGTGTTCACCGCTGCTGGCGACAAGGCGTTCTGCACCGGCGGCAACACCAAGGAATATGCCGAATATTACGCCGGGCGGCCGCATGAATACCGCCAGTATATGCGCCTGTTCAACGATATGGTTTCCGCCATCCTTGGCTGTGACAAACCGGTGATCTGCCGCGTCAACGGCATGCGGATCGGCGGCGGTCAGGAAATCGGCATGGCCTGCGACTTCTCGGTCGCTCAGGACATGGCCCGCTTTGGTCAGGCCGGCCCGAAACACGGCTCTGCCGCGGTTGGCGGATCGACAGATTTCCTGCCGGTGATGATCGGCTGCGAACTGGCAATGAACTCGGGCGTGCTCTGCGAGAGCTTTACCGCCCAGAAGGCGCTGCGCGTCGGCATTCTGACCGACATCGTGCCGGGCCTCAAAGTTGATGGTGAATATGTCGCCAACCCGCTGGTCGAAACCAATTACGTCACCGACGCATGGGGTCGCCTGATGCATGGCGAGATGAAAACCGGCGATGCGTTGGCCGAGGGCAAGGCGCTGATGAAGTCAGGTGAAATGGACCTCACTGCATTGGATGAAAAGGTCGAGGAACTCTGTGGCAAACTGCTGCTGACCTTCCCTGATTGCACCACCAAATCGGTTGAAGAGTTGCGTAAACCCAAGCTGGAAGCTTGGAACCGCAACAAGGAAAACTCGCGCGCCTGGCTCGGTGGCAACATGATGACCGAAGCCAACATGGGCTTCCGCGCCTTCAACGAGGGCAACCGCGAAGTTGGTCGCGAGGTCGATTTCGCCCTGCTGCGCAAAGAACTGGCCGAGGGTGCCAAATGGACCCCCGAGTTTATCGACAGCATGATGCCGGGCGTGCGTAAATGAGCGAAGTGCTTGGCATAACCCTGGCGCTTGACGGTGCTTTGCTGCGGCTTCGGTTGAACCGGCCCAAGGCGAACATCGTCGACGCCGAGATGATTGCAGCACTGCAAGACGCTTTTGCTGCGCATCTCGACAACCGCGATCTCAAGGCGGTTCTGGTCGAAGCAGAAGGCAAACATTTCAGCTTTGGTGCTTCGGTCGAGGAGCATTTGCCCAACAGCTGTGCCGAGATGCTGAAATCTCTGCACGCTCTGGTCAAGCAGATGCTGGAGTTTCCTGTTCCGGTACTGGTCGCGGTGCGCGGTCAGTGCCTCGGGGGCGGGCTTGAAGTGGCTATGGCGGGGCATACGATTTTTGCCGCGCCGGATGCCAATCTTGGCCAACCCGAAATGATGCTGGGCGTGTTCGCGCCAGCGGCATCCTGTCTGTTGCCGGGCCGCGTCGGCCAGGCCCAGGCCGAAGACCTGCTTTATTCGGGCCGCTCGATCAGCGGTGAAGCGGCACATCAGATCGGACTGGTCGATGTGCTCAGCGATGATCCCGAAGCTGCAGCGATCACCTATGTCGAAACCCATCTGAAAGCCAAAAGCGCGAGTTCCTTGCGTATGGCGGTTCGGGCTGCGCGGGCGGGCTATTGCCGCGATGTGTCGGCTCGGCTCGATGAGGTTGAGGCACTCTATTTGAACGACCTTATGTCAACCCGTGACGCGGTGGAGGGGCTTGAGGCCTTTCTTGCGAAACGTCCAGCAAAGTGGGAAAACAGATGACGGAAAAGACCGTATCCGAAATCGTCGAGCGCTGTCAGGCGCTGTATGACGACCTCAATTTTACCTCCGCTCGTGAGTGGAAAGCAGCCGTGCCGGGCCGCAAGGTCATCAGTTATATGCCGGTCTATGTGCCGCGCGAGCTGATCCATGCCGCAGGTATGCTGCCGCTGGGCATCATGGGTGGTGGCGACAACCTCGAAGTCATCCACGGGGACGCTTACTATCAAAGTTATATCTGCCGCATCCCAAGGTCGACCATCGAACTTGGCGTGTCAGGCCGCGTCGACTTTGTCGATGGTATGTTGTTCCCGTCGATCTGCGACGTGATCCGCAATCTTTCCGGCATGTGGAAGATGCTCTTCCCGGATGTCTATTCGAAGTATTTCGATGTGCCGCAGACCTACAAAGACGAAGTCGGTGGCGTGTTCTACACCGGTGAGATGCGCGAGTTCCTCGAAGATCTCGAACGCATCGGCGGGCGCAAGATCACTGACGATGACATCAACGCGTCGATCGCGGTCTATAACGAAAACCGCAAGGTGATGAACGAGCTTTATGCCCTGCGCGCTGCAGAGCCTTGGAAAGCTCCGGCATCAGAGGCCTATCTGGTTATGCGTGCCGGACTTGTGCTGCCGGTCGAAGAGCACACCCAGCTTGTGCGCGACTATATCGCCGCAGCCTCCGCTGCAACGGATCGTCCGATGAAAGACAACAGCCGCGTTGTTCTGACTGGCATGTTCTGCGAGCAACCGCCGCTGAACCTGATCAAGTCGCTGGAACTCTCGGGTTGCTACATCGTCGAGGATGACTTTGTCTTGGTCAGCCGTTGGTTGATTGGCGACGTGCCGACAACGGGCGACCCGGTGCATAACCTGAGCCAGGCATTCCTGCACAGCTCAATGTCGACTGCGGCCAAATATGAGCCCAATCAAGAAGAAAAAGGTCAGTTCCTGGTGCGCGCGGTGCGTGACACAGGGGCCGAGGGCGTCATCTTTGCCTCGACCAGTTTCTGCGACCCTGCGCTGCTTGACCGGCCCATTCTGCAGAACGTGCTGAAACGCGCAGACATTCCCTTCATCGCGTTCAAATACGCCGAGAACTCCGGCCAGATGCAGCCCATCCGCGAACAGGCCGGAACGTTCGTTGATTCAATCAAACTGTGGAGTGCAGCATGAGACCTTCAGTTGTAACCGCCAAAGCCGAGGATGTTCTCAAGGACGCCTCGATGATCAAGCAAAAAGAGATGATGGCCAAGCACTATGAGCGGCTGTCCAGCGCACCAGAGACCGGTGCCAAGGTGGCATCGACCTTTGTGCCCGGAAATCTCAACGAACTGATCATGTGTTTCGATCTCGTCAACAACCTGCCCGAGGTCAACGCGATCCAGTCAGGCCTGCGCAAGCAATCGGGCTCCTATATCATGGAAGCCGAACGTGCCGGGCATTCCGAAGACGTGTGCACCTATGTGAAGTCCGACATCGGAATGATGATGAAGGGCAATATCGGGCCCAACGGCAAGAAGCTGCCTGACCCTGATGTGCTGCTCTTGTCCTACACCGGCTGTTTCACCTTCCTCAAATGGTTCGAGCTGCTGCGCGAGCAGTATAAATGCCCGACCATCTTCCTCCAGACGCCTTACATGGCCGACGGCAAGGTCACGCCGAACATGGTCCAATACATGGTCAAACAGTTCAAAGAGACCGTGATTCCGACGCTTGAAGAAGTCTCCGGGGTCAAGTTCGACATCGACCGGCTGCGGGAATATCTCAAGAAATCGGCTCAGGCCGAGGACGATTTGGTCTACATCCTGGAAACCGGCAAGAACAAACCGTCGCCGATTGATGCCTATTTCGGCGGTATCTACTACATCGGCCCGATCTTCGGCGCCTTCCGGGGCACCGATGACGCGATCGACTATTACAAGTTCCTGCGCGAAGAGGTCGACCAGCGCCTGCTCAAGGGTCTTGGTCCGGTAACACCCGATGGCCCGATGGCCGAGGAAAAATACCGCCTCGTGGTCGAAGGTCCGCCAAACTACACCTCGTTCCGCCAATTCTGGAAAATGTTCTACGAAGAAGGCGCAACCGTGGTGGCCTCGTCCTACACCAAGGTGGGTGGCACCTATGATTATGGCTTCCGCCATGATCCTGACCGCCCGCTCGAGTCGCTGGCTGAGTATTGCCTTGGTGTCTACACCAACCGCAGCCTGCCGATGCGCATCGACATGCTTAGCGATTACATCAACGAATACGAAGCCGACGGTCTGCTGATCAACTCGATCAAGAGCTGCAACAGCTTCTCTGCTGGCCAGCTTCTGATCATGCGCGAAGTCGAAAAACGCACCGGCAAACCGGCGGCGTTCATCGAAACCGATCTGGTCGATCCGCGCTACTTCTCGGCGGCCAACGTCAAGAACCGCCTGGAGAGCTATTTCCAGATGGTCGAGCAGAAACGCAGCGGGAAAGGAGCGGCAGCATGAAAACCTTCGTAGGAATCGATCTCGGCTCCACCACCACCAAGGCGGTGATGATGGACGAGGACGAGCGTATCCTGGGACGTGGTATCACGAACTCGCGCTCGAATTATGAAACCGCCTGTTCGGTTGCCACCGAAGAGGCCAAGATCGACGCACGGTTTACACTGTTTCGTCGCGAATTCGGCGCAGCCGGAGCCCTTGACGATCAGGTCGAGGAGTTTCTGGGCGCGCTTGAGCGCTCCTTCCGGCTTGAGCAGTTCCTTGAGCAGTTGGGCGATCTGGAAGAAACCTGCGTCAAACTGGTGCGCGGCGAGCGGTTCGAAAAGATCGGTGATGGCGTCAAGGCGGCGCTGGCCGAAGTGTTCAGCCGCTTGCGCAGCGAAGCACCCGCGATGTATGCGCCTGACGCTGATCGCAAATCTGACTTCTTCCGCGATATCGCCGGTTCGCGTTATCTGGCCGTGGCCGAAGAGGTTGGCCGGGAAGCCGGGGTTTCATACGATGTTCTGCTGAACGTCTATGACAAGTCGATCATCGCGGTCGAAAACCGCCCCCCCTCGGGCAAGCTGAACGAGAAGTTCAAGGCCGCGATGCAACGGGTCTCGCAAGAGAACACCGGCGCCGCAACCATTCTGGGCGAGAAAGCCGAGCATGCTCTGGGGATCGAACTGGAAGAGACCTATCTGGTCGGGACCGGTTATGGCCGCGTGACGCTGCCGTTTTCCAAAGAGCACATCCGTTCGGAAATCCTGTGCCACGGGTTGGGGGCGCATATGATGTATCCCAAGACCCGCACCGTGCTGGACATCGGCGGACAAGATACCAAGGGTATTCAGGTCAATCCCGATGGCATCGTCGAAAACTTCCAGATGAACGACCGCTGTGCCGCCGGCACGGGCCGCTATCTGGGCTATATCGCCGATGAGATGAACATGGGTCTGCACGAACTCGGACCGATGGCGCTCAAATCGAAAAAGCCGGCGCGCATCAACTCGACTTGCACTGTGTTCGCGGGTGCTGAGTTGCGCGACCGTCTGGCTCTGGGCGAAGCACGCGAGGATATCCTGGCCGGTTTGCACCGGGCGATCATCCTGCGCTCGATGTCGATCCTGTCGCGTTCGGGCGGGGTGGCAGATGAGTTCACCTTTACCGGCGGCGTTGCCAAGAACGAGGCGGCGGTGCGCGAGCTGAAGAAGCTGGTGTTCGAAAACTACGGCGAAGTGAAAATCAACATTGGTGCGGAATCGATCTACACCGGCGCATTGGGTGCCTCCGAGTTTGCCCGTCGCGCCGCTCATGGACGCATTGAAGGAGTGGAAGCATGACACTGACAGCAGGAATTGATGTCGGCACGGGGGTCGTCAAGGCGGTGATCTTCCGGGTCGAGGGCGACAAAGAGGAATGGTTGTCAAAATGCAGCCTCCGCATCCGTTCGCGTGACCCGATGCAGCTCGCTCGCGAGGCGTTCGATCAGGCGTTGGAAGATGCCGGGATCAAGGAAGAGGATCTCGATTATGTCGCCACAACCGGCGAAGGTGAATCGATCCCGTTCCACACCGGTCACTTCTATTCGATGACCAGCCACGCGCGCGGCGCGCGGTTCCTCAACCCCGCCACCGGCGCGATCCTCGACAGTGGTGCGCTGCACGGCCGGGCCATGATCACCGACGACAAGGGCAAGGTCACCAACTACAAAATGACCAGCCAATGCGCCTCGGGTTCGGGCCAGTTTCTTGAAAACATCGCCCGCTATCTTGGCATTGCCCAAGACGAGATCGGCGGTTTGTCGATCAAGGGTGACGACCCGGAAGAAGTTTCGTCGATCTGTGCCGTTCTGGCCGAGACCGATGTGATCAACATGGTGTCGCGCGGAATCTCCGCGCCCAACATCCTCAAGGGTATTCACCTGTCGATGGCCAGCCGTCTGGCACGTCTGCTGAAATCAATCGGCGTCAAGGACGACGTGATCATGATGACGGGTGGCATGGGGCTTGATGAAGGTCTCTGCGAGGCGCTGCGTGAAAGCCTGGCCAAGATGAAGGGCATGGATGGCGCCACAGTCGTCAACCACCCCGACTCGATCTTTGCCGGGGCGATCGGTGCCGCACTTTGGGGCTCGTTCCGTTTCGACAAGCTCGCAACCAGCGGGCAAATGCTCAAAGCATCGTAACTTTCTATTAGGAGGACTGAAAATGGCATTGATGATTGTTGACCCCTGCACCGCATGCGACGCTTGCGAGCCGGTCTGTCCAAATGAGGCGATATCGGTGGGCGATCCGCATTACACGATCGACCCGATGAAATGCACCGAATGCGTTGGGGAAGAAGACGAACCCCAATGCAAGCTGGTCTGCCCGGAAGCTTGCATCATCCCGAATCCTGATTGGGAAGAATCCGAAGAAGAGTTGCAGGCGAAATACGAAGCGTTGCAATAAGCGGTTCAATCTCCCCGCCGCCTGGCCGCAACGCCAGACTGGGCCGGAACTCGTGATCGGGTTCCGGTCTTTTCTTTTGCTCGACCGGGATGTTTCGCACGAGGTAAGACACGCGCGTCTGCCGGGCATGCGCCAAGTTGGTCGACGATGCAAAGGCACACTACCGACGCTTCCTAGGCGCGCGTGGTTCAGGCTCCGAGTGGCTGCGTGATCGCGTTTCTGGAAGACGTGAAGCGCGGCTAGCAGCTGCGTCCATCGGGCGGTGCGTTAAGCTTTGGCGTTAATGATTTGGAAAGTTTTGCCCGGCAGCCATAGGGCAGCCGGGCAGCAGACGGGAGTCACCCCCCTTATTTGGCAGCGTGCGGTGGCGTTAACCAAACCTGCCCGCTGGTTGATCCCGAGGGATCAGATAGGTTTTGTCAGCGTGATCCGCTGCGCGGGTTTAAAGCCGACGGCGCTGAAATAGTCGATCAGCGCGGTATCGTCCCAGTCAACTTCGGTGCGCACGGTTTCGGTCTGAAGAACGTTGAGATTGACCATGAGCTTGGCCATCAAGGCATGACCAATGCCTTGTTTTTGAAAGCCAGGATCGACACCAATGGTATCCATGACCGCCTCCGAACTGGCACGGCCGAACTCGCCGAAATCGACGCGGGCCATGATGAAACCCACCGGGAAACCGTCTTGTTCGGCGACCAGAGAAACCCGGACACCGCTCTGGTGAAGGTTTTCGTCCTGCATGCGGGTGAAATACCCGGTGCGGTCGGATCCTGAATTGTCCGCGTCGATCGAGATGATCTTGGCCAAATCCCCTTCTTTCATTGACCTGACCGGCACCCGATCATGAGACAACGCGTTCCCTGCATCACCATCGGGCGAGCTGTAATCGATCTCAGGGTTGCTATCGGCCGGATCGTCTTCAAGCTCATGGGGCATGACGCTGGTCGGGCGCGTCAGAACAATGCTCGGAGCCATTTCGAATCCGGAATGAGCAAGAAAGCTCAGTATTGGCCATTGATCCCAATTGATCTGACTGGTCAGAGTGGTCACGCCCTTGTGGCGCAGCACGTTTTCGATCTCACCGAGCAATTTCTGCCCGAGCCCTTTAAGCCCGCGGCTTGGGTCTACCCCAAGCGCGTCGAGCGAGGCGCTGGCCCCGGACTTGCCGAATGCGCCTTTGACCAGCTTGGCAAATGCAAAGCCCACAAGGACCTCTTTGTCAAACACACCCACAAAAACATAGTCGCGCGGGTTTTCAGTGGCCGCAGTCAGCCGTTTTTCAAAATAGCCCCGCCGAGATGATCCGGATGCGGCTTCGTCAATCGCGATGACGGCATCAAGATCTGCGGAAGAGAGAGGTTTTACTGTTGTTTCCATCAATGTATCGGACATTTTGAGCCTCGTTTTCGTCAGTGGTTTTCGGCATAGGCAGTCGAGAGTTCCATATCTGTTTCCGCATCAAGCAGATCGTCCAACGTCGGCAAAAGCGCCATCTCTTCCTTCTGAATATGAGCGAACATCCGTTCGATCAGTTCGGCCGCGACGGTGCGAAACTTTGTCCAGGTCTCGTCGGTGAAGCCGTTTTCCAATGCCGCGCGGGCCATTTCGGCAACCGACTTGCCCAAGGGCAGCAGAGCGCGGTGTTCTTCGCGCAGGTGAACGCCGATCGCCACATCACCCATCTCCTCCAGGCGTGGGAACAGCTCGTTTTCTTCAAACGCAAAGTGTACGCTGACCTCTTCCTCGATGGCGCTACCGGCGGCTTGCAGGGTTTTCAATACGCTCGGATCGCTGGTGTCAGGAACCTTCTTGCGGGCTTTTGCAAGCAGCTGGTCAAGCGATTCGATGACGACGACAGTCGCTTGATGATCTTCATGTAAAAGCTGGGCGGTACGGCGGCTGAAGCTCATTTCGGTCCATTCCTTTCACTGGCGAGGTATAATTATCTATTTAAGTACTACAATACTTATTTAAGGCTGGCAAGTGCCTTCCTTGGGCCACATGTCCCGCTTTAGAGCCATCTCTGCAAAGGTCAGGCGGTCTTGTCCGTTCGCTTGAGTTTACGTGTAACCATTGCCGCAAAGACGAGAAAGGCCGTTGCCCCGACCAAACCCAGCGCCGCCCCCCCCTGGATCAAGAGCGTTTCATCCCAGACAATTCCGGCACCGCAAACTGCGATTGCGGAAAAATGACATACCGCGTGGACCTTTAGCGGGCCCTCGGGCGTCAGATCTGACAAGAGCGGTGGCAAGCCGGATTTGCCAGCGGCATGCATTGAGGCAAGGAAGGGCATGATCCGTTGCAGGATGCCGAACAGAAACGTGAGCAGCCAGCCGAAAAGAAGGATAAACCCGGTCAAAGCCGGTGTGTTCGGGATGCCTGCATCAGCGATCCAGGCAGCGCCGAGCGCCAGAGTGAGGATCAGAAACGCCCAGGACGTGCGGACCAGAACGAACGAAAGCCCCAGCCGTTTGCGCATCCGCGATTCGAGGGCCGTGCGCATCAACCACAGATAACACCCCGCGGCGCTGAGCCCAGCCACCAGTGAACACCAGAGCAAGATTACGTTGTCATACAAGAGTGCACCGGCAACTTCCGCAAGCGCCAACGTGGTCAAGCCTGCTTGTACCCATCCCAAGGGCTGAGGTAGGCTGCGAGACAAAGCAAACATCGGGATCAGCACCAAACTTAGGCCGAGAACCAGTAACCCCATGAATCCGAAGCTCCCAAGGAGCATGTGAATCATGGCGAGGGCGGTGTGATTGTCGAGAAACCCGAGCTCAAAATCCAGGATCAAAAGAAAGCCCAACATTGCCACCCCGATCATTGCGGCGAGTGCCAGCCAGCCATGGGCCGAGACGACGGGGATACTGCTGGCGCGGCGGAGGTTGTCTGCGGTGAGAACCAGAAAGATCAAGAGCCCTAAGCAAACGAGTCCTGCACCCGCCTGCATAAGCAACGGTCCGGCCAGAGCCATGCCCAACGTCAGCGTAAAGACGCCGGGCGCCATCAACCAAAAGCACAGACGCGTTGGCCAGTCACGTGCCAAAGGGCGGCGCGTGACAACGGGTAGAAGCTGAAAGCTTGCTCCAATAGCTGTCATGGCGAGAACACCCAGTGTAACGAGATGGATTGCCGCCAAAGTTAGCCCGGTCCCGCCGCGAAACAGTGCGACGTCTTCGGCACCGAGCAGAAGAACAGCCCAAGCCAGTACATGGAATACCGCAGCCGTCAGGAAGAACCGGAACGGGATTGACGCAGGAAGAAGCCTATCCTGTGCGCCGCCAAGAAAGCTGTTGGCCATGCTCATGTCTGGATCCTCAATGTCAGTCGTACCGTATCGGTATCGCGCTGAAGATAGCTGTAGGTCCAGCCGCGCTCGGCCAATTCAGCGAAGAGATGAACCGGGTCGCGATCAAAATAAGCGGTGATCGGGCCGCGCTGATTCGGCTGTTCGATATGCCAAAGGATTGCCACCATCGGATCGGGCGGTGCCAATCCGCGGGTGTCGATATGCAGGCCGTCGCTTGCCTGCCACGATTTGCCAGGTGCGCCGCGGACCTTCATAGCAGCGATTTGGCGAGCCGGACGGTGAGGGCGGCGACCGAAAGTCGCCGGTAATGCGGTGCGATGGTTGTCGTGCGCTGGGGCGAGACTGATTTCTGGACCTGCTTTTCGAGGGCGGCAAAGAAGCTTTCGGTGTCGTCGTTTGGCGCCAGGGTCTGGTCGAAGTCTACCATCAGTGGCATGGAATTCGTGCCGGTAATGGCGATGGTGAATCGAGCGGTTCCGTCGGACTGTTTTGCGCAGGACACTGCGACGCCGGCGAGCGGAAAATCGACCGAACCGCGCACTGCGATCTTTTCATAGTCCGAGTTCAGGGCGGCCCTCGGGAGATGCGCAGCAACGACGATCTCGCCGGGATCGAGTTTGAGATGGGCCGCGCCGTCCTCTTCAAAGAAATCCGACAGCGCGATGCGGCGGGAGCCGTTTGGCGCGGCGATTTCGAGAGTTGCGCCGTGAACCATCAGCGCGGGGGCCATGTCGCCGCTATAGGCGGCCCGGCAGCGATTGCCTTGGGGCGCAACATGGCAGGTATCGCCCCGGTATTTGAGGCAGAAGTCATTGGATTTTCGCCACCAGTGACTTTGATTGAAATAGACGCAGCGAGTGTCGAGGCAGAGATTGCCGCCAAGGGTTGCGACTTCGCGGTGGCTCGGCCCGGCGACGCGTTGGGCGGCTTTGGCAATGGCGGGGTAATCTGCGCCGATGCTGCTGTTTCTTGCCACTTCGGCAAGCGTCACGCCAGCGCCGATCCGCATTCCAGACTCGGAAACCTCAATGGTGTTAAGGATGTCGATCTTGCCCAAATGGACTACAGTACCGGCCTCGGACAAACCCTTGCGCAGCCGCACGACAAGATCGGTGCCCCCTGCGCAGAGAACGGCGGTGGGATCGGATTGCAGTGCTTTGACGGCATCAGCCACTGTGCTGGGTTCGAGGTATTGAAATTGGGGCAGGGCCTCGGTCATGTGACGGCCTCCTGTTTCTTTGCGCGGTTCTTTGCGCGGCGGAATTTAATCAGGGCTTCGAGCACCCGGTCGGGCGTGACGGGGAGGAAATTCACGTCCATGCCGATAGCATCAGCCACGGCATTGACCAGCGCGGGCGGAAAGCCAGAGAGCGCGCCTTCGCCGGCTTCCTTGGCCCCAAACGGCCCCAGAGGATCGATGCTTTCGACGATTTGCACATCAATTGGCGGGGATTCGACGATTGTCGGAAACCGGTAATCGGTGAGATTGCCATGCGCGGGCAGACCTTCGATATAGTGCGTTTCCTCGCAAAGTCCCTGGCCCATGCCCATCCAGACCGATCCCTCGATCTGTCCCTCTACCGCCAGCGGGTTTATCGCATATCCGCAGTCGAGCGCTGCCCAGACCTGTTCGACCGTGATCTGGCCTGTGGCGTCATCGACGCTGACCTCGACCACCTGCGCGGCATAGGAGAACCCCATGGTCGAGCCGACAGCACCGCCACGGTGCTTACCGCCCTGGGCTTCGATCGGCGTTGAAAATGTGCCCTTCACCGTGATCGTGCCCTCTTTGGCGAGAGCGGCGATGGCGACATCTTGAAATGGCAATTCGGATTGCGAACTGCCTTTGACGAAGAATGTCTCGCCTTCGCATTCCACATCTTCGGGCGACGCATCCAGAAGCTCGGCAGCCGCCGCGACCAGCTTTTCGCGCAGCGCCTTGGCGGCCTCGATCGCGGCATTGCCGACCATGAAGGTAACCCGGCTGGAATATGAGCCATTGTCCTTGGGCGTGATCGCGCTGTCATTGGTGACGACGCGGATCCGACCAAGATCGATGCTCATCACTTCGGCTGCAGCGAGGGCAACGATAGTGGTTGAGCCTTGGCCGATGTCCGAAGCACCGGTCAGAACCGTAACGCTGCCATCGAAGTCGAGTTTCATCGAGACGACCGCGTGCGGCTCACCTGTCCAATGGACCGGTTTCGCGGCACCGGAAACATAGTGTGAGCAAGCCATGCCGAGGCCTCGGCCCTTGGCCAGCTTGCCTTTTCGCTCGGCCCAGTTGCTGGCCTTTTCTACCTTGTCGAGACATTCGTCCAAACCATAGGAATTCACCATCAAGCCGTTGCTGGTGAACAGTGGAGCTTTGAGTAGATTGGCGCGACGCACCGCGAAAGGATCAAGTCCCAGATCGCGGGACATGCGATCGAGCAGGCATTCGAAGGCGTGGCGCACATCAACCGTTCCATGCCCGCGCATCGCGCCGCAGGGCGGTTGATTGGTATAGACGCGATAGCCGTCATACTTGATGTTGGAGATGTCATAGATGCCCTGGAGCAGAGCTCCGGCATAGAGGATCGTGACAATACCGTAGCCGGCGTAAGCGCCACCACTCATCACCACTTCGCAATCGACCGCCGTGATCTTGCCCGCTTTGGTCAGGCCCATCTTGAGCTTCACTTGGGTGTTGGGGCGACCGCGGTGAGTCAAGAAGGTCTCTTCGCGGGTGAGCTGCATCATCACCTTGCCGCCGACCTTGCGCGCTAGCAATGAGACGATGATCTCGAAGTTCAGAGTCTCTGTGCGGGCGCCAAATCCGCCACCGACGAATGGTTTGACGACCCGGATGCGCGAGCTGTCCATATCAAGGCAGTGTGCCAGCATCAGGTGTACATAAAATGGCACCTGTGTCACGGAATGCAGGGTCAGCCGTTCACGGGTGCTGTCGTATTCGGCAAGCGCCGCGTGGGGTTCCATCTGGGCATGATTGATTTCGGCGCAGTTGAAGGTTTCTTCGCGCACGAGATCGGCGCTGGCAAAGCCTTCGGCCATGTCGCCAAAGCTGTGATGCACCTCGCGTTCGAGATTGCCCGGCTTGTTATCATGCAACAGTGGCGCGTTTGGCGCGCGCGATTGTGCTGGTGAATAGCAGGCGGGCAGTTCTTCAATTTCGAGTTCGATCAGATCGAGTGCGCGCGCGGCCGTTGCAGCGTCTACTGCGGCGACCGCAGCGATCGGCTCGCCGCGGTAGCGGATCTTGTCGCGCGCCATGGGGTATTCGTTCATTGCGATCGGGATCACGCCATAAGTCTTGTCGCAATCTTGTCCGGTTATCACGGATATGACACCGTCTAGCGCCTCGGCTTTGGACGTGTCTATCCGTATGATGCGCCCATGACTTACCGGTGCGCGCAGTATGCGCCCGACCAGCGCGTCGCGCGTGTCGAGATCTGCGGTGTAGAGCGCTTTACCGATGACCTTTTCGATTCCGTCCACAAGGGGGACAGGTGTGCCGACAATGGAGTTCTTGGACTTGACGTTCATTGTCTGCTCTCCGCTGCGGCGATTTGTACGGATTTGATGATCTTTACATAGCCGGTACAGCGGCACAGGTTTCCACCCAGTGCTGTCTTGATCTCGGTCTCGTCGGGGTTCGGATTATCGCGCAACAGCCCCTCGGCGGCCATGATCATGCCAGGGGTGCAGAACCCGCATTGTGTGCCGAGGTTTTCATGAAACGCACGCTGCAGCGGGGAGAGAACTCCATTTTTCGCCTGGGCATCGACGGTTTCGATTTCGGAATTTTCACAGCTCGCAGCTAGAGTGATACATGCCAATCGGGGGCGACCATCTATCAGAACGGTACAGGCGCCGCATTCTCCGCTGTCGCAGCCTTTCTTCACGCTGGTCAGTGCCTGTCTCTCGCGAAGGTAGTCCAGCAATAGGAGGTTGTCTGGTATGATATCCTCAACTGGTCTGCCGTTGAGTTTCAGACTGACTATTCGCTTCATGTTTACGGCCTTCCTGTCGCTTGGAGTTTGCAAATCAATAAATAAGTACTATAATACCATAAATGACTATGGGATACAGCAAACTTGGGGTGTGGGCGAAATTTGGAAGGATGCAGTGATCGTTTGAGGGCGACAGTGAGCGCAGGTGGTTGCATGTCTGTTCCAGTTCATCCTAGTGTCTTTGCCTTGAGTATACTCAGACCGTTGAGGAGCCTGCATGTCTAAGAATAGTGAAGAGAAGTCACCGGAGAACGTGCTGCGTATCCGCAGGGCGACCTCGGATCATTTGGAACAGGTTGTCGAACTTGATGCCCGCATCACGGGCAAGTCGAAGCTCGACTACTGGCAGGATATATTCGAGCGTTATGCTGCACGGCGCATTGATCAGCGGTTCTTTTTGATCGCAGAAGGACCAGAGGGAGGTGATGCCGGAATCTTTGGTCTGATCGTCGGAGAAGTTCGGGGTTGGGAGTTCGGGTCCGAACCCTGTGGCTGGATCTTTGCGATTTCGGTCGATCCGGATCGGCGCCAGCAGGGTATCGGAGAAGCCTTGTTCAAGGCGATGTGCGATGAGTTTCGACAGGTCGGTATCAAAAAGGTTCGCACAATGGTGCGGCGCCAGAACACGCTACATATGTCCTTTTTTCGAGGGGAAGGTATGATGGCTGGCCCATTCATACAGCTTGAAAAGAAGTTAATTGACGGGTAATGGCGTCCCGGTTTTCGCCACGGATGTGAGGTAGTTAACGTGCAGCAATCTAGTCGTCTTGCCATCTACGCCCTGATCGAATTGGCGTCTAATCCTGATTCACAGATTTCTGCGGCGGAAATCGGAGCGAAGTACCGCGTATCTGCGCATCATCTGGCGAAGGTGCTGATGACACTAGGCCGTGCCGGTTTGGTTCAATCTGTGCGTGGTGTCGGAGGCGGTTATACCTTTACCGGAAACGCCAAACGCTTGAACCTCGATGAGATCATCAGCCTGTTTCAGGATACAACAACCAGTTGCAAACTGGCCGATCCTTCCGAGGCGACTGATGAAGAATGGGTTTTGTTTGATGTCTCCAACGAGATCAACGATATCGCGCGCTCGACCTATAGTTCGATTACGATCCAAACTTTGCTGAAACAGGTGGAGCGTCGTCAATCAGCAAAGAGCCGGGCCAAGGAAAATGCCCCGGAAGCTGGTGACTTGCCGGTTACGTGAGTGTGACAAGTAAGACCTACGGCACCAAGCAGCTCGTCTGATCGGTGCTACCCGGTCTGCCCGGCCCGTTCTGTCAGCCGCGACCAGGTGTCATCGACCTCGGCCTGAAGCTCTGCCCGGCCCGCATCATCAAGGGAGCGGTAGCGTTTTTGTTGGGCGAGATAGCCATCGATCGGCTTGGTCCTTTGCGCCACGGTCATTGTGTAATCCACACCATTCTCAACTTCAAACAGGGGGAATACACCAGACTCAACGCCCAGGCGCGCCGTCTTGACCGCGGCATTGTCTGCCACACCCCAGCCGGGCAAGCAGGGGATCAGCACAAAGATGACCTTGGTGCCGCGAATGGTTTTGGCCTTTTTGATCTTGGCTGCCATATCGCTCAGATGAGAGGGGCTGGTGGTTGCGATGTAGGGGATACGATGCGCCGCCAGAATCTCGATCATGTTCTTTTTGCGGGTGGTCTTGCCCAAGGGGGTGCTGCCAGTGACCGCCTTGCTGGGTGTTGACGAACTCTTCTGGCCGCCGGTATTCATGTAGCCTTCGTTGTCAAAGCAGATATAGAGGATGTCCTCGTTACGCTCGGCGGCAGAAGACAAGGCTTGCAAGCCAATGTCATAGGTGCCGCCATCGCCTGCGAGACAAAGAACAGTGGTGTCATCGCGTCCTTGCGCCTTCAATGCCCGTTTGATTCCACTGGCCGATGCTGCAGCGGACTCCAGGGTGCCATGCAATACCGGAATTTTGGCCGCGCTCATCGGGTGACCACCAAGAATCACTGCGGAGCAAGAGGGTGCTACGACGCCCACGGCATCGTCACCCACCTCATTGAGAATTACCCGCATGGACAGTGCTTCGGCGCACCCGGCGCAGGCCACATGGCCCGAACAGAACTTGCCTTCGTCTTTGTATTCGATCTTTTCCATGCGCCTAGTCCACCCAGATTGGTTGCATTGATTGCGCCGCATTCCGATAGTCGTGCGCCAGCTTTTCGATATCCTCGACGGATACGTTGACACCGCCGACGCCTGCCAGAAGCCCGTGCAGCCGAGGCGGGTTTTGCACGCCAAAGAGCGCGGCTTGAAGTTCCTGATGCAATACGCCGCCCATGCCGGGAGAATAGTTGCGATCCAGAACGATGGCGCAAGGCACACCGGCAAGCGCGTCGCGCAATGTCTCGATGGGAAGGGGACGAAACAGCCGTACCTTTAGCAATCCGGCGGCAACGCCGTTTTCACGCAAGCGGTCCACCGCCTGGCGCGCCGTGCCGCACATGCTACCCATGGTGACAAACAGAATCTCTGCGTCTTCGGCGCGATAGTACTCAAGTGGCGCAGTAAGACGGCCGGTCATATCAGACCAATCGCGCCCGGCCTGTTCGGTAGCCGTTTCGACTTGTGCCATGGCCTTGGCCATCTCCCGACGGGTGAGGTTCCAGGAGGCTTGATCAATAGGCGCGCCGAGTGAGCGGTTTGAACCATCGCCCAACTGGATATCGCGCTTGGTGCGGGGCAGGTAATTTGCCACGGATTCCTTGGAAGGCAGACTGACCGGCTCGACCGAATGGGAGACGTAAAAGGCGTCGTGATTCACCATGACGGGTAGATTAACCGCCTCGGCGATGCGAAACGCCTGGATCACCGTGTCGAGAGAATCCTGCGGGCATTCGCTATAGAGCTGAATCCAGCCTGTGTCGCGCTGAGACAGGCTATCGATCTGATCGGGCCAGAAGCCCCATGGGGATGCCGGAGTGCGATTGACGTTGAACATCACGATCGGCGTGCGCGCGCCAGCTGCAAAATGCAGCAGTTCGTGCATCAACAGCAACCCTTGCGAGGATGTTGCCGTGAACACCCGCGCACCGGTAGCCGAGGCGGCGATTGCGGCGGCCATGGCAGAGTGTTCCGATTCTGGCGTCAGAAGTTCGGCATCAAAGAGATTGCTACTTTGAAAGTCGATCAGCTTTTCCAGGATCGGCGTCTGCGGCGTAATCGGATAGAGCGGCGCGACATCGGGGGTGGCCAGGCGTACGCCCCAGGCCACTGCATGGTTGCCGTTCAAGAGCTGCATGGTGTCGTTGAAAGCCGGGGCGTTCATGATGTCGTGTCCTCTTGCATGTGGATGGATCCTGTCGGACATTCCGCGACGCACAGACCGCAGCCTTTGCAGAAATCGGGGTCCACGAGATATCCGCCATCGACCTTGGTGATCGCCATGTCGGGGCAATAGAAATAGCAGTTGTCACAATAGATGCAGGTGCCGCAGCTGAAGCATCTTCCTGCCTCGGATACGGCGTCATCTGCCGAGAGCGGCTGTTGCACCTCGTCAAAACTCTTGAGCCGTGTTTCAACGTCTGTTGTGTCTTGGATCAGGCGGGCGTGGTCGTCCTGATAGGCGATGTTGATCCGGTCATAACCGACCTCTTCGGCATTCCCGGCAGGCGACTGGGCCGCCTCTGGCAACAGGCGGGCGGCGACAGCGTGTGCAGCTTCCTTTCCCATGCCTACGGCCTGGGTCACAAATCGGCTCATGCTGGCGACATCACCACCGGCAAACACACCGGGGGCGCCTGTTTGCCATGTGTCGTCAACACCGACGACGGGGCCTTTTGCGGGCAGCAAACCAGCCCATCGTTCCAGATCAGCATCTTGTCCGATGGCGGGAATGATGGTGTTTGTGGAGAGCTCGAATTCGCTATCACTGACAGGGTCGATGCTGAATTTTCCGGGTGCCTGACCCGGTGTGAATTTCACGCGGATGCAGCGCATTGTCACCTGCTCTCCATCAGCTTGGGCAGATTGCATCATTGTGCCGGAAACAAAGACAACACCTTCCTCGGTGGCCTCGTTGATTTCGACCTGTTGTGCGGGCAACTTGCCTTCTGGTTCCAGGGACAGGACGGTTACGTCGCGCCCAAGACGCCGGGCGGAACGGGCAACATCCAACGCTGCACTGCCACCGCCGATGACGACGACATGCTCTCCGGTTTTATTGCGTTGCTCGGTTGTCGGTGCGGCCAAAAACTCGGCGCTGTCGATGACCCAAGGTTGCGCATAGTCAATGCCGGGCAGCGGTTTGGGCAGGCTTGCTCCGGTTGCCAGAAAGACAGCGTCATGGATATCGCGCAGTTTGGCCAGGGCCGCTTCGTCCATCACTTCCGTCCCAAGGTGCAGATCAATGCCCATGGCGGTAATACGGTTGATCTCGCCATCGAGAATATCGCGGCTCAGTCGGTAGGAGGGGATGCCGTAGCGCATCAGTCCACCAAGCTGCTCCTTGGTCTCATAGAGTGAGACCTGAATGCCATAGCGCCGTAGCTGATAGGCAGCCGACAATCCGGCGGGCCCACCGCCAATCACCGCGACTGATTGATCAGTTTGCGACTTGGCAGCCGGGAATTTCCAGCCTTCAGCAAGGGCCTTATCACCGACAAAGCGCTCAAGGCTGCAAATGCCGACGGTTTCATCCAGATCTCGGCGATTACAGGCTGTTTCGCAAGGGTGATGACAGATGCGCCCGGCAATGGCCGGGAATGGATTGTTGTCTGCCAGAGTGACGAACGCGTCATAGTGATTGCCGTCCTTGACCTGCTTGATCCATTCGGCAATTCGCCCGTTGACCGGGCAGGCACCAAGGCAGGGCGAGGGTTGGTTTTGATAGTTGGGTAGGGCGCTGCGCCAAGTGCCAGTCTTGCGGTTTTCGCTGGTCAGATGAGTCCATAGCGGGGAAAGCTGTGTGTTCATGGATCAGGCCTCCTCGGCGATTTTGGCGCTCTGGGCGAGCAGGCTGTAAGCCTCGCGGCAGGCAGCCACGTTTTCTGCTTTTTTGGCGGGTGCGGTGGCTTCGATTGTGTTGCACAGCGTTTCAAGGTCAGGTGTCTCGAGCACAGCGGCGAGCGCGCCCAGAAGGGCCGAGTTTACCACTTTGCCCATGTTGTTGCGTCGCGCGATTGCTTTGCCGTCGACTGCGAAGATTCGGCGGTTCCCTAACTTGGGTAGCGATTCAGAAGATCGGGCAGAGTTGACCACAACCAAAGCGTTATCCGCCGATTGGGAGAGAAACGCCTCGTCCAGCAAGCTGTCGTCAAAGCACAACAGCGCGTCGGCTTGGGTGATGTTGCAGCGTTTCAGGATCGGTTGTGAATCTATCCTGAGGGAGGATGTGACCGGGGTGCCGCGCCGCGCACCGCCATATGTTGCGAAGGTTTGAACATGTAGGCCTCTTGCAAACATCGCCTCCGCCAGCTGATTACCGGCGGTCTGAGCCCCTTGTCCGCCGCGCCCCAGGATCAGTAGTTCGAGCATATCGTACTCCGGTTTCTTTGAGAGCGCGCCTTGGTTTAAGTCTCTCAGCTTGAAGCGCTGAATTTTTCCGGTCGCGGTTTTGGGCAACTCATCGACAACTTCGATCCATCTGGGGTACTTCCACACACCGATGGCGTTTTTGACATGGGTTTTGAGGTCTTCACGCAACTCATCTGCGAGGCCTGACGTCTTGAGGGTGATAAAGGCCATGGGCTTGATGTGCCCCTCGTCGTCCTCGCGAGCGACCACCGCGGCTTCGATCACCTCGGGGTGTGAGGCCAGCGCCTGCTCCACTTCAAAGGGAGAGACCCAACGCCCGCCGACCTTGAACATGTCGTCAGTACGTCCGCAGTAGGTGTAGTAGCCTTCGTCATCGCGGAAGTATTTGTCGCCAGTGCGGGTCCATTCGCCAGCGAATGTGGCGCGAGATTTGGCGCGTTGATTCCAATAGCCGTCTCCGGCTGACCCGCCAGAGACCAGCAACTCGCCCAATTCGCCATTGGCGACATCATTGTCCTCGTCATCAACGAGGCGCAACTTGTAGCCCGGAATGGCACGACCGGAGGTGCCATAGCGGATGTCATCGGGCCAGTTGGACAAGAATACATGCAACATCTCGGTGGACCCGATGCCGTCGAGTGTGCTCACACCCATCCGCTTGTCCCAGCTGCGCCCGACATCTTCAGGCAGGCCTTCGCCCGCCGAGATGCAAAGGCGCAGGCGGTTGGAGCTGTTTTCAGGTGTGCAGGCGGGATCGGCCAGCATCGCGGAATAGAGCGTTGGCACCCCAAAGAACAGAGTCGGGTTGAACCTGTGCAGCATGTTGAGAACGGATTGCGGCGTGGGGCGGTCGGGCAGCAAGACCGTGGTGGCGCCAACTGACATGGGAATTGCCATTCCTGCGCCAAAACCGTAGGCAAAAAACAGTTTGGCCGCGCTGAAACAAACGTCGTCATGACGGATGCCAAGCACGTGTTTGCCATAATTATCGGCGACATAGGCGGGGCTGGTATGAACGTGGCGCACACCCTTTGGAGCGCCGGTAGAACCAGAAGAGTAGAGCCAAAAAGCCGTTTCATCCGGGCAGGTTTTCGCGGTTTCAAACGTATCGGCAGCCTTGTCCATCATTGCGTGCAGGTCGGAGTGGCCGGTATTCGCAGCACCTTCAACAATTACATGTTGCAGGAACGGAAGCTGATCTAGCAGTGGCTCGATGACCTCAAGCAAAGGTGCGGAAATGAGCAGCACTTCGGCGCGGCAATCGTTGAGGATGTATAGATACTGGGAGGCAGGCAGCAAAGTGTTGAGGCAGACAGGAACGATTCCAGCCCTCACCGCCCCCCAGAAAACACAAGGATAGTCGACTGTGTCGTGCAACAGCAGCGCGATGCGTGTTTCGCGCCTGATTCGTAAGTCGGTCAGCATATTGGCCACTTTGTTGGTGGCCGTTTGAAGCTCGTGGTATGTCAGAGATCTGCTGGGGTCGATAAAAGCGACCTTTTTCCCAAACCCGCTTGAGATATTCCTGTCCACCATCACGGTTGCGGCGTTGTAGACGGTTGCCGTTATCATTGAGTGGTCTTTCAAAACTTCTTCCTTTTTCATAAAAGGTATTGTAGTACTGCTATGCGTATTTAGTCGAATTTGCAATCGGAGATTTGTCTTGGAGGAGGAAAGATGCCGAAACGCGGTTCAACTGGACGCACAACGAGGGGCTGGATTCACGCGAAGAAGACTGTGCGTGGATGCGGTGTCATCAAGACGCGCGAATAGACGCGATACTCCAACACGGAGGTCAAAGGAGGAATCATGACCATTCACAAGACGCTACTAGGCCTTGTCGGGGGGGCAGCCCTTGCGGTTTGCACGCCGACCCTAACGATGGCTGCGGATTTTACATTTACCTTGCAGAGCTTTCTGCCAGCGCAAGCAACGATCCCCAGCAAGATCATTGATGTCTGGGCTGATGAGGTCGAAGCGGCCTCGAATGGGCGCATCAAGATTGATCGCTTTGCGTCGATGCAGCTTGGGGGCAAGCCGCCTGAGTTGATTGACCAGGTGATTGATGGGTCGCTTGATATCACATGGAACGTGTTGGGCTATACGCCAGGCCGATTCCCCATGACCGAGGTGTTTGAGCTTCCCTATATCGTGACAGATGCTCGCGCAGCGTCTTCAGCCTTTTGGCAGATGATGGGCGAACAGTTCTATGAGGCTGAATTCCAGGACGTCAAGATGCTGGGCGGATGGGTGCACGGCCCCGGCGTTATCCATTCGGCGGAACCAGTTACCTCTCCGTCGGATTTCAACGGCATGAAAATTCGAGGCGCGTCGCGCCAGGTCAACGCACTCTTGAAGGAACTGGGCGCGACGCCGGTAGGTATGCCGATTCCTTCGGTTCCTGAGGCGCTATCCAAACACGTGATTGATGGTGCGACGATGCCCTGGGAAGTCACAAAGGCGCTGAAAGTGCCCGAACTCGTGACCAACCACACCGAGTTTACGGGTCCGATGCTTTATACGGTGGCATTTGTTTTGGTGATGAACCACGACAAGTATAACAGCCTTCCGGATGATCTGAAGGCGGTGATGGATGAAGCTTCTGGGATGAAGTTTTCAGTCTTCGCGGGTGGTACCCAACAGGATTACGATGACCCCGGAAGGCAATTGGCAGTAGATCGCGGGAATAACATCATCTCGCTGGACGCTGCGCAATCTGCTGAGTGGGCCGCTGCTGCGGAACCTGTTTATGCAGCTTGGGTTGCCGAAATGGCAGACAAAGGCATTGACGGGCAAGCTTTGATAGACCGCGCGCGAGAGCTGATGGCCGCCTACAAGTAACCTGATCGCTGCGTCGAAGTTCGGCGCAGCGTTTCTTCCCTCTCTACATGAACAAGGAGGTCTGGTGCCGTGCACGCACTAATGGAAAGGCTTGCCCGCGCAATGGCGATACTCGGTGGTTTGGTTTTGATAGTTCTTATCATTATCACCTGCTTATCGGTTTTTGGTCGCGCACTGAATACTGTCTTTCATGGGTGGGTCGGAACAGTCCTACCGGGAATGTCGCAATGGTTCCTTGAGATTGGCGTCGGGCCGATCCTTGGGGATTTCGAGATTGTTGAAGCCGGGGTTGCTTTTGCCATCTTCGCCTCGCTGCCGCTTTGCCAGATATCGTCCAGCCACGCTTCGGTTGACATTTTTACCAGCACGCTACCGGTCAAAACCAGAAGGTTCCTCCAGATGATCACTGAGATCCTGTTCGCCGCTGTCCTAATATTAATCGCATGGCGATTGTTCGAGGGCATGCTGTCCAAGAAGAGCTATGGAGAAACCACGTTTCTTTTGCAGTTTCCGATCTGGTGGGGGTATGCCGCCAGCCTGTTTGGGGCCGTCTTCGCTGCGATTGCGGGAATCTATATGGCAGGCGTGCGGGTATTCGAGTTCTTGTACCACCGTGATCTCATCCGCGATGACTGGGAGGCTGTGGAATGAGCCCGCTTGAAATCGGAATTCTGTCATTCCCTGCCCTGATGATTCTGATCTTTGTGCGGGTGCCGATTGGGCTTGCCATGTTTCTTGTCGGGTTTGCTGCGATGTGGATCATCACCGGAAGCCCAGGCATGGCCATGGCGCGCCTCAAGAGTGAAACTTATACGACCTTTTCCTCCTATTCGCTGACCATCGTTCCGATGTTTCTGCTGATGGGGCAGTTTGCGACACTTGGCGGGATGAGTACATCGCTGTTCAAGGCCGCCGAAGGGTTCCTTGGTCATCGCAAGGGCGGGGTTGCTATGGCTTCGATCGGGGCGTGCGCGGGATTTGGCGCGATCTGTGGCAGTTCGCTGGCGACGGCTTCGACTATGGGGCGCGTCGCGTTGCCGGAAATGAAGAGATACGGCTATGCTGGTGGTTTCTCGACTGCGACACTGGCGGCTGGCGGCACTTTGGGCATTCTCATACCGCCCTCTGTCGTGTTGGTGATCTATGCGATTCTGACGGAACAGAATATTGCCAAACTATTCTTGGCAGCGGTGGTGCCGGGTCTATTGGCTGCGTTTGGCTACGTTATCGCGATTTCGGTTTATGTGCGGATTCACCCGGACAAGGCCGGGACACGCCCACCGGTGCCTATGGCTCAAAGGTTTGCAGCTTTGCTCGATGTTTGGCCGGTCTTGCTGGTTTTCGGCTTGGTTGTCGGCGGCATTTATCGCGGTTGGTTCACACCGACAGAAGGCGCAGCCGTTGGCGCCTTCGGGACAGGTGCGATCGCGTTTTTCAATGGTGGACTGAACTGGTCTACGTTGCTGGATAGTATCGTCGTGACTGCGCGCTCAACCGGTATGGTGTTCTTCATCATTCTGGGTGCAGCGTTCTACAACGGATTTCTCGCGCGTTCGCAAGTGCCACAGGAATTGTCGCTCTATGTCGTCGGTCAGAATTTCAGCCCCTGGACTATCCTGACGCTCATTCTCGTGTTCTATCTGATTTTTGGCTGTCTGATGGACAGCTTGTCGATGATCCTGCTCACGATTCCGATCTTCTTTCCGGTGATCTCGGTCCTCGACTTCGGGATGAGCCAGGAACATCTTGCGATCTGGTTCGGTATTCTGGTGCTGATCGTGGTCGAGGTGGGGTTGATAACACCGCCGGTAGGGATGAATCTGTTCATTATCAATTCAATGGACAACTCAACGCCGATTGTCGAAACTTACAAGGCCGTTGGATATTTCGTAGCCTCCGATCTGATACGGGTATTCATCCTTGTTATGTTTCCGGCGATAACGTTGTTTCTACTGCCTGCTTGACGTTGATTAGATGTCGGCGTGATGAACGGGCACACCTGTAACCGGGTGATTGAGTAGCCGCCTGCCCTTAAGAAACTGGCAGGCGGATCTGCTCGGAGGTACTGACCAATGTTTCCCAAGTAAACCCAGTTCGCCGGAATTTGTAGATAGTTCGCGTTATGGTCCAGGCAACTCGGCCAGCTATCCTGATTCAGGAGACCAATGATGCACGCTATCAGTGCCACCAATCTGTTCTAGCCGTTGGAAACCACGCGTGCGCCGCTGACATCCTGTCGGGCGATGGCAACTGTCTTGACGATTGCGCAGCAGGACATGCCGGGAGCCAGTTCCAACGCTTTCGCGGAACGCTGCGTGATCCGCGAGAGAATTCGCCCCGCGGGGGTGTCGACTGTGACAATAGCACCGGGCCCGTCGCCTTCGCGGATGCTGTGGACCGTGCCGCAGAACAGGTTGAGCGCCGAGAGCCCCTTCGGTTTGTCGCGTGCAAGGATCACATCCTGTGCGGCAATACGGATACGGATGATCGCACCTGACGGTTGCTCGATATGAGGCAGGAAAACAGGCGTGCCGCCTGCTTCAAGTTCAGTCAGGCCATCGGCGTGATGGGTTTTGACGCGGGCATCAAGAACCGCGCCAACATCGCGCACACCAGTGGGTGCAACGGAAGGGTCGCTCAGTACTTCGGCGGCGGTTCCCTGGCGGACGACTTTGCCATCTTTGAGCGCAACAACAGTGGTTGCCAAGCGCGCAACTTCGGCGGCGGAATGGCTTACATAGAGGATTGGTATCGCAACTTCATCGCGCAGACGTTCAAAGTAAGGCAAGATTTCCGCCTTGCGCTGCTCATCGAGAGCTGCAAGCGGTTCATCCGCCAGGATCAGGTGCGGTGCAGCCAAAAGCGCGCGTCCAATAGCGATGCGCTGTTTCTCACCGCCTGACAGGGCTCCGGGGCGGCGCTCCATCAAGTGCCCGATCCCCAAGATTTCTACCACGTTGTCGAGACTCTCGCGCGGTTCCCCTTTGGGGGCAAACCAGCGCCCATAGCCGAGATTCTGGCGAACCGTCAGATGCGGAAAAAGCCGCCCTTCCTGAAAGATATAGCCCAAACGGCGGCGATGAGGCGGCAGGCAAATGCCTGCGTCGCTGTCAAACAGAACGCGGCCATTGACGCATATTCGCCCTGATTGCGGACGTAATAACCCGGCCACGGCGTTGGCGATCGTGGTTTTGCCCGACCCGGATCGGCCAAAAAGCACGGTTAGTCCGGGCGGCGCGGTGAAGGCGATGCCAAGCGGGAACCCCGGCATACGATGGACGAGCGAGACCGAAAGCGTCATGTGCCGCCCACCCGTCTTGCTATCCGGCGTGCCAGCAGTTCTGAGGCGAACAGCGCGGCCATGGCGATGATAATCGAGACGATCACCAGCCGCATGGCAGGCTCCTGTCCGCCCGGAACTTGCAGGAAGGTGTAGATCGCCGAAGGCAACGTCTGGGTTTTACCGGGGATGTTGGAAACGAAAGTGATTGTAGCGCCAAATTCCCCCATCGCCTTGGCAAATGCGAGTATTGCACCTGTCAAGATACCGGGCAGGATCATCGGCAGCGTAACGGTGGCAAAGACCCATGCGCGTGAAGCCCCCAGCGTGGCGGCGGCATCTTCCAGCTTGGGATCAACTGCCTCGATCGAGAGCCTCATGGCGCGCACCATCAGCGGAAAGGCCATCACCGCCGCCGCCAGCGCCGCTCCGCTCCAGCGGAAGGCGAAAGTAATTCCGATCTCGTGCAGTAGGCCGCCTATGGGGCCCTTGGTGCCGAAGGTCAGCAACAGAAGATAGCCTGTGACCACCGGCGGCAGGATCAGCGGAAGGTGAACGAGACCATTGAATAACTGCTTGCCCGGAAATGTCCAACGCGCCAGCGCGTGCGCCGCAAGCAAGCCAAGGGGCAACGAGACGACAGTTGCCCAAAATGATACTTTGAGCGACAGCGCGACTGCCTGCCATTCCTCGGGGCCGAGCCAGCTCATGCCATTAATCTTTCCCGATCATCGTAAACCCGTGGCGTGTGAAAATCTCGGTGACGTCGCTGTTGCGCAGAAAATCCAGCATTTGCAGGGTCTCGGCATTGGCCCGCCCAGCAATCGCGGCGATGGGATAAAGGATCGGCGGATGGCTCCCGTTAGGGAAGTTTGCCACGACGGACACGTTGGGATCGGCCATCGCATCAGTGGCATAAACAACGCCAAACTCCGCTTCTCCCAGCGAAACCAGCGCCAATGCTGCGCGGGTATTGTCGGTCTGGGCCACCTTTGTTTTGATCTGTTCCCAAAGGCCAAGATGCTCGAGCGCGGCTTTGCCATAGATCCCGACCGGAACGGCATTGACCAGTCCCATGGAGAGATGGCTGTCGCCCAAAAGACCCGAAAGATCGAGAGCAGGGCCAAGTTCGACCGGGGCGGCTCCGGGGCCATGGGCGACAAGCACCAGGCGGTTGGACAACAGATTCCTGCGCGTTTCAGGGGCGATCAGGTTCTGTTCGGCAAGATAGTCCATCCAGTCCGGATTGGCCGAGATGAAGATATCGGCCGGAGCACCCTGTTCGATTTGCCGCGCCAGCGCCGAAGAACCGGCAAGTGACATGGTAACTGTATGGCCAGTTTCGGATTCAAAAAGCGGGGCGATCTCATCCAGCGCGGTTTTCAGGCTGGCTGCGGCAAACACAGTGACTTCTTCTGCGCGCAAGGGAAATGCGAGCATAGTGAAGACGAGAAACAAGATGCGCATGATCATGAAACTCAAGGTCCATCTTTACGGTCGCGCGAATATCGTACGCGCGCTGTGAAGTTGCAAGCGAAGGCTTCTTTCCGGGCAGTGCGAGATCTGCGGGCGTGAAAGGCAGATTGGCCATCCGGGTTCGTGTCGGGTTTGCACCTTCCCTCCCGTCATGTTTCGAATATCGTGTGGCATGCGGGGTGCCGCGCGATAGACTGATCCCGAGCAAGACGGGAGATGAGCATGTGGAGCGGCGCAAAAGTTAGACCGGAAAACCCGGACTTTATAACGAACCGTGCTGCAATGCTGGCCGCAATCGACGCGCTGCGTGCGCTAGAAGCGCGGGCCGAGAACAGATCGGAAGAACGCAGGGCACGGTTTCTTGAACGCGGCCAGATCACGCCGCGCGAACGTCTCGCGCGCCTGCTTGATCCGGGGCTGCCGTTTCTCAGATTACATTCACTGGCTGGGTATCTGGCGGATAGCGACGACCCGGAAAAATCGATTCCCGGCTCGACCTTCGTGGCAGGGATCGGCTTTGTCTCAGGGGTGCGCGTGATGGTGGTTGTCGACGACAGCGGAATCAACGCGGGCGCACTTAGCCCGATGGCCATTCAGGCCATGCTTTCATTGCAGAATATCGCACTGCGTCAGAAGCTTCCCTTTATTCATCTGGTGGAAAGTGCAGGTGCGAACCTGATGAATTACAAGGTGGATGATTGGGCCCATGGCGGCACGATTTTTGCCAATCTGGCCCGGCTTTCGGCGGCAGGTCTGCCGGTAATCTCTGTGCTGCATGGCCCGTCAACCGCCGGGGGTGCCTATATGCCCGGCCTGTCCGATTATGTCATAGGTGTAAAGGGCAATGGCATGGCCGCGCTGGCAGGGTCGGCGCTGGTTTTTGCGGCGACCGGGGAACAAGCACGGGACGCCGATCTTGGTGGGGCGGAGATGCACGCGTCGGTTTCGGGTCTTGTGGAGTACCTCGCTGAGGATGACGTCCACGCGATGGAGTCGACGAGGCGGGTGGTTGCGCGGCTTGGTTGGAACAAGGGTATTGTGCAAGGCACGACGTCAGAATTCGAGGCGCCACTCTATTCGACCGAGGAGTTGGCAGGCGTGGTCCCGAAGGATCTGAAAACCCCTTACGACGCGCGGGAATTGGTGGTTCGGCTGGTTGACGGTTCGGATTTTGATGAGTTCAAGCCGGATTTCGGGGCGGCAACGCTTTGTTTGCAGGCTTCGGTGCATGGTCATGTCATTGGGATACTGGCCAATAACGGGCCGATTGATCTGGCAGGTGCCAACAAGGCCACGCATTTCATCCAGGCCTGCGAACAGGCGGGCACGCCGCTTGTGTTCTTGCAAAACACCACCGGTTACATGGTGGGCACCGACTATGAGCAGGCCGGTATGATCAAACACGGATCGAAGATGATTCAGGCGGTGGCGAATGCGACGGTGCCCAAGATCACGCTGTATTGCGGTGCCAGTTTCGGGGCCGGAAACTATGGCATGTGCGGCATGGGCTATGCACCCGATTTCCTGTTTGCCTGGCCCAATTCGCGTTCGGGTGTGATGGGCGGAGAGCAGGCGGCGCGCACGATGAGCACGGTGGCGCAGGTCGGCGCGGCGCGTAAAGGTGTCGTGCTGGATGAGGCGCGGATGGCTGATCAGGAGGCCGCGATCATGGCGATTTTCGACAAGCAGGCATCACCGTTCTTTACCTCGGGGCGAGTGTTGGATCATGGTGTGATCGACCCACGAGATAGCCGCAAGATCATCGCCTTTTGCTTGCAAACCTGTGCCGAAGCGCGGGCGCGCGAGTTGCGAGCCAACTCGTTTGGCGTGGCGAGAATGTGATGTTGGGCGTTTTGTGATTGAAGCTTGAACAAGAGGTGAAGGCGGGAGCCTCCGGCGGGGATATTTTTGGCAAGATGAAGCGCGGGCGGTATCGGTTTGGGCACTTGCGGGGGATGCAGGATGGTATTTGACGCGGTACTTGTTGCTAATCGGGGCGAGATCGCCCGTCGGGTGATCCGGAGTGTGAAGGCGGCCGGGATGCGTGCGGTGGCGGTCTATTCCGATGCTGATGCGGGGGCGCCGCATGTGAGTGCTGCGGATCAGGCTATTCGAATTGGGCCGGGGCCGGTGGGAGAAAGCTATCTCGATGTGGCGCGGATCTTGAAGGCCGCGACCGAAAGCGGAGCGGGGGCGGTTCATCCGGGGTATGGTTTCCTGAGCGAGAATGCCGGGTTTGCCCGTGCGGTGGAAGCAGCAGGGCTGGTATTTATCGGGCCGACGCCCGAAGCCATAGAGACAATGGGTGACAAGGCAGCGGCCAAGCGGGCGATGCAGGCTGCGGGGGTGCCTTGTGTGCCCGGCTATCACGGTGTGGACCAATCGGATGCGGTATTGGTGGCGCAGGCTGCGAAGATCGGTTTTCCGCTGATGGTCAAGGCGGCGGCGGGCGGCGGCGGTAAAGGTATGCGGCGGGTCACGCGGCCGCAGGATCTGGTTGAGGCGCTGGAGCGGGCGCGTTCGGAGGCACGCGGTGCGTTCGGGTCGGATTTATTGATCCTGGAACGTGCGGTGTTGCGGCCAAGGCACGTGGAAATACAGGTGTTTGCAGATGGTCAGGGGCGCTGTATCCATCTGGGCGAACGGGATTGTTCGGTGCAGCGGCGGCATCAGAAGATTATCGAGGAGGCGCCCGGTCCGGCGATGACGCAGGCGCTGCGTGATGCGATGGGGCAGGCAGGAGTGCAGGCGGCGCAGGCTGTCGGATATCGCGGTGCGGGGACGGTGGAATTCCTGGTGGATGAAGCGGGAGCGTTCTATTTTCTGGAAATGAACACGCGATTACAGGTTGAGCATCCGGTGACTGAAATGATTACGGGGTTCGATTTGGTGGCGATGCAGATTGCAGTCGCGCAGGGTGCGCCGTTGGGGCTGAAGCAAGCGGATGTAACACTGTGTGGGCACGCGATTGAGGCGCGGCTTTATGCCGAAGATCCGGCACGCGATTTCCTGCCTGTTACCGGACGGATCGCGCATTGGAAGGCGCCCGATGCAGAGGGCGTGCGGGTGGATTCCGGAGTTGAGAGCGGAATGGATATCTCGCCCTATTATGATCCGATGCTGGCCAAGATTATTGCTTGGGGGCCAGACCGCGAGAGTGCTCGCAAGCGGTTGATCGGGGCATTGAAAGACACCGCCTGTCTGGGGTTGGTGACAAATGCCGGGTTCCTTGCAAGTATTGCTGAACATGCGGAATTTGCGGCTGGAGAGGCGACGACGGCGTTTCTGGAGGAGGCGTTCGCCGACGGCTATCGTGCGCCTGATACAGGGTCGGAAACGCAGGCTGTCGGGGCAGCGTTGATCCTGCGCCATGAGATGCGGGCGGGGCTTGCCGCGTCGCTGTTACCAGATGATCAACTTTTGGGGTTTGCGTCTGATGGCGGGCGCGCCGTACCAATTGATTTGATGCTGGATAGCGGGGTCATAACGTTGTCGGCAAGGGCGTTGGGGGCGGACCGTTGGGATGTCTCCGGCGAGGGTTGGCGCCATATTGTCGAGATTGAATCGTCTGATGGCGTGCGCGTTCAACTCGTTGTGGATGGACGGCGCGAGCAGGTGTTTCAGGCACCTGACGGGGCGGGGGGCCTCTATCTACAACGCGGGGCCGGAGCCGTTCATCTGGCGCGCTACAGGGCCGGGCGCAAGATGGCGGAGGAGCGGCAGGTCGGTGTGGTTGTAGCACCGATGCCGGGGCAGGTCATTGCCATCGATGTGGCGGTCGGCGACTTGGTTACAAGAGGTCAGCGGTTGGCGGTGCTTGAAGCGATGAAGATGCAGCATCTACTGGTGGCCGAGTGCGATGGCGTGGTGCAGGAAGTCACGGTTGTAAAGGATGCGCAGGTTGCGGCAGGGCAGGTCATTATTGTGATCGGAAAGGAAGAACCATGAGTTTTGAGCAAGTGCAGGATTTTCTTGATGAAAGTGAGGTGCTGTTTGCTGCTGTGCGTGATTTGGAGGAAGAGGATTTTGACCGCGAGACACAGTTCAAGGGCTGGACGGTAGAGGACGTGTTGCGGCATCTGCATTATTGGAACCGAGCAGTAGATTTTGCGGCGGAGGGCGAGCAGGCGTTCAGTGGCTTGAAAGAGCGGGTGATGGCGGCGATAGCTGCGGGAAAATCGCTTCGGGAGGTCGAACGCAAGGCCGTGCCCGAAACTGGTCGCGTGCTGCGCGCCAGCTGGATCGGATTTGCACGGGCGCTGGCGAAACGCTGGCAGGATATTGACCCCAAAGCGCGGTTGCCCTGGATCGGGCCAGAGATGTCGGCGCGTTCGGCGATTACTGCGCGGCAGATGGAAACCTGGGCGCATGGCTTTGAAATCTTTGACCTTCTGGGGATGGAGAGGCAAGAGCATGATCGTCTGAGGAATATTGTTGTGTTGGGGGTGAATACCTTTGGTTGGTCGCATAAGGTGCAGGGGCTCGACGTGCCAGAGGTCATGCCGAAACTGGTGCTTGAGGCGCCTTCGGGTGCGATCTGGGAGTTTGGCGAAGAGAGCGCGGGGCGGATCGAAGGAAAAGCGGCGGATTTCGCGGCTGTGGTGACGCAGACGCGCGCGCTCGGTGATACCGCGCTAAAGCTGTCGGGGGAGGTGGCGAAGACCTGGATGACCCATGCCCAGTGTTTCGCCGGGCCGCCGGAAACCCCACCTATCAAGGGGGAACGCACAAAGGCATGATGACGATGGAAAAGGCGATCATCACCTGCGCGCTGAACGGCGTTTTGACCGATCCGGCGCGCCACCCGGTTCCGGTGACACCCGCAGAATGCGCCGCCTCGGCCAAAGAGGCAATGGAAGCAGGCGCAGCGATCATCCACATTCACTATCGCCAGCAAGGCAACGGCAAAGGCCATCTGCCGAGTTGGGATCCGGGTGTTGCCAGTGAGATCGTGAGCGCCATCAGGGAGGCCTGTTCAGGGATCATCATCAACTCGACCACCGGCGTTCCCGGGCCGGATTATGCGGGGCCTCTGAGCGTGCTGCGGGCGCTGAAGCCCGAGATTGCCGCCTGCAATGCTGGGTCTCTCAACTATTTGAAACTAAAAGAAAATGGCGATTGGGCCTGGCCGCCGATGCTGTTTGATAACATGCCTGAGAAGGTGCAGGATTTTCTCGATGTCATGGCCGAGAGTGATACCTTGCCCGAGTTTGAGTGTTTCGATACCGGCATTGTTCGCTCGGTCGAGATGTATGTGAGAAACGGTATGGCGACGCAGGCGCAATATAATCTGGTGATGGGTGTTGCGTCGGGTATGCCGGTGGATCCGGTCTTGTTGGAACTTCTGAATGGTTACCTTTTGCCCGGATCACGTTGGCAGGCGACGTTGATCGGGCGAAGCGAGATTTGGGACGTGCACAGGCGTGCGGCTGAACTGGGTGGTATGTTACGCACCGGGGTTGAGGATACCTTCTACCTACCGAACGGTGCCAAGACCGGGTCGAACGGAGAGCTGATTCGCGCCTTGGCGGATTGTGCAAAGACTGCCGGGCGTGAGGTCGCCAGCGTGACGCAAGCGCGGCAAATGTTGGGATTGAGGGCTGCTTGAAATGGGATGGATCGAATACATACTCGCATTGGTGCTTTTCATGGCGTCACACAGGATACCGGCGACACCGGGGCTGAAAGCGCGGATCGAGGCGGTGCTGGGGCGCAAGGGATACATCATCGCGTTCAGCCTCATATCAACCGGTTTGCTTTTCTGGGTGATATTCGCGGCGGGGCGCGCGCCCTATGTCGGCCTGTGGGATCAGGCAATCTGGCAACGTTGGTTGCTCAATCTGGTCATGCCCATTGTTGTGTTGCTGAGTGTGTTCGGAGTGGGTGCGGCCAACCCGTTTGCCTTTGAAGGACGTGCGGCGGGGTTTGACCCGGAACGTCCGGGAATTGCGGGGCTGACACGCCAGCCGCTGCTTTGCGCAATGGCGCTCTGGGCCGGGGCGCATCTGATTGCCAACGGCGATCTGGCGCATGTGATATTGTTCGGGCTTTTCCTTGTCTTCGCCCTTGTGGGTATGGGGATTGTTGAGCGGCGGCGGCGTGCGGCGATGGGCGCGCAAGACTGGGCGCGGCTGACGGCGCATACCGGCTTGGTGCCATTTTCCGCGCTGCTTTTGGGGCGTTGGCGGCCACGCTCGCTGCCTTCGCTTGTGCGGGTGGTGATCTGGTTGCTGAGTTGGGCGGTGCTCTGGCATTTGCACACGCCCGTGATCGGAGTTTGGCCAGGGGTGTGACAGGATGCTGACAGGATGCTGTCAGCAGGGGTGTGCGAAAAGGGGTCATCACTTGACAAAAATGGAGACATGAGATGACCCAACAACCCGTTCTCGTATGGTGTGAAATTCCGGTGACAGACCTGGAGAAAGCCTGTGATTTTTACGCAAAAACATTCGGTTACAAGATGCAGATCGAAGATGGCGGCCCCAACCCGATGGCCATTCTAAACGGTGGTTCAGCGGGTGCCGCAGGCCACCTTTATCCCGGCAAGCCCGCTGACATTGGCTGTGGCAACACCGTGCATCTGGCGCTGGCACCGGGTGACACGGTCGAGGCGGCTAATACCCGCGCGGCGCAAGCGGGTGGCAAGATTGGTGGCCCGGTGGTCGAAATCCCGGCAGGACGCTTTGCCTATATTACCGACCCGGACGGCAATTCTATCGGTCTGTTTGAGCCGAAGGTGTAACGCCATGCGCCGGGCCGACCGCCTCTTTCAGATCGTTCAATATCTTCGAGGCGGTCGGCTCATCACAGCGGCAAGGTTGGCCGAACGTCTCGAAGTCAGCCAACGCACCATCTATCGCGATATTGCTGACCTGATCGGGTCGGGGGTGCCGATTGAGGGGGAGGCGGGCGTTGGGTATGTCATGCGGGCGGGATATGATCTTCCGCCGATGATGTTTACCAATGATGAAGTGAGTGCGCTGGTGGCGGGGGCGCGGCTTATCCGGGCCTGGGGCGGCGCTGCAATGGCCGAAGCGGCCGAGGAAGCGCTGATCAAGATCGAAGCGGTGCTGCCTGATGCAGTGCGCGAGCGGGTAGCGAAAGTGCAGGTCTATGCGCTTCAAGGCCCTGAAATGACAGATGATTTACGCGCGCTTCTTGACGGAATTGACCACTTTATCGAGGCAGGCGAAACCATCGACATCAGCTATGAGGATAAGGTTGGCACGGCCAGTTCGCGCCGTATCCGCCCGCTTGGCCTGTTTTTCTGGGGCAAGGTCTGGACGTTGGTGGCGTGGTGCGAATTGCGTAATGATTTCAGGATGTTCCGTCTTGATCGCATTGGCAGTGTCACCCCTCGTGGACGGTTCCGGGCCGAACACGACAAGACCCTGCGGGCCTTTTATGCCAAGATGCGGGCGCAGGGCATCAAACCCAACAGTTAACCAATTCCCAACGGAGCGTTCATCGTGGTTAACGCCGCCGAGCCGCGACGAATCAAGGGGGTGACTCGCGTCTGCTATCTGGCTGTTTTCCGGCTGCCCCCTGCAACCAAACCTGTGAACGCCGCATTAACCTAATGCAACGCGCGGTTCTTCTGTTTCCTCTGACCGAAAGTATCCCGGGGCTTGGGGCAGCGCCCCAATCCAACAAACCTGTGCGCGCCTTGCGCGCTCATTTCGGTAACGGGCAGGATCAGTCGTGGGGTGTGATCTGGCGGATCAGACCTTCCTGCGCGGCATTCGCGATCAATCGACCATCGCGGGTGAATATCCGGCCTCGGTTGAAGCCGCGGGCGCCACCGGCCCAAGGGGTGTCCATGGTGTAAAGTAGCCAGTCGTCGGCGCGAAAATCGCCATGAATCCAGAGTGCGTGATCAAGCGAGGCATATTGCATGTCGGGATCGGCAAAGGCTTTGCCATGCGGATAGGACGAGGTGCCCAGCAGCCCGAAATCCGAGGCAAAGGCGAGCGCGGCGCGGTGAATTTGCGGGTCGTCTCCGAGGTTCCCGGGCACGCGGAACCAATAGGTCTGTTCGCGCCGTGGTTCGCGCGAAAAGGGCGGGCGCGGCGTCACCGGGCGCATTTCCATCGGGCGCGGAAGCGCAACCCATTCCCGAAACATATCGGGCAACTCACCGGTGAATTCGGCTACCAATTGTTGTTCGTTGGGCAGAGTTTCGGGGTCTGGCACGTCGGGCATATCGTCTTGATGGGTCAGGCCCGGTTCGGCGACATGAAACGAGGCGGCGAGGTTCAGGATCGGCTTGCCATGTTGGATCGCCACCACCCGGCGGGTGGCAAAGCTGCGCCCGTCGCGGTCGCGTTCGACCTGATAGAGCACCGGTTTGGTGGCGTCACCGGGGCGCATGAAGTAAGCGTGCAGCGAATGCGCCGGGCGCTCGGCGTCAACCGTGCGGGTGGCGGCCATCAGGGCCTGGGCGATGACTTGACCGCCAAAGCTGCGCCCGCGCCCGCCGGGGGCGGCGATGCCGCGAAAGAAGTTCTCTTCGACCGGCTCGACATCAAGCACGGAGACCAATGCATCGGCAAGCTGTTGCGGGGTGGGGGCTTTGTCGTTCATCGTTTTCCTTACCAGTCACGAGGGCGGCGGGGACGGGCGCGGGTTGGCCCGGGCCGCGAGTTCCATGGCGTCAGTGGCCGATTTGTTGTGCTGCCTGGCAGGCAGTTTCGGCTTGTTCCAATTCCAACATAGAATGCGCGAGGTGGAAGCGCGACTGCAACAGCGACTTGAGGTCATTTCGCACCGTTTCGGGATTTGCGCCCGGTGATATGACGACATGCGCCTCAAGTGCTGCTTCGTGTTCCTGCATTTTCCAGAAGTGGACGTGGTGCAGGGATGTGACGCCGGGTGTTGCTTCCATTGCGGTGATCAGGTCTGAAAGATCGGTGTCCTCTGGCGCGCCCAGCATCAGCACGCGGATCACCGGGCGGATTCCGAGAAAGCTGTGCCACAGGATATATCCGGCGATGAACAATGTGACGATGGGGTCGATCAGGCGCCAATCATAGAGCAGGATCAGCGTGCCCGCGACGATTACCGCGATTGAGCCCAGCGCGTCGGCGACGTTGTGCAGGAATGCGGCCTTCATGTTCATCGACTCTTTGGAAAGGCGAAAGATCAGCAGCGCAGTGGCCGTGTCGATGATCAGCGCCAATCCGGCGACGGCGACGACGATCCAGCCTTCGACCGCCGTGGGATTGAACAATCGCTCAACACCTTGGGCGGCGAGGTAGAGCGCGATGACGAACAGGGTGGTGTAATTGACCATCGCCGCCACCACTTCGGCGCGGCCATAACCGAAGGTCATACTGGCATCGGCGGGGCGGCGGGCGATCTTGCGCGCCCAAAAGGCGATGACCAGAGACAGGGCATCCGAAAGGTTGTGAATCGCGTCGGCAATGAGCGCGAGCGAGCCGGAGATCACCCCGGCGATGATCTGGGCCACGGTGAGCGCGAGGTTGACGGCGATGGCAAATCCGACGCGTTTGTCACCCGCCAGATCGTCGGGCAGGGCGTGGGAGTGGCTATGATCGTGGGGCATGGGATGCCTTCCAGAGGGTTGGCCGCGTTCAGCTTAGCCGTCTTACGGGTTGGCGCGGATCACGTCGGCGAGGCGGCGCGCGATTTCGGCGCTGCCTTTTAGAGAGGGGTGGATGCGGTCGACGGCGTGAAAGCTGAGATCACCGTGCGGTACCAGATCGGTGATCGGGTGAAAGAAGATACCTTTGTCGAGTGCGGCGAGGCGGGCGAGGCGGGCTTCCAGTTCATCGCCTTCGTCCTTGCAGTTCTCGATCGGTGTGTCGAATCCGGGGCTGCGCAGGTAGCCCAGATAAAGCACGCGCGCGCCGGATTTTCGAATTTTGGAGACGAGGCCGGGGATCACGCCTTTGCGCCCGTTCTTGGCGATCATGCGGTTGATCTTGCGCTCGCAATTGTTGCAGCCACAGCCGAGCCAGACATCGTTGCCGCCGCCATTGACGATCACCCAGTCCCAATCGCCTTCGCGGAACTGGCGTGGGATCGACAGGCCCATCGCGCCGGTGATTGGCAGATTATAGATCATCCGTGCGCCAGCGACCGAGTTGTCTTTGACCGGGGTTTTCAGGAATTGTTCGAGCCGATTAGCGATGCCACGCCCCGAAATGGAATGCGACGCGATCAGAGAATCGCCGATCACGAGGATACGCGGGGCAGTGGATTGCTCCTGAGCATGGCTTGTCACGGGTGACAGAACGAACGCGGCGAGAAGGGCGACGAGGAGCTTCAGAGGGGTCATCGCGTCGTCTCGTATGGCCGTAGTTTCTGCGAAGAATCGGGTTTGTGTCAATGCGCTTGGGCCCAATTCAACCCTTGGCCTGCATCGACCGTCAGCGGCACATTGAGATGTACAGCGGGGTGGGCGGCGCTTTCCATAACATCGCGGGCGGTGTCGATGAGGCGCTGGGCGGCGTCTTGGGGCACTTCGAACAGGAGTTCATCGTGCACTTGCAAGAGCATGCGCGCGGGTTGGCCCGCTATTGCGTCGGGCATGCGGATCATGGCGCGGCGGATCACGTCGGCGGCGGTGCCTTGGATCGGGGCGTTGATCGCGGCGCGTTTGGCGAAGCCGGCGCGCGGGCCTTTGGCGGCAATCTCGGGCGTGTGGATCTTGCGGCCAAAGAGGGTTTGGACATAGCCATGTTCTTTGGCGAATTCGACGGTAGCGTCCATATAGGTGCGGATGCCGGGGAAGCGTTCGAAATAGCGGTCGATGAAGCCTTGGGCTTCGGCGCGGGGGATGCGCAGGTTACGGGCGAGGCCAAAGCCGGAAATGCCATAGATTACGCCGAAATTGATCGCCTTGGCGCGGCGGCGGATGTCGGGGGTCATTTCGTCCATCGGCACGTCGAACATTTCCGAAGCGGTCATGGCGTGGATGTCGTCACCGCGTTTGAAGGCGGCTTTGAGCGCGTCGATATCGGCGACATGGGCGAGGATGCGCAATTCGATTTGGGAGTAATCGAGCGAAACCAGAACATTACCCGGCTCGGCGATGAAGGCTTCGCGGATACGCCGACCCTCTTCGGTTCGCACGGGGATGTTTTGCAGGTTGGGATCGGTCGAGGCAAGGCGGCCGGTGGACGCGCCGGTTTGCAGATAGGACGTGTGAACGCGGCCCGTTTCAGGGTTGATGTGTTCTTGCAGGGCATCGGTGTAGGTGGATTTCAGTTTGCTGAGCTGACGCCAATCGAGCACGCGAGCCGGGAGCTCGTGTTCGGTGGCCAGATCTTCGAGCACGTCAGCACCCGTGGCATAGGCCCCGGTCTTGCCCTTTTTGCCACCTTCCAGCGACATTTCGTCAAACAGGATTTCGCCCAGTTGCTTGGGCGAGCCGACATTGAAGCTGTGGCCGGCCAATTCGTGAATTTCGGCCTCAAGCCCTGCCATTTTCTGGGCGAAGGCGTTGGACATGCGGCTGAGCACATCGCGATCAACAAGAATGCCGTTCATCTCCATCTCGGCCAAGACAGGCACGAGGGGACGTTCAAGGGTTTCATAGACGGTGGTAACGCGTTTGCGGTGGAGTTGCGGTTTGAAAATTTGCCAGAGGCGCAGGGTGATGTCGGCGTCTTCGGCGGCGTATTTTACTGCGTCTTCCAAGGGCACGCGATCAAAGGTGATGGCAGATTTGCCGGTGCCAAGCAGCGTTTTGATCGGGATCGGCTTGTGATCGAGATAGCGTTCGGAGAGCGCGTCCATACCGTGATTGTGGATGCCGGAAAACATCGCGTAGGACATCAGCATGGTGTCATCAATCGGCGCGATATTGACGCCGTGGCGGGCGAAAATCTTGGCGTCGTATTTCATGTTCTGGCCGATTTTGAGGATCGCATCATCCTCAAGGATCGGTTTCAGGATTTTGAGCGCTTCTTCGGGAGTCATCTGACCTTCGGCCAGTTTGTCGGAACCAAAGAGGTCATCGGAAGCGCCGTCTTTGTGGATCAGAGGGATATAGCAGGCATCGCCCGGTTCGACGCAAAGCGAAATGCCGACCAGTTCAGCGCGCATTTCATCAAGCGAGGTGGTTTCGGTATCGACAGCAACATAGCCGCGTTTGTGGATCAGGGCGATCCAGCGGTCGAGCCCGGCAGCGTCGCGGATATGTTCATATTTCTCGGGGTCGATGGGGGGCATTTCGGGCGTCGCCGCGTTTGCGCCGTCGGCACCGGGTTCAGGTTCGGGGATGACGGGGGTTTCGACGCCCATGCGGTCGGCGATGCGCTTGGAAAGCGTGCGAAATTCCATTGAGGCGAGGAAAGGCAAAAGCGCGTCGGGGTCGGGGTCTTGGACCTCAAGCTCATCAAGGGTGAAATCGAGGGTCATGTCCTCTTTCAGTTGCACCAATTCGCGCGACATGCGGATCTGATCGGCCTTGTCGATCAGGGTTTCGCGGCGTTTGGGTTGCTTGATTTCGCCCGCGCGTTCGAGAAGCGTGTCGAGATCGCCGTATTCATTGATCAGAAGGGCAGCGGTTTTGATGCCAATTCCGGGCGCGCCGGGAATGTTATCGACCGAATCCCCGGCCAAAGCCTGAACATCGACGACGCGTTCCGGGGGGACGCCGAATTTGGCGATCACGCCGTCGCGGTCGATGCGGGCAGCTTTCATCGGGTCGAGCATTTCAACGCCGCCGCCGACAAGTTGCATCAGGTCTTTGTCAGATGAGATGATGGTGACGCGGCCACCGGCCTCGCGGGCCTGACACGCCAGCGTGGCGATGATGTCGTCGGCCTCGAATCCCTCGACCTCTTTGCAGGCGATGTTGAAGGCGCGGGTGGCGTCGCGGGTGAGGGGGAATTGCGGCACGAGGTCTTCGGGGGCCGGGGGGCGGTTGGCCTTGTATTTATCATAGAGCGCGTTGCGAAAGGTGGTGCCGGAATAGTCGAAGATCACGGCGGCATGGGTGGGGGCATCATCGCCCTTGGCATCCTCGACGAATTTGAACAGCATGTTGCAAAAGCCCGCGACCGCGCCGATGGGCAGACCATCGGATTTGCGGGTCAGCGGCGGCAGCGCATGATAAGCGCGAAAGATGAAGGCCGAGCCGTCGATCAGGTGCAGGTGGCAGCCTTTGCCGAATGACATGATGTAGTTCCCCCGGTTGGTTGGGGTCATATGTCGCACAAGGCGGCGAAGGGGGCCAGAGGGTTTGGCGGGCAGGGAGAATGCCGGGCGGCGAATTCCAACACGCAATCAGGTCAGAAACCCTTGAACGCTTCTGACCGTTTCTTGCGTTACAAGGTGTTCAGGACAGTTTGCCTTCAAAATCCTTGTGGATCAGCTTGGCATCGCAATAGGGGCATTCGACAAAGCCTGTATCGTGCGGGATACGCAGCCAGACGCGGGGGTGGCCAAGCGCGCCTTCGCCGCCATCACAAGCCACACGATAGCTGTCTACGATTTTGATTTCAGGGGCTTTGGTGACCATGCGAGCCGTTCCTTCTTGGGTGGGGCGTATCGCGGGCGAATATGGGCGATCACGCGCGCGGGGGCAAGACCGCCTGTGTGTCGTCAATCGGCATAGAGAAATTCGGTCGTTGCGATCTCGACCGCCTTGTCATGGCCGACCGAGAGGAATTTCTGCAAGGCGTCGGCGTTCACTTCGGGCGGTTCGGCTTCGCGTATCCGGTAATGGTTGTTGAAATCGGCATCGCGGATCTGATCGCTTTCGAAGGTCATGTCGCCGCGTATGGTGGGCAGCAGGCGGTCGAGCGTTTCCTGTGGCGTCTTTTCGCCCGCGAGCCCGACGCGCATGGCGTGGCCGATCAGGTATTCATCGGTGAAGTTGCAGTCGACCTCCAGCAGGCGCGTCACCGAGCGGTCGGCGCAGAAATCATGCAGAAGATCGAGATTGGACGGGTCGAGGCAGATGATCAGCCGGTCGGTATCGTAATAGTCAAACAACATGCGCATCAGGGCGCGGCGGTGGCGGTGACGCTTGCCCATGGTGGATTGGATGCCGCCGAGGTCGGGCAGCACCGTTGCCTCTTCGTTGAAGAGGTATTCGATACAGGGGATGTTTGTCATATGGCGGATACGATCAACCAGCCGCTTGGCGACGTGCCATTTCTTGCACACGATGATCAGGAGTTCGCGTTCGCGCCCCAGCGTGCTTTCGGTCTCCCAGAAGCGGGTTGCGAAACGCCGCCCGATCCGGCCACGCCCGGTGAGGAATTTGAACAGCGAGCGGCCTTCGTTGGAGATTTTGAAATCCCAGCCACGGGTGGCATAGAGCAGGCCGAGGCGGCGTTTGAGTTCGTGCGCTTCGGGGCTGATCTTGCGGGCAAAGAGGAAATCCTGACTGAGTAACAGATCGTAGTGATCGTTATAGAAGGTCACCGGCATGCCATAATCGGTGAACATCAGGAAAGTCAGCGCGCGCGAGCGAATTTCGTTTTCGGGCACGAGATGGCGCACGAGAGTTTGAAAGAAGGTCTCGTCGGGAATCCAGGTGGTGCGGAAGAAGCGCATCACGTCGCGGCGGCGCTTGGAGAAGTCGAGAATCCATTCGATCGTGCGGCGACGCAGGCACCACCACTGAGAGCCGATCATCACCTGGATGTCATCGGGGATCTTGCGGGTCAGACCGAGACGCTTTTGCACTTCGAACATCGCGTAGAACAAGCGCTTCTGGGTGCGTTCGTTGAACCAATGGCGATAGATCAGCCGCTCTTCCTTCCAGCCGGTCTTGATCCAGTCGCTTTCGAAGTAATCGAAGCTTTCGATATAATCGACATCGGCCCGGTCGAGGAATTCATGGGCGTATTCGGCGGATTTGATCGCCATGCAATCGCCGGAGAGCATATAGAAATGGGTGGCGCGCGGGAAAGCTTCGACGGCGGCTTCGACGGCGTTGAGCGTGGCCTGTACCAGCGACCATTCCCCCCAGCCGCATTTGATACGCTTCTTGGCGAAGGTCACATTCGGGTTGCTGTCGAGCGCGTCGTGGATCTGTTGAAACATTTCTGGCTTGGCGCTGGCATCGAAATGAATCGACATATAGTCGCCCACCGCCGTCAGGCGCTCGGCCTGCTTGATGATCGCTTCCGGGTCTTTGTGGCATAGCAATATGAAGGCGATTTTTGCCATTTAAGAAACGTTTCGCTCCGTCAGCCCCGTATTGTTTACCTTGATAGGGGTGAATAGCGCCTGAATAAACCAACTTTGTAAGGATTGGGCCAAAACGGCGCAGGCAGGGTGGCGCGACGGGCACGCCCCATGAGGTGCCAAGGGTACGGGACAGAAGAACATGAAAACAGTATTTGTTTAGGATTTTTTCAATTGCTATAAGCCTAGTAAGAACAAGAACAAAGGCAGTAGGAGGCGGTTTTCATGGGGTTTCCCGGAACCTGGATGACGAAGAGCGAGAGCGTTGTCTATCGCGTGGTGCCCAAATGCGCCTGTTCGACCATTGGTCAGATCATGTATTTTTCCGATCACGGCGAATTTTTCGATGGTGATATTCACGATGCCAAGGGGGGCATGCACAAATGGGCGCTGGAAGAGAGCCAGCCGCTTATCAATGCCAATGTGAAGACCCACAGTTCGTATGCCTTCACCTGTGTGCGCAATCCCTATACCCGCGTCCTGTCGAGCTTTTTTGACAAGATCTGTGGCATTCAGCGCAACGGCAAACGCTATCGTGGCAATCTGGTGCCGCTGTTGATTCAGAAATACGGGATCGAAGTGGGTGGCGCGGATGGCAAGGAAGAGTTTGACCAGATCAAGAGCTTCCGCCGCTTTTTGTTATTCGTGCGCGACACCATTCGTTGGCGCAAGCCAATGGACCCTGACATTCACTGGAGCGCGATGTCGGGGCATGTGAGCACGTTTATCGTCAATGGCGGCACGTATGATCGCATCTTCTGGACCGAACAGTTCAACGAGGGGATGCAACAGGTGCTGGACGCGATCGAGACGCCGCATGAGGTCAAGCTTGAGGAAATACCGCGGTTCAACGAAAGCGAAGGCCACGGGCCGAAGCGCTTGCACCCGGTTGAGGATTATTTCGACGATCTCTCGATGCATCTGATCTATGAAATCTACAAACGCGATTTCGATCTGTTCAAATACGATTTTGCCGACCCGTCGAACAAGTTGCCGATTGGTGAGATTGATCTGGACGAAATTCACGCCAAGCTGGGCGATTGAGCGTCGCGCGCACCCAGCGCGAATGGCAGGGTGCGCTGATTGGTTAGTTGATCCGGTAGCTGACGTAGCCTTCGTCGGAACGCACCGTGTTTCTATCAAGGATGTCAATCGTCTGTGAACCAGTGGCCTTTTCAGTTGTTGGTGGAATGCCGTTGCCGACGCTCATCGTGACGGTGGAATCAGTCTGAATGACAAAGCGAGTCTCTGACATGGGCGTGACGGTGTATGTTCCAACGGATTGGATTCGCAATTGCATCAGGTTTGTTGCGCCCGGGCGCATTGGATCGGGCATGTTGACGCGGATCATGCCGAAGGATTGGAAGCTTCCATCCGGGCTGTAGGCGGTTGTGCCGCTCATCAAGCCACCTTCGGGAACGCCGGGCATCGGCACCTTCAGATCGCGCGCTTCCCAAGTGCCGACAAGGAATCCTTTGGCATCAAAGGCAGGCTTGGCGGCGACCAGCAGGGGTTGCATTTCTGCGACGGTGTTGGCGGCGGACCAGTTGGCCATGCCTTCTTTCCAAATCAGGGTGTCGGGTTTGAGATTGCCAGCTTGAATCATGGTCTTGAGCTGGGCTTCATCGAACGGGCCGGTTGTCTGGCCGTTGACTGCGACGAATACTTTCATGCCGGTTGGTGGTGGAGGAGGCGGTGGAACCGCGCCGCCGCCTGCAATTGCAGGGGGAGGAGCCGGGGGAGGAAGCGCGCCGCCAGCCCCAGCGCCAGCGACGCCGGGTTGGTTGGGATTGGCGGCCGGGTCGAGCAAAGTGCCCTGTGCCTGAGCCTGGGCCGTTGAGGTGCCGATTGCGCCAAATGCGAGCATGGCGAGAACCAGTAATCCCGCGAACCAGCGGTCAGGACGGCGATTTGAACGGGTTGAGAATAAGACCATGAAATCTACTCCTAAGAGAAATTGCGCCGTAAGGTTGTAGCGGTCACATATTTAGCGGTCACATATTGTGTGCCGGGGCCGGAAGAACCCGGCCCGGGCGTGAGCGCAACGCGTGGTGGTTGCACGCATCAGCGTGAGCGTTTCATCAGGTTTCCGTATTCGTCGCGCAGCGTGTTTTGATCGACGATCTGAAAGGTGGAGGAGTCTGAGGACTGCGCTTGTTGAGACTGACCCGTGTTTCGTGAGGTCATGGTGATGTCGTCTACGCTACTTACTGAAATCCGGTCGCTGCCCAGAAGTGCCGCTGTCCAGGTGCCTTTGCCAGTGACATCGTATGTTTCTTCCATCTGACCCGAGCCACCCGGCATGGTCATCGTGGCCTTTGCCGTATAGGAGCCATCGGCCATGTAGTTCATGATGCCGGTAATCCGGGCCTGTTGCGCCCCGGCGGGAATGGTGCCGTTTTGCACGGTCCAGCGCCCGGTAAAAAAGCGGGTGGCATCCATCGGTGTGTTGGGGTCGGGTTGTGGGCCCGCTCGCGGGGTTTGAACCATCGCCTGAAGCTCGGGCACGCGGGCGATCGGAGCCCAATCGGCCATGCCCTCTTTCCAGACCAGCGTTTGGGCGGCGATCTGTCCTGATGCCATCATTTGCTGAATTTGCATCTGATTGAACGGGCCGGCAGCCTGACCATTGAGCGCAACGAAAAAGTTGAGTTGCGGCAGGGGTGGCGGGCCGCTGAGTTGCGGCGGGACCGGGGGCGGCATGGCGCCGGTGGAGGTGGGCGCGCCGGGTGCGGCGGGTGTGTCGGTGACGGTACCGGTCAGAAGATCGCTGCCCGAGGGGGCGGGCAATGTACCGCTTTGGGCGAAAGCCATGTTGGCGAAGAGCGCCAGAGCGAGAATTTGTAGTGCCAGAATCAAAGGCCGAAATGCGAGTGGGTGACGCGCCGCACGGGGCGTTGCAATCGTCATGTCGAAATCTCCCAAGTTGAAAAACATTTGTTTAACTGAGTCGATGCTATGTCAAACTCGGGTTTGGACAAAGAAAATAGTAGCAACGCGTGGCGGGGGTAGATGCCGGGTAAAGCCTGCATCCGCAGGGGTTGCAGAGCTTGCGGCAAGACCAAAAGCGCTGCGCCCGTGCTAATTGCAACCGATATGCGGGTGCGGATGACGAAGCGGCAGGGCGGGCTATTGCCGAACTGCCCGTAGTGGCGATAACCGCCCCGTTCAGTTTCGTTTGCGCGCGAATTGCCAATCTGAAAGATCCGCAGGCGTCGCTCTGCCAAGGGCGGGCGAGAGGCCGATGTAGGGGGTTGCCCTGCTGAGTTTCGGGGGAAATGGCAATATCTTGTGGATAAAACCGCCGAAATCCCCATATCGTGGGTCGCAGCGTTGACTCGTGGGGTGTGCTGACGCCAGATTTGCCCTACTTCAGGGAATCAACAATCGGGTCACCGCCGCCTTGCGCTTTTCCAAACTCAGACTGACCGGCTTCAAGAGCTTTGTCGACCCGACCGAGTTGCTCATCACGGATGGGTTGACCGGGGTTGTCGGGCCGAATGGCTGTGGCAAGTCGAACCTTCTGGAAGCGTTGCGCTGGGTGATGGGGGAAAACCGGCCCACGGCGATGCGCGGCGGCGGCATGGAAGATGTGATCTTTGCCGGGGCGGCGACGCGACCGGCGCGCAACTTTGCCGAAGTGTCCCTTCTTATCGACAACTCTGAGCGGTTGGCGCCTGCCGGATTCAATGATGATGACGTGCTGGAGATCGTGCGCCGCATCACGCGCGATGTGGGCAGTGCGTATAAGACCAATTCGCGTGAAGTTCGGGCGCGCGATGTGCAGATGCTGTTTGCGGATGCATCGACCGGTGCGCATTCGCCCGCGTTGGTGCGCCAGGGGCAGATTTCGGAGCTGATCAACGCCAAGCCGAAGAACCGGCGGCGGATTCTTGAAGAAGCGGCGGGGATTTCGGGGCTGTATCAGCGTCGTCATGAGGCCGAGCTGAAACTAAAAGGGGCCGAAGCCAACCTGCTCAGGGTCGATGATGTGGTTGAGCAATTGGCGGCGCAATTGCAGCAATTGGCGCGTCAGGCACGACAGGCAGCGCGGTATCGCTCTATTGGGGATGAGTTACGCCGCTCCGAAGGGTTGCTTTTGTATCGCCGCTGGAAAGAGGCCGATGAAGCCCGTGGAGCGGCCGAAGAAGAGCTGCGCACAAGGTTGACTGCGGCGGCGCAGGCCGAGAGCGCGGCGCGCGCTGCGGCAAAGGAGCGTCAGGTGCGCGAGGATGCGTTGCCTGCGCTACGCGAGGAGGAAGCGATTGCGTCGGCGGTGTTGCAGCGCTTGCAGGTGCAGCGCGATACATTGAAGGATCAGGAAGCGCGCGCGCTTGAGGCGATCGAAACGCTTGAGCGGCGGATTGGCCAGCTAGGTGCGGATATGGAGCGCGAGGCCGGGTTGAACCGTGATGCGGTCGACACCATCGAGCGGCTGGAATGGGAAGCGCGCGAGTTGGCCAAAGCTGGCGAAGGGCATGATGCGTTGCTGGAGGCGGCGGCAGAATCGGCGCGCGAGGCGGCGCAGGTTCTGGGCGAACGCGAGGGCGATCTTTCGCAATTGACCGAGGATGTCGCGCGGCTGGCGGCGCGCCACCAATCGGCGCATCGTCTGCTTGATGATTGTCGCAAGACCTTGGAGCGTGGCGAGAGCGAGGCGGCCAAGGCCAAGGTATCGATGAGCGAGGCCGAGGCGGCGCTGGGCCGTGCGCAAGCGGATTACGAGGCGGCGCGCGAAGCCGAAGCAGAGGCCGAGGCGCAAGCGGAAGCGGCGGAAGAGGCGCTGCTTGAGATCGAAGAAGCGCGCGCCGAGACGCAAAGCCGTGAGGCCGATGCACGGGGCGAACGCAGCGCAGCCGAAGGCGAAGTGAACGCGCTTTCGGCAGAGGCGACCGCGCTGGCCAAGCTGGTGGAGCGTGATACGGCCGAGGGCGGGCAGATCCTTGATCGCTTGCAGGTCGAGCAGGGGTATGAAAAGGCGCTGGGCGCGGCGCTGGCGGATGATCTGCGCGCGCCCGAGGTTGAAGAAGACGGGCCGTCGGGCTGGGCGCAATTGCCGGGGTATCAACATCCTCAAGCGTTGCCGGCTGGGGCTGATGCGTTGACCAATCACGTTTCGGTGCCCGAGGTTCTGGAACGGCGGATGAGCCAAATCGGGCTGGTTGATGCGGAAGACGGGCCGCGCCTTCAAGCGGAATTGCAGCCGGGGCAACGGCTTGTGACGCTGGAAGGGGATCTGTGGCGCTGGGATGGCTATCGCGCCTGGGCCGAGGATGCGCCGAGTGCGGCGGCGCTCAGGTTGCAGCAATTGAACCGGCTTGAGGCGCTGAAACAGCAGATGGAGGGCGCGAACGCGCGCGCCATGGGGGCGAAACAGGCGCATGAGGCGCTGACCCAGCGGCTGGCAGAGCAGTCGGAGGCCGACCGGGCCGCGCGCGATGCAAGACGCGCCGCGGATGCAAGAATGAACGAGGCCGCGCGGGCATTGAGCCGGGCCGAGGCGGATCGTAACTTGTCTGAATCGCGGCGCGAATCCTCGGCGCTGGCCGTGGCGCGCCATGAAGAAGAGGCGATGGGCGCGCGCAAGCAGATGGCCGAGGCCGAGAAGGGTGTGGCCGATCTGGGCGATCTCGATTTGGCGCGCGATCAGGTTGAAGATGTGAAAATGACCGTCGAGGCGGCGCGCATTACCATGATGGCGCGGCGTTCAAGCCATGATGAATTGCGCCGCGAGGGCGAGGCGCGCACACGGCGCCGCCAAGAGGTGACCAAGGAGATTTCCGGTTGGAAGCACCGCTTGGAAACGGCGGACAAGCGGATTGCAGAACTGGCCGAGCGCAAGGAAGCCTCGGAAGCCGAGTTGAAAGAGGCCACGGCGGCACCCGCCGAGATCGCCGCCAAGCGTGATGAGTTGGCCGATGCGATTGGTGAGGCGGAGGAGCGTCGCGCGACGGCTGCGGATGCTCTGGCCGAAGCCGAAACGGCGCTACGCGATGCGGTGAGTGCCGAGCGCGACGCAGAGCGTACGGCCAGCGAAGCGCGCGAGGCAAGGGCGCGCTCGGAAGCGCGGGCGGATGCGGCGCGCGAAACGGTGGGGTATGCCGAGGAGCGGATTGCCGACGATCAGGAATGCTCGCCGGGCGAGTTGCTTGAATCCCTCGGGGCGGACCCCGAAAAGATGCCGGCGTCTGATGCTATTGAGGCGGATGTGAACCGGCTGAAACGGCAACGCGATGCCTTGGGGGCGGTGAACCTGCGTGCCGAGGAAGACGCGCGGGAAGTTCAGGAAGAACACGACAATCTGGTCAAGGAAAAGACCGACCTGGAAGAAGCGATCCGGATGTTGAGGAATGGCATTGCCAGCCTCAACCGCGAAGGTCGTGAGCGTCTTTTGACCGCGTTCGAGCAGGTGAATGCGAATTTCACCATGCTGTTCCGGCATCTCTTTGGCGGTGGCGAGGCCGAGCTTGTTCTGGTGGAGAGCGATGATCCGCTGGAAGCCGGGCTTGAGATCATGTGCCAGCCACCGGGCAAGAAGCTGAGCACGCTGTCACTTTTGTCGGGGGGTGAGCAGACGCTGACTGCGTTGGCGCTGATCTTTGCGGTGTTCCTGGCCAATCCAGCGCCGATCTGTGTGCTTGATGAGGTCGACGCGCCGCTCGATGATGCCAATGTGACGCGGTTCTGTGACATGCTGGACGAAATGTGTCGCCGCACGGATACGCGCTTTTTGATTATCACCCACCATGCGGTGACGATGGCGCGGATGGATCGCCTGTTCGGCGTCACCATGCAGGAACAGGGCGTGAGCCAGCTGGTTTCGGTCGATCTGAAGAAGGCGACGGCGATGGTGGCGTAAGGCGGCGATTGGCCGAACGCCCAAATTCCGAGATTTCCTCAGGAAACACCCGTTTCATCGTTTCCCGAGACCAAACGATCAGACGTAAAACCCCGATATTATCCCACCCCTGCCCGTATTCTGCCCAATTTCATCGCAATAACGATCCTCGAGAAAACAAAGAAATGATTTGAGGTATCGGGAATGGATCGTCTGACCGAAATGGAGGCTTTTGCCACGGTCGTTGACCAGGGCGGTTTTACGGACGCGGCCAGGAAGATGGGGATTTCGAAATCCGCCGTTTCCAAGCACGTCTCGTCGCTCGAAGCACGGCTGGGCGCGCGGCTGCTCAATCGCACCACGCGCCGGGTGAGCCCCACCGAGATCGGGCTGGCCTATTACGATCGGGCGCGGCGGGTGCTTAATGATGCAGGCGAGGCCGACGCGCTGGTCAGCTCGATGCAGAGCGATCCCTCGGGACTGCTGCGGATTTCTGTGGCCACCGATTTCGGCGTCAATCATCTTAGCCCGGTACTGGGTGATTTCCTTGCCGAATTCCCGGATATCACTGTGAACATGGTCCTCAACAACCGGTATGTTGAGTTGATCAGCGAAGGCTTCGACATGGCGATCCGCATTGGTGAGCTGGAAGATAGCACCCTCAGAGCGCGCAAGCTGACCGAGACGACCAAGCGGATGATCGCCAGTCCGAATTATTTCAAACGTCACGGTCGGCCCCAGAAGATCGATGATCTCAATGATCACAAACTGTTGCATTATTCCAGCCAGTCGGCCGGCAACATGTGGAAGCTGACGGCGCCCTCGGGTGAAAAGCGCCAGGTGCGCACCGCCGGGTGGCTAAGCGTGAATGACGGGCAGTCGCTGCTCAATGCTGCGATTTCCGGGCTTGGCATCGCCTATCTGCCGAGCTTCCTTTATGCTGATGCGATGCGCAAAGGGCTGATCGAGGATGTCATCCCTGATCTGCCGGTGGAAACGCAAGGCATCTATGCGGTTTACCCGCCGGGTCGTTTCACCCAGCCCAAAGTGCGCGCCTTCATCGATTTCCTGGTGCATGCCTTTGGCGAAAAGGGTGCCAACGACTGGTAAAATACGAATTTCCCCCAGAGCGCTCGCAAGGGCGCTCTCCGCAACCAACTGGGTCCCGGGCATTGCTCCGGGTCCTTTTTTGTTTGCGCTCTGGCGGGAAGGGCACGCGATAAACGAAGTGATAGATCAATCGGTGTTCAGAAGTACCGCTTCGACCCGCCGGTTTTGTTCGCGCCCCTCGGCGCTGCGGTTGGTGGTGGTTGGAGACAGATAACCCACGCCCTGGGCTTCGAGTTGGCTGCGCGCAATGCCGTAGGCCTCGACCAGACGCTCCAGCACCGATGCGGCGCGGCGTTTGGACAGCGCGACGTTGGTGTCGAGCGCGCCTGTCGCGTCCGTATGACCAACAAGCGCGACGCGCAGCGATGGATCGGTGCGCAGGAAACCGGCCAGCGCTTCGAGTGACGCAAAGGTGCCTTCGCCGAGCGATGATGACCCTGTCTCAAAGGTCAGATCGAGGAGAACGGCATGTCCGTTCTCTTGCAGCCTCGCGATCAGGGGCTGATTGGTTTGAGGTTGTGCGCCACCGCTGGTGGTGGGTTTGCCCGAGGTAGAGGATTGCGGGACGGTTCCGTCTGGTGGGGTGATTTGAACGATCTGGAGAAAGCCCGCATTGGCGCTTCTGCTGATCAGAAGTGCCACATATTCGCCTGCCTTGAGATCGTCATTGGTTTCGGTCAGTCGTACAGCAGCGAGATAGCGGTAGTCGAACAGGTCGACATGCATGACCGGTTCGGGAAACACCTTGAGCCGATAGCGGAAGTCAAACCCGCCGCAGGCGAAATCCTTGCATTCAAACATGATTTCGAACCCGGCATCCAAGAGCTGTTGGCGTAACGGAGCCAGCAATTGAAGCGTGGTAATGCCCTGCGCCGCCACCCGCCAGGCGGTCCGGTTGATGCGGCCTTCCAGGTCGAGCGTTTCGAGTGCGCCCTCGCGGACAGGGCCGATGGCGAGCGCGTGGCTTTCGGGGCTGGCCGCAACACGGGCGGTTTCGCGGGCGTTGCTGGGCAGTTTCAGGTCGATGGCGCCGCCGGGTGAGGCAAGGCAGGTCAGCCAGAAAGCCGCAGCGAGGGTGGCGGGCTTGCGCCACAGGGGCCATCCGCCCCAGAAACCTGTCTGCGGCGGAGGCGTTTGCGCCCCGTGATCAGCGCGATTGCGCGTGATATTCGTCATTCGGGCGCATATCAGTGGCCGAGGCCACCCGGTTTGTCATGTTGTAGAACCCGGCGACATTGGCGATGTCCCAGATGTCACGATCACTAAAGCCCACGGCGCGAAGCCCCTCACGATCGGCCTCGACAATCTTGTGGCTTTCCACCGTCATCTTCTCGGCAAAGGCGAGCATGGCCGTCTGGCGCGCATCAAGATCGGCCGCGCGCCAGTTCATCACCATCATCTCGCCCAGCTTCGGGTCGCCTGACAGGGCGCGCACGGCCTGGCCGTGGGCGGTGAGGCAATAGAAACACTTGTTGATCGAGCTTACGGCCACGGCGATCATCTCGCGTTCCAGCTTGGAAAGCCCGCTATCGCTGAGCATCAGGTCGTTATAAAGCGCGGTGAATGCATTGAGCTTATCGATATCAAAAGCATAGGCTTGCAACACGTTGGGGATCAGCCCCAGCTTGTCTGCGCAGATGTCGAAATACTTCTGAATTGGCGCGGGCAGCGGATCGACCATCGGCAGATCAAGAGCTGTGGGTTGTTTGGCGGTCATGTTGGGGCCTCGGAAAGTTTGCGATAGTGATATTGTCCCACAAGCGCCATGGAGAGGGAAGTGTAGAGCGCGTTGGCGCCGGTGTTGGCTTGGGTGCAGACCACTGACATATGTGTCGCGCCATTTTCCTGCGCCCAGAAGGCGGCGCGGCGCATCATCCACTTGCCGAGGCCCTGATTGCGTTGATGCGGCAGGATTTCCAGCGCGTGTAGCATGGCTATGTCGTCATGAATGGCAACAAATGCACAGCCGCCGGGGTGGTCCTGCCAACGCCCGATGATACCGGTTTTGGCGCCTTTTACCCGCTCCATCACCGCCACGCGATCAGGCCCGATGCCACCCCCAGACCATATGTCGCACATGATGGCGAGCGGTTCCCAGACAGGAATGGCCGTGACCGGGCGCATTGGTTCGCTCGTCAGGGTTTCGATCGGGCAGGCATAGAGATTGACCGGATCGACGATGTCATAGCCGCGCGCGGCAAGTTGTTCATCGAGTTCGGATTGGCCCGCGCGGATCATGAAGAGGCAGGGCTGGCCCATGGCGCGCATCGCGGTTTCGGCGCTGGCAATCTCTTGGGTCGTGACTGGCCGCTCTGTGGTGGCTGCGCTGACCCGTTGGCCACCGCCTTTGCCCAGGCGCAGGGTGAAGGGCCCGAGCGTGTCGTAGCGCGCAGCGGGCCAGGTCCCGTCGATAACGTCGTAAAGAGTTTTGATGTCAGGAAGCGTCATCAGGAAACAGCCGGATCAAGGATTGCATGGCAGCGTCGATGCGCGCGCCATCATGGCCGCGGATGACGATATTGGCGCCGAACGCGCCGGAATGGGAAAACGGGTAGGAGCCAATCGAGAGATCGGGATATTCGGCGGCGAGTTTGGCCAGAGGACCGGCGATGATGCCTTCGCCCTGGTTGATCCGCAGCGTCTGGCTCAGCAGTGGTGCGCCGCCGGTAAGCGTTGGCAGGACAGAGGCGACCATGGCTTGAAAGATCTGCGGCACGCCGGCCATGACATAGACGTTTTCGACGATAAATCCCGGCGCGGCCGAGACCGGGTTGTCGATCAGCGTGGCACCTTGGGGGATGCGGGCCATACGCAGGCGGGCCTCGTTCAACTCGGTTCCCGAGTGTTTGTAGTGTGCCTCAAGGATAGCACGGGCATCGTCGCGGATACCAATCGGGCGCTGGAAAGCGGCGGCGATGCAATCGGCGGTGATATCGTCATGGGTGGGACCGATGCCGCCGGAGGTAAAGACATGGATATAGTCATGCGAGAGCGCCTGAACGGCGGCTGTGATTGCCTCGGGTTCGTCGGACACCACACGCACTTCTTTCAGGTCGATCCCGGCTTTTGTCAGTTCCTGGGCGAGGTGGTGCGTGTTGGCATCGCGGGTGCGGCCAGAGAGGATTTCGTCACCGATGACCAGCATGGCGGCGGTTGGGTTAGGCATGTCTTTGAGGCTCCTTGCGGGATGCGCATGGTCTCTATAAGCCTTTGATCATGCGCTTTCAAACCCCACTTGAACCCGCCCGCCTGATCCGCCGCTATAAACGGTTCTTGGCCGATATCCGATTGGAGGCCGATGGCCGCGAGGTGACGGCGCATTGCGCCAATCCGGGCAGCATGATGGGGCTGGCCGAGGAGGGTATGCGGATTTGGGTCGAGCCCAATGACGATGCCAAAAAGAAGCTGAAATATGGCTGGCGGCTGGTCGATCACGAAAACGGCCATTTTACAGGTGTGGACACGAGTGTGCCGAACCGGGCGCTGAAAGAGGCCCTGATGGCGGGTGAGGTGCCTGGTCTGGTGGCGCCGATGGTGCGCGCCGAGGTGAAATACGGCACAGGCAGCCGTATTGATTTTCTACTCTCGGGGGCGGGGAGGGAGACCTTTGTCGAGGTGAAATCCGTAACCCTCTCACGCAGGAGCGGGCTGGCGGAGTTTCCTGATTCGGTGACGGCACGGGGTCTGAAACATCTTCAGGAATTGTCCCTTGTCGCGCAAAACGGTGCGCGGGCGGTGATGTTCTATCTTGTGCAACGCACCGATTGCGAGCGGGTGACGATTGCTGGTGATATCGATCCAGCCTATGGCGCGGGTCTCAGACGGGCACGGGCTTTGGGGGTCGAGGTGATGGCGATGGATTGCACGATAACGCCGGAAGAAATCACTCTGGGTCGTGCGCTGCCGTTTCAGGATTAAGTGGAACGCCTTTGCGGCGTTGCACTGGTGTCGGGTTCGGGAATCTCCGGCGGGTTATTGGATGGGTTGGGCAGGCCGGGATGTGTTCGCAATCGTCTGCAAGCACCACGGTTGGCTCAATCGTGGCTGGTGAAACTGTCGCGCAGAACATTCTTTTGAACCTTTCCCATCGTGTTGCGCGGAAGACCTTCTAGCATCCGGTAGCTACGGGGGTGCTTGAAACGGGCGAGTTTGCTTTCGACCTTGGCTTTGATGTCCGCCTCGGTGACGTGGTGGTGCGTGTCCAGCACAACAGCGGCGATGATCATTTCGCCGAAGTCGGCGTGAGGCACGCCAACGACGGCAGATTCCACCACGCCCTCAATATCGTTGATCACGTCTTCGATCTCTTTGGGGTAGACGTTGTAGCCGCCAGTGATGATCAGGTCTTTCTGACGACCGACAATTGACAGGTATCCATCCGCATCGAACTGTCCCAGATCGCCAGTGATAAAGAAACCATTGTCGCGTATTTCTTCGGCGGTTTTTTCCGGCATGTTCCAATACCCTTTGAATACATTCGGGCCGCGTATTTCGATCATGCCAACTTCGCCTTGGGACAGGGTGGCGCCTGTTGCATCGCTCAACCGCACTTCGACCCCGGGCAGGGGCGTTCCGACGGTGCCGGGCTTTCGTGCGCCGTCGTAAGGGTTGCTGGTACTCATGTTGGTTTCGGTCATCCCGTAGCGTTCAAGGATGTAGTGGCCCGTGCGGGCGGTAAATGCCTCGTGTGTTTCCGCCAACAGCGGCGCGCTACCCGAGATAAAAAGACGCATGTGGGCGGCTTGTGTTTTGGTCAGCCTGTCGCTTGCCAAGAGGCGTGTGTAGAATGTTGGCACACCCATCATCAGGGTTGAGGATGGCATGGCGTCGAGTATTGCGTCGAGATCGAACGTATCCATAAAATTGACGCGCACGCCCGCGAGCAGAGCGGTGTTCATGGCAACGAACAGCCCATGTGTATGAAATATCGGCAAGGCGTGAATCAGAGTGTCGTGGTCGGTGATTTCCCAGGCTTTGGTCAGGGCACGGGCGTTTGACAGCAGGTTGTCGTGGGTCAGCATCGCGCCCTTGGACCGGCCCGTCGTGCCCGAGGTATATAGCAGTGCTGCAAGATCATCGGGGCCGCGCGGGGTTACTTTTTCAAGAACCGCAGCGGCGTTCATGGCGTCACATAATGTGCCGGTGCCGTCCTTGTTCAAGGTGAGAAGCGAAGCACCTGCGGCTTTGGAAACCGGTCGCAATGCATCTTGCTTTTCGCCCTCACAGACAAGCAGACGCGGCGTTGAGTCGGTGATGAAATAGGTTAACTCGTCCTTGGTATAGCCGGTGTTCAGCGGCAAGAATACGGCTCCTACCTGTAGGGTCGCCGCATAGAGAGCCAGCATTTCGGCGCTTTTGGGGGCTTGCACGACGACTCTGTCGCCGGGGCAGACGCCGTTGTCGATGAGTACTGTTGCCAGTTGACCTGCGCGCGAAACGAAGGCGTCAAAGCTTATGTCTTGCGGGTCGGTTCCTGCGGCGTTCAGCATCAGGAAACAGCGGCTATTGCCAACATGGTGCGCAAAAAGTGCGTCATAGAGATGATTTGTCATTTCGCGGGCTCTGCCTTTTGCAATGCGCCGAAAGCAGTTGCTTTGGACGCCACGGATTTTGAAGCGGGAACGGATTTTCCGAGAACAAACTGTTCGTGGTTTTTTTCGATCTTCTTGAGATCGTACAGATAGTTCACCATTGCACCGCTCGATTGTTCGCGCCCTTTCGCAGTCAGATCTGCATTGGCGTGAATCTCGTGGAGGACAGCACCGTTGCCCAGATGAAACCGTGCCACCGGGTCGCGAGGTCTGCCGCCGGTGCCTTTTTCATTGAGCAGATAATGGGCGACCGCTGCCTCGACCTCGGTTTCGGTACCCTCACCAGCAAGTATTTGGCTGGCAACAGTGCTGTCGGTTTTGGTCGCGAGCCATTTGTTGAAGCCCGGAACGGGCGAAAGCGTTATGAAGGTATCGAGCTGTGGCAGTTGCTGTCTGAGTTCCTCAACGACCTGCTTGATCAGCAGGTTGCCAAAAGACACGCCCTGCAACCCATCCTGACAGTTTGAGATGGAATAGAATACGGCGACATTGGTGTCGGATGCCGGATGGGGGGTGCGATTTTCAGCAAGCACATGATGGATTGAGTCGGGGACGGATTTGGTTAACGCGACCTCGACAAAAATAAGGGGTTCATCCGGCATCGTGGGATGAAAGTAGGCAAAGCAACGCCGGTCTGAAGGATAGAGCCTGCGGCGCAGGTCTTCCCAATCGTTGATGGCATGCACGGCTTCGTATTCAACAATTTTCTCAAGGATGCTGGCGGGCGTATCCCAGGATATTTGTTTCAGCATCAGGAAGCCGCGGTTGAACCAGCTTCGCAGCAGGTGGACAAAATCGAAATCGGTGCGTTTGAGTTCCGGGTGATCCTTGAGAAAACCCAGCAAATCAACCCGCATGGCCACGAGCTTGGCGGTGGCGCCCGCAGGTTGGTTCAATCGGCGGAACAGCTCTTGTCGGCGCGGTTCGGCCGCCACCGTGATCGCGTGATAGTCGGCGACGAGGCCCGTATCGAGATAGGTTTGCGCAAGATTGCGTAGCTCGCCTGCGTCCATTTCCAGAGCGTCGTTCAGAAACCGAAAAAACGCGAGTTTCGCGTCTTGGTCCAACTCGGCGTAACGCGTGAGGATAGCCTTGGCCAGGTGAATGCCGAACACCTCTCCTTCGGAGGTGAGAAGCGTCTGGCACATCTTTTCGATTGGGCGCGGGTCATTGGTGGTGCCGCTGGCGCGGCGACGCTCGAATAGCGACGCCAACATGTCTCCCAGCATAGTATTCTGAACCATTGCGTATTTCCTTGTTCGCCTGCTCTGTCTGGGGGGCGAGCGGTTATCCCTACGATGCGGGGCAGGTGGCCATTGTTGTGTTCTGCCAGCGGCACTAATTTCGAGTTTACTACGTATTGGTGAATAATATCGATAAAACATGAAAAGCTCAAGCCAGAGATGTATGTTCCTCTCAAATTTGAGAAGGGGGATAGGCATCTATGCCCTGTTTCGAGCAAGCCGAGAATGTCGATGGGTTTTGTCGAAGCGCTTTGAAGCGGACTACATGTTGCAGATCAGAATCTAGGCGTTCTCTGCAGCGCTCAGAGCATCAACAAGAAACGCGCCGGTCTGGCGGTAATGCGCCAGTAGGAGCTCTGACGCCTTGTCAGCATCACCAAATATTGACGATTGCATGATCGCTTCATGTTCTGATGCTACATCGCGCAGGGTATAGTCCAACGCATTGCCTGCGAGATATCTGTAGCGGATGTTCAGATCATAAAGTTGCGAGCAAAACTTTAGCAGGATTGGCGCATCGCAGCGGCTTAGAAGGGCCATATGAAACGCCTTGTGCAGAGCCTCGAAGTCGGGATCGGCGCTCTGCTTGGCTCGTGTCATCCGATGTTGGCACAAAACGACGTGTTCTTCCCATTGCTCGGTGCGGTTTGCGATGCTTTTGCGCAATGCTCTGTCCTCAAGGTCGCAGCGCAACTCAAGGATTTCTTCAAAGTTACTCAGGCTGGTCGGTGCAACCCGGAACCCGCGCTGATCAATGCGCTCGACCAGATTATCCGAGGTCAGCAGGCTCAGCGCCTCGCGAATGGGGGAGGCCCCTGTGTCGAGCCGAGTTCGCAGGCCTTCGATCTTGAGCTTCTCGCCTGGCTTTAGAGCACCCGTTACAATGAGGTGTTGAATGGCGAGATAGGTCTTGTGCGTCGCGGACGCTTCAGACACCGGTCGATCGACGGGGTTAATTGGTGGGTATGACTGCATATTGCCATAATATCGATATTCTGATGCCGAATGGAAGCGAATTCTACGGGATCGTGTCAATGTGTCACTGACAACACCACATTTGCGCGCATTTGCGGCAGTCTCTGAACAGCCAGGTCGTTCTTTTTGTAACGATCGCGCTCGATGCGCTCTGTTTTCGCGTCGATCGAATCGATGCCGTATTGTTAGGGCAAGCAACGGTCGTGTCTCTGGTATTTTTGCGGCCTTACTCAATACCCACGTATCAAGGGACAGACATGGCGCTGGAGTTGACGACGACGCCTGTGTGTTACCCTGACAGCGTCTATCGCGGGGCGTTCATCCCCCACAAATTGTCACAACAAAATTATCTCGATATTTTTGTTGTTTTTTATAAAATATAGATTTAACAAGGGCGAGACCAAAGGTGTCGTAATTGAGTGGGTATTGCTATTAATGCTACAAATTATCGATCTCTTTGGTGGTTTTGTCGACAATACGTTGTCGCGGCAGGGCGCTTCTTGTAGTGTTCAAGGAGACAGGGTTACCCGGCTTTTGTCACTAGACAACGTTTTGCTCGGATCGGTGGCGGACTTGGGTCGTCAGTGAACTTCGAAAATTTTGGGAGGATACAATGAAGAAGAAATTGTACACAGGAGCGGTTGTTGCTGCATTTGCGGCGATGAGCGCATTGCCTGCTGCATCGCAAGAGTTGCCGGGTACCATGGTTTGGACAGCTTACGGCGTCGGTTCGACGGGCTATTCTGAGGCGTCGGCAATTGCGGATGCTTTGGGCAAGGAGTTTGGAACGCGCGTGCGCATCCAGCCTTCGGGCAGTGGAATTGGGCGTTTGCAGCCCTTGCTGCAAGGCCGGGCCGATTATGCATTCCTTGGAACCGAGGCCTTCTTTGTCTCCGAAGGCACCTTTGACTTCGCGGCGACGGACTGGGGGCCGCTGGATCTGCGTGCTGTGGCGGGTAGGCCTGCGAGCACGACGCTGGTTGCTGCGGGTGATGCGGGGATTGCGACCGTCGCGGATGCGAAGGGAAAGCGCATTGCATTTATTGCGGGCAACCCTTCAATCAACGCGAAATGTGAAGCCATTCTCGCGTTTGGCGGCCTGACTCTGGATGATGTCGAAGCGATCACCTTTCCGACGTATTCTGCGGCAATGTCATCAATGGCGCGCAACGAGTCTGATGCGACCTGTACACAGCCAACCACCAGCCAGCTTTACGAACTTGCCGAGAGCCCGCGCGGGATCTTTTATGTTCCGCTTGAGCCAGACAATACTGCGGGCTGGGAGCGGCTCTTGAAGGTTCTGCCGATCATGGCGCCGTCGCAGGAGACTATTGCAGCGGGGCTTGCGGAAGGTGAAGTCGCGAAGATGGCTGCGTATCGCTATCCTGTAATCACCACGACAGCGGATAAATCTGCTGATGATGTGTATACGTTCGTCAAGGCAATGGATGAAACCTTTGACCTCTATAAGGACAGCACAGCGGTGATGCCGCGCTGGTCCTTGGATATATCGGCCAAGCCTCCGATCGACCTTCCCATTCATGAGGGTGTCATTCGCTATCTGACGGAAAAGGGCATCTGGACTGATGAAAATGAAGCCTGGAACCAGAAGCGTATCGAAAGACTGAACGCGTTGAGGGACGCTTGGAAAGATTTCAATCCCAAGCACGCCGATATGCCTGAAGAGGATTTCGCAAAAGCCTGGATGAGCCGGCGCGCCGAAGTCCTAGATGGGCTGAACTGAACGCAGTTACCAACCTAAGGCCTTCCTCGGTATCGTTTGTGCCGAGGAAGGTATTTCATCCCAGCTTCAGGACCAAATGATGTTTTCCGAAAATAACACGGATAGTCGCTCTGCGCGCAGGCAAAACGGTCTGCGCGTTCTCGTGATGCTCTTGGGAGCTTTTGGAGTGGCGATGGCCATCAACCAACAGTTCTTGCTAAACATGTTTGGATTTCAGCCGCTTGGGAATGCTTATCTCTATTACCTGATCGGGATTTTTCTTGCCGTTACATTCGTGACGCTGCCGGCCCGAAGAAACCAGGGCGAGAAACTCTTTTGGGTGAACCTTGTTCTTGCCGTGGCGGCCATTGTGAGTGGGGGATGGCTGGGGCTGCACGGGCTGGATATCATTCAGAGGGGTTGGGAGCACGACGCGCCGCTGGTTGTTGACGTTATGGCGACGATGTTGATTTTACTCGTCCTTGAGGGGGTCCGTCGAGCGGGCGGTCCTATCTTGCTTTTCACAGCGCTGCTGTTTGGCACTTTCCCTCTTTATGCCGACCACATGCCGGGCTTTCTTTGGGGGAATCAATTTACCCTGGTTGGCACGATCCGAGCACATGTTCTGGGGGTCGAAGCGATCATCGGTATCCCGATGCAGGTTGTCGCCGAGCTGGTGATCGGTTTCGTCATTTTCGGGTCGGTTCTCGTTATTACCAAAGGCAGTGATTTCTTCATGAACCTGGCGTCAGCGCTTCTGGGTCATAGCCGTGGTGGGCCTGCAAAGGTGGCCGTTATGGGGTCGGGCATACTCGGCTCATTGTCGGGGAGTGTGATTTCCAACATCCTGACCTCGGCTCCGTTCAGCGTTCCGACCATGCGAAAAGTCGGCTACCCGGCCAGCTATGCCGCCGCCATCGAGGCCTGTGCTTCAACCGGGGCCACGCTTATGCCGCCGGTGATGGGGACCGTGGCCTTTGTCATGGCGTCTTTCTTGGGGGTCCAGTATTCAGCGATCGTTATCGCGGCTGTCATTCCGGCGCTTTTGTTTTATGCGGCGCTGTTGTTTCAGGTTGATATGTATGCCGCCCGGACGGGCCTAAAGGGATTGCCGCGCAGCGATATCCCGCCTCTCTGGCCTGTGCTTAAATCGGGTTGGCCGTATCTTCTCAGTCTTGCCGTGCTGATCTTCGTGTTGATGGGGCTGCGACTGGAAGCGCGCTCGCCGTATTATGCTTCTGCGGTCATGCTTATTGCGACGGCTTTCAATAAAGAAACACGTTTGACCCTATCGCGTGCAAAGCGGTTGTTGTTGGACATTTCGGTCAACGTGGCAAATCTGGTCGCGGTTCTGGCAGGGATCGGGTTGGTTATCGGGGGGCTGGCTTATACCGGTGTGGCCGGGTCATTTTCGCGCGAACTTCTGCTTTATGCAGGGGGCAATACCGCGCTGATGCTGCTCGCCGGGGCGGTGACGAGCTTTATCCTTGGTATGGGGATGACGGTTACGGCCTGCTATATCTTTCTTTCAATTCTGTTGGCACCGGCGCTGGTGCAGGCAGGGTTCAACCCTATCGCCAGCCACCTGTTCATCCTTTACTGGGGGATGCTCTCCTTCATTACGCCGCCTGTCGCGCTTGCTGCGATTACAGCGGCCAATATTGCGGGGGCGAAGCCGATGGAGACGGGATTTCGGGCCATGAGGCTGGGGATGCCGCTTTTCGTCCTGCCGTTTATTTTCGTCTATGATCCGGCGTTGATCATGGAGGGCAGCGCCATCGAGATTTTGGAGCGGGTCGGCCTGACGTTGGTAGCAATCTGGGCGATTACATCGGCCTTTGAGAGCTGGATATACAAAGTCGGCAAGATAGGTGTCTTTAGTCGCATTGTTTTCGCTGTCGGCGGCATTCTGGTTATCCTGCCGGAGCTACTCACCAGTTTGATTGGGGTTATCGCCCTGATCACGGTGATCGCCGCAAATCTGGTTTTGAGACGTCGCAGACAAGACGCCTCAGCAATCGTCTGAGCAGCACTCAGATGGAAAAGGCGTTTAGGGACAGGAAAGAACAAATGCCGGGCTTCAGGGGCCTGGAGCTTGGCGTTGATTGCTGCCCGAACTCCTCCACACGCGCATCGTTCTGAAACCTCAGATCTCCAAGTAAACCAACCGAGAAAAGGATCATGAAAATGAAAAATAGAAAGTACATTCAACCTGCGGGAATGGCAGAAGCTGTAGGCCCTTTTGCAAGAGCTGTTCTCATCGACAAATATTTGCATATCGCGGGAACGACAGCATTGAGCCATGTGAGCGGCGATTACTATGAACGCTTTGTCCCGGAAGGGATTGAAGAGCAGACAAGACTCACATTGGAAAATATCAAGATGTGTGTCGAGGAAGCTGGTGGGACTATGGATGATATCTTCAAGGTCGTCATCATGGTCAAAAACCCGGAGGACTATAAGGCAATGAACCGTGTTCGTGCCGAATACTTCAAAAACTCGCCCCCGATCAGCACCTGTTTCCGGGCCGAGGTCATGAGATCGGACATCTTGGTGGAGATGGATGCGGTGGCCTATATCGACACCTGAAGACTGCTTTGAAATGGGTGCGTTGGCTGATGTATCCCCCGCCGACGCGCCCATTTCGGTGATCAATAAAGGTGAGTGGGATTTGCCCGGCTAGGGTTCGAGACGACCAAAAGGGGGGCCGTCCCTCGTCGTTACCCGGTAGGAATGATTTGTCGGGTAACGACGTCGTTTTTGGTGAAGAGATACGTGTTCCCCCTAGGCCGCGTCGTGTTTGCTTGAGACAGGAAGGTGGCGCGGTGTCACGCAACATATGAAGGTTGTGCGCGCCTTGCCCAAAACCCGTGAACCAGATTTTGGGCGTGACGCGTTAGGTGCCATCTATGGGGGGCTGGCTATCTGACCTTCGTCAGCGCAGCGTTACATGGTTGGTGGAGAGCCCCACAGACAGGGTGAACGAGCCTTCGTTGACGAGCCAGCGCCGCAAGACATAAGTGCGCTCGCCCGATTTGTGCATCGGATCAGCATCGGCGAGAGCGCGGGCCGCTGCCAGGCTTTCCGCGCGGTAGATGATGAGGCCAATTCCCTGCATGAATGTGCCCGTTTCATCAGACATCGGCCCTGCGAAAGCCAAAGCCTTCCTGCGTTCCAGTTCCGTTTGATACGCGAGGTGTTCAGCGAGCGAGGCCTCGGGATCTTGCGGTTCTTTGGCGGGGGTTGATATCGCCGCATAGAGTTCAAGCGCCAAACATCCGCGTGCCTTTGCCACCTCTTTATAGTCTTCCCAAGCTATCACTATTTTGTCCTCCAAATTAAAAATATCGATATCTATTGACATGTAGACAGATAATAGACAAAAACTCAAGAAGCTAACGAGGGAATTAAATATGAAATATCTGGTGGGTGAGACGACAGGCGGCACTGCTGTATTTGCAGTAATAGGTGCGGAAGCCGTTAGCCTTACGGCTTTGGACGCTGCTGTTGGTCAGGATCTTACGGCGTTGATAGCCGACCCTGCGTTGGCAGCCTCAGTCGCGGCCAAGATTGACGGCGCCCCGAGAATCTCGGTTGCCTCCATCACGCCAGCCTTGCCGGTGGCAAGGCCCGGCACGATCATTTGCCTCGGATTGAACTACACCGATCACATCAAGGAAGGGGGTTACGACATCCCCGATTACCCGGCGCTGTTCATGCGTGGCAAGAACTCGATCATGGCTGCTGGCGCACCTATGGTGAGGCCGACTTGCTCTGAAAAGCTCGACTATGAAGCCGAATTGATGCTGATCATGGGGAAGGGTGGGCGCCACATTTCCGAGGCAGATGCTCTGGATCACGTGTTTGGTTATACCGTTTTTAACGACGGGTCGGTGCGTGACTATCAACGCAAGACGCACCAGTGGACGCCGGGCAAGAATTTTGACGACACGGGCGCCATTGGTCCCTTTGTTGTGACGCCTGACGAGATTCCGGCGGGTGCCTCTGGTCTCAAAATCGAAAGCCGCGTTGGCAGCGAGATTTTGCAGTCGTCAAATACAGCCAACATGATCTGGTCGGTGGCGCAGACGATTGCCACGATTTCGGAATATACCACGCTTGAGCCGGGCGATCTGATTGCCATGGGAACACCGCCGGGTGTCGGGCACGCCAAAAAGCCAAATCCGCGTTGGTTGGTTCCGGGAGAAGTTGTGGAAATCGAGATCGAAGGCATTGGCATTTGCTCAAGCCCGATTGTCGATGAAAAGGACATGCCGGGCGCGGCGGCGGCGAAATGAACGCGCCGGGTACTTCTCTCTCCGGTGTAGAGCTGGAGGCATTGCGTGCCGAGGCGCAGGCGGATCACCGCGAGCTGCGCAGTCGCATGAGCCGTTTGTCGGGCGTTGCGATTGATCTGATCCTTCGCAAGGCGCGGTCGCATTATGCCTGGACGGACAAGACCGTTCCTGACGCGCTACTGGAAGAGATTTTCCAGATTGCCATCAATGGGCCGACGTCGATGAACACACTGCCTGCGCGGTTTGTCTTCGTTAAGTCGCCCGAGGGAAAGGCGCGGCTGGCAAAATCGCTCAAGCCGCAGAACGTCGCAAAAATGATGAGCGCACCTGTCACCGCGATTATCGCGCAGGATAGGGACTTTTGGCAGGAATTGCCGTTTCTGTTTCCGCATGAGAATCGCCGGCATTTGTTCGACGGCAAGGAAGCCTATTGCGAAGAGACGGCCTTTCGTAACGCCACCTTGCAGGGCGCCTATTTCATGATCGCGGCGCGTTCTGTCGGTTTGGATGTGGGCGCAATGTCGGGCTTTTCAAACGCGATCGTTGATGAGGAGTTCTTTGCGGGCACGAGCCTGAGATCAAATTTCTTGTGCAACATCGGTTACGCCGATGAGACGGCTTTGTTTCAGAAACTGCCGCGTTTTGCATTTGATCAGGTGTGCAGCATGGCCTGAGAGGAGGAGCTCAGCATGTGTGAACGGGCACGAAAAGATGCCGATCCTGCGCGACGCAGGCACACCCGGCCACGTGTCAAGGGGCTGGCAAAAACCTAACACCAACAGGGCAACATGCCTGAATTTCTAGGAGGAGATCTACATGTTTAATTGGACACGACGCAGCCTTATTGGCGCAGCAATTGCGACCATGACGGCCTTGCCTGCTGTGGCGCAGGAAAAGATATCAGCGGTGGTGATTGATGGTTACCCAGACCGCTCGATGTGGGTCAAAGAATTCAGCAACTTCTTTATCCCCGAGGTTGACCGCCGTTTGGCCGAAACCGGCAACTATGTCATGAACTGGCAGGAAAACTATGGCGGTTCGATCGTAAAGCCAAAAGGCGTTCTTGAAGGCATTCAGCTCGGGCTCGGCGACATTGGTATCGTGACCACGATTTTCCATTCGTCCAAATTGCCTAGCCAGGGGCTTGCATCAGTAACACCTTTTGTGTCCAGCGATGCGCGCGCTGTAGCCAAAGCAGTTGACGAAATTGCACGTGAATTTCCGGCGATGCAAAACGAATTCTCCGCCCAGAACCAGATCTATCTGGCAACGGGAGTCGTGTTGAACAGCTATCAGGTCTTCTCCAGCCGTGAAGTTTCCAGTTTGGCTGATCTTGAAGGTATGAAAGTTGCTGGCGCGGGTATGGATTTGCGGTATCTGGAAGGTATCAACAATGCGGCTGGCGTGAGCGGCGGCCTAACCGACTTTTACAATATGGTGCAAACCGGCCTCGTAGAGGCCGCGTTGCTGTGGCCTGAAGCGGCTGCGACCTTCAAGATTTCAGAGGTCGCCCCTTACATGCTGCGCGCCGATATTGGGGCTGCGAACTCAAAGACTGTAACCGTTAATAAAGACTATTGGGACAAGTTGCCCGAAGAGGTCAAAGGCGTGTTGAAAGCCGTGGCAATTGACTATCGTGATCACCTTGCAGGCATGGCAATGGATCGCGCGGATGCAGCGGAAAAGGCGTATGTTGCAGCAGGTGGTACGATTATCAATGTCTCTGATGCCGACCGCAAGGCATGGGCTAACGCGATGCCAAACATCGCGCAAGAATGGGCTGAGACACTGAACGCCAATGGCGAACAGGGAACAGAGATTCTTGCGGCTTATATCGGCAAACTCAAAGCTGCCGGCTTTGTAGGCGCTCGTGACTGGACGCAGCCGTAAGACCTGATGACCCGAGAAGGGGCCATAAACATGCTCAACTCTGCAATTACTGGCCTGTCTCGGGTCGCCAATACGCTTGCGATTGCCGCCAACGCCGCCGGAACTTTGGCCGTGCTGGTGTTGGTGGTTGTCCTCAATGTTGATGTGGTTTCGCGTAGCGTGTTTAACGCGCCGTTAAAGGGAACTTACGAGATCGTCCAACTCTCGGTCGTGTTCATCGTGTTCTTGCAGTTGGCGGATGTGGTGCGCGTGGACAGGTTAACGCGCTCGGACGGGTTGCTGAATCTGCTGCACGGTCGTCGCCCCCGCCTTACAGCTACCTTACGGCGCATTATCAATGCGGTATCTGCGATTTTCATGGGGCTTATCGCTTACATCATGTTTCCCGAATTTCTCAAGATGTGGAACACTCAGGATTTTTTCGGCGTGCCTGGAATTTTTACCGCCCCGTGGTGGCCCATCAAACTGGTGATCGCGAGCGGGAGCGCTCTGGCCTGTGTGATCTTTGCGCTGAAGGTTATCACCGCGCAGGACCGGCCCCGGCTTATCCGTGCGCCTGAACATGCTGACCCTAAAAATGCGAATACCAAAAAAGGTGAATCCAGCAAATGACCCCTATTGAGATTGGCCTTGTTTCGGTTATCGCCATTATTTTTCTGATCTACGCGGGCCTTTATATTCCGATCGCTTTGGGCACGGTTTCGCTAATTTCGGTCTGGTTGATGCGTGACAATTTCACGCTGTCACTGAACCTGATGAAAATTGCCGTTGGCGATAGTGCGATGGTCTATAGCTTTGCGACAATCCCGTTGTTTACCTTCATGGGGCTGGTTGTGTCCAAGGCGGGCCTGGGGCGTGACATTTATGAAGTCATGACGATGCGATTTCGCAAGGTAAAAGGCGGAATTGGTATGGCAACCGTGGGGGCGAACGCGGTGTTTGCTGCCGTCACTGGATCTTCGATCGCTTCGGCGTCGGTGTTTACCAAAGTATCCGTGCCCCAGATGATCAATCAGGATTACAACCCTCGGTTTGCTGTGGGGGTGGTGGCGGGGTCTTCCGTTCTTGGGATGATCATCCCACCCTCTGCCATGTTGATCATCTATAGCTTTGTTGCGGAACAGTCAGTCGGAGACATGTTTCTTGCCGGAGTTATTCCGGGTGTCATCCTGGCCGTGGCCTATGTCGGGGCGATCTGGTTTATGGGGCGCTTTACGCCCGGCTTCATGGGGGGGCGCACGGTTGACGACAGCGAGTGGATGTCAGCGCGTGAAATTGCCTCAAAAACCCTGCCGACCTTGGGGCTTATTACCATCATTCTCGGGGGCATCTACACGGGGTGGATGACGGCTGTTGAATCGGGGGCGGCGGGTTCGCTTGTGGCGTTGATAATTGCGCTGTGGCGACGGTCCATGTCTCTCAGGGGGTTTTGGGAGGCTTTGCTTGAGACGGGACATATCACAGCCGCCATTCTGTTCCTGATCACGGCGGCGTCGATCTATTCGCGGATGCTTGGGATTGCCGGGCTTCCCAACCAGTTACAAGATCTTCTGTCGGGCAATTCCGCGTCGTTCTGGACCATAATGTCGCTCTATGTGCTCTTGATGCTTTTTCTGGGCACACTGCTGGACACGACGTCGATCATTCTGATTGTCGTGCCGTTGTTCCTGCCGCTCATCGAAGCGATGGATTTGTCGATCATCTGGTTCGGAATCGTTACGGTTGTTGGGGCGGAAATCGGGCTGTTGACGCCGCCTTTGGGCATATCGTGTTTTGTCATCAAATCGACGCTCAATGACGACCGTATCTCTCTCAAGGATGTCTTCATGGGCGCGCTTCCGTTCGCCTTTGTGATGTTGATCATCCTGGTCATCCTTATCGAATTCCCGGTTCTCAGCTTAGCTCTAATATAAGGAAGTTCGCTATGCGCAACGTAACCAAAGACAACATCACCGAGGTTTTCAAAAGCTATCTTTCGAAGGATATGGAACCCCGGACGCGCGAAGTGATGAGTGCGCTCGTGCAGCATCTGCATGACTTTGCGCGTGAAACCAATCTGACCCATGATGAATGGCGCAGGGGAATCGACTTTTTGGAGGGTTGCGCGGCCATTGAGACGGAGGAGCGCCATGAATTTGTTCTGGCTGCCGACGTGCTGGGCCTCTCTTCGCTCGTGGATATGCTTCACTCGCGTGAAAATGCGACATCTTCCTCGGTCCTTGGGCCGTTTCACGTTTCGGGCGCGCCTCCGCTTGAAGTGGGCGGGGATATGAAGCGCGATTTTGACGGCATCATTTTGCTCGCTGAAGGTGTCATCCGGGACACAGATGGAAACCCGATTGCGGGTGCGGAACTCGACATCTGGCAGACGGCGCCTAACGGACTTTATGCCAGTCAGGACGATGCGCAGGATACCTATTCGTTCCATGGGTTGATGACAGTTGGTGAGGACGGACGGTATGCGTTCACCACTGCCAAACCTGTCGAATATACGATACCTTCTGATGGTCCTGTGGGCGACATCTTGCGCGCCTGTGGACGCCACCCTTGGCGCCCGTCGCACCTGCACTTTATCGTCAAAGCGCCTGGTTATCGCACTTTGGTAACCGAGATTTTCCCTGACGATGACCCCTATCTCGACGAAGATACCGTCTTTGGGGTGCGTGAGGATCTGGTCATGACCTATCACGAGAAGGCGCCCGAGGATTTCCCTGAAGGAATGGCTCTCTCGGGCAAGGTTGATGTGCCGTTTCTGGCAGTTGAGTTTGATGTGATCCTTGCGAAAGCCTAGGATCTGGATCGGCTTGGAAACGGGGTCTTAAGGGACTCAGTTTCCGCGTCAATCTCTTCGATGACACGGATACGGTTGGTGTCAGGATCAAGTTTGACGCGCTGAGGCGCTTCGCCCATTTTGGCAGGTTCGCTTGGGTATCTTGTTGCCCCTTTTCCTGCTGTATTAGAACAGGTCGGGACGTGTTGGGCGCTCGGCCCAGTAGATTTTGGCGGCTGTCAGAAGTTGGGCGCGGGGGACATTTGCGGGTTGGGGTAACCCGTGTTCGGCGGCGCGGGTGTTTAACACCTTGCGCGTTGCGGGGCCGATGGCGCCGTCTATGGTCAGACCTTCGCCAATTTCGTTCAACAAAGCCTGTGTTGCACGCGCCAAGTCTGAGTTTGAAGCTTGATCCAGCAGGTTTTGCGCTGCGCTAGCGGCGTCTTTATCGGGGAGCTGCATTGCTTTGGCGGCGCGGATCAAGGCGGCGTGGACGGGAAAACCGCTCACCTCGCCATTGAGGATCATGTTGGCGCCATTGGCACCGCCCCAGCCATCGCCGCGTTCAAGCCCCATGTCATACCATTTCAACGCTTCAGCGGGCGTTTTGCCAGGGAGCTTGCCTTGCACGATCAGACGACCAATTGCGGCGGGTGATTTCGGATGGCCGCCCGTCGCCGCCCTCTCGAACCATTCATAGGCTTTGGGATAGTCTATGTCGGCCCCGTCCAGCCCGAAAAGGGCAACAAAGCCAAGGTTGTGATAGCCATAGATGTCGTCACGAGCGGCAGAGGCTTGCAGATACCGCAGGCCGCGATCGGGCAGATAGTATTCGTTCTTCTTGCTCAGAAAAAACACTCCAAGCTCGTTCATCGAGTAGGTATGGCCAAGCTCGGCTGAGCGGTCGAGCAATTCAAAGCCGCGTTCGCGCTCGGCCTGGCTTTTGCCGTTGCGCAAGAGAACAAGCCCTCGGGAGTGGATCGCGAAGGGGTCACCGGCGGCAATTGCCTCGTCATAGAGCGCGTTAGCCCGATCTTGATCAAACGGGATTTCGACCACGTCACGGTTTATCTGCTCGCTGGAGAGGAGCCGGGCCAGCCCGTGTTTGGCGCGCACATAGCCCGCATCAGCGGCGGCCTGAAAGCTGGAATAAGCAGCTTCGAGGCGGGCGGCGGCCTGTTCGGCGCGGCCAAGTTGATAGCGAAAGCGCGGCGTGTCGGGATTTCGCGAGACGGCATCGCGGCAGAGCTCAAGCGCGGGTAAGACCTCGATCTCGTTGGGCAGGCGGTAGTATCCGACACCACCCGCATCAAGCGCATCGCCGGCGGCGAGATCGCAGCCGTTTACCTTCATGTTCAGATTGACGGAAACCTGGGTTGTTTCGCTGTTGATTGTGACATCGAGCGCAAAATTGGTTGCTTGGGTTTCTTCAAAGGTGGTTGAGCGACGCTCGGATATGACCGGAACAAAGGCCAATCCGCCATTGTCACCGCTGGAAATGGTTCCATTCTGTGGCGCGCGGGCGACGGAGACTTGAAACGCGTCCTTGACCCCGAATGCATGGGCGAGCAATGGCGCGAAATTGACCCGCCGGTCATATTGGACATCAAGGGTAACTGAGCCAGGCAGTTTGACTGGTGTTGGCTCTATTGGCTTGTCTGGTTCCGGGAGAACCTCGGATGTGCGAGGTTCACTTTCGCTGTCATCAGGGATGGTTGCCTGGGCCAGCATCAAGCCCCGCGGTGTTCCGCCTTGGGTTCCGAATTGAAATTGTCTGACCAGTGTCGAGCTTTCCCAGGGAACTTGCTTGCCGTTGGTGGATTGGAAAACCGTTTCGCGCACCTTTGAGAAGACAGTTTGCGCCTGTTCCTCGGGCGTCTCGCCCAGAACCTTCAAAATGGCGGTGGTGTAGGGGCTGTTTTCGCCTTCGCCATCAAATGCCACCATGCCGGGTGAGGTGCTGAAGGCGACCAGAGAATTCAGCGGCGTGCGAAAAACCTCGAAGCCTGATTTTGTTTCAAACAGGCTGGCATCGAGATTTCCGGCGAGTTTGACATTTGGGAACGGGTTGTCACGGCAGGCGTCGATGATGGCGATATGCACTTGGCCGCGTGCCGACAGGAGTTCGATCACCCGGTCGAGTGTGATGCTTTCAATCGGAAGATCGTAGATGCTGTCAAACGATACATCGGTCGGCAGCAGATAGTTGCGCCGTCCGATCTGAATGCCATGTCCGGCATAGAAGAAAACAATCTCGGCATTGTCGCCAGCATTCAGGATTGATTGCCGTAACAGGGTCTCAAAGCCGCGACGGTCAACATCGTAGGCGTCAAAAACGGTAAAGCCGAGCCCCCGGAGGAGGTCGGCCATTTTTTCTGCATCGTGGCGCGCATTGTCGAGGTCGACAACGCTGGCGTAGTCCTGATTACCGATCACGACTGCGAGCCTTTCAGGCGTGGCCGCCGGAGAGGGGCCTGCCAGAAGACTCAGCGCCGCAATTGCCAATATTGTGGAAAGGGCGCGCTGAAGGATCGTCAGGCTGGGCATTGTTAGCCCCAACCAGAACCACCGGTGCCACCACCGCTGGATCCGCCACCAGTGCCACCACCAGTTCCGCCACCAGTTCCGCCACCGGTGCCACCGCCAGTTCCACCACCAGTTCCGCCACCGGTGCCGCCACCAGTTCCGCCACCGGTGCCGCCACCAGTTCCACCGCCGCCTCCCTGGGCCGGGCGGGCGGGTGCCGTTTTTTTCGGTTTTGGTTGGGGTTTGGACTTGGAAGCAGCTGCCGCTTTAGACTGCGCTTTCACGGATTGATTTCCCGAGAGGTCGGCCTGAGGCTCTTTCACGCAGGCGGCCAGCGCCAGACAACTGATGAAACCCAAAGTTATTCTGAACATCACAAAATCCCCTTTCAAAAATGGCAAGCGCCGCCTGGCGCGAGTTGGTTTGTCGTAAAACGAAATCTGACAAATATGCTTTGAGGCAAAAAACCGCCCCTTGATTCCCAGAGTACACGAATTGTCGACAAATACCCTAGAGGTATTCCTTACCCGCCTTCGAGGCCGTAAGCGGCGCGCAGGCTACGTTGAGTGCCAGGCCCGAAATCACCATCAATCGCACCAACATAGAATGCGTTCTCTTTTAGCTTGGCCTGAAGAGCTCGCCGTGTTCGAGGTTCCAAAGTGTTGTGATGCAGGGTCAGCGCGGTCAGAACCTCGGGGTTGCCTGCGCGAAGAGCCTGATAGAAAAATGTAGCCGCGTCTTCCTGGCTTTTGCCGGGAACGAAGCCATCATCAATCAGCGAGGCATAGTTGAACATCGCAGGCGCGTTGCGTTGTTCTGCGCCACGGCGAAAATATTGAATGCCCTTGTCCACGTCCGGCGTCAGTCCGAGCATACCTTCGATCTGGAAAAAACCCATGTCGCTGAGGGCTGGCCCATAATTTTGCCGCGCCGACGATTGATAATAGTCGAGCGCTTTGGTGTCATCCTGAGCCACGCCAATGCCGGTCTCGTAAAGGCGGCCCAGTTCATACATGGCTTCGGGCTCACCCAGATCGGCGGCACGCTGTAGGTAGGTGCGCGCGGTTTGGGGATCGTAGCGCGGGCTTTGCGGGTGCAGCCGCATCATCGCCAGCGCAATCATTGAACGGGTGTCATTTTGCTCCTCAGCGAGAAGTTCATATTGTTTCATCAGATCCGGGCGCACTTTTGACCAAGCGTCGATCCGGCCTTGCATGCCAAGCGCCAGTGCCTCGTCCCGCTGACCTGCCGAGGCGAGGTAAAATGGCGTGCCGGTGAGCGAGCCGTAGGTATGCGGTTCCTGGCGGTTGCCGGTGCGGTTGAGAACGTCGTCACGGATTGCCCGAAACATCAGCGAAATTTCGAGATCAGGGCGCGCCATCTTGTCGATGAGCGCCTGGGCAAAGGGGCTATTGTCGCCCTCGCCATCGAGCGCGACATTCCCGTCGCGTGCGGCGAATGCCACAAGTGTGCCCCGGTCAGGAGACGGCGGTGCAAGCCCTCGAGTCCCACGTGTGCTGCGTGATGTATCGCTAGCTTCTGAAGTCTGGGTCAGGTCAATCGCATCGCCAAACGGGTTGTCCCGACAAGAATCAAGGATCACGATCCGCATGGTTCTTGCCCGGTCAACAGTGTGAAGAAGATCTTTTAGCGAGACGGCTTGTTGCTGAACGTCGCGATTGGAGGCCACGTCGGCATCGACAGGAATGAGGAAATTCTCGCCCTGCACCTCAACCCCGTGCCCGGCGAAATAGATCAGCGCAAGTTCGGCAGTTTCGGCTTTGAAAGAAAACTTGTCGAGCGAGGCGCGCAGCTCCTGACCGGTGACATTGATCAGCGTGGTGACATCGAAACCGACCTTTTTCAGCGTTTCAGAAAGGTCAGTTGCATCATTTACAGTGTTTTTGAGCGGTGGGATCGAGCGATAGTCCGATATCCCGATCAGCAACGCGACCCTGTCAGCGGCAAAGGAAGGCCCGGACAGCACCAGAAGAAAAACCAGCAGAAGCATACGCATGGTAAATCCCAAACCCCGGAAATGAAAAGATCAAACACTCGGCGTGAGCCGCGAGCGGAGTATAGCGCCAAGGGCGTTCTGAACCAAGTATGCGAAACCGGGCTTGACGGATGGGGCATGCAAGCAGTGTGATGGAGGGACGAGATGGAATCAATTTTATTTGAAACATTGCGACATGGATAGGTGAGCTGTGGCCCGTTTGCTGATCGGCCAATTCACGCGAATTTCTGGCGCCTTGGTCATTGCTGTTGTGGGAACTATTGGCGCTGGTGTCGGCAAGGCGGAGGCGCAGAGCGAGGTGGGTCATCTGACTCTGCTCGGGATACCCTCTGCCACGGTGGCGCCACATGGTTTGGCCTTTGCGTCGCTATTGTACACCAATCAGCGACAGGGGCCGGCGACAGGCAGCGATGCATCACTGTCATTTGGTGTCGGCTTTGGCGATGCCGCGCGAACGGTCGGTGTTCAGTTGACGGCTGAGGTTACGTCTACGACGAATAACGTGGGCGACTCGGGATACTTTGATCTGAAGTTTTCGCGCCGCATTTCGGATGGGCCAGTTCCAACCTATCTGGCGGTTGGTGCGCAGCGCCTTGGCGGTTGGGGGGATGCCGGAGGTTTGAAGCCGGCGGGTGATCTCACGCTTACGTTCTTCCCGTTTATTGATACCCCGCGCGGCAGGAAACCTCTGATGATTTCGGTTGGCGCAGGGACGCATGTGCGCGCCAATCAGACTGAGCTTGGTGCCTATGGCGGAATTGGCTATGGGTTCACGCCAAGCCTTGCCGCCAGCGCGGCCTGGTATGGCGATCATGGAATTATTGGCGTCTCTTACGCGCCGCGAAACCTGAAGAATATTCAGTTCTCTGCGGCGGTTGTCGATGTTTTCAATGATACGAATGACCGCCGCGCGGTGTTTGGCGTCAGTCTCCTCTTTCCAAAGGTGTTTTAGCATGAGCATTCGAGCCCAAGGTCGTATCTATCGCTACCAACTCTTCGCCGCGCTCGTGGTCGGCTTTGCCGCCGCGCCTTCGGTTAAGGCCGGAGATCAGACGGTCATGCTCGGCTTTCCGGTTTTCATTCCGCATGACATTGTTATCCCGGTTCAGGATGGGACCGGCGAAGGGAGTGAGGGCAATGACGGCGGAATTTCTGATGCAGGCGGGGGAGTAAATTATTCGTCGGCAAACGGCACTTTGGGCAAGGGGGCGAATTTACCCCAAGCTATTGGTCAGGCGCTACAAGACGCGTCGAAATTTTGCAAAAACCTTGCCGGCGCTGAATATGCGATTGATTGCCTTGCCTATGAGTATTGGGAAATCCAAAAGCAGTTGCCTGATTATGGCAAAATGTCCGAGGTGAAGCAGGTTTTGGCCGAGACTTCGAAGAAGCTGCGCAAGCTGGCAAGCGATAATCAAAGCCGGACCAAGCGGCCCGTGCGTGTGACCAAAGGCAGCCGCAAGTTCAACCGCGCGCTTGTGCCTGTGGAGCGCGCGAAACTGCCCAAGCTCACACGCGATGCGGCGACAATCATCAACAATGGTGCCACTCTTCTGATCCGAGCAAGCGGAGATTCAAATCGAAAACGCGCGCAATATCAGCAGATCGCGCAGTCGATGCAAACGGGCGCGATTATGCTGCGCTCGCTATGACGGGGCGTCAGCGTCGCGCCTCTAGAATGCGGCTCGCCATGCCGATGAGCACGGTTTCGTCCAGTTTTACCGCTTCGCTTAGCGCTTCTGCGACTGAGCGTACGCTTTCGTCGCGTGGCCGTCGCATATCGAAGAGGGGTTTATGGCTGAGAATGGCGATCACTTCGCTTTTGCCATAATCGCCATCAGTTACTTGCATGGCGAGACGGGTTTGATCTTGCAGAAACTCGTCAATCGACCAGAGCACGCGAACGCGTCTGACGCCATTTTCAACCACGCCAAGCCGCACGATATCATGTTCGGTGTTGTTTATGTTGGGCAGGACGTGGAATACCTTGCCCGTGTTATCCACCACCATCACCCAGAGCGATCCCTGATCAAGGGTTTCGGGCAGCAACACGTCAACCACTGGGTTGTCGCCTGTTTGAAACACGCCCGTGAGCGTCGTCTGCCCACTCTTGCCGTCGGTCAGCGAGATTGACACGTTTCCGGTAGGGGCTTTGGGCAGGACCGCGCGAATGGCACAAAGATCATCGTTCAACACAGTTGTCTCGAAGCGCAAAGTGCGGTCCCCGATTTGCGGCTCTAGCGTCGACTTCAGATCACGGATAGTGTCAGAGTTCGCCAGATCGCCGGCGATAATTATGGTGTCGTTCAGCATGTAATCTGCGGCGGGCGCATCGCGTTGGATCAACCGCCCGCAGGTTGCCAGCTCATCAAGAGAGTCCTGTACCTTGTCGACGGCCAAGCGTGTTGGTCCGGCAGATATGTTGAGCGAGGCCACGACACCGACGTTGGTGCCCCAGCTATTGATCTCTTCAGTGAGGCGCTGTTTCTCGGCGCGGGTTGATGCCACGCCAGAGATCTCGGCCGTCATATTCGCAACATCGACGTCCCAGTAATCGAGGCTGGCAGCCAGACCGACAAGGTCCATCGCTACGCTGGGCCAGCTTTCAGAGGGCATCCCCTGGGCCAGGGTAATCGCCTCGTCGCTTGGCATCTGTCCGGTGATTTCTGCAAAACCTGCCCTTATGGCGATGGCGGTTTCTTTGTCCGGTGCATGGGCGGAAAAGCGCGACACGCCCGCTTCGTTCAAACTGGCGTGCAACTCATATGGATCGGCAAGGGGAAGGGGCGGGGCAAATAGTTCATCGAGCGCACCCGAAAGCCATGCGCCCAATCCGCCTGCGATCAGCAGGGTGACCAAGAGCAGTGGCACCATAGGAGAGCGCTTTTTGCGCTTGCGTTTGGTGCTTTTAGAGCCGCTTTCCTCAAGCGGTTTGAGCATGGTGCCGAGCCGAACCAGCGCCAATTCAGCACTTTGCGGGCGCTTGTTTGGGTCGGGCGCGGCAAGCCAGTCGACAAGTTCGCGAAGAGGCTCGCTTAGGCCCGATGTGTCGAGAGGCTCGGCTTTTTTGCGCACGATCTCGCCCGGCGTTGTGCCGAGGTGGGGAACATCGCGGCGATGTGCCGCCAGAATTGAGGCGCCAAGCGCGTAAAGGTCGGCCCGCCGGTCGGCATGACCATCAAGCTGTTCGGGCGCGGCATATTCGTATTTACCGGCAAATTCATTGCCGACAATGGTCATCGCTCCGGCAGCCGTGTCCTTGGCGATGCCGAAATCAATGATCGTTGCCTGTTCGGGGTCACCGCCGCGCAGGATGATGTTGTCGGGCGACAAATCGCGGTGCACGATTCCGGCTTTGTGGGTAGCTACCAATCCCTCTAGCACCCGATGCGCAATAACCAGAAGGTCGCGATCATCGACCTTTCGTTCAAGCATGACATCGTTCAGCGAGGGGCCATCAATATAGTCCATAACCAGGAAGACGTGACCCTGATCGGTGCGCGAACATTCGATGTAGCGCACCACGGCGTCGTGCAGAATCGCGCGCATCTGATCTTCGCGTTTCATCAGTTCGACGTAATCGGCCTTGCCTGAAAACCGGGTGTTCAATGCCTTGATTGCGATTTCACGCTCATTGATCTGATTGCGGGCGAGATAGACCTCGCCGGTGCCGCCGCGCCCCAAAACCCCAATGATTTCATAGGTGTTGTTAAGAACCTGCCCGAGCTTGAAAATGTCGGTCGGCATTGGGTCTTTCATTAGACGCTCCCTGCTGCCGGGCCCGGATCTGGCAGAAAAAATGTCGCTCGGTAAGGAATTCCGGTCTATGCTTAACTTAATACATATTCGATTATTTCACCGCATTTAGGTGACAACAACATTTTTTCGGAGATTTTCCATGACCGCACGTGGCTCGCAGGAGACCGTCAAGCGCAAGGAGTTGGTGGGAAAACTCAATCCGACCTGTTTGAAGGCATTCTCTGCCGCAGCCCAGGCCGCCAAGGCGCGTGGCAACCCCTATGTGGAGCTTGTGCATTTCATCACCGCGCTGGCCGATGCGGAACGTTCGGATTTTGCAATACTGCTGGAATCGGCGGGGGTTGAACGGGCGCAGTTTGATGGCGAACTGGTCAGAGCCATCGACGCATTGCCGCATGGTGCGGGGTCGGTCGAAGAGTTTTCAGATCATATATTTCGCGCCATTCGGGAAGCCTGGAGCTATGGGTCGCTTGAGTTTGGAGAGGATCAGGTGCGATCGGCCTATATCCTTTTGGGTTGCCTTCAGGTGCCGGTGCTTGAGGGGCTGCTATATAAAATGAGCCTTGAGTTCGACAAGATTGATCCCAAGTCGATGGCGGCGCAGCTTGATGACTTGCTGGTGCAATCTCTTGAGCGAACGTTTGATGAGACGGATAGCCCGCAGGCGAAGAAAGCGCCCGGTGGGCAATCGGCCCTGGCGCAATATGCCACCAATTTGACGCAGCGTGCGCGGGATGGGAAAATTGACCCGATTGTCGGGCGCGATGCAGAGATCCGCCAGATTGTGGATATCCTGCTGCGGCGCAAGCAGAACAACCCGATTTTGACCGGCGAGGCGGGGGTCGGGAAGACCGCCGTAGTGGAAGGTTTTGCCCAGAGGCTTGCGCGGGGTGATGTGCCGCCGCAACTGCGTAATGTTGAGCTACAACTGCTCGATATTGGGTTGATGCAGGCCGGGGCCTCGGTGAAAGGTGAATTCGAAAAGCGATTGAAGGCGGTGATTGAGGAGGTTCAAAGTTCGGACATTCCGATCATCTTGTTCATCGACGAGGCGCATACGTTGATTGGAGCGGGCGGGGCTGCGGGTACTGGTGACGCTGCCAACCTGCTTAAACCGCCGCTGGCACGCGGAGAGTTGCGCACCATCGCGGCCACCACTTGGGCCGAATTCAAGCAGCATATCGAGCCTGATCCGGCCCTGACCCGCCGCTTTCAGGTGGTGAAGGTTGAGGAGCCATCCGAGGACAAGGCAATTTTGATGTGTCGCGGCATCGCCGGGGTTCTGGAAAAACACCATAAAGTCGAACTTCTTGATGAGTCCATCGAGGCGGCTGTGAAGCTATCGCATCGTTATATCCCGTCACGGCAATTGCCGGATAAGGCGATCAGCCTTTTGGATACTGCCTGTGCGCGCGTCGCCGTTTCGCAGCATTCCACGCCAGCGGAAGTGGAAGACATTGAACGGCGGCTTTCCGCGCTTGAGATCGAGCAAGGTATCATTGAGCGCGAAGAGGCCATTGGAATCGATGTGACGGAGCGCAAGAGCGACGTCGAAGCCGCTATCCAAACGGCGCAGATTGCGCTTGAAGCAGCGAATTTGCGGTGGGAGGCGGAGAAAGAGTTGGTTGGCGAAATTCTTGACCTGCGCGCGAAATTGCGTGGTATCGGACATGCCATCGACGAAACGACGGCTGTGGGCGATGCACCTCTGGAAACTGTTGAGGAAGAGGTCTCCGAAGACGCCGCGAGCAATGATGTGGCCGATTCCGAGACCGAGCCAGAGATTGAAGAAGAGCCATTTGATCGCGATGCGGCGCTGGGCACTTTGCGTGAACGGATGGCGCAATTGCTTGAGCATCAGGGCGAGACGCCGTTGATCCTGCCTGCGGTCGACAAGCAAGCGGTGGCGTCGGTTGTTCAGGATTGGACGGGTATTCCGATGGGTCGGATGCTGGCCAGCCAGACAGAGCGCGCGCTTTCACTGGCGGGCACATTGGCGGAACGCGTCGTTGGTCAGGACCATGCGATGGAGATGATTGCCAACCGCATCCAGACCGCTGCGGCCGGGCTCAAACCGCCGGAAAAGCCGGTAGGGGTGTTTCTGCTTTGTGGCCCCTCGGGCGTGGGAAAGACCGAGACGGCGCTGGCGTTGGCTGAACAGATGTTTGGCGGCGAAGACAACATCATCTCGATCAATATGAGCGAATTTCAGGAAGCGCATACCGTCTCGACGCTTAAAGGCGCGCCTCCGGGATATGTTGGCTATGGCAAGGGCGGTATTCTGACCGAAGCGGTGCGTCGACGCCCCTATTCGGTAGTGCTTCTGGATGAAGTGGAAAAGGCGCATCCCGATGTGCATGAGATCTTCTTTCAAGTGTTCGACAAGGGCATGATGGACGATAGTGAAGGCCGCAGGATTGATTTCAAGAACACGCTTATTCTGATGACGTCAAATGTGGGGTCGGATGAGATCATGGCGATGACCGATGACGGCGCCAAACATGCCGATCAGGAGGAATTGAATGCAGCCCTTCGCGCGCCGCTTCTCAAGGAATTTCCCGCAGCCTTGTTGGGACGGGTGGTGACGATCCCTTATTATCCGCTGTCGGATATTATGATCCAGACGATTGCCACTCACAAGTTGCGCTCGATCGCGAAACGGCTGGTTGAGGGGCATGGCGCGGAATTGGAGATCGGCGAGGGGGCTATCGAATTGATCAAAGCGCGCTGCACCGAGATCGAATCTGGCGGCAGAATGATTGATGCAATCCTGACCAACACGCTGCTTCCTGAGATGAGCCGTCGCATCCTGAATTATCAGCTGGGTGGTGGTGAACTCACCAAGGTTACGATCAAAGGCGGCGACGAAGGGTTTGAATACGAATTCGCTTGATCACGAGGGCGCAAGCCAATGCAGGTTTTCAATCGCACACCTTACATTTGGTTTCCGACGATGGGAATGGATGTGGCTGGCCGCGAATTTCTAGTCTTGGTTATCAAGGGAAGCTTTGCTTTTCCCGATCATTCCGACGGCGTGCCCAAACCGCTATCGACGCAGACACCTTTTGTGACGGCGGATACCTTTACCGGTGAGCCGGGCTATTCCGCGACCCGGTGGGAGACCGATTTTGCCTTTCGAAAGCAGGCTTGTGATGTGGTGGTGCAAGGGGCGGCCTATGCGCCGGGCAGCAAGCCGGTTGAGATGGCGCAGGTTGGTTTGCGTGTTGGACAATGGTCGAAACGCTTTCATGTGGTGGGGCATCGTGAATGGGTTGTGGTGGGTCCAAGCATTTCGGCCAGTCGCCCACAACCGTTCACGCGCCAGCCCTTTAGTTATGACACTGCGTTTGGGGGTGTTGATCGGTTAAACCCGGACGTTCCCAATCCCCCCGCATATGCAGAAAACCCGGCCGGGCGCGGGTATGCTTCGCCCAAGAACCAATCGCGGCTGCCCGGCGCGCCCCTGCCCAATACCGAGGAAATTGGCGACCCTGTGACGTCGCCCTATGGAAGCTATCGGCCGATGGCGTTGGGACCGGTCACGCGCGGCGTGCCACGACGGCTGAAATATGGCGGAACGTATGACAAGAATTGGGAGGACAATATCTTTCCGTTCCTGCCGCCAGATTTTGACGAGCGGTATTATCAGCAAGTCGGTGAAGACCAGCAGATCGCCGCACCTCAGCCCGGCACGGAGGTGGTGTTATTGAACCTGACACCGAATGGCCGTGAGGGGTTTCGCTTGCCAGACACGCGCTTGCCGATACGCATTTTTCGCAGTCGCGATACCGCTCTGGAAAAGACGCTTGTGCCGGATAGTTTGTTGATTGACGCTGAGAAGCGCCGTTTCTCGCTGACCTGGCGTGCGGAGGTTCCGATTTTGCGCCACTTGACCGAATTCCGTCAGGCTTGGATCGGGGCACCTTCGCGTGGTCTTATGTTGGCACGGCGGTCGGGGAAAACCTATGTCGGACGGGAAAGTGTGCGCGCTGATCTGGACCCGGTTGAATGAGCAACGGGGTAAATATCCTTTCTGCTGGGATGGTTACGGCTGTCGGGCTTGATCGTGCTGCTTCGTGTGCTGCCATGCGGGGCAATATTGATGGCTTTCAGGAAACCCGCTTTTTGGGCCATGGCGGAGATTGGCTTATCGGTGCATCGGTGCCTTTGCCGCGCAATTGGATTGGTGAAAAACGCTTGGCGCATCTTGCTGCCGGTTCGATTGTGGATGCGCTTGAAGGGCATTGGGCAACGTTGGGCCGTCTGCTTTTGGTGCTTTGTTTGTCGGAGCCCGAACGCCCGGGGCGCCCGATACGTAATGTTGAAAAATTCGCGGCGAATGTGCGGTCTTATTCCGGGCTTGCGGAGGCGACGCGCACCCTTGTTGCCGAGCATGGCCGCCCGTCCGGGTTTGTCGCACTTGACCGCGCACGCGCGGCGATGGCTGATGACCGTGCCGATCATGTTTTGATTGTGGGCGTTGATACCATGCTTACCGGTCCCTCGATTTCGCATTACAATCGCATTGGGCGCCTGCTTACCTCTGACAATTCCAACGGTTTTTTGCCTGGTGAAGCCTCTGCCGCTATTCTTTGCGCCGCAGGTAAACCGACGCATTTCTCGCTTTCCGGTCTGGGGCTGGCTGCGGAAGATGCATTCATGCTGAACGGCAAGGATGAAGAGGGGGCTGATCTGCCGCTGCGCGGGGATGGGATGACTTCGGCTTATAAGCGCGCGATGGATCAGGCCGGAGTGACCTTGGCCGGGATCGAATACCGTCTTTCCGATCTGATCGGTGAAGCCTACTTTTTCAAGCAGACCGCACTTGCCGCGTTGCGACTTGAACGAGGGCGCTCTGCTTTTCAGGATATTTGGAGCCCGGCAGAGACGCTGGGAAATGTTGGTGCCGCCGTTGTGCCTTTGATGATTGGCTGGGCGCTTGAAGCTTTCGAAAAAGGCTATGACCCCGGAAGCCCGTTATTGATCGAAGCGTCGGGCGACAACGGCGCCTGTGGTGCGGCGGTTTTCCACACGGCACGAAAGAGGGCTGCATAATGGGCGGTGTGTTTGCGAACGGATTGGAAATTTCCGGGAAATCGGTGCAGGCCCAGACGATTGCGGCGTTTCCCGATGTCTGCATGACGCCCCCGGAAAACCCGGCGACGCCACCAGGCGTGCCCGTGCCATATCCGAATTTTGCCATGGCAAGCGATACCGAAAAAGGCACCGGTAAGGTCAAGATCAAGAATAAAGAGGTCAATCTCAAGAACAAGTCCGACATGAAGCGCACCTCGGGCGATGAGGCGGGATGTGCCGCCAAGAAGGGCGTGATCACTTCAAAAAACATGGGCAAAAGCTATTTCAACGCCTGGTCGCCGGATGTGAAGTTTGAGGGTAAGCCGGTCGTGCGGATGTCGGATATCACCACGAACAACCACGCTTCGCCGGTTGGGAATACGCCGCCTTGGCCGCATATCGCTTCGATGAATGTGGCAGGTGGTGATTGCGAGGCGATTTATGCCGAGCTTGGCGGTCATGCGCACAAGGACAATCCCTGTAATGCCTCGGAAACGGGGCGATGGTCTGAACACACGATCCGAGCAGCCACATTGCAACGCAAGCGCAGCACGACTACTTGCCCGAGTTGGCCAAAATACGACGATCAGCAAGCCCCCTGCATCTGCATGAATTCACGCCGGATCAACAAGCGGTCTGACGAGCCGTCGCTCAAAGGGATGCCGCATGACAAAAAGACAAAATCAGTCAAAAGTTTCCTGAACAAATGCAGGGTAGGCTGTATGTCGCCCTCGGGAAGCATTTCGTCATGTAAGAAAAAATGTGTCGTGCCAACAGCCGGAGAAATGTTGAAAGTCTCGGTCGATGCGACCTCTGAAAACCACTCTCGCATAAAGAAAAAGAGCGAAAAAGAGCAAGAGCAGATGGGCGAATGTCTAACCTTGATCAACATGGCTTACATGGCTGGTGTCGATGAGAAGGATACCGAAGCGGAGGCCAAGAAGAAGATGGACGATGCAAAGAAAAAACCGGTCTGCACAAAGGGCGTCTGTAAAGCAACGAAAGCTGCGACGTGCCACGGTTGCGGAACCTGAGGAGGCGTTGAATGGACTATTTCGACGAAATTTTTGCGCGCGGTGCGGGCTATGTGGAAGTCATAAATGCGTTCTGCTTCTCGCCTGATTTTGTCTTTGTGCTGCTTGAAGCAAGGGACGAAGATGAAGAGCTTGAAGCATCGGCATTGCTCAAAGTTCCGATGTCTGATCCCATGGGTTTTTCCACGTTAGATTTGTTCGACTACGGATCACTGGACTATCACGCCGAAGACGGCGAGACGCATTTTGTGTTGGCGCAGGGTGAGTTTTTGCGCCTTACCAAGAACGGTGAGTTTAGTTTTCACCACTTTGTCTCGACGGAGTTCGAGATGCTGAACCTTGCAGGAATAGACCGCAATCGCGTCATGGTCTTTGGTCAGGACGGGCGCGCATATCAGTTTCAGGATGGTGCCTATACCCAAGTGCCGACGCACACGGATGGCTATCTCAATGCGATGCATATTCCTAAACAGGGCAAGGCCTATGCAGGTGGAAACTTTGGAGTATTCCTTGAAGGCAGCGCAGAGGCGCTTACGCCAGTAGAAATAGGATCACAGGATTTTATTCAGGCCGTTCATGTCACATCATCAGGGTTGGTTTTGCTCGGCTGCGATGATGGTATGGCAATGACATACGACGGTGACGAACTCGTCCGAATGGAAGGGTATCCATCTGGCTTCAGATCGGTCGGAGAATTTCGTGGGGTTGAATACTGGGGCGACGATGAATTCGGCATCTACGCCAGACGAGGACAAGAGCTTGAACCGGTTTTTGAGACGACCTATGCGTTTCAGATCAATGCCACACAAGACTTGATGACAGTGAACGCGGGCTATAGATTTTATGTGTTTAACGGCAAAGATTGGGCTGCTTTCCGCGTCAATCCCGACCCGGTTAAGTTGATCGAGCGTATCCCACTGGATTTCACGCCAAGCTAGTTCTTGGCGGAGGTGTTTGGTGGTTTGGCGGTCAGGTGTGAACTGATGTAATCTCGCACGCGCTTCAAATCCAACGCGGCGACTTTCAAATCGCGTGCGCCCGGCTGTAGCATCCGCAACACGAACAACTCTCCGGCTTCGGGAAATTCGTCATAACGCTCTTGTGCAATTCTAAGCCCTTCGGCGCCTGCGACACGCAACCCATCAACGTGGGCTTCCAGCTGTTCGAGAACTCGGGAAATTCGTTCTTCGTCCATGTTTTCATTGCCGGGATCGTCTGGGTTGAGCAGCGCGTCGTCATAAATGGTCCAGAGGAACGCAGCCTGCTCAGCGTGCTGGCGCACGATGTCTTTGAGAACCGGGATGGTCATTAATTTAGGTTCACGGAACCGCCACGAATGCGGTTCGAAGACGACGCATGCGACACCAAATGCTTACCGCGAATAGTAATGTGCCCATCCTTTTCCATGATGATGGCTGATTTCCCCACCCGCAGTTCGATCCGCTCTTCGGCTGTTATTCTTACAGTTTCGCCATCACGCACGACGCTGAGCGGTTTTTCGGGAGCATCTGTTCGCACGGGTTCGACAATTCGCCCGATTATTAGCGGACGAGTGCGATCTCCATCTTCGAACAAGAGTGCCATTTCGCAGCCTGTATCCTCAGCCGAGAGAGCGCAGAGTGCACGCGCCAGGCGAGCCTCCTCGCTGGGGTTCCCTGGATAAACCACCAGGGGGTTAGAACCCTCGAAGCCCATCAGCATGCCGATTACAACACCTTCGGTTCTGTCTTTCACATCCATGACAACACCTTCGCGTAGCTTGTCGGACAAGTATTCCACAGCTTGGGCAATTCACCAAGGCCGGTGGCATCCTGACCGGGGTGAAATGAACTCGTCGCTAGTGCGCGAGGGCGGGGCAAGTCAGGAAAACCCGCCAGTAGGGGGCATTAGGGTAGGGAATACCTGTCCCTTCCAAACTGAGCCCGAAGTTGCAAGAATCGGAAACATCTGAAAGAGTTAACGTAAGATTATTTTTTAAATCTAATTCAGGGTCGGGGGGTATGGATTTTTCAAGCCTCCTCGTGACGGTCGGTGACGACGCGCCCTCCGGTATCGAGCTAAGGAACGATTCAAGGTTTCATGCAATTGAGAGATTGCTCGAACCCGCCGCACGTGAGAACCGGCTGAACCCGGACGGGTCGCTTAATGAAAGCGCTCCGCTAGTGGATTGGCAGGACGTTCTGGATAAGTCGATGGCGTTGGCCCGCGACGGTCGCGACCTGCGTCTTTTGGTAATCGTTGTTCGCGCGGTTGCGGCGGTTGAGGATTTCGAGGGCCTGGCGCAAGGGCTGGCTTTGTTGACCGAGACAGTGGCGGAGTATTGGGACAGCCTGCACCCTGAATTGCGCGCGCGTGATGATCCCAAGGCGGCTGCGCTGGCGCGCATCAATGCGCTCAAGCAGCTTGAAAATGACGGCAATGGTTTGTTGGGGGATCTGAAGTATTCGACCCTGCTGAACATGCGGGGCTTGGGCGCGATTGCCGGTCTGGATTTGGCAGAAGCGGCGCTTAGCAATTTTGAGTTCCTCAACCGTGCTCCTTCCGGGTTGAACGAAACCGAGAAGGCTGCATTGCTCGAAAAGCACAAGCGCAAGGTCAATCGCGTTAACGCGGCTTGTCGTGCACTTGCCGCCGAGGAGGCAGAACGAGCGGCTGCGGTTATTGTTGCGATTTCGAAGTGCGAAACCGAGATTGATAAGCTGTGTGCACAGATTTCGAAGAGCGGCGGGTTTGGCAGTGATCTCGCGCTTTCCTTGCCGGAGTTGAGCGAGTTTCTCGCCCAGGTCAGGGCGTCGTTCGAAGCAGGAGTTACTGCAATGTCTGATGAAGACACCGACAGCGCAACCCCGGCTGGTGAAAGCCCCGCGCCCGCAGCAGCGCCTGCGGCCAGCGCAGCCAACGGATCCGCAGCGGTCGCACCTGGGGCGATCAATTCGCGTCGGGATGTTGAAAAAAGTCTTGATGCGATTGTCGCTTTTTATGAACGCACCGAACCTTCGAGCCCAATCCCGCATCTGGCGCGAAGAATACGCCGGATGGTCTCGATGGATTTTCTTGAATTGATGGAAGAGATCGCCCCATCCGGGCTGAAGGAATTCAGCTCGGTGGCGGGGGTCGACACAAAAAAGAAATAGAACAGAAGTGAAAGGCTTAAAGACATGAGTGAAAGCAAGCAGAAGGTCATCGAGAGAAACCGCGCACCGCGCGTTCAGATCGCCTATGATGTCGAACATTACGGAAGCCCGACAACCATCGAACTGCCATTTGTGATGGGCGTGATGGCTGATCTGGCGGGGGCGTCAGAAACCCCTGAGGCGAAAAAATCGGTCAACGACCGCACTTTTGTCGAAACAGATGCGGGCCGTTTCAACAAGTTCATGGAGGCGCTTGGCCCACGGGTGAAGGCGCGAGTTAAGAACACGCTACCGGTCAAGGAAGGCGAAGAGGGTGACGAAGAAATGTTTGTCGACCTGTCCTTCAAGAACATGTCGGATTTCGCACCTGACAAGGTGGCGCAGCAGGTTCCGGCACTGGCCGAGCTTTTGGAGATGCGCCGCCGGTTGGAAGAATTGCTGGGGTATATGGATGGCAAGGTCGATGCCGAAAAGCGCATCGCCCAGCTTCTGAACAATGAACCGCTTTTGGCCCAGGCGGCCGAAGAAGCGATGAAGGTCAACGAAGGTAAGGAGAGCTGATCATGGCTGAGAAAAAACAAGAAGCCAGTGCAGGCGCCGCCGAAGCCGAAGCGCTTGATCTGGGCGAATTCAGCGAACTTCTGGAAAAGGATTTCCGCGTCAAAGACAAAGACAGCGACAAGCTGAAAGATCTGGTCTCGAACCTTGCGCTGGCCGCTCAGGAGCGGGCCGGAACCGCGACTATCTCGGGCAATGCGGTCAAGTCGATTAAATCGCTGATCTCGGGGATCGATTCGATCTTGTCTCAGCAAATGAACGAAATCCTGCATTCCGATGAAGTGCGTGAAATGGAAGGCACCTGGCGCGGGCTGCATTATTTGGTGAACAATACCGAAACGGATCAGAAGCTGAAAATCCGGGTGTTGAACATCAAGAAGAACGAGTTGGCAGACACTCTGGAAGACTATGAAGGCCAGATGTGGGACCAATCGCCGGTCTTCAAGAAGCTCTATACTGATGAGTATTCGATGTTTGGTGGTGAGCCGTTTGGCGCACTTGTCGGGGCTTATGAGTTTTCGCAGCACCCGCGTGATGTGGGCATGTTGCGCAACCTGTCGGGCATTTGTGCCTCGGCGCACGCGCCGTTTATCGCTGCCGCCGCGCCTCAGCTTTTCCGTATGGAAAGCTGGCAGGAACTGCCCAATCCGCAGGATCTGGAACAGATTGTCAGCTCGCCGGATTATGCCAGTTGGCAGAGTCTGCGCGAGAGCGAGGACGCCCGCTATATCGGTTTGACCATGCCACGGGTTCTTGCGCGTCTGCCTTATGGTGCGGAAACCGTACCGGTGAAGGGGTTTGATTTCGAAGAGGTGATCGACGGCAAGCACGATCACTATACCTGGATGAACGCTGCGTTCACGATGGGTGTGAACATCAACCGCAGTCACAAGCTTTATGGTTGGGGCACGCAAATCCGGGGTGTGGAATCGGGGGGCACGGTGACGAACCTGCCGGTACACTCGTTCCCAACTGATGATGGGTCAGTGGCGATGAAATGCCCCACCGAAATCGCCATTGATGACCGGCGAGAGGCCGAACTGGCCAAGCTGGGATTGATGCCGATCTTGCACCGCAAGAATACCGATGTGGCCGCGTTTATCGGCGCACATTCCTTGCAGGATGACGAAGCCCGTGCCGGGCGTCTGGTTGATCCGGATGCGCAGGCCAACGAGCGGCTTTCGGCAAATCTGCCTTATCTTTTCCCGGTGTCGCGTTTTGCTCATTACCTCAAAGCAATTGCGCGCGACAAAGTCGGCACGTTCAAAGAGCGCGGCGACATGCAGGTTTGGCTCAGCGAGTGGATTAACCGCTATGTGCTGGCCAACCCGGCCATGGCTGATGACAAGGCCAAGGCCAAAAGGCCGCTTGCAGCGGCAGAGGTTCAGGTGGATTCGGTGGAAGGCCGTCCGGGATATTACAACGCCCGGTTCTATCTGCGTCCGCATTACCAACTCGAAGGCATCAACGCGAGCTTGCGGCTCGTGTCTGAGCTGCCTTCGGTGAAAACTTGAAGCAAGACCATTTTTGAAAAAGGAGACTTCTAATGCCCATTACCGGCTATATGAAAATGCCCGACATTGACGGCGAATCTCAACGTGCCGATCATGAAGACGAAATCGACATTCACGATGTTATGTGGATTATCGAACAGGCCTCTGTTGCTCAGGTTGGTCGTGGCCGCTCGCAAGCGCGCGCCAAGGTCGAAGCGTTGAAGTGCAAGAAATATTATGACTGCGCCTCACCCTATATCGCGCTGGCATGTATGCAGGCCAAATCCCTTGACGAGGTTGTTCTGAGTGTTCGCAAGGATTCAGGCGAAGCCCATCTTGATTATCTTATCATCACCATGACCAACGTGATCATTTCCAGCTATCATGTGCTGGGCGTTGGTGACGGCGAAGGTCAGATGATCGAGGAAGAATTTGGGTTGGCCTTTGAAGAGGTCAATATCAAATACACTGTCCAGGCCGACGACCATTCGGCAGGCGATGAGCATGAGGTCGAATTCGATATCGCTGCGGGCAAGTAGTCGGCAACACCGGAGTAGCGTATGTCTGACACGTCTCAAGTTCCCAGTTCTCGCCAGGAGGCGGTTCAGCCTTCGCTCTGGGATCGTCTGACAGATGACCTTCCAGGGATCGTTGCTGAATCAAAAGGGCTTAGGCGGGAGCTTGAAAAGCAATTGCCCAAGTCCGAAGACCTTGATGCGCTTTTGGAAGGCGGTGCGCGTGCAATTGAGGCGCGCACTGACCTTGACGATGAGATCCGACAGCGGCTGCACCGTTTGTTGCAGCAAACCACTGAGCAGCGGCGCCTAGAGGATCGCGGTATCGTGGTTACGCCGCAGATCCTGCGCGAAGCAGTTCGCCGGGACATCGAAATGCTGTTCAACATTGAGCGGCTTGAGGCCGATTTCCTGCTGAGTGAACGCGAGAGGCTGACCTATCAAAGCCCGGAGGCGCGGCTTGCAGATTTTCCTGAAGTGCGCAGTTCGGTTTTGAACTTTGGGGTGCCCGCATTTTCGGGCCGCAAGGGAAATGACTTTAACAAGGAGCTATTGGCGCGTGAATTGCGCAAGGTGCTGATTGCTTTCGAACCGCGCCTAAAAAAGGAGAGCATCAAGATCGAGGTCAGGATTGAGGAAAAAAAAGGCATGCGGATCGAAATTGATGGCGTGTTGATGCTGTCGCCCGTTCCAGAGCGGCTTAGACTTTCGACGGTGATCAACCTGGAAAATGGCAAGGCCTCGACAACGCTCGAGGGTCTTTGATGGATCGTGTATTCCTTGAATATTATGAGGAAGAGCTGACCCATATTCGCTCGCTCGCCGGGGAGTTTGCGGCGATTCACCCGAATGTGGCACGCAACCTCTCGATCGAAGCCACACCTTGCCCCGATCCTTATGTTGAGAGGCTGCTTGAAGGGGTGGCGTTTCTGGCTGCGCGCACGCGGCTTAAGGTTGATGGTGAGGCGAGCCGATATGTGCGCAATCTGATTGATGCGCTTTATCCCGATCTAGCGGGGCCGGGCCCGGCAATGTCGATGGCGCGGCTTGAACCCGGACCACAGGTCGAACGCATGGTTGACGGTCATGTGGTGAAGCGCGGCACGCGGGTCATTGCGGGTTTACGCGAAGGCCTGCAAACGCGCGCTACGTTTTCCACGGCCCAAGATGTTCGACTTTGGCCTGTTGAGATTGTCGAAGCGGATTATCTTCAAGACCAAGGCACGCTTAATCAGGCCGGTGTGCCCGAGCGGCAATTACGAGAGGCACAGGCCGGTCTGCGGCTGGTAGTGAAGCGCACCGGGGCCGGAACGTTGGGCGAGCTTTCGCTTGATAGCCTTGATGTCTATCTTGGCGGCAATGGTCGCGGAGGACCTCTGTTTGATGCGATTTTCGGTTTCGGTGCCGCCGTTCTAGCCCGCCCTAGCAGCCGCAAAGAACGCTTTGAGACGGCAGCTATGCCTAGAATGATTGGCGTTTCGGGGAGCGAGGCGTTGTTGCCCCGCGTGCGCGCTTCGTTTGAAGGCTACAGGCTTTTGCGCGAATATTTCCTGATGCCTGAGCGGTTCCATTTTGCCCGGCTTGGTGGGCTGGCGCGGGCTGTCAAACGCTGCACCAGTGAAGACGATACGCTGGAAATCACGCTGTTGTTGCGCGAACCAATTGACGGGCTGACCGGCTTGAGTGCGCGCGACTTCAAGCTCTCGACGGTGCCGGTGATTAATCTTTTTGAGCGAGAATGCGATCTGGTCGAGGTCAAGTCGTCGCGTGCATCCCATATCGTGCATGCGGATCGCACGCGCCCGCGTGACTATGAAATCTATCGGTTGCTCAAGGTGGAGGACGCCGAAAATGATGGGTCTCAGGCCCGTATAACCCCGATGTTTTCGATAGAACATCTTGGGGATAGTGGCGTGGTCTATACGACGGAACGCCGGTCGCGTCGGCCGGGCGAGGACGAGATCCGCCATGGGCAGACGCGCACCAGCTATACGGGTGATGATTTCTACATATCTATTGCGCGGCCCGGCACTGCGCCGCGTGGTGGTGCCATGCCTCGGCGGCTTGATATTCGGGCGCTCTGTACCAACCGGGATTTGCCAATCCTTGATGATACGCCCACGCTGACGCTGGAAACCGGCGACCCGGTTAAGAAAGTTTCGCTGCTTGCACCGATGCGTCGGCCCCGGTCTTCGCTTCGCTCGTCCCTGCCTTTCGGGGCGGGTAATGAAGCGAAGATAGACGATCTGACGTGGCGCTGGATTTCGCAGTTGTCGCTCAATCACCTGTCGCTTGCGGCTGAAGACAAAGAGGATGAGCCACTGCTCGCGCTTCTTAGGCTTTATGCAGATCGCGGCGACCCGACGCTTGAGCGCCATGGGCGTGCCATTCTCGGGGTCAGTTCGAAAGCGGTGATCGAGCGGCTGGGCCTGCCGGGGCCTTTGTGCTTTGGCCACGGAACCGAGCTGACGTTGGAAATCGACGAACAATTGCTCACAGGCGGCAGCGAGCTTTTGCTATCTGCCTTATTGGCACAGCTATTTGCGCGCCATGCTGCGATCAATTCATTTGTGCGGACCAAAACCCGTCTGAGCCACAGCCAGAAGGAGGTAGCATGGCCGATGACCCACGGCACACGCGCCCTGATCTGAGCCGAGGCCCGGACCCAGAGGACGCGCCGACGATGGATTTCTTTGAGCTGTTGCGACAGCTTGAAGGAGATGGGCTTCGCTTTGGCCGCTCCGGTGGGCCTGAGCGGGAGCCGGCGCGTTTGGGTCAAGTTGCGCGGCTTGATTTTGCCGCGTCGGATGTGGCCATGTTCAAGCCGGGGACCGAAAGCGAGCCACCCTTTGTCGGGGTTAATGTTCTGGGCCTTATCGGCCCTGAAGGTCCGATGCCGCTGCATCTTACCCGATGGATTATGCAGCGCTTATCGAACCGCTGGTTTGCCGGGGATGCCACAGGGGCCACGTCGGACACATCGTTCATCGACTTTCTCAATATGCTGCAACATCGGATGATGTCGCTTTATTGGCGCTCGTGGGCTGAGGGGCGACCGGATATCCATATCGCGCATGATGATGGTGGACGTGTCATCGGACTGATGCGGGCGCTGGCTGGGATTGGTTTGCCGGGAACGCGGGGGATTAACGAAAGTCTTGACGCGGCCAAGCTGCACCACGCGACATCGCTTGCGCATCATGTCAAGAACCCGGAGCGACTGACCAGCTTTCTTGAAACTGTAGTTGGCGTGCCGGTGGAGCTTGAAGAATTCGTAGGTGTCTGGGTCAACCTGCCAGATCATTTGCAAAGTCGGTTGGGTGGTGCGCATTGCGGGCTTGGGACGGGTGCGGTGGCGGGTGGCCGGGTGTTTGATCGCCAGTCGCACGCCGAGCTACGCCTTGGCCCGCTAACGTTTGAAGAGTTCACTACCTTTCTCGATGACCCGGCGGCTTGGGAGCGGCTTCGCCATGCAGTGATTTTTGCTTCCGGGAAAGAGCTTGTCTTCCGTCTACGGTTGGTGCTGGCTGCGGGAGAAGCTCCTGCGGCCAGGCTTGGCGAGGCGCGGCTTGGCAAAACCGCCTGGTTATCGCCTGATCCTGCGACCGAGGCGGACGACTACTATGTGCGCAACATCGTGGCTGAAACAACCCGCAAGGAAAGGAGAGCGGCATGAACTTGAGGCTCGTTCTCGAATCTGCCCCCCACCACACGCAGAGCCAACAAGAGCGCGTGTTCCAAGGTGGCACCCTGGTGATTGGCAGGGGTGATGAAGCTGATTGGCAGCTGAACGACCCGGACATGTATGTCTCGCGCCGTCATTGCATCATCAGTGATGAAAGCGGCGCGCCGATGGTGATAGATGCATCGTCTGGCGGGCTTTTCATCGACAATGCAGCCAATCCGGTTGGGGCCGGAAATTCTGTGCCGATTGATGCAGGGATGCGCCTGCGGGTGGGTGATTTTGTCATCAGGGTTGAAGCGCACGCTGAAACTGAGGCTGCGGCCAAACCTGAACCTATGCCCAAGGCAGATGCGTTTGGCTTTGAGTTCGGCGCGCCAACACAGCCGGAAGAAAAACGTGACCGTCCTGAAAGCTTGCCTGATCCGTTTGACCCGCGCGCCAAGTCGCGGGGGCGCGATCCTTTCGGGTTGGATGAGGAACCCGAGGAGCACTCGCTTAAACCGGTTGATTGGGAAAACCCTATGGGGCTGGATTTGCGCAAGGGTGGGCCGGTAACCGAGCCGGGTCGCACATTGGGGCCGAGTTCGCTGTCGGGTGATACGGGGTCGCGGCCGAGTCTGTCCGCGGCATCGAAGTATTTTGATGGGGTAAGCCAGCCGGACTACGGCGCCCGTTTTGATCGACCACGTGAGATCCCCGATGAGCCACCGGTTGTGGCAGAAGCGCGGGTTGCCCCGTCTCCAGCGCCAGCGATGACCGAACAGGTGCAAGTGACTTCGGCTCCTGCGCGGGCGGTAGATGATAGCGCTCTTCGAGCGGCGCTACTGCGCGGCATGGGGCTTGATCCGGCTCGTATTCCGGCGGACGATCCAGAAGCCGAAATGGAAGAGGTGGGCGCGCGGTTTCGTGAGCTTGTAGAGGGGCTGATGATGTTGTTGCGCAGCCGCGCACAGGAGAAGAGCCGCGCGCGTGTGGCCCAGACAATCATCGCCAACGAAGATGTAAATCCGCTCAAATTCCTCGTAACGCCAGAGGATGCGATGGCGGCGCTGTTGCAACCGCGCGGCAAAGGCTATTTGCCCCCAGATCAGGCGGTGACATGGGCCTACCGCGATCTTGCAGATCATCAACTGCGCACATGGACCGCGCTTCAGGCGGCGTTGCGCCGGATGATCGATCGGTTTGATCCCGCACAAATTGAAAAGGACGCCGAAGACCTCGGCATTTTGGAAAAACTCATCGCTGGCGGAAAAAGCGCCAAGATGTGGGATATGTATGAAGAGCATTACCGAGACCTCGCGCAGTCTGCTGAGGAACAGTTTCTTGGCGAAGTCGGTGCCGATTTCCGCGAGGCATATGAAACCAAAAGGAGTAAATGACATGCATTTCGATAGACGCACATTTCTCGTCGCCGGCGCGGCTGGCTTTGGCCTTGCAGGATGTATGGGGCCGACTACAGCCAATATGTCGGTTTCGGTTCAGGGCCGCGCGGGCATGAACCCCGGTCCCGATGGAAAAGATCGCCCAGTGACGGTCTCGATCCTTCAGATGAACGGTTCATCGGCGTTTGATGCCGCCGACTACGTGTCATTGCAAAGCCCGTCGTCGGCGCTTGGTTCCGAGCTGGTCAAGGCCGATCAGATCGTAATTTCCGGTACATCACCGGTGTCGCGGGTCATCCCGGTTCAGGCTGGCGCGTCGGTGATCGGGGTGGTTGGCGGTTTTCGCACGCCATCTGGTAAGGTGGTGCGACGCAAGATCGCCGCGCCTGCCAAAGATGCGGGTTTGATCATCAGCGTCGGTCCGAACGGTATCTCGGTCTCGTTGGCCTGATGCACATGAAAGGCAGGATATGACGGATAGGAACAAGGTTGTCTGGTCGGAGGGGCTTTTCCTCAGAACCCAGCATTTCCAGCAACAGGACCGGCGCAGCGAGTGGTTGGTGCGGCAAGCCTTGCGCGCCACACCTTTGCAGAGTTTCGGGTTTTCCGAACTCAAGCTTGATGCCAATGCGCTTGGTGCTGGGCTGGTTGGGATTGCGCGCGCTGAGGGGGTGTTTCCTGATGGCACTTTCTTTTCTATTCCTGATGGTACCACCGAAGTTGCGCCCGTTCCTGTAACGGCTTCGAGCGAAGCCGGGGCTGTTTGTCTTGCTATTCCTGCCGAACGTAGCGGTGCGGCTTTGGTCGATCCGGCACATGCCGCGCCGTCGGGAACCCGTTATCGCGGTGAATTGGTGACGGTGCGCGATGAAATTCGCAACGGTGCCGAAGAGACCGGAATCGAAGTGGCAAGGCTGGCCCCGCGGCTCATCTTGCCGGGTGAGGAAGCCACGGGCTATACTCTCTTGCCGGTGGCGCAAATCTCGGGTTTGAACGCCGAGGGTGGTGTCGTCATTTCCGAGAGTTTTCTGCCGCCTGCATTGATGATTTCGGCTGTGCCCTGGTATGTTCAGTTTCTCAAGGAAATACTCACGGGTGCAGATCATGTCTGCGACGCCCATGCCGGAATTGTGGTGGGTGGAACCGGGGCTTCGATGGAAAATTTGCTGATCCTCGAAGCGGCCAATGCGGCGCGCCCGCGTCTTGCGCATCTGGCGCGGCAAAACGATGTCCACCCTTCCGAGCTATTCCTGCATCTGGCCGGGCTTGCGGGGCAGTTGGCCACCTATGGCGCGTCGGCCAGAAGGTCCGCCGATCTACCGGTCTATGATCATGGCAATCCGGGACCGGCGTTTCAGACGTTAGCGGATGAGCTGCGATCGCTCATTTTGTCGCTGTCGCATGTTGAGCCGAAATCGCGGGCTTTGCCGGTGAATCGTCATTCGGAGAACATCTGGACTGTGCGCATCGACAACCCTGATATCCTCAACAAGAATCGTATTGTTTTGCGGGTCGGCGGGCGGATGTCTGAGGCCATGCTGCGCAAACTCTTTTCCCAGCAGGTCACGGTTGGCGCGCCGGATGAATTTGATGCGCTGTGGAAATCGAAGTTGCCGGGAATTCAGCTTAAGCCGTTGCATTCCCAGCCCCGCGAAATTCCTTATGACGGTGACAGACTCTGCCTTGAGCTTGAACGCACGTCTGAGCATTGGGTGGCGTTATCGAGCGCCAAGGGTTTTGTCATTGGTGTTGCCGGCAAGCTCGACCCTGAACCTGAAATCGATTGCTATGCAGTGAGCCGCTAATTATGAGCAGGGATGATCCGTTCGGACTGGAAAACGATGCAGGGCGCACCCGTATTCGCCCTGTGAAGAAGAGCCGATCGTCCCAGCAAACGGCCACTTCCGGCGGGCCACAAGGCGGGTTCCCAGGCAACTTTGCGGGTCAGCCCACGCCCGGCGGTTCAGCGCGTTTGCGCGAAACGCGATCCAACAAAAACCCCCTGATCAACGCCTTCTCGATCCTTCTTGGAATGGCGCCCGAGTTGGAACGCGCCACGGCGCCGGAAAACCCGGATGTTCTGCGTGAGCGGCTTCTTGATAACCTCACCTATGCCCGAGATGGTGCGGTGACGGCTGGTGTGCCATTGACGCGCGCCGATCAAGCGGCTTGGTTTGTGGCTGCCTTGCTTGACGATATTGCGATCAATACGCCTTGGGGTGGGTCTTCGGGCTGGCCCGGTATGCCGTTGGTGGTGTCACTCTATGGCAATGTCGATGCCGGTGAGCGGTTTTTCGATCTGGCCGACGATCTGATGCGTTATCCCGAGCGCGATCCGGATCTTCTCGAACTGGCGTTTTTGTGCCTCTCGCTTGGATTTCGCGGGAAACATCGCGTTGCTGGTGGTGCAGGGGAAGCCGCACTGACCCAGCTTCGCAATCAGATGGCGCGCCTGTTGCGCGATCGCGATGCCGAGGACAAGGCGCTCTCGCCGCATTGGGAAGGTGTTCGGGCAGATGATGAAGATCGGGGCTTTATCGTGCCGATCTGGTCTATCGGATTGGTTGCTTTGGCGCTGATCACGGCGGTTTATGTCGGCCTGTCGATCCGGCTGTCAAACAAGGGGGAACAGCTTTTCACGCTGGCCACAGTCTTGCCGCCGCCCGCCCGCGCCGAGATTTTTCGTCCCGTAATCGAGAACCAAGAAACGCCCGTGATTACCATTCAGCCTGTGCTTTTGGAGTTGCTGCCACTTTTTGCCGAGGCAGCGCCCAAGGATAAGGCATCGGCGCTTTCGGGACGCGAGGATGTCTCGATTGCTGTGGTGGTTGTTCAGGGTACCGATCCTGAGTTGTTTCGGTCCGCCAAGGCGGATGTGAACAAACCCTATCTCGATCTCATCGCTTCGATTGCAAAGGTGATCAACGAGAACCAGGAATTCATCGGTCAGGTTCGTGTGGTGGGCCACACCGATTCCGTGCCGGTGCAACGTTCAAACCCGTTTCAGTCGAACCAGAGATTGTCAGAGGCACGCGCAAAATCAATCTTGGATCTATTGGTGGAAAACGGCGTGCCCGCCACATTGGCTGCCTCTGAAGGCAAAGCGGCGACCGAGGCGATAGGCGACAACAAGACCCGCGAAGGGCGCGCCCGAAACCGCCGTGTCGAAATCATCTTGCAAAAGAAGGTCTGAGGCATGGCTGTCTTGAAAAAAATCTTTGGGTTCTTTCTATCGCGCTTTTTCTGGACCGCGGTAGGGATCGCCATTCTCTGCGCATTGATCTGGTTTTTTGGCGGGTTGGTCAGCTTTGGTGACGTTGCGCCGTTGGCTTCGGACATGGCCAAGCTGATTGCCATCGGCTTGATCCTGATCCTGTGGCTTTTCCTCATGTTGTTGCGGCAGTTGCGTGCTGCGCGGGCCAATCAGGCGTTTGTGGCCGAGCTTGCTGCGCCAGCGATGGCGCCCGAGCTTGCTCCGGGTGAAGAGAATGTTCTGGAGATCAACACCAAGTTTCAGGATGTGCTGGCGCAGATGAAACGCTCGAAACTTGGCGGACGTCGCTTTTTGCGCGACATGCCGTGGTATGTGATCATTGGCCCGCCGGGCACAGGCAAGACCACTGCGTTACGCCAATCCGGGCTGCATTTTCCTGTTGATCTGACGGATGATTTGAAAGGTGTCGGGGGCACCCGGAATTGCGATTGGTTCTTTACCGAAGATGCGGTTCTGATCGACACTGCGGGCCGATATACCGAACAGGAAAGCGACCCTGAGATTGACGCCGCTGAATGGCGCGGGTTTCTCAGTCTGTTGATCAAGCACCGTGGACGCCGGGCGCTCAACGGTGTGGTTTTGACCATTTCGATTCAGGAATTGGCGGGAGATGAGGTGTCGATCCGCGAACATGGTCGCGAAATTCGCAAACGGCTGAATGAGCTTTCCACCGCACTTGAGTTGAAATTGCCAGTCTATCTGATGATTACCAAGGCAGATCTGGTGCCGGGGTTTGAAAGCTTTTTTGGTGACATGTCTTCGCGCGAGCGCGAACAGGTCTGGGGCGCGACACTTGGCACGGCTGATCGCGTCGACGGCATCACGGTTGAGCGCGAATTGAAGGCGCTGCAGTCTTCCCTTGAGGAACGGCTTGTTTCGCGGCTGTCGGGCGATGCGTCACTGGATCAGCGCGCCGAAATCTTTCGCTTCCCATCGCAGGTCGAACAGCTGACTGGCCCTCTTAAAGTGCTGATAGAGGCGGTCTTTGGCGAAAGCCGATATGAGGAAACACCTTGGCTTCGCGGCCTCTATTTTACCTCTGCGACGCAGGAAGGCTCTCCAATTGACCGGATGATGGCGGGAATGGCGCATTCGCTCGGTCTGTCTGCGCCGACGCCCGAGCGGCGAACCTATGGCGAGAAGCGCAGCTTCTTCTTGCGCGGTCTGCTGACTGATCTGATCTTTCCCGAGGCCGGTTTGGGCCGGTTTGATCCGCGTGCCGAGGAGCGTCGACGCTGGCTTTGGCGCGGCACGCTTGCTGGGGCGGCCTTGATCACCATCGTTGCCAGCACGCTTTTCCTGTTTTCCTTCCTGCGCTATTCGGGCGGCCTGACGGATCAGGAACGCCAGCTTACAAAACTCGGCTCACGGCTCTCTAATGTTGCCGCGCGCCAGGCTCCGACCGATCCGCTTGATCTCAATCTTGCGTTGGAAGCCGCCAACGAGACCTTGAATGCAGAGACCAATATCGACACGTCAGCAATGACGTTTGCAGGGCCCAGGGCTTCGAGGGAGCTGGATCAAGTCCACAAGCTTGCCTATGATCATACCCTGCGCAACATTGTTGAACCGCGCATGGTGGCCTTGTTGGAAGCGACTATGTGGCGGCATTCTCGCGATCCGGAATTCCTTCTGGGGGCGCTTAAGTCGTATCAGATGCTCACCGGCCAAGCGCCTTATGACACCGCGTTTCTTGGCGTTTGGTGGCAGACGACTCTGCCAGAGTTCGCCCCGATTGATCCCTTTCCGACAGATCAGTCGGTCGATCACCAGCTTGCCGCGTTGGTGCGCATTGCAGGCGAGACCGACAAGATTGCACCTGACCCCCAACTGGTTTCGGTCGCGCTTGAATCAATCTGCACCATTCCCCTTTCGGTGCGGGCCTATCGAACCTTGCGCGCGCATCCGGATGTGGCAGGGCTGCCTGATTGGATTCCGGCGGAATTTGCCGGACCCAACGCGGCGCAGGTGTTGACGCGCGTGTCCGAAAAAACCTTGCGCGTCGGCTTGCCTGGGGCTTTCACCTACAAGGGCTTTCATGAAAATATCCTGCCTCTGGTGCCTGAAATATCGGCTCAGGCCACGTTGGATCGCGCAGTATTCGCGGGTGGTTGCGCCGAAAGTTCGCAGACCTCGGCCGAGTTGCTCGAGAAGGATATACTCAAGCTTTACTATGACGATTCCATTGCCCAGTGGGACGGGTTTTTGCGAGATGTGCGTCTGGCACCGATCAAAGATTTGGCGCAGGCGCGTCAAAACTTGAAAGACCTTGCCTCAGCCGATAGCGCGCTAAAGCGGCTACTTTCCGCAGTGGTGGACGAGACATTTCTTACCCGTCCGCCTGCCGAAGGCGAAGGCGGTGGTGCGCCCAAGGGTGCGTTGAAAGCCGCATCGAAACTTGGAAAACTGGGCAAGCTGGTCAAGCAAGGCACCAGGATTGCAAAGGTCACAGGCGGATCGAGCGAACCCACGGAGTTGCCCGGCAAACCGGTTTCCGATCATTTCGCCGCCATCCGCGGCACTGTGCAGGAGGTGGATGGCCAACCGCCCTTGCTGACCGATGCTGTGGCGGCGCTTACCGCGCTTTCGAATGAATTGCAGACCGTTGCAGCAAGCCCGGACCCACAATCGGCGCTGCTGGCGCGTGGTGGCCTGCCGCAACTCACCGGGGCGATTGCGATTGTGGCGCAAACTCTGCCTGATCCGATTGACGACTGGCTTGCCGGGATCGCGGGCGATACGATCTCGGTGACGCGTGACGCGGTGATAGCGCAACTGAATGCACGCTGGCGCGCCGATGTGATGCCGTTTTGTCTTTCGGCAACGCAAGGGCGCTATCCGTTTGATCAACGCTCCAAAATCGATGTGAACACTCAGGATTTTGCGCGACTTTTTGGGGCGGGAGGGCTGATTGATGCCTATATCAATGATCATCTTCTGAAGTATATCGACACCACCACGCGGCCTTGGACATGGCGGTCTGATTTCGGGCTGGATGCAAAGCTGCTTGCACCGTTTGAAGATGCCCGCTCAATGCGTGATGCGCTTTTCCCTGGTGGTGCGGGACCGATCATGGCGTTTTCGCTGGAACCCAAAGACCTCTCGGCCAATGCCTCACGTGTGACACTTAATGTTGATGGTCAGGTGCTGACCTATTTCAACTCGGTCACGCGCCCGATGCCGATGACATGGCCAGGTCCGGATGGCACAGGTGTGATAACGCTCTCGTTTGCGCCGGTTGATGGCACCGCCGAACGCTTTACCCGCGAAACCGGCAGTTGGGCCTTTCTGCGAATGATCCGTGGGGGCAGGTTGGCCACAACGGCTCTGCCAGAGGTGTTCAACTTGTCGCTCGGGGTGAGTGGCTTTAACGCCCGGTTTGAGTTGCGCGCTAATTCGGTTGAGAACCCGTTTGATCTGAAAATGTTCTCGGGATTTACCTGCCCGCGCGGATTTTGAAGTGGCCGGTCTTTTCGGCAAGCTCCCGGTGAGTGGTGATTTTGTTGCGCGTGGCCTTGCTCCGGGTCAGCGCGCCTGGCTTGATTCTTGGATCTCGCGATGGGTTGCCGGGTTTGCACGCGATCCTGATCTGTGGCCGCCTAGGGGGCTACGTGGGGTGCTTGATGCGCCTGATGGTCCGCTTCTTGTGGTTATCGGGCCAAGCGTTGATTTGCCCGGGCGCAGTTTTCCGATTCTGGCCTGTACGCCTGCGGCGGGTGTCTCACGGGTGAGTGGCGAACGTTGGGCAGATCTTGCAGCGGTTGCGGTGTCGCGGGCCGTAGAGGGAACGTATGATGCGGATACGCTGCTGGCCGCGTTGAATTCAATCGCGCAGCCACCGCCCGGAGAGCCGCCGCTGGAGCCGCCCGTTATGTGGGGCGGTGAGGCGATTGGGCCGCCAGATGAGATTATTCCGGCGCTCTTTGCTGCGTTTCGGCCTAGTTCTGATTGATGTTCTTACCCTTCATCGTGATGTCCTTTGAGGCTTTCACGTCGACCTTACCACTGCCTTTCAAAGTTATATCCTTGCCCTCGATATTGATCGTGCCGTCCTTTTTCATCGAGATGGCGGCTTTGCCAACCTTGATGGTGATTGTGTCGCCGGCCTCGATTATCAGGTCTTTGCCGACTTTGATCGCGAAATCTTCGCCAATCTCCATCACGCTGCTTTTGGCGACTTTCTCAAGACGCGCGCCACCAGTCTCAATGCTCTGATCCTTGCCGATCTGAACGGTTTGGCTGCTTCCGATGGTCAGGGATTGATCCGTCGAAATGGTCCAACTGTCGCTGGCGCCGATGGTGTGGCTCTGGCTCATTCCGACGGACACGGCGCGAGGGCCTCCGATCGTATTGTTTTGGGGGCCGCCGACCTGGCGGGTTTCTGCCGCGCCGACGGAATCGACGCGCGCCGCGCCTACAGTGATTGTCTGTGCAACACCGACTGTTTGGGAGTGGTTCAGCCCGATGGATTCGGTCGAGTTCAAGCCAACCTGGATGGTTTCGTCTGACCCAACCGTGAGGCTGCGGTTGGAACCGACGGTTTCTGTATCGTTCGATCCGATGCTGACCGTGCGGTCGACGCCGACGGTGGTGGATTTGTTGTTGTCCACCGTCTCGGTGCGGTCGTGGTGAACATTCTGCGTCGCGTCGTTGCCGATATCTTCAAGGAAGTCGTTGCCGATGGTGCGGCTTTCGTTGTTCTTGACCAGTTCGTTGTGGTCTTTCTCGGCTTGGAAATAGACTTCCTCTTCGCCTTTCTTGTCCTCGAACCGCATCTCGTTCCAACCGCCACCGCCCAGCGATGAATTGGATTTCCAACCCGATTGAGTGGCATTGGCGGGCAATTCATAGGGTGGCATCTGTTCGGCGTTATAGACTCGGCCAGTGATAATCGGCTGGTCCGGATCACCCTCAAGAAAATCGACAATCACTTCCTGCCCGATGCGCGGAATCTGTATGAAACCCCAGCCGGACCCGGCCCAGACCGAGCTGACACGGATGAAACAGGTGGAGTTTTGATTCCTTTCGCCTTTCCGATCCCAATGAAATTGAACCTTTACGCGGGCATATTCATCAGTGTGAATCTCTTCACCAGAAGGCCCGACGACCACAGCGGTCTGAGGCCCACGCATCACCGGTTTCGGAGTTAGCCGTGCCGGGCGGTAGAATGTGTCGGCAGGGATCAACTCATACTGTGCCTTGAAGCCTTGTTCTTGCTCCTCATTGGCCAGCCCGGCGGCGTATTGCCCTTCCCAGATCTCGTAGGACGATTTGAGGATCACGAACTTGATATTGTCGGCCTCGCGCAGGCTTCCTACCAAGCTAAAGCTCTGGCCGGAGCAGGGCGGGATCGCGGTGCTGTTGGCGTGAATAACTTGTGAAAGCGCGCGCCCTTCTTCGACACGTAAATCGGATAGATCGGCGCCACGTCCATGTTCAATGTATTTACCAGGATAGGAATAGCGTTCTTTGTCGTCGTTCGTATGCCAGCCAGACATATCCGAGGTCGTCATCAGATCCGCCGAGGGTTTTTCGAAATCGTAATCGGTATGAACCCATTTCGCGGGTGAGGCAGTGTCTATCCGCTCAATCCGCGAGATTATGTCTTGTTCTCCGGTGCGTTGCTGGCTGCTTTGTTCAAACTTCAGTTCTTCACAGGCGGGCGCGTCTTTGAGGCTGTCGAGCTTGTCGCAGATCACCATCGTGTGGGCGCCATCATCGAACTCAAAATAGTAAAAGATGCCCTCGTGTTCCAATAGCCGTTGCACGAAATCTAGGTTGGATTCGCCATATTGCACGCAGTATTCACGCTCGGGATAGCTGCCTGACAGCTCAAGGCGATAGTCGCTCATCCCGGCGTCATCCAACACCTGCGAGACAATGTCGGGCACGCTCATGCGCTGGAAGATCCGGTTGTCCATGGTTTTGGACAAAAACCAGAAGGATGGGCGCAAGATCAGGCGGTATTGAAATCGTCCGCCCGATTCATTGCCGCGATAGCTGAACTGATCGACAATCCCATGAAAGAAGCGTGGCGCCTCATCGACGCTTTGGCTGCGTTTGATCGTGATGGACATCGCTTCTCCCAGAAGTTTGTCGGAGGCGATTTCAGGGTCTTCGCTTTGCAAGGTCAGCTCGTAGCGAAAAGGCGCGCTTAGGCGGTCCGATCCAATCAGATGCTCAAATTGCAGCGCCGGGGCACCATCGGGGCCGTCGCCCAGTGGCGTGGTGACGTCAATATATCGCTCTAAAACCATTCTGACGAATCCTCTTGCCGGGCGTGAAATACACTTAAGAAATGATCCAATGAGTAGAACTATACTCGGATTCGCAACATTTTACCGCAAAAGCTATAGCGCCGCAGGACAGGAAAACCCCCGTATTTGCGCTCTGGTCGAAACTGGGTTCACGGGGCGATCAAACCCCATCTCCAGGAATATCCGCCCCGAATCTGTCCGCAGATCGAGCAGAACGCGTTGACCCTTGTCGCGCACCCTTAGGCGCAATCCATCAATCAGCCGGATCAGACTCCAATTGCCTTCATGCAAAATTCGGGCGTTTTTCGTGCCATCTGTGAAGGCCACTTCCAACCCCTTGGCAGGTTCTGGTCCCGGCCATTTTAACATCGCTGGTGCGCCGCGCGCTCGCACCGGGACACCCACGCCACCAATGGCGAAAACGGTCTCGCCGCGTTCGGCCAAAGCGGTCAACGACAGATCAAGTTCGATTTGCCCGGTCGCGCCGAAAAGCGCGTCGGAGACAGCAAACGCGCGCTCGAAGAAGGCGGCGCTTTCGGGTTTCAAACCGGCAAACCGGGCTTCGGGCTTCCATCGCCAGGGGCTGACATCCGTTTCTATCAAGGGCAATGCAGCGGTTCTCGCAAAAAGGGTCAATTGCCCATTCGACCCCAGAAGGCCGGTGACACTATTGAAATCGGCATCAGAGCCGTCGCCAAAGGGATAACGCCCCTCCAGCGCTTGGCGGCACGCCGGATAGACCAGTTGTTGCCACTTGCGGGTCAAGGGGTTCGAGCCGTCCTCTGACTGAGTTGCGGCCGATTGCGCCAGAACATCCTCGGTAATCTGCACCACGATCGAAGGGGCGGCCTTTAACGCCTGAATTGAGCGGGCGGTGTCCTGCCACGTCATCAGACGTTGGCTGCCACGTTCCGCGTTCAGATCAATTGAGCCCAAGGCGACGTTGAGCATAGAAAACAGGCGCGAGATTTCGGCCATGCGGCCTTGTTCGATGTATTGAATTGTTGAGCCGAACTCGCGCGCGAGGCGGAGCTGTTGTGCGTGGCTGCGGCTTCGGTCGGCACCACCGGCTTCGAGCCAAGTTTTTCCCAAAAGCTGAGAAATTGGATTGTCGGGCAGCGAAAGCTTCCCCGACACTTCAATGGCGGTTGAGCGTTTGGCAAAGGGGCGGACGCGTAAATCGGTCAGGAAGGTTTTCCAAGCCGCGATTGTGTTGGCGTTAAGGCGATCAAGCACCAGATCGGGAGAAGCGTTGACCGGCGTCAATGCCTGACCGGTGATTCCCTGTGCCACGCTGCGGGCGCGTTGCACGGAAAGCCCGACACCGAATTCTCGCGCGTGGGTCCATCCTGCTTGGGTGAACAGCCCCGGCATTCCGGCGTTCACGGGCTTGCCTGAACGGCGCAGCACCACTTCCTCGAGTCCGGGCACCTCTGCTTCGGGACGCCAGCGTGCAAGGGCGCGGGTTTCTTCGGCTCTGCGCAACTCAAGCCATGCCAGATCGGGCTCTTCGGCTTCGGCTGCGAAGCGCCGGGCCTGTTCCATCAGTAGAGGGTCTTTTGCCAGAAGTTCGGTATCTGGACCCGAGAGCGTCGCTGCATGCTCTGAAAGGCCATCAAGGCCCAACGCCGCCTGGTTATCTTCCAGCCAGCCGACGACATAGGCGGGTTGCCAATCATTGTCACCGTTCAGCACGGCCCATGTTCTGAGGGCGTCATAGAGCGCGAGACCTTCGCCCTCGGTTGCAATTGCGTGTTCGATTGCGTCACCCACAACGCGCGGGACACGCGCGGTGATCTCGGAGGCATAGATCTGATCAGCCTGGGTTTCGCTATCGACCCAAGGCAAGCGAAAGGCGCGTCTGAACGGGGCTTTTTGGGCTGCGCGATTCAATCGTCCTTTGGCCTCGGCCAATTGGTTGAGTCGTGCAACCAAGTCTGCGCCTTCGGGGTCGCGGTCGAGCCCGATTTCGACGATTTCCGTCTTAAATTCGGCCATCAAGCGGGACTGAAATCGGTATTCGATGAAGCAGGCATAGATCACGATAGAGGCGACAAAGAGTATCAATGTTGCTGCGATCCAACCGCCCCAATTGCTTGAGCGGTACATCTGAGGGCCTTTGCGCAAACCCTCGATGCGCTCAAGCACCTGATCGAGAAAATACCCGAGGTCGTCAAACTCGCGTCCTTGTCGACGGGCGGTATCGCGAAAGGTATGCAATCTTTCACGCGTTATTTCACGCCCTTCAAACAGTTTCTGTCCGGCCAGAACCGTCCAGGTGGAGAGCCGTAGCCCGGGCAATTGTCGTGCGCGTTTGTCGATCAACAGCGCCAAGGCATAGCGCGCAGGTTTGAGCGTGGCATCGGGCGCACCGCCACGTTTGGCTTGGATTTCGAACCTGTCGAGAAGCGCGGTTGCGCGTTCGATCAACCGCTGTTCGCCTGCTTGTGCATCGTGCTCGATGGTGTCCATAAAGGACCAAACCGGTTGGGCAGCTTGGCCATAGGCCGTATTCCTTTGGCTGGTCTGACGCCCTGACATGGCCTAAAGCTTTCCTTCGCTCTGCCATTTCTTCAACGTTTCGACCCCCACTTCGAAATGCATCGAGTCCTCGCGCCGATATGTTGCCCCCCAAAACCAGCCTTCTTCATTGAATAACTCGGCCAGCAGCAAGAGACCAAACTGGGTGCTGCCATCGGCAAAGGGGTCAAGTTTGCCTTCGATTTTGAGATCTATCGCTGTGCCCCAGGAATGATTTGAAACCGAGCGGGTGGAGCCGCGAATAAGGCGCGCACAAAGCGCTCCTGCGGTGCCAAGCTTGGCAGCGAGATCGGGTTCATCCTCTTTTAGTTGATTGTAGATCCGCTCCAGCGACTCCAGCGCCGGTTTGACCATCGTGACCCGGATCGGTCCGATTTGGCGTGTTTCAAGAAGGGCTTTGATTCTGGGGTTGGTGACCGCTTGGCAATTGGTGGAATAGCTGTCGCGCGGATGGCCCATCACCTCAAGCATTATCCGGTTGCCCGGTTGTGTAACGCCCCTGTTGAAGCGTGCTTTGGCCAGTAGCATTTGTTCTGTTGGGGCTTCGATACCGGGGCCTTCTTCGCCGCTATCATCGCCGGTCAAATCAGGGGAGGTTATGATTATGTCGGGCACGGCAGCGGGTTGCGATGCCCGCAGCGCCATGTCTTCGCTTAACCTTTCGATCTCGACACGGGCATCTTGCAACTCGCTGCGCAATTCGTCCTGTTCGGCGCGCAAACGGCTCATAGCAGTCTCAAAACGTTCAAGGCGTAGCTCGGTGCTGCCCCCGGCTGTCTCAAGAAGTGCGCCGACGAGCGCAAAGGAAATGGCGGCCACGATTAATCCGATGGCGATGATAATCGGCCCAATCAACGTTCCTTGCCGCATTACGCGTGCCTCGCAAAGACGCCGATAACCGATAGGTTGTCTGGCGCCCCAGACTCGAGCGCTGAGGTGGTGAGTTGACGACAGATCGCTTCTGGACCAGCGCCTGTTGCAAGAGTATCGGCAATTTCCTGATCGCCGATGCAAGCGGTCAACCCGTCACTGCACATCAAAATGCGATCACCCGCAACCAGCGGCACGGCCCGCGTGTCGATCTCGATCGTTTCGCCAAAGCCGACTGCGCGGGTCACCACATGCGCTTCTGGGTGAACCTCGCGCCCGGAAGCCGGAATCAACCCTTGATCAACCAGGTCCTGCACAACCGTGTGGTCGTGGGTAAGCAACCGCAACTGGCCACTGCGCATCAGATAGACGCGACAATCCCCGGCCCAGGCGAGATGGGCCACTGAATTCTGGATCATCATGGCCACCACCGTGGCGCCAATATTGCCGGTGCAGGCTTTCAGACTGTGCTCTCGAATACGTCGGTTGGCCTCTTCCAGACGCGACTGCAATGCCGGACCGGCCAGCACGTTGTCGGGTACTGTTGAGAGGCATTCGATCACGATCTCTGAGGCCACGTCGCCGTTGCCATACCCCCCCATACCGTCCGCGACAGCCCAGAGAATGCCGGAAGGATCGGTTAGAATGGCGTCTTCGTTCTTCTCGCGCACCATTCCGCTGTGGGTCATTCCCGCCCCGAAAAAAACCGGTGCGGTTTGCCTCAGGGGCGGTATTCGTGTGGTTGGTGTGGTCAATTTATGACCCCCTGTGGCACAGCACGACCGTAAATTTACGGGGCTAAACGTGTATTAGTCGCAATCTCTTAGAATAAGGCTGAATTGAATCTCGTTTGATGATACCCTAGGCGATACCTCATACAAGACTCTATTTTCATAGGTGCATAAGATGCGAAGTTCCTTATTCCTCGCGCTGGCGGGTGCGCTATTTTATTCCGCAGCCCCCGCTTACGCACAAGACGACATGAGCGTTGATGATATCCGTAGCGCCTTTGAGCGCCAGGTTCAGGCGTTTGGCAGCGCCAAGACACGCGGTCTTGGCAATGGGCAGGATCGCGGGCTCAAGCTTATCACAGTAGAAGACATCGCGACCGACGATAAAGGCGAGCAGGTGGTTGTAACGCTAACACCCTCGCAAGATGTCGCGGCCACAAAAGACACTTCAGAAACCTCTACGGTGGAACCATCTGTAGAGACGGCGAGGGCAAGCGAGACGACCGCGACAGGCCTCGCCACATCGACCGAAACATCGACTGAAACCGCCAGTTCAACTGTTGAGACAACGACAAGCACGGCATCCTCGGACAGTGTGACCGGCGCCACCGTCACCACCACTGTGGCGGGCAGCACTGCTACGACTGGCTCGGACACAAAGGTCACATTGGCGGGCGCGACCGACCCAAACAAACCGCTTGTCTATGGCCAGTTTAAGCCGGAGCTGCAGGTAAATTTGCATATTGAGTTTGGGTTTGATTCCGCCGCGCTTGACGCTTCGCAAAAGCCTAAGCTGGAAAAAATGTGCATTGTTTTGCAGACATCACCGATCAATAAAATTCGCATCGTCGGCCATACCGACACCAAGGGAACCGACGCATATAATGAGCGTTTGTCGATCCTGCGGGCGCGCGAAGTGGCGCGACATCTGACGGAGGAATGCGGCATTGCCGCTTCGAGGTTGGAGACTGTCGGGCTGGGTGAACGCTTTCCGATCAACCCCAACAACCCTTCGGCCGATGAAAACCGGCGGGTTGAGTTTCAGGCTTTGAGCTGAAGTGAAGTAAAGCGAAGTGAAGTAAAGCAATGTAGAGCTCCGAGCAGCGCGGCCGGTGCTTTGGTGAACTAGTCTACGTCTTGGCGAGTGTGAACGGCCATATATTGCTTGACCCTAAAAGTGCTATGAAATAGTGACACGCAAGTGTTGAGCGGGCGTTGTGTAGTGGTAAGACCTTAGCCTTCCAAGCTAATGACGCGGGTTCGATTCCCGCCGCCCGCTCCAAACCACATTGGTAACAGACGTTCCCCCCAAAGATCAGCAGACCGATCCGTTGCAGCGGGCTGCAAAGGCGTGGGAAAGCCGGTCGTTGAGCGCGCATAGGCGGCCTTGTTTCGCCAAGACTCGGGTTGACCATGGCGGCGCGCGCAGCCATGAAGCCCCATAGCTGAAAAGACGCTGTGAAACAGGTAAGGAGCCGCGCATGGCCAGGCAGGCGGTGCCCAGCACGGGCGAGAACGAGCGGGAAAAATCCAAACGCGTGGGTGCGCTCAGAGGGCTGGTGCCATTCCTGTTGCCTTATCGAATGCTGTTGGTGCTGGCGGGGCTGGCGCTGATACTCACTGCGGGTCTGTCGCTGGCGCTGCCGATGGCGGTGCGACGTGTGGTCGACAATTTCAACACCCACAACGATGCGCTGCTTGACAAATACTTCGGAGCCGCCGTTGCGATTGCCGCTTTGTTGGCGGTGGGCACGGGTCTGCGCTATGCGTTGGTGACGCGGCTTGGCGAGCGTGTGGTGGCCGATATTCGCAAGGCGGTGTTTGATCGCGTGATTGGCATGAGCCCGGGCTTTTTCGAGACCATCATGACTGGCGAAGTGTTGAGCCGGATCACCACCGATACCACCCTGATCCTTTCGGTAATCGGCTCGTCTATCAGCGTGGCCTTGCGTAACGTGTTGATTTTTCTGGGTGGTATGGTGCTCATGCTGCTCACCTCGGCCAAGCTGACAGGGCTTGTGTTGTTGATCGTGCCACTTGTGATCGTGCCGATCCTGGTGATGGGGCGCCGCCTGCGCGTGTTGTCGCGCGAGAACCAGGATTGGATCGCGGCCAGTTCGGGCATGGCGAGCGAGGCCTTGAGCGCGGTGCAGACCGTGCAGGCCTTTACCCACGAAGGGGCCAGCCGCGCGGGCTTTGCCGATGTGACCGAGAAAAGCTATGACGTGGCGCGGCGCCGGATCACGGTGCGGGCGGTGATGACGGTGCTGGTGATGTTCCTGGTCTTTACCGGGGTCGTGGGCGTCTTGTGGATCGGCGCGCATGATGTGCGTCAGGGATTGATGAGTTCCGGCGAGTTGGTTCAGTTTGTCATCTACGCGGTCCTTGTGGCGGGCGCCGTGGCGGCGCTGAGCGAAATATGGGGCGAGTTGCAACGCGCGGCCGGTGCCACCGAACGGCTGGTCGATCTGCTTGAAGTCGAAGATGCGGTGACAGATCCGGCGCAACCGTTTGCGTTGCAACGTCCGGTCAAGGGCGAGATTACCTTTGAAAAGGTTACTTTTTCCTATCCGTCGCGCCCGGACATGCCTGCACTTCACGATATTGAGTTGACTGTGCAACCGGGAGAAACCGTCGCGTTGGTCGGTCCTTCGGGGGCAGGTAAGACGACGATCATTCAACTGATCCAGCGCTTTTACGACCCGCTTGCAGGGCGCGTTCTGCTCGATGGTCAGGATCTCGCGACGCTGACGCAGGGCGATTTCCGGCAGGCCATGGCGCTGGTGCCGCAAGACCCGGTGATCTTTGCCGCCACCGCGCGCGAGAACATCCGTTTTGGCCGCGAAGAAGCCACCGACGCCGAGGTAGAAGCGGCTGCGCGCGCCGCCGCCGCACATGAGTTTATCGAAGCTTTGCCAAAGGGTTACGACAGCCCGCTGGGCGAGCGCGGCGTGCTCTTGTCAGGCGGACAGAAACAGCGGATCGCCATCGCCCGCGCGATCCTGCGGGATGCGCCAGTGTTGCTTCTGGACGAGGCGACAAGCGCGCTGGACGCCGAAAGCGAACGCGCCGTGCAGGCGGCGGTTGACCGGTTGTCGGAAAACTGCACCACCATTGTTGTGGCGCACCGCCTTGCGACCGTGAAGAAAGCCGACCGGATTGTGGTGCTTGAGGGGGGGCGTATTGCGGCCATCGGAAAGCACGAGGAATTGGTGGCAGAGGGTGGTCTTTATGCCCGTCTGGCGCGTTTGCAGTTCACCGATGGCGGCGCGGATTAATCGGACCTGACCCCTCCGCACCACAGGGTTAACGCGGAAATGAGCCTCAGGAACGGGGGGTGACTTCCGGCTGCCGTCCGGCTGTCCCCCGGCTGCCATGCGATCCGGGCGACTCTGCGGCAATAAGCCTTAACGGACCGTGCGCTGTCATTGCCTTTTCATCTTTCCAAAAATACTCAAATTCCGAAATCAACTCGCACGCCGCCGTCTGGGCGTAGTACAGCCTTGCCGATTGTCGGCGCCGAGCGTAGCGAGGCCCCCCGCGACGCCGCAGGCGGCGCAATACCTGAAGATCCGGAGACGCCGCAGGCGGCGCAAACCGTCTTAACTTGCGAGCGTTCCGCCCCAGTGACGTGTCAGATGGCCGATGATCTCGTCGCGCGTGCGGCGGTAGGCCTCAAGCTTGGCATCACGGGTTTCGCCCTGTCCCGTGGGGTCGGTGATCGGCCAGAATTCCACATCGGTGTGGAACGGGCGTGTCAGATCCCTGGCGCGGGCATGTGACGCGGGCGACAATGCGATGATCAGATCATAGGACGACAGGTGATCGCCGTAGTCATCCATATCCTCGAAACTGCGCGAGCGGTGCGTTTCCAGTTTGACACCGACCTCTCCACAGACCGTGATGGCAAAACCATCAACGTCAAGATCGCTCTTCAATCCGGCGGATTGCAGATAGGTGGACGAGCCGTAGAGCTTCTTGGCGATGGCTTCCGCCATGGGCGAGCGCACGGCGTTGTGGTCGCAGCAAAACAGCACCGATTGGGGCAGGGGGCTGGTCATTGCTGTGTCAGGCTCCGAAATGCAGCACGCAGACCAGCGTAAACAGCCGCCGTGCGGTGTCGGTGTCAACGTCGGCCTTGCCGTCAAGCCGCTCTTGCAGCACCCGCGCACCTTCGTTGTGAATGCCGCGCCGGGCCATGTCGATGGTCTCGATCTGGCTTGGCGGCATGTTCTTGACCGCATTGAAATAGCTTTCGCAGATCGCCCAGTAATCTTTGACCACCTGGCGGAACGGCGACAGCGACAGATGAAACTCTGACGCCTTCTCGCCGCTTTCGGTTGAGATGTCGAACACCAGCCGCTTTTCACGGATCGACAGGTCGACATGATACGGCCCGTCCGGCGCGATGCGGTCATCGCGTTTGGGGAGGGTGAAGCTGTTTTCTTCCAAGAGGTCGAACATCGCGACTTTGCGCTCCTGCTCGATCTCAGGTGTTGGCGGCGGCAGATTGCTGTCGTCGAGCTCTATCTGGCTGATCCGGGACATGACTGATTGCACTTTCGCTATAACGTTTCCTGAGCCTGCGCGCGCAACTGCTAGCGTGGATCAGGCGGGTTGCCAATGGGGCGGCATCTGATTGCAGACAGGTGTTGCCTCAGGGTTTATTCAAATGATTAAGCCGGGCGCGCACCGACAGGCCGTGCGCTTCAAGGCTTTCCGAATTGGCCAGAGTTTCCGCCGCCGGGCCAATGGCGCGCAGCGCCTCGGGCGTCATTTGCGCCAGCGTTGTCCGCTTGAGGAAATCCAGCACCGATAGCCCCGAAGAAAACCGTGCCGAGCGCGCGGTGGGCAACACATGGTTCGGCCCGCCGACGTAATCGCCAATGGCTTCGGGTGTCCACGCACCAAGGAAAATTGCCCCCGCATGGGTGATGTCGTCGGCCAGCGCCATCGGGTCGGCAACGCAAAGTTCCAGATGCTCGGGAGCGACGCGGTTTGACAATCGCGCGGCGGTGGCCAGATCCGGCACATGGATTACCGCGCCATTGTCGCGCCAGCTTGCAGCGGCAATCTCGCGCCGTTCCAGTGTTTGCAAATGGCGTTCAATCGCCACCTGAACCGCCTTGGCCATCACCGGGCTGTCGGTGATCAGGATCGCCTGCGCACTCTCGTCATGTTCGGCCTGGCTCAACATGTCGAGCGCGAGCCAATCAGGATCATTGTCGGCGTCGGCAATCACCAGAATTTCGGACGGCCCGGCGATCATGTCGATGCCAACCTTGCCGAACACCCGCCGTTTGGCGGCGGCGACAAAGGCGTTGCCCGGCCCGGTGATCTTGTCGACCGGCGGAATGCTTTCGGTGCCATAGGCCAGTGCCGCAATCGCCTGCGCACCACCGATGCGGTAAATCTCGTCTACCCCGGCAAGCTTGGCCGCGAGGATCACCAGCGGATTGACCACGCCATCGGGGGTCGGGCAAGTGATGGCCAGCCGCTCAACCCCGGCGACTTTGGCGGGGATCGCGTTCATCAGAACCGATGAGGGATAAGAGGCCAAGCCGCCCGGCACATAAAGCCCCGCCGCCGATACTGCGCTCCAGCGCCAGCCGAGCTTTGCGCCGGTTTCTTCTTCCCAGAGCGCGTCTTCCGGCATCTGGCGCGCGTGATAAGCCTCGATCCGTTCAGCGGCCTGTTCCAGTGCCGCGCGCTCATCGGCGGGCACGGCCGCGCAATGCATCTCGATCTCCTGCGCAGAAAACCGCAATGTGTCCGGGGTCAGCACCAGTCGATCAAACTTTGCCGTCAGCGCAATCACCGCCTCATCGCCGCGCGCGCGCACATCTGCAATGATCCCGGCCACGGCTTCATCGACATCGGGGCTGTCCTCGCGCTTGGCGCCAAGAAGGGCGGAAAACTGCGCCTCGAAATCGGCGGTTGTGGCGTCGAGGATCACGGGCATCGGTGGCACTCCTTGGTCTGACCGTCATAAGGTCAAGGCAATATGCTCCGCGTGATAGGCGCTCAGACCTCGCGGCTCAAGACGCAAAGCCATGAAAGGCTGCGCCATTCATCTTGCCAAAAATATCCAAATCCCGAAATCAACGCTCGCGCTGCCGTCTGGGCGTTGCACAGCCTTGCCAATCGTCGGCGCCGAGCGAAGCGAGGCGCCCCCCGCGACGCCGCAGGCGGCGCAATTCCTGGAGAACCGGAGACGCCGCAGGCGGCGCAATTCCTTCAGTGTCAGTCGTCGGGATGGTCCGGAACGTGTCTGGACGGCGCGCGATAGGGGCGGGTCACATCTTTCAGCCGGGCTTCCAATGCTTCAACCTCAAGCCGGATCGCGCCGTCGCCCGCCAAAGTCAGAAGGACGTGGCCGGTGCCATCTTCGCCCGGTTCCCAGCTTATTGCCAGCAGCGACAGGATGACCTCGGGGTCGGAGCGGTCAAGCCCCTGGCTCGCCACATGCAGCACGTTGTCGAACACCAGCAGCGATTGTACCCGTTCCGGGCCGTGGCGCTCGCGTCCCTTGTCTTCCCAACGAAAGCGGTTGAGCAAAAGCGCGAAGCGGCGTTTGCGCGCCTGAAAGCGCATTTCAGAGATCGGGAATACGGCATCCTGAGCGAGTGCCGAGATGACCTTGAGATCTTCGGCGTCAAGCGCGCCAAGATTGAGCGGTGCCTCGTGACCCTCTTCGAAAGTTGCGTCCTGGCTCATTGTTCTTTGACCCGTTCAATCTTGGCGCCAACCCCCTGGAGCTTGCCCACCACGTGTTCATAGCCGCGATCAAGATGGTAGACCCGACTCACCACCGTTTCGCCTGTCGCCGCCAGCCCGGCGAGGATCAGCGAAACAGAGGCGCGCAGATCGGTCGCCATGACGCGCGCGCCTTTGAGGCGTTCAACCCCTCGCACTGTTGCATTGCCACCATGCACGTCGATATCGGCGCCCATGCGCATCAATTCGGGGGCGTGCATGAAGCGATTCTCGAAAATCTTTTCCTCCAGAACCGACGTGCCATTGGCGGTGCAGAGCAGCGCCATCATCTGGGCCTGCAAATCGGTTGGGAAGCCGGGGAAGGGTTCGGTCGTCACATCGACCGCGTTCACCCGGCCATTGCGCGGACGCACCAGCAGGCCACGGTCGGTTTCGGTCACATCGACACCGGCCTGGTCGAGCTTTTCGACGAACGCCCCGACCAGAGAAAGCTTGCCACCAAGGCACAGCACTTCGCCGCCTGCAATCGCAGGCGCCAGCATATAGGTGCCAAGCTCGATCCGGTCGGTCACCACCGGATGGGTGGCGCCGTGCAGGCGGTCAACGCCTTGGATGGTGATCGTTGAGGTGCCGTCGCCGTCAATCTGCGCCCCCATGGCGCGCAGGCAGGTGGCGAGATCAACAATCTCGGGTTCGCGTGCGGCGTTTTTCAGCACCGTCGTGCCCTTGGCCAGCGTCGCGGCCATCATTACGTTTTCGGTGGCACCAACGGAGGCAAATGAAAATTCGATCACGGCGCCCTTGAGCCCGCCGGGCGCCTTGGCATGCAGATAGCCGTCTTTCAGTTCAATCTCGGCGCCGAGGGCTTCGAGGCCGTGAATGTGCAGATCCATCGGGCGCGCACCGATGGCGCAGCCGCCGGGCAGCGAGACGACGGCATGGCCGAGCCGCGCCAGCATCGGCCCCAGCACCAGGTTGGAGGCGCGCATCTTGCGCACGATATCGTAGTCGGCGATGTGGTTGTTGATGTCGTGGCTCGACATTGCCAACACCTGGCCGTTTTGCAGCGAGGTGACTTCGGCGCCCAGCGAGCCGAGCAGTTCCGTCATCGTCTTGATGTCGCTGAGGCGGGGCGCATTGGTCAGCGTCAGCGGCTCTTCGCTGAGAAGTGTGGCCGGCATCAGCGTGAGGCAGGCGTTCTTGGCGCCGGCGATGGGGATCTCGCCCCGGAGTTCACCATTTCCGGTGACGATGATCTGATCCATGGCTTAGCCGTCCTTTTTCTCGTTACTGCCCTTGGGTGGCGTGCTGCGCGCCTTGGCTTGGGCCTTGCGGCGGGCCATGTTGGCTTTCAGCGCTGATTTGAGCCGGTCGTCACGGCGCGGTGTCGGTTTGGCGGGAGTTTTACTGCTCATAATCACCTCATAGAGGAGGCATCAAAAACAGTCCAGATTGCGCTTGCACGCGAAGGCGTTTGCGTCTAATCACCCGCCACGCGTTTCCCGCGCGTCAAAACGACTGCGGGATGGCGTGGCCCGGTCGTGTGGCGCCCCGTTTGGTTGGGGAAACTTGGCCGGGAGATAGTGTTGAATTAGAAGGGTTAATCCAGAACCTTCTTGCCACGGGGTAACACCTGGGGTTACGAACTGGAAACGAGATGCTGTGGTAGCTCAGTGGTAGAGCACACCCTTGGTAAGGGGCGGCTCCGCTGGCCAAGGCGGCTGAAACTAAAGGGCTTTTCCAGAGCCCGCTTGCATCGGGGTAACGCCCGGGGTAGCTAACTGGAAAACAGCGGGCTGCTGTAGCTCAGAGGTAGAGCACTCCCTTGGTAAGGGAGAGGTCGAGAGTTCGATTCTCTCCAGCAGCACCACCCAACCCAAAAAAACAAGCACTTACGGGTCAGACGGCGGGGAAGCCCTGCGTTACCCCAGCGTTACCCCAAGCCGATTCACCCCTCCTCACCCCAGTCGGGGTCGATGTGGCAGCCGTTGCCGCCGTCCGCCTCGACCATGATGCCGTTGTGGCCGCCCCCGGCCTCCATAACTGCGCCAGCGATTGCCCAGCGGAGGTCGGACACCCATAGGCCGGGCCGCACGGTCACGGTGTAGCAGGCCCCGGCGTTTGAATCGCACCAGATCGTTTCCAGACGGCGCGCCAGCAGCTCGGGCATGGCGTCGATGATCCGGCGCATAGTGTCCAGCTCTGAAAGGATCGCCCACCGGCTCTCAATCTGGACGCCCCGGTAGCGAAAGCCCGAGACCGGGGCCTTGGGTCCGGCGTCGGCGCGGTCAATGTCATACTGGCGCTGGATCAGCTCAGCCGCCTCGGGCGGCAGGTCGGTGTATTCTACCATGTTGATCTCCTCTAAGGTGTCGTGCCCCGCGAGCGCTGCTGCGGGGCACGACGATAGGGGTTACTTCTTCTTGATGGTCTCCACCACGTGGGTGGATTTGCGCTGCGTCGCCTTCTTGACTGTGGTGAAACGGCCAGTCTTTGCGCTGCGGCCAACTTTGAACGATTTCGATTTCATCTGTTCTGCTTTCATAGTTGCATTGAGGGTGGGAGGCGCACTCATCGCGCCCCCCGTTGATCTGGGTGGGGTGTCTATTCCGGGATCAGAATAGGCCACGCCCGCAGCCCAAACGCTTTCGCGTAGAGCCGGGTGCCGGTCTTCGGGCATGTCCGCCAAGGGCGGAAGACATACCGGTATCCCGGCGGAGGGGGTGTGTGACGCTTGGTCATTACACTCTCCACTTCGGGGCGTATCTTGCCTTTGAACCCAGATTGCGCTATGTGCAGTCCTGCTTAGGAGACTGATTTGCGCTTCCGGGAGGCTCTGCATCGTCAAGCCCCTGATGCACGATGAAGAAATCTGTGAGGAGGCTCGGGCGCCAACCTGAGCCTTCTTTCGTTAGAACCACCCCCTCTTTACAAGATCATCAAGGCGGTAGCTGGCGGCGGGCCGGGAGACGCCGAAACGCTCCATCAAGTCCTCAGCGCTGTCGAGGATCGAAATGTGGCGACCCGGCATCAACAGCGTGCTGGCAAAGCGGTTTGCCTGCTTCTCGGCAGACCGATACGGCTTGAGCCGCTCGTTCGACATAGCGCGCGCCAGCGGCTTGTCGGCATCGGTGTGAAGGAGGAGGTGGCCCAGTTCATGGGCGAACGTGAATCGGGCGCGAACGCCGCCGGTGCAAGCCTCCTCATACACATCCTCGCGGATGCGGATGAACCGCCCCCTGGGGCACGTCAGCCCCTCAGCACCGTCCATCTCTGCATGTGTGCAGATTTCAAAGCTGATTTCCTCGAACCGGTTGGCCAGCAGCTTCTCGACAACGTCGACAACCGGAAAGTAGGGCACCTCCTCAAGCCGGAAGCTGTTGCGGACACTGTCAGCGGCAGCGTCCACCTGCGCCCAGCTCATAGCCGGAGCCCTGAAATCGGACATGTCACCCATCAGTCACTGTCTCCTTTGCGGAGGATGGCGAGTATCTTCTCCAGCTCGTCAGGGGACAGGGCGTCCATCTTGGAACTCATCCGCCGAGCCATCAGACCGGCGGCATCGCGCTCCAGCGGCGTCTGCGCCTCAATTGTGAATGCCTTCCGCGACCGGTCTGCGGCCCGGCGCAGGGCATCGGCTGCATCGCCTGCGAGCTGGTATGCGGCGATGACAAGCTCTTCAAAGCCCGAGGGCGGGCTTTTTGAGCCGCGCTCGACTGCGGAGATGAAGGCCGACGACTTCTCAAGCTGATGAGACATGTCGTAGAGGCGCTCATCTCGATCAATTCTCAGCTTCCGCAGCTCCTTTCCGATTTCTGTGGTCATGGTGTGCCTCCTTGGGATCTCCGCGCAATATGTGGTGTGCCGCCCGGGCTGTCAACCGGATTGGTTAATTTTTTGGCCCGATCAGGTTAACAACGCGACCGTCGCACCAATCCCCGCCCAGAACGCCCCCGATTGGCGCGACCGACACAGGGCGCGCGACATGCGACTTCTCCAACCACTGGCCGATGGGGCCGGATGGAAAAGGAGAAGATCAATGACCCACCTTCACGCAATCACCGACCGGGGAGCCGACCTGACGGTCCTGCTCCGCGAACAACAGGGCGGGCCCAGCTTTCGCAACCCCGCCCGCCGCGCAGCCTTCATGATTGCCCAGCGGGTAGCAGAAGATGACCAGTGGCACCACAGCAGCGCGAATGCTGCCGACTTCCTACGCGCCTTCGCCTGCATCGCAAACAAGATGGCAAACAGCTCGGGCGTCCACCCGGCGCTGCGTCGGCACCTTCGCTGGACCGCCGAACAGGCCGTGCGCTGATGCAACCCGCGCCGCCCGGCGCGGTGCTGGGCGGCGCTCCACCTCTTGATTGGAGACACAGATGAACATTGAACAAATGGAGCATGAGCCGCACCAGCGGGAGACCACCGACGAGGAGTATGAGGCCGGACCGGACTTCGCCGGCATCGCGGAGCGCCTCGACTTGCTCCAGCGCCTCGAAAGCGACGGCTGGTGGGGCGAGATGGACAGTTGGAACCCGGAGGATGAAACCATCCTGCGCACGGTTGGGCCGGTCATCGCCCGGGCGGCATATGCGGAGGCAAACGGCCCTGGGAAGCACGGCTACAGCCCCACGGCGGACCTGCTTGAGGCCGTGGCGTGGCACCTCGATTACTACCACGGCTCGGTCGCGGGCGAAGCCGATGACCTGTCAGAATGGGCCTGCCGGACGATGGAGGACCTGTTCGCACTGTCTGAGGCCATCGAACGGCACCGGGGCGGAAAGCTCAACTGACCACCACCCGGAAAGGGTCGCGCCGGGGATAACCGGCGCGGCCCTGTTTCTGTGGATCGAAGGGCGGCCAGCACGGCCACCGCCGGAAACGGTCCATTTTCGGGTCAATGCAGGACCGGCGCGCGCAGGTTCAGCCAGCCTAGATCGGTCGTGGCGCAGAACCACCCGAAAGCCCGGACCACCGCGTTGTCGTGCTGGCGGATCAGGTGCGGCGTGGCGGCGTCGGGATCGCGCACGGCATCGACCCAGACGACCACCCGCCGGTCATTCACCGGTTGGCGCGACAGCATCCCCACCAAGGCCCCGAGGGGGCCGCGCGGCACACCGTAGAGCCGCGCGAAGCGTTCCACATCCGAGGGTGTGGGCCAGCCGTCAGGGTTGGCTTCCTCGGCCCAGGAGACCAGCGCCATGTGGGCCTGCCGAAGGCGGCGCGGGAACAGGGCCGGGTATGCCTCTGCGATCCGCTGCGACCAGACCAGATCCATCACCCCGCCTCCACCGCCGTGTCTGCGTTCTTCGCCGCGTCCCGGTCGGCCAGCGCCGATGCGATCCGGGCCGTCGCGTTGCGGCGGCCAGAAGCGAACTCGCGGTCAGCGTTCAGGGCGCGCTGGTGCGCCTGTTTCACCGCCGCGATGGCCGCGCGGGCCTGCCGCACCTCGTCACCGATCAGCCGGTCGGCCAGTTCCTGCGGCGACACGATCCGCTGCTTTGCGGGCATCCGGTCCAGCAGGGCCGCGACACTGGCGCCCAGAACCCGATCCAGCGTGGCGGCGGCCAGCGCTGCCGCCGTGCGCAACTCCGCCGGGCCAGCGCCCGAAAGCTGCGCCATATGGTTCGTGCGCTTGTCGCTGCCCATCCCGGCGCGGGCCAGCGCGACCACCGGCGAAGCCCAGAGCACATCCGAGGCGGACAGGCCCGAGGCCAGCGCGTCGAGCTGGCGCAAGATCGCCCAGCGATCATCGTCAGAAATCTTGCGAACATCATTACGGGCCTTCACGCCCATCTTGGTTCCGGCGTTTTGTGCGTCGAGCTTTCCGAACCCAGCGCGGCGGGCACTATCAGCAGCGTCCTGCGACTGCTTAAGGATCGCGGCCTCAAGCCTTTCGATCATAGCCCGGTGCTTTTCTTCAAGCCGGGTCGCGGTCGCAAGTGCCTCGGCCAGTTCGGCTAGGCCATACAAGGTCCCAGCGGCGGGCAAGGTCGGGGGATTGTCGTCGGGGGAAAGCGTTGCGGTCATTGGTCGGTCCTCTCAAGTTTGGGGGCCGACGCGCTGCCATTGCGCTGTCAGGGTCGCCATCGCCCCGGATGCTCAACTATAGCGCGAGCGCATGGGGCGGCAGAGCGGTATTCGTTGTTGCCACCAATTTGATTGTGGGTTCCAAATGGATGGGCATCGCAGCGGCGTAAGGGAAGCGATCTTTGCAAGGCGAGTTCAACTTACTCAAGCACCTTGGGATTACCGGCTACTCGTTGGAAACGGCGATCCAAGTTGGGGGACTTTTCGTTCGCCACAAGGAACTTCAAAAACACCTTGGCCGCTACGCCCAGCGCTTTGTAAACTGCACTGATGACAAGGTTTACCAATTTCAGCATTTTGGAAGCGCAACAGGAGTAAAGTATCGAGGACGCTATTTTGTAGTTTCGACCGATCATCAACGCAAACTCGGAACCGTGGGTCAACTCGGTATTGTTTGCGACCCTGGCCAATCTGTCATCACTCCAAGCCTAATGTGGACGCTCGAAACACCAGAAGAGATCGAACGGGAAGATAACCTCGATTTTGCCATCTACGAGTTCGAACCTTCTAAGTACCCAAACCGGATGCTTACATCGCAATTTTTCGAGATTAGCGGACAAAGTGGAATTGCGGCAACTGTCGGAAAAATTGCCCTTAACTTAGGCTATCCCACAAGGCTTCAGAACGTCGATTACTACGCAGGCGAAGTAGATTTAGTGGTTGTGTCGAGCTTCGTGGAATTAATCGACAAAACATCGTCCGAAGATGTCTACACCTTTCGCACTGTCGCGGAGGATCGTTTTTTCGAGGACGGAATGAGTGGCTCTCCAGTCTTCGAGGTTGTTCGGGACAACGGAACTTTTCGAGTAAAGTGGCTTGGTATCGTAATACGCGGGGGAGAAAAGTCGCGCTACGGGCGTGTCATCAGTGCTGACTTCATCGTTCGCCAGATAGATAGAACTATTTTCGATTCACAGTAATCGAACAATCTTCGTGTCGGCTTAGAAGCTCAAGTCTTTGTCCACAGCCACCTAGTCCCCCCGCTTGGTCTCCGGGTCCACCACCGCCTCGACGGTGCGCTGGCAGGGGATGCGCTCCACGGTGTCGGGCCGGGTCGGGCTGTCATACAGGCCCTCCTGCCGCTGGGCCTCAAGGAACTCCTCCATCGTCATCTTGTTAGGGACCACCAGCACCCCGCCAGTGTCGATATTCACGTTCACATTCGCCCCAGCCTGCTCGCCCTCGCGGTATCCGTGGCGCGCCTTCAAGAGGAACATCGCCGGGACATACTGGCCCGCCATCGCCAGATCGTGCAGGACGCCCACGAGTTTGTCGTGTTCGGTCGCACGGCCCCGGTCGATGGCCTCCTGCACCGCAGGATCGCGCCGCTTCGCAGCGCGAAAGGCATCCTTCCCCATCCGCAGGGCCTTGGCCATCGTCGCCTCCGCAACGCCGCGCGCGGCAAGCTCCTCCACGATCTTCAATCCGCGCTTGCCGACGCGATAGGCCGGACCGCCGGGGGTGCCGTCCGACACGCGGCGCGCCACCGCATCAAACCTGTCTTCATCCATCTGCCATCTCCTTGTCGAACTCTTGGCAAACCCTCTGGCTCAGGCCCTTGCCGCATTTCAGGTTGCGCGCGATCCGGTCCATTCCTATCCCGTCTGCGCGCAGGGCGCGGATCGCGTCGATTAGCGCGTCAGAAGCCGGGGCGCGACCGATCTGCTTGCCGCGCGCCCGGGCACGGGCCATCCCGGCTTTCGTGCGCTCCACGATCATCGCCCGCTCGAACTCGGCAAACACGCCCGACATCTGCAACAGGGCGCGGCCCGCCGGTGTCGAGGTGTCGAGCGCCTGCTGTTCCAGAAAGAGGTCGCAGCCGACGCTGCGCAGCGTCTCGAACAGGTCCACCAGATCGCGCAGGGATCGCCCGAGGCGCGACACATCCCACGCCATCACAACGTCGAAACGGCGGCGCGCGGCGTCCTTCACCATCGCGTCCAGCCCGGGCCGCGCGCGGCTGGCGCCGGATGCCGTCTCGACATATTCGCACACAACCGCCCAGCCCGCGCGCGCCGCCACCTCTCGCAGGCGGATAAGCTGGTTTTCAGGCGTCTGTTCGCCGGTCGATACCCGGGCATAAATCGCGGCACGGCGCGGGGGTGCTTTCGGACAGTCCATTGTTGTTGCTCCATTTCTTCGCTCAACCATAGGTAGAACATATCGCGAACACAGTTGGGCCGTCTATCCGAAAGCACCCTGTGCCGGTCGTTCCGGGGGTGCCCTTCGCGGCGGGGATAAACGCCTGCGAATATGGGCTTTCAGGCGGCCAGATCGCGCGACCCTTGCGGGGTGGCCATTGCCCAACAGGAGGAACGCCAAGGTGTTTTGCGGCGACGAACTGGAATGTGCGGATCAAGCGATCAGGTCACACGTGCAAGGCGACCTTTTAGAAGGGACGCAGAACACGGGTTTCGATGTTTCCGACGCAACGAACTGCGCGCCCGTCCAACTGCCCAGAGAGACCCGGGATGCCCGAACCCGGTTCAGTCGGTTCAACCCGGTAGCCACTTTTCCTATATCTCTCTTACACTTAACCGACTTAACCGGGATAACCGGGTAGAAAGCTCGGAGACAGGACCGCCGAGACTGTTCGCCCCTTTGGGCATAGTGCCCCGCGAGCCGGGGGAACGGAAAACCCCCGGCAATCCCGGCTAACCCGGTTAATGGATTGTTTTTAAAAAGAAAAACACTACCGGGTTCAGTCGGGACACGTGCAACCCGGTTATCGACCCGGTTCATCTCGGTTCACCTCCCACGGTTCAATCGCCCCGGCCCAATCCGCCGCCTCATCCCAATTCTGGGCTGGCAGGTCCGGCTGCGCATTCCATGATGCGCGCGCCTCGCCTAGGATCGGCAGCACATACCCAGAGGGACGGCTCTTGCGGTTCTTCTTCGCGCCGATCTTCTTGAGGACCTTCGACACGGCAACGGAAGTCACTGCCACCCGCGTCCGGCGCAGGACATGCTCCTTGAAGTCGTTGGTGGCGACAAACGGGCAGGCATCGCTCCCGCGCGTGTCGGCGGCCATGTCGAAGGGCAGCGCCCCCTCGTGGAGCATGTCCAGCACCTCGGAATGGATGGGGTCAAGGCCGCGCGATTTCTGGTCGTTCAGGGCGTCGGTCTTGGGCACGTCCTCTCGTGGGTGCCAGCGCCCTAGGTCCATCGCCAGCAGGTCGTGCAGCATAGCCGCCAGCCCGCCGGATTCAAGCTCGGCAAAGAGCGGCGCGAAGTAGCCGCGCCGCTGGCGCTGGGTCGCCGCCACGTCGAACACGGCATAGCGGCGCTCAAAGGGACCGGCGGGGACAACCCACTCACTGTTGCTCGAAATGATGACGTGCAGCATGTTCGGCCACGTCACCGCGTCCACGCCCTTGCCCTCAATCATCAGCGTCGGTTCGGTCAGGAAGGTCTTGACCTTGGCCTCCGCCTTCCTGTCCCCGTCCCATACCACCTCGTCAGCGAACAGCAGGCAGCAGTCCCGGAAGTGCTTGTTAAACCGGCCCGTGATCATCTCACTGCCGCCTGTGTGCAGTCCGTGCTGCCCAAAGAGCTGCGCCATCGTCCTGCCGAACACGCCCTTGCCGGTCCCGGGCTCGCCCCGGAAGGTCAGCGCGACCTCCGCCGGTTCGTCCGGGTTCTGTAGGGTCCACGCCATCCACCGGATGATGTAGCTGTCGGACGCCTCGTCACCGCTGGCCAGCACGTCGCGGATGTGGGCGCGCATCAGGGACCAGTCACCCGGCACGGGCGGCACCGTGAAGCCCTGCCAGAGGTTCAACTGGCGGGTTGCACCGGTGCCGACCTCCTCGCCATCGCGGGGCCGGAACGTCAGAGAGTGGAACTGCCGCCGGGCCGCATTCTGGAGCCACCACTTGCCGAGGGCCATCTTCACATCGTTGCCGTCCTTGTCCCGCCCGACAACCACGCTGCGGTTCAGGAAGCGGTTGCGGAAGTCCTCGAAGCTCTGGAGCGTCACCACGGAGCGGGTCTTGCCCTTCAAGCCGGTTGGTATCTCGACAAACTCAAGGATGCGGCACTTGCCGCCCTCGTTTTCAAGAACCGTGAACTGGTCGTTCAGCTCGCGCAGCGCGGGGTCAATCGCCTGGTCGTGCGCGCGCTGGATCTGCCTCTGGGCGTATCGGCGCGGGTTCGGCTGTTCGAGCACGTGGGCGCTTATGCCGTGGTCAGGGTCAAGGATCACCGCCGCAATCACATCGTCGGCCACCTCCGCCCGGACCAGCTCACACAGCACAGCGAAAAGGACCTCAGACCGGCTGGGATATTTGGTCGGGTTGTCTGGATCGTCGCCATTCGTGATCAGCATCTTGGTCCGGTCGCTGACGGCGGCGGGCAGGCTTTCGAGCCCCTCCACCCTCGGCAGGTCCTTGGACAGGCTCACCCGTGCTGCGCCATATGCCGCGCCCGCGGCCGCCATCCGGCTCCGCTCAAAGTCGGCCAGCGTGTAGCACCGGGACCAATCTGCCGACACAACCCGGGCCAGCGCGGGCTTGCGCCCCTTCTTGCGCTTCTTCCCCCCGGGCCAGTTGATGGTCCCGGGCAGCCGCATGATGCGGTCGATGTTGTGGCAACTGTCACCCTGCAAGGTCGTCTCAATCTTGAGGTTCCGCTCCTCCACGGGCAGGTGGCGGGCCTCGTCACCGGGCTCGCCCGGTAGGTCCAACTCCTCGCCCAACCGCCAGAAGCCTTGGAACCCGCCCCCGCTGTCGATGATGACCGTGGCCGCAGGGCTGTATTCCTGCAGCACCCGCTCCGCCCGCTCGCGCTCGCTGTCGAAGTCCTCGCCCGGCCTCGGGTCCACGTCCACATGGAGGCCCGTTGCAGCCGCCATGTCCGCCTTTTTGGGCTTTTTTCCAATCGAGCCGCGCGTCACGTTTACCGTGAAGTAGAGGTTCCACCCGCCGCCACTGTGATCCATGACCCACTGCCGCACCTTCGCGGGATCGGAAAGCGTGACCGTAGGCGTTCTGGGTTCGCGCCCCTTGGGCGGGTCCACCTCGATTGCGGTCAGGACCCAAGGCCCACCGGGACGCCACGCCTCAAGGAAGTCCACCGCCGCATCCGGGTCAGGCAACAAGTCTTTCTGGTCGGCTCCGTTGCCATCCGGGGCTATACTATCCCCGATGATGTCAGGGTTGTCTTCGACATGCTCCCCTTCGCCCCCGGTCTGCTGTCCCGCGCCGGGGGCGTTTTCTTCATCACCCCTCATACCGCCGTCCTCGCCTCAGCTCGGGCGGCAACCCAGTCGCTCACCTCGCGTTCAAGCCACGCGACCTTGTTGGCGCAGAGGCGGAGCTGGCGGGGAAAGTCCCCCTGCCGGATCAGCTTGTAGATGGTGGGCTTGGAGAGGCGGGTACGCACGGCAACCTCCTCAATCGTAAGCAAAGTGTCTGCGTCTGGCATGGTCTTTATCCCCGGATATGGCGTCATCTGGGGAGAGACTACGGGGGCCTAGACCATAGGTCGGTCGCGCTAATAGGGGGCGAAACCGACCGAAATCAGCGCGACGGTGGATTGCGGGACTTCCGCAACTTGTCGTCATGTCCGCGAAGGCTAGTGTCGACCATCCTCAGCAAATCCTTGTGTGTCGCAGAGGCATTAGGTGTCGCGTTCCGAATGGCGAGCGCTTGGGGTGGCAGCGCTCGTTTCAACAATTCCGCAATGAACGTCTGCATCGGATATGGTTGCAGGTGCTTGCTGTCGTTCATGCTTCTCCGATAGGTATTTCCCTTCTCATACTTGTGTCCACGCTCCAGCACCCAAATCCGGGCAGCAGTCGTCACGGCATGGTCAAATCCCGCATCCCTGACCAACTTGCGCCTGTCTGGTTTGACCACATGCGCGGCCTCGCGCGCCGCCTTCCCGATGTCGATGTCTTCGGGCTCGACATCGCCACCAAGAAACCGTGCGACCTCATAGGCAACGGCAGATCGGTCGGCAGGTCGCATCCCCTCCCAGAGTTTTGCCAGCTTCAAGAGCGGCTTCGGGTCAGGCATCATGTCCGCCGCAATGACGAGGTCCTCAAGGCCAGAATTTGGCAAGGTCTCATGCTGCTCATAGGCAGATCGCACTCGTGCTACTTCGGCTTCTGTCACCGGCTCCCAAGTCACACCCATTCCTGCCCCCATGCGTCCAGCGCCGCCCGCTTCTCCGGCAGGTAGCTGTATCGGTTGTAGGTCCCCGCCACGCCCTCAATCGCATGGCCCAGGACGCGCTCAATGTGTTCCTGCGCCACCCCGAGGCGCGCCATGTGCGTTGCGGCGGAGCGGCGCAGGTCGTGCAGCGTCCAGCCCTCCACCTCGGACAGCTTGTCCAGCCGGGCCTTGGCCTTGGAAAAGCCGGAGACGGGCCGCTTGCCCGCCGTGGTGGACAACATGAAGTCCCCGCTGTTCCATTTGGGCAGGCCCTCGACAACGGCCAGCGCCGGGGCCGACAGCGGCACCACCTGCGGGCGGTCGGTCTTGTAGTGGCTGGCCGGGACCTCGAATGCCTGTTGGTCGGGCAGCAGCCATCCGCGTTCAAGGTTGGCGACCTCCGCCCGGCGCTGCGCGGTCAGGATCAGCAGGCGCACCATCGGCCCGAACGGGTATCCCATCTTGCCCGCCGCCGCCCAGACGGCGCGCAGCTCGTCCATCGACAGCACCCGCTCGCGCGGTGTGTAGCCCAGCTCGGGGCGGCGCATCCCAGCCACCGGGCTCGCGGCCAGAAGGCCCCGGTCCACCGCCCAGTTGAACAGCTTGGTGATGTGCTTGCGCACCTCGCGCGCCGCGCCGGTCCCGTGTTCCATCGCAATGTCGTCCAGCAGCTCGTGCGCCGCCGCCCGGTCGATCTGGTCGATGGGCCTGCCGCGCCACGCCGGGACCGCGTAGGTGTCCAGCAGCCGCTCGGTGTCGCGCCACTTGACGGTATGGGCCTTGGCGTGAAGCTCGATGAAGCGGGCGCAGATGACCTCGAACACCCGCTCACCCTTCTGGCGCATCTCGTCCTTGCGCTTGTCCGCCGGGTCGTCACCACGGTCGGCAAGGTCGATTGCGGCCCGCGCCCTCTCGCGCGCCGCCTTGAGGTCGATCAGGGGATAGGCCCCGAGGGTCATCCGGCGCAGCGCCCCCCGGTTGCCCTCGCGGCCCCGGCCCGCGACCCGATACATCACGGACCAGCTCTTTTTGCCGCGCTCAGTCACGCGCAGGGCGAGGCCCGGCGTCAGCGTGTCGAACACCTCAAGCCGCCGCCCCGCCTCTGGTGCGATCTTGGACACGGCCATCTCAGTCAGCTTCTTCTTCATCTGCGGCTCCGGGGTAACGCTCGGGTAACGGATTAGGGGACTATTCGGCTTTACGGGCCGATACTACCGGAGCCGACTATAGCGCCCAAGTGCCTGCAAAGAAAGGGGTTTAGACTACGCGCGGAGCCTGCCGGATACCATGGGAAACTGCAGGCCCGCCCCTTGGTAAGGGTGAGGTCGAGAGTTCAATCCTCTCTCACAGCACCATAAACCCCCATTAAGGCACTGATTTTATGGGGATAAGTAATTCTAAAAATTATCAATCCCCCTTTTAATCCCCCTATCACTTTGCGGTTGGCGCGCTTTAGCCCAGCGCTTTTTTTGTGCCTGTGAAATACGTAAGCGGCCTTCCTCTGTCTTGGGGCCGGTCGATAATCCGCCATGAAAGCGGCAACGCTTGCTGTTCGGTTCGGCCCTGACAGCGCACTTCGTTCCCCGTCTTGTCTTTGCTCCGCAGCTTTTGCTTTCCACGAATAGCTTGGAGGCTATTCGTGGCGCAAAGCTGGGCATTGGTGTTTTTTCATTCCGGTTTCGGACTTCTGGACTTAAACCCCATGACGGGCGCGCGCGTATTGGTCTAAAAATTCGCCGCCCCAACGCCACGGCCAGCCTCTGAGGGGCATAGCCGTAGGGGTCTAGGGCGACTTGCGCTTCCCAATATTGAACTGCCTTGTGTGATAGCTTGCAGCGTCGTGCTAATTCACGCTGAGAAAGGCGCTGGGCGAGTCTAGCTTCTTTGAGGTCTTGGCCGGTTCTAAACTGGGTGCCCATGGCTATATCTATATATGTCCTAATTATTGTGACGCGTGATTTGCCCCATGATGTTCCAAGCGTCACAAATATTGTGAATGACCACCGTTAATCACCGTTAAAAAGCGGTTATCTGTCACAATGATTGTGACACCCTGTCATTCGATTTGTGCGGGGGTCTTGTTTCTGGCTTCCAGCGGTCGAAAGATCGGCCAGCCACTTTGCCGTCTGAGGTAGTGACTTCTTCAAGCGCCCAGACTGATGCACGGCCAACGCCAGAGGGGCCGAGATATGGGGGGCATGTTTGCCGGATGAACCCGCGTTCAACCAAGCAATCAAACCAACCGCCAATCGTATTCCTGTGGACGTTCAACGCACGGGCTGCGTCACGGTGGCTTAGGAAAATCTCTCCATTGTTGTGTCCGTTGTAGCGCCGTTTCAATTCGATATAGAGAGCACGCGGGCCGACCGGCATGGATGACCAAGCCGGGGTGCATTGCATCTGTTCGGAAAGCTGGACGTGACGCCCAGCTCCCCTTTTGCCGCTCTTGTATCCTTTGCGTTTACTCATGGCGCGTTCCCCGTGCCGTCACGGCCAGCCAAACGCGCATGGCGACCATTTGGTTAGGGCAACCACCAAGGCAAACCCACGTGGCCTCTGTGGCGTGCCCAGCGCCTTTCAGCGCTAGGACTTTCCACGTGCCCGAGTCTTTTATGAGCTTGAATTGTTCAGTCATTCTTTGCCCCATGAGTAAGCGTGTTCGGCAATCAACCTGGCCTGTTGTTCTGTGAGACCGTAGCGGCGGCGTAGATACGCGATTTGAAGCCGGTTCATGCCTCACCCCCTTGGCGCAAGACCTTTGCCGATTTGGGCAGTTTCAGCGCCGCAAGGTCGGCGTCTGGGGAGAGTGAGTAGTAAGCCACCTGTAGCGGGCCGCGATATTCGGTTTCTATCGGCCATTGAAAATCATGGATTAGGCGGTGGATGATTGCCCCAAGTCTCCAGCCCCGCATTTCGCGGATTTCTGTCTTGTGAGAGATGGTGCGCCCGTCCATGAGCGCTTTGCATGTCCATGCGATTTGGCTTTTGCCTGAGTAGAAACAATCCTGTTTCATTGCTGTATGCCTTCTGTTGTTACAGGAAGGCGCTGGGTGTATGGTTGGCTGGTTCTGTGGAGGAACATATACCACCCCCAGCGCCTCGGTTTCCCGATGGTCGGGGGTGGTTCTTATTGTGCGGCCTTGAGAAAGGCGTCGAGTTCAGCCTCATTCCAATACAAGCGACCACCCAGCTTCATTGGCTGTGGCAATCGGCCTTGTTCAAGGTCGCGGTAGATCGAACTGCGACCACGGCCACCAAGTTTGAGTTGAAGGTCGCGAAATGTAAGGTAGCGCATTTTGATGCTCCATGTGGTTACATGGGGCAAGGTGGCGTAACTCATCGTCTGGCAAAATTGCGAAAGAAAAGGCGGCTTAAATCACAATGAATCTCGATGCCGCTTTGCTTGCTTGTGCACGTCCCGCGCAGTCTGGGCGGTGTTGGCTGTCATTGGAGAAAGGACACTGACGCATTCGGCCCAAGAAGCTCCCTGTTCTCGTGCGTCGAGTATTCTAAGATATGTAAGCTGCTTATCGGTATGAAACCGTTCGAGTCGGTTGATCGAATGGTGCCGAAGCGAAAGTAGATATTCTTTTAGGCCCTCGATTTGGGGTTCGATTGGCTGGCTTGGTTCAAACGTGATTGCTATGGTCGTGACACTTGAAAAATCCATTGACTGCAATCCGCTCCGATTTGTTAACCCCTCGTGCAACTGTCTAATTGTTCGAGCATCAAGGTCAGGCTTCGGTACTTTTTCATCTAACCATATTTTGGCGTGACTAAATGCGGGATTTGGAAGTGGGGTTATGCCAGTTGAGGCAACCAATGGAGCGGTTAAGTGGAACCTCCATTCGCGAATCTCGGAGTTCAATTGAGGTTGATCTGGAATTGGTGTCCCAGGGTATCGCTTACGCCAATAGTCTAGGGCCAGACAAAAAAACGTCGTTCTAACTTCTTGTTTTCGACGTAGAAATTCCCATCGCCAGCGATTTTCGTTCCAATGGCCGCAATCAGAAAATGCAATTGGGTCTGTCCACGGCGGGCAACCCCAAGCGAGTCCAGCATTCATAGATTTGCAATCCTTGAAACCTGATTGATACCTTGCGAAGTCATCTGCCCCCAGCGTTCCATCAGAGCGCGGCGTTGGTCCAGATAATCCGTCCTGCGATAGGCGCGTTCAACGGTTGAGCCGGTGACATGCCCAAGACAGGTTTCGGCAACCTCATGGGGCGCGTTTGTGGCTTCTGCCAGCCAATCGCGAAGGGATGAGCGAAAGCCATGGGGGCGCTCGGGATAGCCTTGGCGCGTCATGAATTTGCTTAGGGTTGCGTCGGATATGACGCCCTTGCGCACGCCCGAAAAAATGAAGCCATCCCGTGCCATGGGTCTTGCCTGTTCAATCACGCGCTGGGCTTCATATGACAGGGGCACGCGAAAATCGGTGGTTTTGTTGACACGGCCTTTCAACAGATCGGCTGGCACGGTCCAAATATCGCCTTCAATCTGGTCGATATGGGCGAAGCGAATAGGCTTTGAGCGCATCCCGGTTAGAATGAGAAACTGCAAAGCAAGCTCGGTTATCGAGCCGCCATTGAGCGTCTGATAGAACGCTGGCACGTCCTGCCATTTCATAGCGCAATAGTTTTTCCGCTCCTGCCGTTGCGCCCCTAGCAGTTCTTTGGCCTTCATTGTCGCTTGTAGATCGACGTTGAGGCCCAGCGCGGCGGCGTGGCGCATACAAATGCCAAGACGGTTCAGCCCCTTGCGCGCCGTATCGGGTTTCGTGTGCCAAATAGGTGCAAGCGTATCGCGAATGTCGCGTTGGTCAATTTCCGAAACCGGCATTTTCCCCAGCTTGGGCAGTATGTAGAGTTCTAGGGGGCTGAACCAACGGCCAGCTTTGCCTTCGCCTTTCAGGTCGGCCTTACGGCTTTCAAAGGCGTCTCGGGCAATGTCGCTGAGAATATGCAAGTTACGTTCAGCTTCCCGGCGATGTCGCTCGCGTTCTTTAATGGCGTCTATGTCCTGCCTCACGACCGCTCGCCATTTGTCGGCTTCTTCGCGCGCTTCTTTCAGAGATACGCTTGGGAAGCGGCCAAGGCCCATTTCGTGACGGCGGGAAAACAAGGTGTAACGTAGCACCCATTGCGCCCCACCATCGCGGCGCTTGTATAGCCAAAGCCCGTCACCATCCGAGTGTTTGCCCGTTGGAGCGGTTTTCACAAACGCTGTGGTGAGCTTCTTTGAGACGTGCGGCATCCAATCCCCTTTTCTATCCCCCTCAACATATAGTGTATGCTGGGGCATATTGGAACGCCGTGAAACAGATTATTGTTTAGAAAGCTATGTTTTTAAGGTGTTTCGGTGCAAGGTGGGCTATCAAGATATAGATTTCCAAAGCCCTCTCACAGCACCATCTCACTTTTTGCCCCCGAAATTCCCGCTAAGTACTTGAAAGGGAACGATAATTCGGGAGTTCCATACACCCCATTTTGACCGTATTTCAGTGGCTCTGAAAAGACCAATCTAAGCACTGTCTGGCGCATAGCGAAGTCACCATTGTTGTAAATATTCCAAGGGCTTGCCAAGAAATTGAGAGCGAGTTCAATACAGTCCTCCAGCCGTCCCTTCGGCGGCACTGTTGTTTCAACTCTCTCGGCGAGCACGATCTTTTGCCGCTCCAGCTTCTCGATACGTGCTTCATAGGCACTGACGACCGAAGCACATGTAGCGTCAACGATCCGATCCAGGAGGCTCCCGATCTGCCGATCCACCTCCTTCAGCTGCTTCTGGAGCTCGTCCCTCTCACCGTGTGAAATCGCGAGCCGCATATCCCACGCATCGCGCAGCATGGCCTTTGCCAGATCGAATAGCCCGCGAGCAGGTTGCAGGCCTTCCATGATCTCCTCAAAAGCGCTTTCCATTTTCGCCCGAGGAACGGACTTGCTCTTGGCTTCGCAGCCGCGCGTCTCACAGCGATAGTAGGCATAGTGCTTGCGGCAGCCCTTAGACCAAGCAGCAGTCATTGCGTTGCCGCAGCATCCGCACTGCACGAAGCCACGAAGCGGGAAGTCTTCGTTGAAGTCTTTCCGAGCGGCAGGGAGCCGCTTGCGGCCTTCTAGATTGTCTTGAATGCGTTCGAAGGTCTCGAAACTGATCAGACCTTCGTGCTGACCTTTGCGCAAGCTTACGCCCCACTTAGGGGCTTCAACATATCCTGCGTATACCACCTTCTTTAGAAGGCGCGTCACGGTCATCGGGCGGAGTGTCCCGTCCTTACGATCTTTCGGGAAGTGTGGATTGCGCTCCAAGAAACGCTGCACTTCCGCCTGCGAGGCGAAATGCCCCGTGGCAAACCCTTCAAGCGCTTCGCGCACAACTGGGGCAAGTACATCGTCAGGAACAAGTATTTTGCCGCCACCTGACGGCGCGTTGACATAGCGATAGCCGACAGGGGCTCGAAAGACCCAGAAACCGCCCTCAACACGAGCTTGCATCTTCTGCACCACTTGGCGGCGATTTTGTTCGCGCTCAAGCTCGCCTTGCGCAGCAATAACGGTTTCAATGAACTTACCTTCGGGGGTGTCTTCGAAGCGGAAATTTAGACATTCGATTTTTGCACCGCGCCTGGAGAACTCACGGCGAAGCTTCAAATGAAATTCAGTGTCTCGGGCAAATCGCTTCAGGTCGTCAAAAATAACGACATAGGGCTTACCTTTCTGCGCATCGAGATAGGAGAGCAGAGCGACCATGCCAGGGCGACGCATGAAATCGCCGCCCCCGCTTACGTCATCGGGGAACACAGCCTCAACGTCATAGCCTTTGTCTTCGGCATAGGCGCGACAACGCTGCTCCTGGCTCTCTAGCCCGCTGCCCTCAATCCGTTGCTTCGTTGAAGACACACGGCAGTAGATCAGCGCTTGGGTGGCCTGTCCTATGATGTTGTTATCTTTATTCATGTGACCTCCACGCCTAGCTAAGGACTGAATTTGTTGGTGTTATCTTCATTGTCTGGATCATCAGAGGATACCGCACCGAAGGCTTCTTTGGCACCCTGACCACTGTTCAGAGGAGTTTTTCCACAGACTTCTTGGAGCGGATGAACCTCGAAGCCGAGGGCGACGAAGGTGAACATGATCGACCACAGCGCTTGCAGAAACTCTTCCTTCTGCGCCTGAGTCATATCGACACCATCGAGGTACGACTGGTACCTCTCCGCGTCTACGGTCAGGATGCTCTTCGGGGACGAGCGAGCCTTGCCGAAAAGGTCGTGTTGACCTTCCGTATTAAATTCATCGCGCATATACTACATCTCCCACTTTGGGGATGGGTATCTCTAAATACCCATCTTAATTTTATCAGAATTTATCTAAAAACCGCAAATTTCTGCGGTTTTTAGAAGGGTAGTTCATCCTCGCAGAACCCTTTAGAATTCTGGAATTCATCGATGTATTGATCCCAATCTCGACGCGCTTCCTCTTCGAAATTGGTGATCATCTGTTCATGTTTTGAATAGTGATCGGCATTCATCCACATTTCGGCTTTCAGGATCGCGTGGATGAATAGGTGGAGGGCGTATTCATCTTTGTTCGTGTGGCCGAAATATTCGGCAACCCGTTCGAACTTGTTCCAGTAGTAGTCATCTATATCGCGGGCGAATGTGTAGTTGCTCATTTCTGAACTCCTTCGATCAGTTTGTTGAAATCCAGCGGCAGGAACGTCACCAGCTTGCAGCGCTCGCCGTGTGCAGGTCGTTCTTCGCGGCGGCCTTGGATGCCGTAGTAGGCGCACCAGGAAACCGAGTTGCAGGAGCCGAACCCGCGCATCGGATGCCTGCACTGGTAGTCCCAGCCGACATGAGGCGTGCCGACGAAGGCAAAAAAGCCAGCGATGCCCGTCAGAACGATCATGCGCGGGCGCAGCAGCACGGCTTTGATCATCCCGCCGATACGGCGGCGCAGCCGCTTGATTGCTCCTTCAGGGCGTTTGATCGGCGTGCCGCCCACGACTTTGACTTCAAACTTGCTCATTGCTTCCCCTCATTTTTGCCTTCGAACTGGTAGCTCAGCCGCACCAGCGGCTTCACATTCGGGTAGTCACCCTCGACAGGGTTCACCGCCGCCCATTCCCGCCACGGCGAGAAGAACCAGAACGGCATCCGTTCCCCGAGGATCGGGTTCACGTTCTTGATCAGCAGCAATTGCTGATCAGGACGGAGCTGCATGATCTCTTCAGGCCGCATAAGCGGCTGACCTGTCTCGGACAGGCTTTCGCCGATTTCATCGGTCTCGAAGCGCCCGAGATTGAAATTCTTCGTTTTGACGGTCTTCTGGCCAAGCTCGCGCGACAGGGATTGCGCAAGCTCAGGGCTATTGACCGCAAAATACTGGCGCACTTCGGCCTGTGACTGGATCGTCTTGGCCGTGTGCGGCCCGTAAAGGCGCACAAGTTCGGCCATTTCCTGCACGATCATCCAGACCCGCACACCCAGCCCAGGCAGGGCGGTCAGGCTCTCGGCAAGCCCTGCGAGCTTGCCGATATTGGCAAACTCATCGAGCATGAATAGAACTTCGCCCTTGTCTTTCGAGCGCGCGACCGCCGTGATCGCCTGATTGATGATCAGGCCGAGCGCCGCGCCGTGCGAGGCGATGCGATCAGGCGGAAACGCCAGATACAGCGTGACATTGCCCGTCTTCAGATCGGCCAGCGATATGTCGGAGGCGCTGACGGCATCGGCAAGATAGCCGCCAGGCTCGTAGATGAAGAGGTGCTGAAGCGCACCCGCGCGGAAGTCACCGAACAGATCGGGGTTGTCTTCCATCTGATGGGCAAGATCATCGCCGAGATCGGCAAGGATGCCGCCCAGAACCTCTTCACGGCGCATCGCATCAACCGTGCGCTGAAGGCGCAGCGGGTTCGCGATGATCCGCCACATCTCGGGCAGCGTGCAGCGCTTTGGCGCGCAGACGGCGAGATACAGCAGGACGGCACGCATGATGCCGCGCGAGCCTTCGCGGAAATACTGGTTCCGCGTATCTTCGGGCTCGGGATAGAGCTGCATCACGATGACCTTCACTTCATCGGTAAGGCCACGCTGCAAAGCTGGATCGCCCGCAATTGCGATCAGGTTCTCAAGCGGGTTGATGCGGTCTTGTTGCAGCCCGTGCAGACCCCACGGGTTGAAGACCGCCACATCCTGGCCGAGCCGTTCGCGGCGATGCTCCGCCGTCATGCCCGCAAGTTCCCCCTTGGGATCGGTGACGACCATCGAGCCAGGATAATGTTCTGCGTTCGGCGTCACGATGCCGACGCCCTTGCCCTGTCGAGCAGGCGCGACCAGCAGCAGGTGCGCCTTACCGCGATAGAAAAGAGGGCGACCATTCACGAGGCCAAGATACAGCCCCCTAGGATCGAACAGGCCTTTATCCTCGCACTCTTCGAGCGTGGCGAAGGCCGCATCGCCAAAAGTACCGGAAGTCACTTGGCTGGCTTTGCGCTTCTCGCGCTGTTGCCAGCCCTTGTAGTACCCGCCAAGGCCGCCAAGCATGGCGATCCCGCCGATAACCTTGAACATCCCTGTATAGAGATCGTCGGCAGCGTCACCCGCGACCATGTACTGTCCCCAGAGATGGGCGAGGCCGTAGAACGACGCGCCGAGCAGCAGGGCTGCGGTCGGTGATCCACCGTTGGTATTTGTGCCGTTATTCATCTTGGCTCTCGCGGGTTCAGGAATTCGGGAAGGGACGAGGCAGCTACCGCCGCCCCGTCCAAGAGCGTCACTTGCCTTGCTTGCCGTTGTTCACGGCAGCGGCGATGCGCTCGGCTTGCTGGTGGGGCATATTGTTGGTCGGAACGGTTCCGCCGTTCTTGCCAACTTCGTAGGCTTTCTGTTCATAAGGTTTCATGGTGTCAGCTCCTCTTGGTTGCTGACCCTGATTACGAAACTCGAACCCGAAAAATCACGGACACAGACTGGACAAACTGCATGGCGAGAGAGTTGCCACGGTACTCGGATGAAGAACGCGAGCGTTTGCGCCGCGCTCTTCTGGAGCACGTGGAGAACAAGAAAATTCGCTATCATCGGCTTGCCCAGGACATTGCCGACAAGGCCAATTACGGCCTCGAAGGCGATAGCGGTCGCAGACGAGTCGAGCGTTTCTTGAAAGGAACGCACCGCCAGAACGATGATTTCATAGACGCGATAGCCAGATATCTCGGGAGCGTGCCGCCCCCTCTGATCGAGGAAAGCGCAGCAACGCTAGCGGATTTCTTTTCAAGGAGCGTCAGGCAGCCGCATCGGGTCGATACCCTGATCGGGCGCTATCGCGTTTATGCCAGCACTGATAGGCGGGCACACGGCCACGAGGGTTTTAGGGAAACCATGACCATGAACGAGTGGGGCGAATTCAACGCGCCGCCTGTAAAGCCAATGCTATCGAGAATCCCCTATGCGGTGATCGATATGAAATCGATGCAAAAACACGATGCCTTGCTCGTGTCAGAAACTATCTTCAATTTCTCCGTCGATCCCGAAACTGACGATTTTCCTGCCGAACCGCCCCGCAATAACGACGCAGGCGTCATTGTCGCGTTCGGATATGCCGATAGGGAAGCCCCACGCTTCTTAATGGCGACCCGCACCGTGTTGGAAGCACGCCTCTACCGTCTTTACAAAATCTCCGATGATCCGCTGACGTTGCGCGGGGAGCTCAGCTTCAACGGCGGAATCCAACGGCCAGAGAACATGACGCACTCCGATCCGCTGCACCCAGAATACGAAGTGGAACTGGTGCGGATCGATGACCCGACCGAAGGCTGAGAAAGCAGGATTCCGCAGCGCAACATCTTGCGCTATGATCCTCGCGTGAAAGTCCTGTTCGTTTGCACCGTCAACAAGCTCAGAAGCCCGACCGCCGAGGACGTGTTCAGGGATTTCCCTAGCACCGAGGCCGTGTCGGCGGGAACGGACGCTGAAGCGCCGCGCCCATTGACCAAGGAGCTTGTCGCCAGTGCCGACCTGATCTTCGCGATGGAGAACCACCACCGCGAGCGGATTAGGAAGAAGTACAAGCAGCGCCCAGCAGACAGCAGGATCGTTACGCTGCATATCCCCGATGAGTACGAGCGGGGCGATCCTGAGCTAATTGCACTTCTCAGAGAGAAGGTCGAACCGCGCCTTTCAAGCATCCTCAGCGATAGTTGAGGGTGCTGTAGTACAAAGTTGGCGCATATTGGTGCGCCGCAATAATCCTTGTAGTACAAAGCCCTAAGACCGCCGTAAGGCGAAACCGCAAGATGTGTTTTGTAGTACAAAACTATCTTGGCAAGGGAACCCGCTGCGCGTTCCCGTTGCATCCCTCCGGCCATGGCTCTGGTGGGGAATTGACCCCCTACAGAGCCAGTAGAACGTATCGCCGTTCAATCACTCGCGGGAGACTTCGCTCTCCCTGCACCCATCGCTCCAAGACCTTTCATGGCCTTAGAAAACCTGACCAACCGTACGCCGATTGGATGCCGCCATCTTGCCGAAGATGAACACTCCCGGGGGTCTATCACCACCCCACGAACCCAGCTCGTCAGACTTGGAGAATTCCCTCTCCACCGACACCAAACCATGCACAACCGGAGCGCTCGGTTGATCCGCAATTATCATAGCATCCACACTAGTAGATATTTGCTGACGCGTTGCTTGCAAACCAGAAGCGCGGATGTTCTTCCGCCCGCTTTAGGCCTACATAGACGCCTCTCACGCCGGATGAGTCATCGTAGCTTCTACTTGATTTATGCTTCGAAAAATCGAGCGTGATTATCAGGCTACGCTTGCAAGACTTCAGCGTTCTATCCAGCCATCCACGTTCCGCCCATAAGATAGCACCCTCATCCTGATACCTGGTACCACGAGCATCCGCATCAGGACGCCATTCGCCCCAAACGTCGCTCTTCAATACCAGATTTCCTGCGCTATCTCGCCAATTGCGCTCATCGTCATCGGAAGTCAGCTGAAGTACTTTGTTGATTACCAGACCCAGTTTTGGGCGAGCTTTCGCGTCCTTTGTGGCCCACTCGTCGCGCTCATCGATTCCCACTGGATACTTCTCCGGCTTCCATATCAAAGGATCGAACGGCCTCTTTTTCGCATACCGAACAATATGACCATTGGACTCAAAGCTCGGAAGCCACAAATCGTGATCGGGAGACTTGGCGAACACCCCACATTGCTTGACCGCGCCTCTCGTTACGACGAGTGCAGAACTTATGCTGACATGCACGCCATCTGGCGCGGTCCAGTATCCGTACAAAGGCAGGAACTGGTCTTCCACGCTCTCGGTAAATCCCACCTTCCGAAACAACTCCTCTTTGCTGAGTAGCGTTTCCTGGTTCCCTTTGCGCTCACCGAGCAGGTATTCTCGCGCTTGTGCAGGAACTTGGTCTTTGTGATCCGACAACCACGTACCATCCTTGAACGAAACATCCTCACGTTCAATGAATTCCTGCCAAGGATTCAGGTCATCCCAATCATAGCTTCGTCGCGCCACCGGCATCGATCTTACGAGCGCGGTTGCTGCATGAAGGCCCGCATGCCTTTGAATATGCTCAGCGTAGGTCTCATATCTCTCGTCACCTCGGTACCGAATTCCTCCAGGGAAATCGGATATGTTGTTTACCGACGGCCAACGTTTTGTAATTTCATCGGCGATGTAGTCGCTAGCTTCATTGTCGGATATCCAGAAAAGCTGCGCTAGGTTTGAAATCTTGTACTTTTTGTAGTCGTAATCGAAGCCAAAATCGGTCCGACGATCCTTGTTGTCCGGCCAACCATCACGCGCAACGATGCCATGCTTGGGAGACTGTACTTCGTCCCACAATCGCGCCAGATCAGGACTCAATGACTTACCAGCATCAATGTGTTTCAGACACCGAGCCAAATGAAGCTTGTTGATGACATGCAAGTCATCGCGCTTCGATATTTCCAAAATTCTATTTCTTATTGGTTTCAGTTTTGCACCATTATGGAGCGCAGCCCGCGCCAATCCCATCAGAAACCATTGCTGCGCGTTGAGAAAGGCAAAATGACGCTCTTCGGAAACCAGAGAGGGGTTCTCATGTGTGTCAAAACGATCAAGCAAACGTTCAATGTCTTCGACAAGTCCGACATCGAGTATGCCCTTCAAGCTTCGCGCGGTATTCCATCTGATGAAAGCATCACTATCACCGAGCAGATGCCAAATGATGTCAGCAACAACATCGCATTCATCGTCCTTGCCAGCAAACGCGGGGTTGTAGGCACCCTCACCAATCTCATCACCAACCTGCGCAGCAGAACTGGTCAGCAAGTGCTCGAATGCTTCTAGAGCAGTCTGAGGATCTGTGTGGCTCGACAGGCTAGTCGCTAGTTGAAGCCACTCGTCTCCCCCAAGCTCAAGACGTTCCTTAACTACGGTTTCCAGAACGATCTGGAGCACAAATTTTTGATCTCCACACAGCTCGGACAACCGGTATATCTGTCGGGATATGCCTGAATACCGTAGCTCGAACAGTTCGGAGCCCTTGAATGCAAAAAGTCTCGTGATGAGTCCTTCTGTGCTATTTCGTACTTGTGCAGAACTTTCTCCCCAATCCTTCATGCACTCAAATACTAGATCAAGCGCGTAATCAAATTGGAGTTCGGCAGACTCACAGACCGCCTCAAGAAATTTCACCCTTTTTTGATAGGGGCAAACTTTCCGGAGTTCATCCAAAAGCCTTTTTGTATTGTCGAAAGGGAGCCCATCGTTTCCTCTCGCATCGCTGATCGCCTTGTCCAATGAGGCCGCTGATGTCGGATCGCATACGGCAACAATTGCCTTGAGTGCGCTTGCGCCATCCAGTTCGTTTTTTTTCTTCCTACCTGATTGAATGCTGTACGCCGCGTCAGAACGGCTGGAGCTGTTCTTTGAGTTCTCAGCATCACGACGATGCCGCGCGGCTTTGAGTTTTCGCTGTAGATGATCACGCAATTCTCCCCCGTTGATCTCCTCAAACGCATCTACACAGCCCAACAGACCTTCCCACAGCCCTTCCCATCCACCCGAACTATGCTCTTGATCCAGCTTCCCTGTCACAAGAGAGAATATCGCTGACCTAATACTTGGATCGGCAACCAATAGGATATCATCCAGACCTTTGCCAACCTGCCACTCATGCCAGCCATGATCTTCGCAGATTGTGAGAAGCACCGCCGCACGACGCGCATCAAGATGGCCTGCATGTGCTAGGTAACAAGCTAATTGTGGAAGCCCGTAGGAATAGTCAGCAACATCTTGATCCGCCCATCGAACCAGCTTGTAGATTGCCGGAAAACCGATGGAGGCAGCGGCCGCGCGTCCAAACAACGTCCACCCGAATTTTGAGGGTTCATGTTGAAAGATCGTTTGGCACAACCCCATAAAACGGTGCGAGAGTGCCGGTTTCAAGAACCCACCTGGCTGCTCTGCAGCGTAGTGCAAAGCTGAATAGATCAGATCAAAGTCATCACCGCCCATCTGGTCAAGTTGAGCCAAACCCTGAATGTAGTATTCTTGTGCTTCGCCAATGCTCATCGACATCAGTGATCCTGCCAAGTCCCTATAGGCATCGGCACGCTGTTCGATGTAGTCATCCTTGACTATATCGGCTGATATACTGGCTGCGTACTGTCCTGCGACATCGGCCAAATTGAACCGCCTCGCGATCAGAGCGAGAACGCTTAGCTTATGACCGAGCGAAAATCTGTTTGACGCAATGATATTGATAAGCTCTTTTGCTTCATTCTCCTCTAAGGTGTCGCAGTGCTGAACCAAGATTGCGGCAACCCCAATGCCGACATGTCGCGCAACGTTGTCTCGCCCGTTCTCTGCTCTCCAATGAACACCCGGCCTCAACTCAGATTTCCACACAGCCAAGAACGCGGCCAAAACATTGTTTGAAATTGGTGCCTTGGAAAGGAGGGCAGTCTCAAGAGGTTTGACCAACCGGATGACACAGGCAGAACCCTTCACGATGTCATCTTGTTCATGGCTGGAGAACTGCTTGCGTTTCTCCGGTTTTCCCCGATTTTCCCCCGTATTCCGTTCGCTCGTCACGATCAGGCCATCAAGGAATGAGCGGAGTTCGGCTTCCGAGGCTATGGCTCTTGTCCTTGGTCCTAACTTCACGTCCTCTGGAAGGAGATGCTGAAAAGATAATTCTTTGCCCGATGACCATGCTGCTATGCAAGCCGATTGGACAGGCATCCAAATCCTGCTCATTCCGTGACGCTCGCCAAAGTCGTAGCTCGACGGCCTGCGGTGGCTGTATAGATTTAGAAGGCGTTTTGATGACTGCTTTGAGTTTACGGTTAGGGAGCTCATCGCTGCACTGGCAATAGCCCCCTGCAGCTCCCTCTCGTAGTCCCAGTTATCCTCCGGAACCCTATTCTTGTATCGTTGTGACAGCGTGCTCGCCGCTTTCGAAACCGCCTTGAGTTGGCCTTTTGAAAGGCCGTGATCTTTGGATAGCAGGCAAACTTGAAGTGCAAGAGACAGGCACCTCTTTGACGCGGCGAAACTAACCAGCGTCTGCAGCGCTCCGCTACCTGTTGAGTGTTCGTGCTGCGCGCAAAGAGTAATGAGCTCTTCGATAACCGACAGCGCATACTTAAAGCGCCATAGCTGGATATTTCGATTGAACGAGGAAAACTCGTTCTTCAAGACGCTCAAGAACATTACAGCCGCTATATCGGGTGCATCTGGCCCAGAGCGCTCAAAGCGCTTATTCTCGTCATCGTTGTGCAGATACCAGTTTATCCAGCCAATCGCTCTGTTTTGATGGATGCGCGCTTCGTCCAATTCGTCAGAGAAGCAATAGGCTACGGTAAGGCGTGCATCACGCGCGCCGCGCCAACCGGAGCGATCATTGAACAGGCGACGGGAAGCATCCGAGTCTCCAAGAATCGTCGCGAGCGCAGGAGATCGACGAATGAACTTATCACCTCTCGCATTGGCCGAGGCGAGCTGGGACAGTTGCATCGTGAGACGCAGAACATGGTCTAGGTCTTTCTCACGTGTGGCAAGCGAGAATGCCGCGTAGAGCCGAGCAAGTTTTAGGCTGCGCCGTCCGTACTCGGTCTCAATCGAGGCGGGAAAATCGTCCGAATCCGCAAGCTGAAACGCCCTCTTGCTATCTCCAATGACAACTAGAAAATGGGGCAAGGCTTCGGCAGCGTAGACTGAGGCCTTCTGCTGTGCCTGCAGTCTATCCGCAATGGACTGCTGCGCTGGAACCTCACTTGCATAATGGTCTTTGATATACGTTTCGGTTGGTTCGTCGCGAAATATCGCTCCGTGCTTTACCAACTCAAGCATCGGCGCGAGATCGGAGGCCGCACTATTGACCTGTGAGTCAGACCAGCCCAACGCTTTGGCCAGCTCACTCAGTGGGATGGGCGGTGGAAGTAGCGACAGGGCGGCGAAGAATTCTCGAACCTCATTATCACTCCAACCCGCAGTATGTAGATCGCGGAAGATTTTCCTGCATTTATCGGCGATCAATTCTTCAACAGAAATTTCGGTCTGGGGTGCATTTCCGGACACATTTGTGTCCCAGCTTTCGACTAGGTATTCGAGAACCCTGGCATTTCCTTGCGAGCGAGCGAAGGCCGTCGAGAATTCGACATCAGTGATATCATTGCGCCGCGTCTCCAGAAAACGCCGAGTTTCGGTCGCAGTAAATGGATCAAGCGCAAGACGTTTCACCTCGCTCTTCGCAATAACGCTTTCCATTCTGTGAGGACGCGCAGTTAGCATCAGTTTCACACCGTCGATAGGCTCCGCACTGAGCGAAGCCAGTAAGAGCCTTGGAAAGGCATCTTCGTTGCGCGCATCAGCTTCCAGCTGAGCGTTATCTGCAGCATCTATGACAACCAGTACGCCTTTCATGGCAGACTGACGCCGAACGGTATTGCTCGCCTGCTTAAGACGCTTGCGGGCGACTTCTATCAAGCCATACTGATCACTATCTGTTGGAAGGAGTGGGTCGCAGAGACCACGTGACGCCAACTCGTTGATAATCTGCAGCAGCCCCACTTTCGGCATGTGGCGTGCTTTGGCCTCAGAGCGGTACGCCCCGCCGCCGAAGCAGTCGAACACTACGACTTCAAGCTCATCTGCCAGATGCGCGGCGAGACTTTGAATGAAGACCGTCTTACCGACGCCGCCGTCGGCGTTGAGGAACACTGGTAGACTACTGGCTTTGATCTCATCTCGTATGTCTTTCAGAGCCGTGCGTTCGACGACCTCACCGACATCGACAAACCGTGTATCTGCTGGAAATAATTGGTCTTCATCGCATTCTAGGGCGTCGAGAACGTCTTCACGCCTGATGGAGTTCTTGCCCTGACCCTCGATTTGCGCCTTTTCTCGTACGAGTTCCACCAGAGCGAAAAGCCTCTTGCCAGCCTGTCCGGTGGAGTCGGCAGACCAATCACTAATTGTTTTGCGCAATGATCTGTTCTGTGCTGGTAGATCATTTGTTGCAGCACGAAACTCGATAAGCGGGAAAATGTCCTCCGCGTCGATCTTCTCTTCCTTGCACCAGGTTTTGAGATACTGAAGCTGAGTCTTGGCGCTGCTAGTCTTTGGCGTGCTTTTTGATTTCAAGCAGGCAATGGCTTCCCAAAGTTCATTTGAAAATTCCGCATTTGTGACGAAGCCGAAAGAAAGTTTATCTGCAATTTCCTGCTCGGATACGTTCGCCCGGTATTCGCGCAATGTTACCGCGAATTTCTTGATTGTTTTCTTGAGGTAGGACGAAGTAACCGGCTCTTCAGCTTCCTTGTATTTAAATTGCAATATCTGCTGCGAAGCGCATGTCTGGAAGGTGTCTCCGTTCCCGTAGAAGAGGATTAGGTCGGCAATCTCCTCTGCCTTCTTCCCGAGGTTAAGGTTTTCTTGTGGCGGCAAGCCTTCGACGACAATCGCAAACAGATTGTCCTTTGGGAAGACGAGCTGCAATGCGCGCCGCGCCGCCCATCGTTCGTGAAAGGTGTGCCCAGCACGTGATACGCGAACTGTATCAATTTTTCTTCCCGCTTTGCTCACGGCTACCCCAAGTCGTTGAAAACGAATTATCACAATATATCGGCTGGCGCGTGGATGTCAGCACAGAATGTTGCGATGATCCACAGCTGCGATCACCTCGCCGAGCGGCCTCCAAACCATGTGTTGATCTGATGCTACTCGGGGGGGCTGGAGGCTTCACCGTCCTTGGTCTCTGCGACGACCGCTAGCCATCGAGGTTTGCCGCGTGTTCGCCGAAAATGTATGGCCCTGGTGGCACAAAGCTCGCTAACAACTTGACGAGGTTCTTAGAATCCTGCACCTTGATCTCGGCCTTAAGTGCATGCCGGTGTGTCCGCCACGCAAAGCTATGCAGCACTCTTCATTCATACATGATGAACCCAGCCCAATTGTGGGATCTGGTTAGTAGCGGACACCTAGTCGGATCCCATCTGGATATGGATCATGACGAAGAAAAACCAAATCGACACTCTCAAGACGCTCGCAAAACGGTATGCGCGGGCAAATCGGATTGCTCAACACGAAGCCCTCAACGCAATTGCCGCTGAGTTAGACTGTGCGCATTGGGCGCAGCTGGCAACCAAGGCAAAGCAGGGGTGGCTCCCGAGCGCCGAACAAATGGCGCAGGCCGAGGCCTTTGTGCGCCAAAACCACTCTGACGCGGGTGAGGCAGGAAGCGTTCTTTCCAAGAGCCTCGCACGTCCCGTCAACGAACCAATCAGGCAAGGAAAGATCGGGGATCACGACTACTGTGTCTATGAGTCTTTCGGGGACATTCGCGTGGAAGGTGACGGATGGCGCATCCTTGTAGGCGAGGCACAGTTTTCCCAGCCGATAGTTGAAATTGAAGGGCCTCATGCTGACACGAGCCCTGTGCGCAAACGCGACTTCCTGGACGTTGCACTGGTTATTGCAGACGAAGAGGCGGCCAAGGTTCGCGCTGGCATTTCTTCTGACTGGCCGAGGCGTTCCACCAAGCCTGATGCTGACGGAGCAGTGCGACACCCGCTCTATGACAAGAAGTCTGCCGAATGGTATTGCCTGCACTGCGACGGCAAGATCACGGGCGCACAGCTTGCGGAAAATCTTTGGCACTGTCCTGGCTGCGGCGCATCGCCCATCGACATTTTCTCCGAGCCTGGATGGCTAGACGGCTCAGATGTGGAGCCGAAATCTGTGGAGCTTGTAGCGGGGCGGCAGCGGGCTGAGCCCAAGATTAACGTAGTGGATTCGAGGCCGACGCTGACGCTTGACGAAGAGAACATTACTTTGCTCTTGCGGACAGCACTGCTTGAAGATGCTGCGACGCCCGCAGAGCGGATTGGTGCGTTGCTTGCAGAGATTTATGTCGATGATGAGGGCGACGCCTGCATTGTGCTGGACGAAGACCTTTGGCCTGAAATGAAGGAGCCCGAGGCCGCGATGGCAGTTGCCGAAATGCTGGGAGCAGAGCTGGAACTGAATATGACCTGCATGACCTTTCCCTTTGCCTGGCCTGGCTTGGGGCATGCGACCACCAACACGCGTGAGTATGTTCAAATGCTCTTAGACGCTCATGACGAGCACGGAGTCATTCGTCGCGAGCACAAAGACGACTAGCGTTTGAGTTTGGCAAGGGCGTCTTCTAGCGTCTTGCAGGCTGTCTGTTTCAGGATTTCCGCTTCATAGGTCGGAGACAGCGCGGTAGTGATGCCGTGCTGTTTCGCGGCTATTAGGTAGCTGACGCCATCGAGACCAGGATTGGCCTTGGAAACGCTCGCGATGGCGAGTTTGGCAAGGTGTTCTGCGGTCAAAGGAGTAATGGTAGCGGCGATCTGAGTATATAGGACAACGTCGAGCCCTGCGAAATTGGTCAAGCGCTCGACCACTACAGATTTGTCAGTCACTGGACTAGGTTGCGTATAGGAGCGCTTCATTTCGCCAACCTTGCCGATTTCACGGCGATAGAGGATGTCGGCTGCGTCGGCTTCTGAGGTATCCATGACGAAGACCTGACCTTTTACGCGAGCACCGCCAGTTGTAACTGGAACAAGGGTCGGCGCTCCCCCACGGCCACTGCTGCTGCGCGCGAATTCTATGCTGAAAGGCGTCAAGACATCTTTAATGATGTCGGTGCGAGTCTTTTCAATTTCGAGCCTCGGGTCTGAAATCAAGGAGCCGTAGGCCAGAATTCCGATTTTTGGTTTGTCTTTTGTTTTTGCAGTCATTTTTATCTCTGATCGTAGCCTCTATTTCAAACTATTAGATCAGATTTCCCTCCACGAATTCAACTTTGAATGCGCACCCTGCGGGTCGGGCTGTCGTGAACCGAGCCCGCCTGTGGCGGTCTCGGCCATGCGGCTTCCATCCCTTGCACTGATGTGATGCCAGCCCTGGAGGGCTGACTTTCTTCCTTTTGTTTGGGGTCTGCGACCCCCTTCGCCGTCAAGACCAAGCCCTTCGCATGAGCTTCGGGCGCAGTCAGCGGTCTCCCCATCCTTCCGCGCTTTGCTTGTGCAGGATGGGCGATCCCCCACCGCTGCCTACGGTCTGTGACGGTCTCCCCCCTCTCTTCGCCAGAGGGGCAGTTCGGTTGCATGCGCAACCAAACAAAGGAAAAAAGAAGTGAAACAAGACGTTTATCAGAAAGTCACAGACAAGATCATCACTGATCTGGAGCAGGGCGAACTCACATGGCTAAAGCCGTGGAGTGCTGGCAACATGGATGGGCGGGTTATGAAACCCCTGCGCCATAACGGCCTAGCCTATAGCGGCATCAATGTTCTGATGTTGTGGGGCGCGGCGATGGAGGCGGGCTATTGCTCCCCGTACTGGATGACCTACCGCCAAGCCCAAGAGTTGGGCGCACACGTCAGGAAGGGCGAGCGCGGCAATTCCGTTGTCTATGCCAACACCATCACCAAGACCGAAGTGCAGGATAACGGCACGGAGGAAGAGCGTACCATCCCGTTTATGAAGGCTTACACCGTCTTCAATGTGGAGCAGATCGAAGGCTTGCCCGAGCACTACTACGTCAAGCACGAGCTTGTCATTGACCCCGCGCAGCGCATCACCCATGCGGAAGACTTCTTCGCGGCGACAGGTGCGGACGTTCGGCACGGCGGCAATCAGGCTTTCTATAGCGGCGGCAGCGATCATGTGCAGATGCCCGTCTTCGAGTGCTTCCGCAGCCCCGAGGCCTACTATGCGACCTTGGCGCATGAGCTGACGCATTGGACAAAGCACCCCAAGCGCCTTGATCGAGAATTCGGGCGCAAGAAATGGGGCGATGAAGGCTACGCCCGCGAAGAGCTGGTTGCCGAACTCGGCGCGGCATTCCTTTGTGCCGATCTTGGCCTCACCCCCGAGCCTGGCACAGATCATGCCGCCTATATCCAGAGCTGGCTGAAGGTTCTGAAGAACGACAAGCGGGCGATCTTCTCGGCAGCCGCCCACGCCCAGAAGGCTGCGGATTTTCTGCATGGCTTCCAAGCCCAGAGCGAAACAGCAGAAGGAGTCGCCGCGTAAGCGGCGGCTTTCCTACGTCGCTTATGACAGCAAAAAAATGTAGAAAAACAGCGTATTGAGCCTATACTGAATCGATCAAGATCATAAAAACGGGCAGAACAGATGGCGTATCTAATACCGCGCACAATTCACGACATTCAGGAAATGAAAGAGCGCGGCGATTCTGAGGGCGCAACACTGGAATTTAAGTCATCGCGCCTCTTCGAGCAAAAGAATGACAAGGTATTCGAAACTCTTTCACGAGAAGTGACCGCGCTAGCGAACGCAATAGGTGGAGCTCTCATCATTGGGGTTGAAGAGGATGGGGAAAAGCGGATTTCAGAAATCGTACCGATTCAAGACACAGCTAAGGATGAAGAGTGGCTTGAGAACGGCCTATTGTCTCGGATTTCGCCAAGCCTTCAGCTTTCAATTGAGCGTATCGAGGCAGAAGGTGGGCATCTTCTAATACTTGATGTACCCGCGTCGCGTAACGCTCCACATCAGGCTGCTGACAAACGATACTACTCGCGACGCCTTTTCCGGGTCGACCCTCTTCTCTCCTACGAGGTTGATGACATCCGCCGAAGGGTTTCCAGTTCGTCGACAGGTCCCAGCCTATCGCTTATGTTCGAGGGTGGAGGAGTGTCATTCTCAATCAAAAATGATGCACTGGGCGATGTCTTTGATGTTTCAATTCAGATTGACAAGATCGAGAATTCAGTCATCGCGCAGCAATGGACGCCAGGATTGGATCGCCCCTACACGGAGCCCTTTAAAATAATCCACTCAGGTGAAACGAGAAATTTTTTGGGGGTAGGCTTCGAATTTCTGAAAAAGCATCTCGATGATCGAATGGATGTAAGTCTCATATACTTTGACGGAGAGGGCAAGCAACACGAGAAAACCTACACTTACTATTTGAAGGATTTTCATAGCACCTTCAGGCTAAAGTCTCCCAATGAAGATGTTCTGGACCAGGGCGTCGAGCGTCTGGAAAACATCGAGAGAAGTCTGAAGGAATTGTCGCGTAGCCTTAAGACGATTCAGGATAGTGCGTTTCATCCCACTGGCCTGAACTTCTCCAAAACCACATTGGAAACTCTGTCAACCAAAGCAAACGTCAAGTGGCCAGGACAATTTCTGACTTTTCAGGCTCTGGCTGAAATCTTGGAGGTTGACTTTGAAGTGGCACTAAAAGTTCAACACGAGATATTTGGCGCTTCTCACCTCGCTGGTGGAACAAACCAGCCGTTAGAGGAAATTGACCTTCCAGAAGAAGTTAAAGAGCGCATTCGACAACGCCTTATCTTGCCCGGATAAGCCTACGAAAATTCGCGGCTGACCTCACGGCCAGCCGCATCAGGATTTAGAGACCTGGCGCACGGGTCGCCAGCTCATCTTCGATAGTTCGCATCGTCACAAGCGCTTCGCGCTGTTCCTGCGAGCCGCGCGGGGCGGCAGTGAAGGCGATGAACGCTTCTTTTCGCAGACCGTTCAATTCAGGCGTGCTTAGCGTTGCTGCTTCAAATCGAGTGACAAGTTTCATGTGATCCTCCTTTGGCTTCAGGGAGGCTCCGAACCATTCCGAGCCTTTCGGCTCGGACACACATCATCATCGGCCAGTGAAGGCGCTGATGGTTCGGCACTGACGCTAGACGCCACAGGTGACAGTGAAACGGAACGTCTCGGTTTGCGTTTGCCATCGCACAAAGCACTACAGGATGAATTGCGGCTTGATCGGAAAGAAGCGGGCATCGTCTTTGCCCGCCACCACAATGTACTCGCCAATGGAAGCGCCAGCGTTTCCAGATGCGGATGTTCGCCAGAAGATGCGCAAGACACGAAGCAGGGCATGACGGATGCGGCTGGCTGAAGGGCAGTTGCCATTTTCTGACCGCGTAGCTCAACCTCCTTTGATCGGGCGGACTTGCCTTGAAGACACCCATGAATCCCTGACCGAACGCGGCACGGCCTTCAATGGCCTGCCCGCACCACCTGGCTTTGCCAGCCGTGTTGACCATTAACTCCGAACCTTTGCCTTCGGCCTGACGGGAGGGCGTTAGCAAGCCAGCCAAACAAAGGAGATAAAATCATGGCACGCGAAAAGGCGAAGACTACCCCAGCACTAAACGCACCCGACTTTCTGGCCTGGCACGTCACGCAGAGGGGCGAGAGATCCTTCTGGAACAAAGTCGGCGCAGCATGGGCGCACAAGGACGGACAGGGTTACACGCTTCAGCTTGAGACCTGCCCGATCAACGGACGGATCGTCCTGCGGACTCCGCTCGAAGACACCCCACCGCAAAACGAAGGGCGCTCTTAGAGCGCCCACTCACACAATTTTCGAAAGATGGATGCACGTCTTAAACACTCAATTCGACGATGACATAAGTTATATCTTTTTGAAGTATTTAAGGCGTGATGGTAAGATCAGTGAACCTTCAGCGCTCACAGTAAGTGCCCGCCAACTATCACTCTTACGGGTAACCAAAGTTCGAAAGGTATCAACTTGGAGAAACGTCTAGTACAAAGCCTGATAATTCGAAACGATCTTGAGGAAGCAAAATCTGAGATATTGCAGAAAGGACTTTTGCTTTCGATTGCTCACGTTAAAATAGCTTTCTTGGCATTCCATAATCTTTGCGACTTCGAGAGGTCCATTCGATACAAATACGCTGATCATCGCGAGTTGAGCGAACTATTTGACAAGTGTCGCTCAAACGCGGAATTCTTTTCCTATTTGCGTAACAAGTTCACCGGTCAGCTAACGGATGACCTTATCGAAAAGAGTTTAGAATGGAAGCCTGAGATTTCCCTCACGTTGGGTCGAGAACATGATTCCGATATCATATTGATCTATAACTTCTGGCTGCTGGAAACCGCAATCAACACCTATGTCGACGCTGAAGGCAACCACAAGGTATTCGATTCTGAAACTGACCTAATGTACCCTCCAGATTTTAAGCGTTTTGAGAGCGCACTGACTACAACCGTCGACCAAGCGGTCGAATTTCTTTCTGCTGTGGAGGCCATTTTTAAGCCATTTGTTTCATCTCCGACTACAGAAGAAGAAAAAATGGAGCTATTTCAGAAGGCAGGCCTCACAAACTTCTATTACCTCAAGAAAGGGGGGCGCTGATAGCGCCTCTCCAATCATTTACGGCTCGAAGCCGCGTCCGCGCCGTGGACGCGGGGCGCGTTCACGCTTGCTGCCTTCTTCCTCTCGATGCTTCTCCCGCTTGCGCGTGCGGCTGAACTCAGGATCAGGCCGATCACCACGCATGTAGTGGGCAACATCCTCACGTAGCCGCAGCAGCTCTTCTTGAGCCGCTTCTCTTTGGATTCGGATGTCGCGCTGGACGGCTTGCCGCTCCTCAATTTGCTTGAAGATCAGCGCGTCCTTTTCGGCGCGGTCGCGGTGCAGGGCTTCCAGCGCTTCATGTTCATTCTGCTTTCTGACTTTGGCATATTTGCCTGTCAGCCGATGCCAGATGCCCGAGACACCTTTCGGCAGACGCTCAGCCCGCTTGCGGGTTTCGGCCTGCCAGCGTTTCTCATGGGCTTCGGAGAGCTGGCGGCGCTCTTCCTGATGCCGCCCGACAATATCCGCCTTGCGGAAGTCTATCTGCAAAGACCGTCGCGCCGCGTCCCGTTCGGCCTGCTTGATGAATTCTTGCAGCTTGGCCGTCATCCCGCCCGCAATGTCGCCCTTTACCTGATCGACCGAGCGAAGAGTTTGCGGATCGCCGAGTTTGGCTTCCACGTCCTTTGCCTTCACGCCGCTGCAACGGGCAACGGCATAGACCTCGCCGCGATAATCGACCGCGACGAAGCCGCGCCGATCACCCTTGGCAAGCCAGAGCCCGCGCTCCTTGAGCGCCTGTTCAAACGCTGCGCGGTTGTCTGACGTTTCCCAGACAGTCTTGAAGACCGCCTTCAGCTCCTTCGCGTCAAGGCCAGTCCTCTGCGCTTGCTGCCATTCTTCCCGCGAGAAGGTGAAGGGATCACGCAAGCGCCGATTCTCCAGGCCGCGCGGCATCGCCCAGCCGTGGTCTATGTAGAGCTGGCGCGACACATCGCGCAGCTTGATTTTGTAGTGGTTCAGGTTGATCGCTCGCATCCGCTCGCTGTCGATCCGCGACCAAACAGCATGAGCGTGTCGCCGTCCGTCCTTCTCATGGAAGACAATGGCGCGGGGCTGGCCTTCAAGCCCGAGCGTGGCTTCTACTTGCTCTATCGCCCTTTCGAAGTCCTCGATGGATGCATTCGCGCCTTCGGGCGGATTGAAGCTCATCGAGAACAGGTGCTTTTCGCAGCGCGTTCCCCGCGCAATGGCATCGGCTTCGCCGAATGCCTCGACCAGATCATCACTGATGAAGCCGCGCACATCGTGAAGTTCGACATGATCGTTGTCCCGCATCGCCAGCAGGTAGCGGGCGAGCTGCGGGGCATTGCCGCGCTCTTTGGCTTTCAAGATCATGGCTCGCTCCCTGGCACTTTACCGAGAGCAGCCAAGAGTTCCGCGCGCATTTCCGAGATTTCGCGGCAGGCTTCTTTGATTTCAGCTTCCGTTTCGGGTGTGACAGGCAAAGAGCCCGAGTTCACCGCTTTGGCGAGCTGGTTCATGTTTTGGGACAGGCGAGACTGACCAAGAGCCCCAGCCATGCGGCCAAGGGCTTCCTTGTCCTGAACAGGGCTGTTGCCGCGCTTCTTGCGCGGTGCAGCATCAGCGCCGAAAAGCCGCTCGCGGATATATGCGGCAAGGGTCATGCCACCCCGTTCCGCATCCAGCCGCGCCCGTTCTTCATAGGTCAGGCGCAGGGAAAAGGGCGGCGGATAGTCCGTCTTCTTCGCCTCTGCCTTGGCTATGTTATTGAATTCATGTCGCGAATGTGTCATCTTCGCACCTCAGACTTTTAAAGTCCGAACGGGCGAGATGGTATTCCCACTCTTGGAGAGCCTCAATCAGGGAGTTCAAGTCCTCTCCCTCTAGGCGCACCATCCTCCCGCAAAATTCCGTAATGTGCCAGTAATGACTGCTGCAGATCCGGGCCTGTTCGAACAGATAATGGCGTCTGGCCGAGGTCTTCGTGAAGGGGGCAGGCCGGGCAGTGCCTCTGGTGTGCTGTTGATCACGAGAGCGGAGAATTCGCATCAGCCGGTCCGACGACGGGCACTGACGATGCTTGGGATTCGCAGCACGCGAAGTTTGCAGAGGTGAGCAGCATCGAAAGTTTCTTGCACGAGGCGTAGTGGTCTCGCAGGTAAAGATACGAATAACATGTTACATAAATTTACAGTTGAATAATATTTGGTAACATATAAGGCTATGCGAAAGGGCCGTGAAACGCTCGTCCATGTAAGTTTCGAGGAGGAAACTTAATGTCGCAACAGCCAGATCAGGCCGTTCTCGAAGACGCTGCGCCCTCTGGGGAGGAGGCGAAGTGGGTTCCAACCTATTGCTACAACTGTGTTGCCGGACCAGACCTTCTTACCGTCAAGGTGGAGAACGGTGTGGCCACCAATATCCGTCCTGACTTCAGCGCCGAGGGCATTCATCCGGCATCGGGGCGCGTTTGCGTCAAGGCGTTTGGGCTGCTTCAGAAGACCTATAACTCCAACCGTATCCTTACCCCGATGCGACGCACCAACCCCAAGAAGGGGCGCGATCAGGATCCCGGCTGGGAGCCGATCTCGTGGGATGAGGCGCTGGGAGAGATTGCGGCCAAGATGAACGGCATCCGCGAAAAGGGGCTGATTGACGAAGGCGGTTATCCGCGTGTCGCGGCGACCTTTGGGCATGGCGGAACGCCTGCGCATTACATGGGCACGCTGCCCGCGTTCCTGGCATCATGGGGGCCAATCGACTTTTCCTTCGGTTCGGGGCAGGGCGTCAAATGCGTCCATTCCGAGCATCTTTACGGGGAATTCTGGCACCGCGGCTTTACCGTCTGCGCCGATACCGTGAATACTAAATACATCGTTTCCTTTGGCACCAATGTCGAAGTCACGGGCGGCACATGTGCTGTCTGGCGTCATGCCGATGCACGCGAACGCGGCGTCAAGCGGGTGCAGGTCGAACCGCACCTGTCCGTTACCGGTGCTGCCTCGGCTGAATGGGTGCCGATCAAGCCCAAGACGGACCCGGCCTTTATGCTGGCGATGATCCATGTCTTGCTGCACGAGCATCCCCGCGACGAGCTTGACGTGCCATTCCTGCGTGACCGCACGGCATCGCCTTATCTGATCGGCCCGGATGGGTATTATCTGCGCGATCCCGAGAGCCGCAAGCCGTTGATGATGGATACCGTCCGCAATGCGCCGTGTTCGATTGACGACAAGGCGGCGGTGCCCGCGCTTGACGGGCATTTCCAGATTGCACATGCGGTATCACTCGGCCCGGATGGAGAGGTGATTGAATACGCAGACGTTACCGGGACCACGGCACTGACTGTGACAGCCGAGGCGATGGCCGAGTATTCACCGGAATGGGCGGCTGAGGTCTGTGGCCTTCAGGCGGAAACCATACGCCGGGTTGCCAACGAGTATCTCGAAAACGCCAGTGTCGGCGAAACCATCGAGATCGAGGGGCGCACGATGCCTTATCGTCCGGTGGCGGTGACGCTGGGCAAAACGGTCAACAACGGTTGGGGTGCTTATCATGCCTGCTGGAGCCGGACCATGCTGGCCACGCTGGTTGGTGCGCTTGAGGTTCCGGGCGGCACGCTGGGCACGACGGTGCGGCTGAACCGGCCCCACGAAAACCGGCTGGACAGCGTCAAGCCGGGCGAAGACGGCTTTATGCAGGTCAAGTTCAACTCAACCGAGCGTGAAAGCTGGGAAAGCGAGCCAACCGGGCGCAATGCCCACAAGACACTGGTGCCGATGGTCGGCAATTCTGGTTGGAGCCAGGCGCTGGGGCCGACCCATCTGGCCTGGATGTTCCTGCGCGAGACGCCCGAAAACTGGCCGCGCCCGAGCTATCCTGATGTCTGGTTCTTCTATCGCACCAATCCCGCGATTTCATTCTGGGACTCGGGCCAGATGGTCGAAACAATCGCGAAAATGCCCTATGTCGTGGCATTCGCCTATACCCAGGATGAGACCAATTATATGGCCGACATCCTGCTGCCCGATGCGACCGATCTGGAAAGTACCCAGTTGATCCGTATGGGCGGGACCAAGTTTGTTGAGCAGCATTGGTATCATCAGGGTGTCACGCTGCGACAGCCGGTGGTTAAACCCGAGGGCGACGCGCGCGATTTCACTTGGATCGCGGGCGAGTTAGCCAAACGCTGTGGCCTTTTGGCCAAATACAACAAGGCGATTAATCGTGGCGCCGGTGCCGTGCCGCTGAAGGGGGAGGGATTCGACTATAGCCTCGATGAGGACAAGGAATACGAGGTCGACGAGATCTGGGATCGGGCCTGCAAGGCGGCCACCCATGAGTTTTCGCGCGGCGAGGAAGTGCATGATCTCGAATGGTTCAAGGAACACGGGTATTTCGTTGTCCCCTTCGATCGCCTCGATTGGTATCTGACGCCCACCATGGAAGACTTGGGGTTGCGCTATGAGTTGCCCTATCAGGAGCGTCTGCTGCGTATCGGCAAGGAGCTTAAATCGCGGATGCATGAGGAGGGTCACCATTGGTGGGACGCCCAGCTTGAGGAATACGAGGCGATTCCGAAATGGCATGATTTCCCCGGCATCTGGACCAAGACGCTTGAAAAGATGGGCGGCGATCCGGCCGATTATCCGCTGTGGGGCATCACCACGAAGGTCATGCAATACACCACGGGCAACAATGTCGGCATCCAGTTGATGCACGAGGTTTCCGGCAACGTGCGCGGTGTCGGTGCCGTGATCATGCACAAGAGTGTCGCCAAGGCCAAAGGCATCAAGCGCGGCGAGATGGTTGAAGTCCGCTCGATCATCGGGCGCACCCATGGGCGGGCCGAACCGATGGAGGGCATCCGCCCTGACACCATCGTCATTCCCGGTCAGTTCGAGCATTGGGCGACGCCCTATGCCAAGGATCTCGAATTCGCCAGCCTTAACACGCTGATACCGCTGTCGATGGATCTGACGGATTCTACCGGTTCGGGCGCCGATGTGGTGCTGGTTTCGGTTCACAAGATCAAGGAGGGTCGGAAATGACCAAATATGCAATGGTTGTCGATCTTCGCCGCTGTGTCGGCTGTCAGACCTGCACCGCCGCTTGTAAACTGGCCAATGCCACGCCGCCCGGTGTGATGTGGCGCCGGGTTGTCGATGTGGAAACCGGCACCTTTCCAAATGTTCAGCGGGTGTTTGTTCCAACCAGTTGCCAGCATTGCGACAATCCGCCTTGTGTCGCGGCATGCCCGTCGGAGGCCACCAAGAAGCGCGCCGACGGCATCGTAACCCAGGACTATGAGATGTGCATCGGCTGCGGTTATTGCATCACGGCTTGCCCCTATGAGGCGCGCTTCAAGGTCGAGGATGTGGACTTTGCCTATGGCGATGAACCGATGCGTCATGAGGCCGAGAAATATAACGACGACATGAACGGAGTGGTCCAGAAATGCACCTTCTGCGTTGATACCATTGATGAGGGGATCGCCAAAGGGCTGACACCGGGCGTTGACCCGGACGCAACGCCGGCTTGCGTCAACTCGTGTATCGCAAACGCGCTCACCTTCGGCGACCTTGATGATCCTGATAGCAACGTCTCGAAAAAGCTGCGCGATAACCAGCATTTTCGCATGCATGAAGACGAAGGAACGGGTTCGAACATGTATTACCTTTGGGACAAGGGAGAGATCCGGCTATGAAACATTCCCGCAAAGTCGCCAGCGGCCCGTGGCCGCGCCTTCAGCGTGCCTGGGACATCCGCGCCGCCTTCAACTTCATCGGCGGCGGCACCGGCACCGGGCTTCTGGTGATGGCTTTTCTCGGTGCGCTTGATGGCAGGGCTTGGTTCATTCCGGCCTTTGCCGGGATGGCGTTTATCTCCTTTGGCCTGCTGATGGTGTTGCTTGAGATCGGCAAGCCCTGGCGCGCCCTTAACGTGTTCCACCATCCTCAGACCTCGTGGATGACGCGCGAGGGGGTGGTTGCCCTGCCGCTCTTTGCCTGCGGTGGTGCGGCCCTTGGCCTGAACCTGCTTGGCATGAGCGGCATCGCGATGTTTTTCCTTGCCGTGACCACGCTTTGCGCGTTGGGATTCCTATATTGTCAGGCCCGCATTCTGCGCGCCGCCCGTGGCATACCGACATGGCGCGAGATCACGCTGACACCCTACATTCTGCTGTCAGGCCCCACGGAAGGGACAAGCCTTTTTGCGGCGTTTGCCGTCTGGGCCTATGGCGGACTTGTCTGGGTTTTGCCGCTGGCGATCGTGCTTATTGCCGCGCGGGCGGCAGCCTGGGCGTATTACCGGAACGGTTTGGAAAAGCGCGGTGCGCCGGAAGAGAGCCTCGAAGTCCTCGATCAGATGGCGCCGGGGTTCTATCTGGTGGGGCATGCGCTTCCTGTTCTGTTGTTCATCGCGGCCCTTGCCGATGCGCCCGGAGTTCCCTGGCTTGTTTCTCTTGGTGGGCTCATTGCTGCGCTCGCAGGTTGGCAAGCCAAGCGTGTGCTCATCACCCGCGCTGCCAGAACGCAAGGCATCGCCATCCCGCGCACGCCGGTGCGTGGGCGCGGGCAGAGCCATCCAGGCGCCCGGCCTGGTTGGATCAACCGTTGAACCGCGCGATAGATCCTGCGCACAAAGTCGGTTTGCGCCTGACGACATTGCTCTGACGGGGGCGTCTTGCCCTTGATGTAATGCGTTGGGGCAAACCGGCCTCTTAACCGCCCTGCAGTTCTTTTCGGTATTCGCGCATTGGCCTTGAACGCACCCGTTTGCCGATGATGGCGCGGGAAGACCTAAACTGTCTCGGGCAAGACCGGTGTGGTTCAAATCATCCGGGGAACCCCGCGCGCGTCCGGTTCGCGATGGCAACGAGGCTCAGCATCACCGGCACCTCGACCAGCACGCCGACCACTGTTGCCAATGCGGCACCGGAGTTCAGCCCGAACAGCCCGATTGCCACGGCGACCGCGAGTTCGAAGAAGTTCGACGTGCCGATCAGCGCGCAGGGGGCGGCGACCCTGTGCGGCACGTGCCACAGCCAGGCCCATCCATACCCGAGCGCGAAAATACCGTAGGACTGAATGATGATCGGGACTGCGATCAGCGCAATCAGCAGCGGTTGCGCAAGGATCACCGGCCCCTGAAAGCCGAAGAGCAGAACCACGGTTATCAAAAGGCCCACGACAGAGGCCGGTTTGATCCGGGCGGTGAACGCTGTCACCGCGGCCTCGCCGCCTTTCGCGATCAGCGTCCGGCGCGTCAGCATCCCTGCGATCAGGGGAATGACGATGTAGAGGATGACCGACAGGATCAGTGTTTCCCACGGCACGCTGATGTCGGTCACGCCCAGAAGAAAGGCCACGATCGGTGCGAAGGCCACCACCATGATCAGGTCGTTTACCGAGACCTGCACCAGCGTATAGTTGGGGTCGCCATTCGTCAGTTGTGACCAGACAAAGACCATCGCGGTGCAGGGCGCGGCGCCAAGCAGAATAAGGCCTGCGATGTATTCGGGCGCGCGCTCGGGATCAATCAAGCCGGCAAAGACGTAGTTGAAGAACAGGACTGCCAGCGCCGCCATCGTGAAAGGCTTGATCAGCCAGTTGATTACCAGCGTGATGACAAGACCCTTTGGGCGCTGACCAACCGCCTTGAGCGAACCGAGATCCACTGCGATCATCATCGGATAGACCATCGCCCAGATCAAGACGGCGACGACGAGGTTGACCGAGGCGATCTCGAACGCGGCCAATGCGGCGAACAGTGCCGGGACGAGGCTGCCGAGGACGAGCCCGGACAGGATGCAGAGTGCGACCCAGAGGGTCAGCCAACGTTCGAACAGGCTCATGATAATTCCTTCTCGTTCGGCACGCAGCAATCCGCAGCAGAGGGCGGGGTCAGCGTGGTTATGAATTCGGACAGTGGCCCAAGGGCATCCGGGTTTAACGCGTAGCAAGTGCGCGGGCCGGATATCTCGCCCGTGATGACGCCAGCGGCCTTCAGGATGCGCAGATGCTCGGAAACGGTGGATTGAGCCAAGCCGACTGCGTCCACGATGTCGCCGCCGATACAGCCGGGGGTCGTGAGCAACAGGCGCAGGATGCGCAGCCGTGCGGGATGCGCAAGCGCCTTGGCCAGTGCAGCGATGTTGATGTCCGTATCGTGCATGTGCAATCCGTTTATTCGTTTATCGTCGATAAGCGATAAGTGTGATGCATGCAATAGTTTTTGCGCGCGCTCGATAATTGTGGAGCAACGCGCTAAGAATTCTCAAGAATTCGTTATTAATCAATGGGCTGTCGTCGTCTCAGGAAGGAGAATTAAGGCGGGCAAGTCCCCGCAGGCCATGAAGATGCGCGACCCGTTCAAGTGGTTTCAAAGCAACCCGGAGAGCATGCGCCCGGCGGCGATGGCTTTTTGCCCGTGCGCGGGATCAACGCCGGTCGCGAAACGGTTCGATATTGGTGGAACCGTTTCGGCCTGATTTGCCCCGCACGCTCAAATTCTGGCGCTTTGCTAAGCTTTTTGTCGGGCGTTTGCGGCATCCCAGACCGGAGCGTCATGAAGTGTCAGCGCGCGGCGTTTGCCGAGAATGACAACTTCCAACCCATCGGTGACGCCCGGATCGACATAGGCAAAGGCCAAGCTCTTGCCCGTGGCATGTCCGTAGCCGCCCGAGGTGCAGACTCCGACCACCTTGTCACCCTGCATTACCGCCTCTCCGCCATAGATGTCGCAATCGGTCGCCGCCACTTCGCCATAGACAAGTTTGGTGGTTATCCCCTGCTGACGCAGATTCTCGGTCGCGGCGCGGCCTTTGAAGTCGCCCTTGCCCGGGGCGTAGAAGCGCTCGCAATCGGCCTCGATCAGGGTGATTTCATTGGTCAGTTCTGTACCAAAACCGCGATAACCTTTTTCCATCCGCAATGAGTTCACGGCGTGGACGCCGAAATCGGCGATGCCGTGATCCTGTCCTGAGGCCCAGATTGCATCGTAGAGTTTTGCCAGATCGCCCATCGGCGCGTGCAATTCCCAGCCCAGTTCGCCGACATAGTTCACCCGCAGCGCACGGACAGGAATGTTGGCAATGCTGATTTCCTGCCCCGAGAGCCAGCGGAACCCCGCATTGGTCAGATCGGCATCAGTCAGGGGGGCCAGCACTTCACGTGCCTTCGGGCCAGCCACCACCAGCATTCCAAAGTCATCGGTGACATTTGTGATGGTCACATTACCGCCCGCGGCAAAGGTCAGTTGATCCTGTGTCATCCGTTCGGTGCCCGCGCCCGACAAAACATAGAACCGGTCATCGGCCAGGCGGGTGATGGTCCATTCCCCTTCGATCCGGCCACCCTCGGACAGAACATGGGTCAGGTTGATGCCACCCGCCCTCTTGGGTAGTTTGTTGGCGGTCAGATGGTCCAGCAATGCTTCGGCGCCGGGGCCGGTGACGTCGAACTTGGCAAAGCTTGACAGGTCCATGATACCAACGCGTTCGCGCACGGCGCGGCATTCATTGGCGACAATATCAAAGACGTTGTTGCGCCGGTATTGCAGCTTCTCCTCGAACCCTTCGGGGGCGAAATACTTGGGCCGCTCCCAGCCATAAACCTCGGTATAGACAGCGCCCTTGGCTTTCAGAGGTGCATAGAGCGGCGTGACCCGGCTGGGACGGCCCGCGTGAATTTCACGGCCCGGCAGCGGGGTTTCGAACATGTTCTCGTAATCGTCGAAACTCTTGGCGCGGGTATAGTCCTGATCGGCATAGGCGCCGAAGCGACGCGGATCGACGCAGTGCATGTTGATATCGGCGTCGCCATGCACCATCCATTGCGCAAGGTATTTACCGGTGCCTGCGCCTTGCGCGATGCCGATGGCCGCACCGCAGCATTGCCAGAAATTGCGAAGGCCCGGGGCGGGACCAACCAGCGGGTTGCCGTCGGGCGTATGCGGAATAGCGCCGTTGATGATGCGCTTGATCCCGGCATTGGCAAAGATCGGCATCCGTTCCAGCGCCTTTTCCAGCCAGGGCGCGATGCGGTCGATATCGCCCTCGAACAGTTCGTTCTCGCTGTCCCATTCGGGAAAGCCGCCGCGCCCCGCCCAGGCCTGACGGCTGCCGTAGTGTTCGTAGATGCCCACCAGTCCGGCCTTTTGTTCCTGCCGGTAATAACCTGCGGTGGCCGGGTCGCGCATCACCGGCAGTTCGGTGTCGAGATCCTTGAACTCTTCCAGCGGTTCGGTGACCAGATATTGGTGCTCCATATTGGTGATGGGGGTTTCCACGCCGACCCATTTGCCGACCTCGCGGGCATAACACCCGGCGGCGTTGACGACGTGTTCGCAGGTGATGTTGCCCTGATCTGTCACGACCTCGAATTCGCCTGAGGGCAGCACGTTGATATCCGTCACGCGGGTGTGGCGGATGATCGTGGCCCCCATCTGTCGTGCGCCTGCCGCCATGGCGTTGCAGGCGCTGGAGGGGTCTACGTGACCATCCATGTTTGTGTAGGCACCGGCAAGAACGCCATCGGTCTGAAGCCAGGGGTTGAGTTCCTTGATGCGCTCAGGGCCGATGACCTCCATGTGAAAACCGACATTGGCCGAAAACCCGGCGACATGCGTAAACCAATCCACCTCTTCCTGCGTTGTGGCCAGACGGATGCCGCCACAGCCGTGCCAGCCCGCGGGTTGGCCGGTGATCTCTTCCAGCCGTGGGTAAAGCGTGTTGGAATAATGATGGATCTTGGCCATGTTGTAATTGCTGATGAAGCTGGGGCACTGGCCCGCCGCATGCCAGGTTGAGCCGCTGGTCAGCTCGCCCTTTTCGATCAGCACCACGTCTTTCCAGCCCTCTTCGGCCAGGTGATAGGCAAGGCCCACGCCCATCATGCCACCACCGACGATTACCACCTTTGCATGAGACTGCATCGTTATTCCTTTCTGTTAGGCTACCAGGTGCCGTTTCCGGCAAACATCCGGTCTCTGGGGAGAATGATATTGAAGTTATCGCGCAACCGTCGATCCACCTGCTCGGGGATATGGCTGGGGTAGTTTTCTGCGAGGATCTTGCGCACCTTGTCGCGTGCGACATCGCGCGCATCACGGGCGCCGGCATCTTCCCATTCGCTGATGCTGCGCCGGTCGGCGATATCTGGATAAAGGTAATCGGTCTTCATCCGATTGTAGGTCTGGGCATGGCCAAGAAAATGCCCTTCGCCAAGCACGACATCGCGGATCACGTCAAAACTCAGCGTATCTTCGGAGACCTCGACGCCGCGCACCGTGCGCAGGATCGCCCCGATCAGATCGTTGTCGAGCACATAGCTTTCGAAGGTTGTTCCCATCAGCGAGCCTTGCATGCCCGCGCATTCATGGATCATCGAGGCCCCGGCATGTGCCGCCAGGGAGATGGTGTAGCCCTTTTCGCCGCCCGCCTGCATGTCGGGCAACTTGCTGTCGGTCATGCCGGCGGGTACCGAATTCGGCAAATCGTAGAAGCCCGCCATCTGGGCGCAGGCGGCCGACAGCAGCGCCTGTTCGCCGGACCCGCCCGACATCGAACCGGTGCGAAGGTCGCTGACAAAGGGCCAGGTCGCAAAAATGCCGCGGCAGTTCGGGTCGATGATGTTGCACAGGACGAGCCCGGCCAGAACTTCGGCGCAGGCTTGGGCCACGGCGCCGGCCAGCGTTGCGGGGGCCGTCGCGCCGGCCTGTCCGGCCGCGACCAGCAGGATCGGCATGCCCGCTTCGACCGCCGCTTCGAGCGCGTCACAGCTTTCCGTTGCAAAGCGCATTGGGGGCACTACGTGACAGCAGACTGCGGTGCAGAAGGGGCGGGTGCGAAACTTGCCCTCGCCACCTGCAACGGCATCAAGCATTGGCATCACGGCCTTGACGCTGGCGCTGTCGGTATAGCTGATGGCGATGGATTTTGACGTGCCTGACAGGCAAGCATAGGTTGAATTGATATCCAGATCGAGAATGGATTTCGTATCGCGCGCCACGACCGAGCGATGATACCAATGGATATTGTCCAGCCGGTCGACCAGACGGGCGATGTCATAGAGATCGGCGACCGAGCTTTCACGGTATTTGCCGCTGTGAAAATCCATGATTGTGGGGGCCGCGCCGCCCGTACCTGTGTGGACGCGCCGCCCACCGATTTCGATGTCATGCGCCGGGTCGATCCCGTGCAGCGTGAACTTGCGCCGGGTGCGGGCAATCACGTCTTCGACCAATGTGCGCGGAAAGAGCAAACGACCGTTGCTATCCACGGTACACCCTGCCGCGACGGCGCGGGCCTCCAGGCTTGGAGTGATCTGTGACAAGCCGAGCTCGGCGAGCAGTCGCAGCACCAGCTGATGGACGCGCTCCATCTCTGGGAAGGTGAACGGGCAATACCGCCCGCCGACCATGCCGGGGCTGATCGGAGGCATGACCGGGGCAACATCGGATCTGTTGCGGCTCCGGCGGTTGGGTTTTCGAACAGCAATCGTTGGCATGAAAGACCTCGCAGAATTCCTGCAATCAAGCAGGGGCAAGCATGCCCAATCTTTCAAGAGATTATTTCGAATGCGTCCCATTCCCCCAGAACATGCGAAATGCTATTGGCCTTCACATTCCTCCATAATCCACTGGATAAACCCTGCAACGGCCGGATCTGACATTCTTTTTTCGGATGCGCCAATGTAATAGCTGCTGGTCGTTTCGATCGGCCTGTCAACAGGGCATACCAATTGCCCGTTCGCCAGCATCTCGTCGGTGATGTAGCTCCACCCCAACGCGATGCCCCGCCCGGCCTCGGCTCCCCGAAGAACCATCGGATAGCTGTTGAGGCGAATCCCTCGGCGCACGGGCTGCCCCGTGACGCCTTGTTGAGCCAACCAGACGCGCCAGTCGACCGCGCCCCAGATCGTTCCGCCGCCATCCAGATGCAGCAGCGTCTGGTCCAGAATGTCATTGGGGCGTTGCAGTTCTGGATGGTCGCGCAGGTAACCGGGGCTGCAAACCGGATAAACCTTCTCGCCAAACATCCGTCGGGCTTGGATATCTTCCCAACCGCCATCGCCGTAGAGAATTGCGACATCGGCATCCCGGTTCTTCAGGTCAACCGCCTGATCCGTTGCCAGAACTCTCAGGTCGACCTCGGGATAACGCGCGCCGAAGCGTTCAATACGGGGCATCAGCCAGAAATAGGAAAGCGCAACGGAGGCCGCGACAGTGATCTGCGGCGGGTCGGTCGAAGCGCGCAATTCACCAACGCAACCCGCGATTTCATCCAGCCCCCGTGTTATGGCTTCAAACAGGCGGTATCCGTCGGGTGTCAGTTCGATGGCACGATGCTTGCGAAGGAAAAGCGACCGCCCGAGATTACCTTCCAGCGATCTGATCTGACGGCTCACGGCGCTTTGAGTCAGGCAAAGCTCATCTGCTGCCGCGGTGAAACTCATCCGCCGCGCAACAGCCTCGAAGGTATGAAGCTGTGACAGCGCTGGCAGAGGGTATTTTCTCAATTGAAGCTTCCTCACAGCAGCAATAGCGGCATCAATCCGAAGACCCGCAATGAATGCACGACCAAACTAGCCTGTGTCCAGCTTTGACGGTCAATTGAAGCCAGAAATGCACGGTGCTGAATGAGCAGGTTACCGCTGTTCCAGAAAAGAGTGCGGCCAGACCAATTTTTTGCAGAAAAATTGAATGACCGGGGTATGTGGCGCCGATGTGCCAATCACCTCGCCCCTTTCCAAACATCCCAAACTCATCTATAGCGCCCACATCTGAGACGTGACGCCTATTGAGCCCCCGGGCGCGTGCAACAGGATTGGGGGCGGCGGCAATGGGGCCGCCATTGAAACGGGAGACCCGGGATACGCCTGGGAGTGCTCCCTTACAGGAAACGATACATGTTCAACGTAACGAAGAAATCGATTGAGTGGGGCGAAGAAACCCTCACTCTGGAAACGGGCAAGGTTGCTCGTCAGGCAGATGGCTCGGTCATCGCCACATTGGGTGAAACATCGGTCATGGCCAACGTGACCTATGCCCGCAAGCAAAAACCGGGGCAGGACTTTTTCCCGCTGACGGTTCACTATCAAGAGAAATACTATGCTGCCGGTAAAGTGCCGGGCGGCTTTTTCAAACGTGAGGCACGCCCCACCGAGAAAGAAACCCTGACTGCGCGTCTGATCGACCGTCCGATCCGCCCGCTGTTTGTCCCCGGCTTCAAGAACGAAGTTCTGGTGATGTGCACTGTGCTGTCACACGATCTGGTCAATGACCCGGATATGGTGGCGATGATTGCCGCAAGCGCCGCGCTGACCCTGTCGGGTGCGCCGTTCATGGGGCCGATTGCTGGCTGCCGCGTGGGCTATGAGGATGGTGAATACATCCTGAACCCTGAAGTCGACGACATGCACAATCTGCGCAACAACCCCGATCAACGTCTTGATCTGGTTGTGGCCGGCACCAAAGACGCCGTGATGATGGTGGAATCGGAAGCTTATGAGCTGACCGAAGCTGAAATGCTGGGTGCGGTGAAATTTGCCCATGACGCCATTCAGCCGGTGATCGACCTGATCATTGATCTGGCCGAAGATGCAGCGAAAGAGCCGTTTGACTTCACCCCGCCGGATTATAGCGAACTCTTTGAAGCGGTGAAGAAAGCCGGTGAAAAGGACATGCGCGCAGCGTTTGCCCATACCGACAAGCAAGAACGCACGGCGGCTGTGGCTGCGGCCCGCGAAGTGATCAAAGCGGCACTGACCGAGGAACAGCTGGAAGACGGCAACCTTGGCGCGGCGATGAAGAAGCTGGAAGCGGGCATTCTGCGCGGTGATGTTGTGAAAACCGGCAAGCGGATTGATGGGCGTGACACCACGACCGTACGTCCGATTGTTTGTGAAAACGGCCTTCTGCCGCGCACACACGGTTCGGCACTGTTCACCCGTGGCGAAACGCAGGCTTTGGTTGTGACCACGTTGGGCACAGGCGATGATGAGCAATTCATCGACGCGCTGCATGGCAACTTCAAATCCAACTTCCTGCTGCACTATAACTTCCCGCCCTATTCGGTTGGTGAAGTTGGCCGTGTGATGGGCCCGGGACGTCGTGAAATCGGTCACGGCAAACTGGCATGGCGCGCGCTTCAGGCGGTTCTGCCTGCGGCTACCGACTTCCCTTATACCCTGCGTCTGGTGTCTGAGATTACCGAGTCGAATGGCTCGTCCTCGATGGCATCGGTTTGTGGTGGATCGCTGTCGATGATGGACGCGGGCGTTCCGCTGAAATCGGCTGTTGCTGGTATCGCCATGGGTCTGATTCTGGAAGAAGATGGCTCGTATGCGATCTTGACCGACATCCTTGGTGATGAAGATCACCTTGGTGATATGGACTTCAAGGTGGCCGGGACCGAAAGCGGTATCACGTCGCTGCAGATGGACATCAAGGTTGCAGGCATCACGCCCGAGATCATGGAAAAGGCGCTGGCTCAGGCCAAAGATGCGCGTATCCATATCCTTGGTGAGATGAATAAGGCGCTTTCGGGTGCTGGCGACTTCTCGGTTCACGCACCGCGCATCGAGACCATGAACATCCCCACCGACAAGATCCGTGAAGTGATCGGGTCGGGTGGTAAGGTGATCCGTGAGATCGTCGAAGTGTCGGGTGCCAAGGTTGATATCAACGACGATGGTGTGATCAAGATTGCGTCGCCAAATGGCGAAGCCATTCAGAAAGCCTATGACATGATCCACGCGATCGTGGCCGAGCCGGAAGAAGGTGCGATCTATAAAGGCACAGTCGTGAAGATCGTCGATTTCGGCGCCTTCGTGAACTTCTTTGGCAAGCGCGATGGTCTTGTGCATGTCAGCCAGATCGAAAACCGCCGCCTGAACCATCCGTCGGATGTGCTCAAGGAAGGTCAGGAAGTCTGGGTCAAGCTGCTGGGCTTTGACGATCGTGGCAAGGTGCGCCTGTCGATGAAAGTGGTCGATCAGGAAACCGGCAAAGAAGCTGCGCCTGAAGAGAAAAACGACGACTGAACCTTCTAGGGTTTTTGCAAGATAGAGAGGCCCCGGTGGAAACGCCGGGGCTTTTCTTGTTGTGTTGGGTTGCCTGCGTTGCGCACGGCAGCCGTTGTTGATGTTTGTAGTAAAGCGTTTCCACTTAAACCTGAGGCAGGATTAAGTGGAAACGCCGCGCAATACATCAATGTTGCGGGCGCTTCGAGACAAACTCGTGATTCAAGTTTTTCTCGAACCGCTTTAGAACAGCAAGCCGAATGGTGTTTGAGACGAAAACGGCCCCGTCCGGTGAAGTGGACGGGGCCGTGTTTAATTGTGCTTCTGCGCTTTCGATCAGCTCGGATCGGCGGTGGTGCGCAGGTAGGGCAGTTTGATGTCGATATTGCCGAATTTGGCTTTTGCCTCTTCGTCATTGAGCGACATAGCGACGATCACGTCCTGGCCCTTGACCCAGTTGGCGGGGGTCGCGATGGGCGCGCCATAGGTGGCTTGCAGCCCGTCGAGCGCGCGCAACACCTCGGCAAAGTTGCGGCCCACCGACATCGGGTAAGTCATGCTCAGTTGCAGCTTCTTGTCGGGCGAAATGATGAAGACCGAGCGCACAGTTGCACTGTCGGCGGGGGTGCGGCCATCGGGAAGATAGGCATCGGCGGGCAGCATGTCGAAGGCTTTGGAGACCTCAAGCGACGTGTCGGCGATGATCGGGAAACCCGCCTTGGCACCGGCAAAACCTTCGATATCGCCTTTCCATTTCTTGTGTTCCTCGACACCATCGACCGAAATGCCGATCACCTTGGTGCCCCGCTTGGCCCATTCATCGGCCAGTTGTGCCACGGCACCGAATTCGGTGGTGCAGACAGGTGTGAAATCCTTGGGGTGAGAGAAGAGAATCGCCCAAGAATCGCCGATCCAGTCGTGGAAGGTGATCTTGCCCTGATCTGTGTCGGCGGTGAAATTGGGAACGATGTCATTGATACGAAGGCCCATGGTTCGGCTCCTTTTTCTGGGTTTGGTTAACTCGTTACCGTATAGCTATGCTGTGTCGCAGTGTTTTTACACCCCCTGTCTTGCGGGTTTCTGGTCACAATGACAGAGTGTCGCGAATCCAGATCAAGCGGCCTGTGCGGCCTGAGGCAAATCGAGAGGGAAATGCAATGATCGAGAAGCGGCAGTTCTACGTCAATGGCAAATGGGTCGACCCGATCGAGGGCAAGGACCATGAGGTAATCGACCCCTCGACAGAAGAGGCGGTGGCGGTGATCTCGCTGGGCGGGCAGGCCGATACGGACGCAGCAGTTGCAGCGGCCAAGGCGGCACTTCCCGGCTGGATGGCGACGCCCAAGGAAGAGCGCATCGCACTGGTTGAGAAGCTGGTCGAGATTTACAAGACGCGCGCAGGCGAGATGGCCGAGCTGATCTCGATGGAGATGGGCGCCCCGATTGATATGGCGAAATCGGCGCAATGGGGTTCTGGCTATAGCCATCTGAAGAACTTTGTGCGTGCCGCAAAAGGGTTTGATTTTATTCGCCCGCTGGGAGATCACGCGCCAGACGACCGGATCATTTATGAGGCCGTGGGTGTGGCCGCTCTGATCACGCCCTGGAACTGGCCGATGAACCAAGTGACGTTGAAGGTTGGGGCCGCAGCCGTGGCGGGGTGTACCATGATCCTGAAACCGTCGGAGGAGACGCCGCTTGACGCGATGCTGTTCGCCGAGATGATGGACGAGGCGGGTTTCCCGCCGGGTGTGTTCAACTTGGTCAATGGTGATGGTGTGGGCGTTGGTAGCCAGCTTTCGGCGCACGAAGGTGTCGATATGGTGAGCTTTACCGGATCGACACGGGCGGGCACGCTGATTTCGAAAGCGGCTGCTGATACGTTGAAGAAAGTGCATCTGGAGCTGGGCGGCAAAGGGGCCAATGTGGTCTTTGCCGATGCCGACGAAAAGGCGGTAAAGCGCGGTGTGCTGCACATGATGAACAACACCGGTCAAAGCTGTAACGCGCCGAGCCGGATGTTGGTGCAGCGCGAAAAATACGACGCGGCGGTGGAAGAAGCGGCCGCAGTGGCCAGTTCTGTCAGCGTCGGCAATGCCCATGAGGAAGGGCGCCATATCGGCCCGGTGGTGAACGCGGTGCAATGGGGCAAAATTCAGGACCTCATTCAGGCCGGGATTGACGAGGGTGCGCGGCTTGTTGCCGGGGGCACGGGTCGTCCCGATGGGCTGAACAAAGGGTATTACGTGCGCCCGACCGTTTTTGCCGATGTGACCCCGGACATGCGGATTTACCGCGAGGAAATCTTTGGGCCGGTTCTGTCGATCTCGCCGTTTGACACCGAGGAAGAGGCCATCGAGATGGCCAATGATACGCCCTATGGTTTGACCAACTATGTTCAGACCCAAGACGGTGCGCGGCTCAACAAGATGGCGCGCGCATTACGCTCGGGCATGGTCGAGATGAACGGCCAGCCGCGCGGTGCGGGTTCACCCTTTGGCGGGATGAAGCAATCGGGCAACGGGCGCGAAGGCGGGGTTTACGGCATCGAAGACTTCCTTGAGGTCAAAGCGGTTTCTGGTTGGTCGAGCGCCAACGACTAAGCCATCATGGACATGTGATGCGATCCGGGGCTATTGCTGGCCCCGGATTTTCTATTTGGAGCGCCTGATGGCCAACCTGCCCGACAGCATGACATTCGTGCCGGAAACGGTGCTGAAACGGGATGTGTTTTCCGAGACGATTTCCGGGCATCTGGCCGAAGATCCGGTGCGCAAGGTGGTTCTGCGCAAACTTGATGGCGTGCCGTGGTGGGCCAAACCTTTGGCATGGTTTCTGGCCCGCAAGGAGGTGCGTGGATTGCGCGCCGTGAGCGGGATCGAGGGCGTTCCCGAGCTGTTGCGTGTCGATAAGGTGGGGTTGTTGCGTAGTTGGTCGCATGGCACGCCGTTGCAGTTGGCCCGGCCCGGTGAGGCTAAATGGTTCAAGGATGCCAAGCGGTTGCTGCGCGAAATGCGCAGACGTGGTGTGACCCATAACGATATTGCCAAGCCGCAGAATTGGCTCATGGCGCCGGACGGGCGCGCGGCGGTGATTGATTTTCAACTGGCCAGTGTGCATCGCCGCCGGGGCAAGATTTTCCGGGTGATGGCACGCGAGGATTTGCGTCATTTGTTGAAGCAGAAACGCAATTTTGCGCCGCACTTACTGACCGCGACAGAGCGACGGATGCTGGCGCAAAAGGCGTTGCCAACGCGGCTCTGGATGGCAACGGGCAAGCGGATCTATAATTTCGTGACGCGTCGGCTGATGAATTGGTCGGACGGTGAGGGGACCGAGGACCGGATCGCGCGTGATGGCGCGGCGGTGCGCAAGGCGTTGGCGCAACCCGGGATTGGGGAAGTCGCACTGTTCACCTATGCGCTTCCGGCGCGGGGCGTTGGGGTTTACGCCTTTGCCGAGACCGCCTTGGGAGCGGCGGAGCTGCGCGCGTTGGTGCCTGAAGCGCAGGCCGAGTTGGTGCAACCTGTGGCAGCGATGCCGCGCAATGCGCACGGTGGTGTGCGCGAGGATGCGCTGCAATTGGTGGCGACGAATCGTCTGGATGAGTTGGAGCTGCTGATTGCGGCTGAGCCTGATTTGGCGGTGGCGATGAAGCCGATTGTTGCCGGGCGATTGAACCTGACTGATCGAGTGCTGAAAAGCTGAGATCCGGGGCTTTCAATTCAGGTTTGCTAACATATATTAGTTATCGAATGTGATTTGAGTGGAGGCTGAAATGGCCAATTCCTTGAAAGTAACGTGCCTTGACTGCGCGCAGGTCAACCGGGTGCCCCAAGACAAGTTGGGCAGTGGAGCGAAGTGCGGCACCTGCGGGGCGCCGTTGATCCGCAACAAGGCAGTGGAGGTGGATTTCGCCACGCTGCAAAAGGCGGCGCGCAACGATGATCTGCCGCTCGTGGTGGATTTCTGGGCACCGTGGTGCGGACCTTGCCGGCAGATGGCGCCGGAGTTTTCCAAGGCTGCACAAGAGCTTGGCAGCAAGGCGCGTCTGGTGAAAGTGAATACCGAAGAGCATCCCAAGGCGGGTCAGGCCTATGGAATTCGCGGTATTCCGACCATGGCGGGCTTCCGTGGCGGGCGCGAAAAGGCGCGGCAATCGGGCGCCATGCCAGCGGCCTCAATCGTGTCTTGGGTAAAGGGCGCCGTCTAAGAGCGGGTGCTTGAAAGCGTTTCTGGCTGGACTTGTGACAGGGCTAAGTGGAAACGCCACGCAAGACATCCATGTCGTGGGTGTTGCAAAACAAGCGCGTGAGCGAGGGTCATTTTGAGACGCTTTAGCGGATACGCTGAACCTCGACAGCCGATTCCGGGGCGCCAAATGCGCCTTTGATCAGCATGTGCAGATAGGTCGTTGCCATGATCAATGCGGCGGGCAGGCTTGCCGCGACGAGATAGATCACCAGCATCTGTGACCAACTGACATCGAATCCGATCAGTGCCACGAGAGCGCTGATCATTGCTGCGATGCCTGACAAGAACACGATCATGATTACCATGTGTTCGCCTTTGTAATTTCTGCCCCGTCCTTCGAATTATCAATGAAAATACGCCAGAAGTAAGGCGCGCTTCTGGTTCAAGGATGGAGAAGCGGGAAATTGCTGGTATCTACGGGATCTTCGGGGCATATCCCTGAAGCGTCGTGCCCAAAGCTGAATCATCGGTTTTTTGGCAAGTTGCTGTGAAGTATTCATAGGTTGCGTTGCGCTCCGTCTCATCCCGGCCTCGAGTGTAAGGCGGAACGCGTTGACAAATGATTAACTGGGAGAAGCCAGCAATGAACGAAGCCGAAAAACCGCAGGGTGATCTGATGTTGCGCACGCAGGCGATGCCTGCCGATGTGAATGTGAACGGCGACATTTTCGGCGGATGGGTGCTGAGCCAGATGGACACGGCCAGCGGGATTGTTGCGTCAGAACGGGCGCAGGGACGGGTGGCGACGGTGGCGCTGGACGCGATGAAGTTCATCCGTCCGGTGCAGGTGGGCGATGTTTTGTGCGTCTATGCGCGGGTGCAACGGGTCGGGCGCAGCTCGATCGGTATCGCCACCGAGGCTTGGGCGCTGCGCCATCTGAAAGGACACCGCGAGAAGGTGACCGAAGCGGTGTTCACCTTTGTCGCGATTGACGAGAACGGGCAGCCGAGGCAGGTTCCCGAAGTGTAAAAGCCCCCCTGAGAACCGGGGGGCAGGTCAGATCGCGTCGACCACCTGTTGCAACATCTTGCCGACCTCGCCAGCCACGCCTTGCAGACCGGCATTGTCGATCGAGGCCATTGAGGCCGATGGATCGATCGCCGAGACTTCTACACCACCGTCAACCGACCGCAGGATAACGTTGCATGGCAGCATCGCGCCGACGCGCGGTTCAAGCCCGATGGCCTCCCAGGCCATGGTCGGGTTGCAGGCGCCGAGGATGCGGTAATCCTCCATGTCCTTGTCGATCTTCTTTTTCATCGTGGCCTTGACGTCAATTTCTGTCAGCACCCCAAAACCCTTGTCAGACAGGGCCTTGCGAGTGCGGGCATCGACGTCTTCAAAGCTTGCGCCGGTGATGATGCGGTTGAAGGTATAGGACATGGAGTTCGCCTTTCGAAGGATCAGACCACCGTGACGACCGTGCCAACCGGCACGCGTTTGTAGAGGTCAATCACATGTTCGTTGATCATGCGGATGCAGCCATTGGAGACCGAGCGACCGATGGATTTCGGCGCGGTGGTGCCGTGGATGCGGAAATAGGTGTCGCGCCCGTTCTTGAAGAGATAAAGCGCGCGCGCACCAAGCGGATTGCCGGGGCCGCCGGGCTGAACATAATCGTTGTCCTTGAACTTGCCGTAGGCTTTGGGATCGCGCTCGATCATCTCGTTGGTGGGGCGCCAGGTGGGCCATTCTTTCTTGACGGAGATCGTGGCGGTGCCGGTGAAATCGAGACCAGCTTTGCCGACGCCAACGCCATAGCGCAGTGCGGTGCGCGGCGCGGTGATGAAATAGAGGAAATGCGCCTTGGGCAGGACCAAAAGCTGACCCGGAGCGTAGCTCGGACCGACCCTGACCTCTTGTGGCAGAAGGATCGGATCAAGCTCGAATGCGCGCACGATGGAGGGCGTGGCAAGGGTGGCAGCGGTACTGGCAAGAAAATTACGACGAGAAATCATGAGCGGGCCTCTGGTGTTTCACTGAAATATATATGGGGAATCGATAGCGCAATTTGAAGAGTTTCTCAACGCACCCCACGAAAACGTTAATGGCTTGTGGCAATGCGGATGCGGGGGGTGATTTGCGTGCACCGTCCGGCTGCTGTCCGGCTGCCGGGTTGATTGCAAAGGTTAACGTCGAATTAGGTTAATCCGGCGTGCGGTGCGGTGGGTAAAAGCGGCGGAGGCAACGAAAAAGGGTGCATGAAATCATGCACCCTTCGCAATCCTGACGAATCAGAATTTATGTGGCTTATGCCAGCGCGATGTTGATCGCGGCTTCACGACCGTCACGGCCGGGTTCGATGTCGAACGTAACTTTCTGGTCATCGGCCAGGCCGGTGAGGCCCGAACGCTCTACGGCGCTGATGTGGACGAAAACGTCCTTGCCACCGGTTTCCGGTGCGATGAAGCCGAAGCCTTTAGTTGTGTTGAACCATTTTACGGTGCCATTGGCCATATCCGTAGTCTCCTATAAATGCTGCCCGCGTAGGTGCGACAGCCTGGCGTAGTCGGTCTGGATCGAGGGACTGAACGCCGTTTGAAGGGAGACAGTGGGTCGAAATAGAATAACGTCTGCAAGGGGGCATATGGGGGTATGCGGGATAAAAAGCAAGAGATTCTTTAGGGGAGGTGGATTCAGGCAAGTTGACGCCGGGGCGGGTTGTGGCGGTTAATGGAGACCCGAAGTTTGCGTCGTTGAAGTAAAGCACTCTGCGGAAACGCCCCGCGTTTGCGCCGCGCCTTAGCGTCCACGAAGTGGGCGCGTAAGCCGGCAGTGTATTGCGCAGCAATGCACGAGAGGCCGACCGATACTGCGTCGTTGAAGTAAGGCACTCAGCGGAAACGCCCCGCGTTTTCGCCGCGCCTGAGCGCCCCCATGGGCGGGCGCGACTTCGTCACCCCCGGGGCCTGACGGCCCTCTGCGGCCTCAAACGCTCCACTGGAGCGTTTGCAAGACGGCCTTCGACCCGCGGTCGGGTGCTACCCGGGTATGTGGTGAAAATGAAAGGGCGGTCCGAAGACCGCCCGAGTTCTTTCGTTAAATTGAGCTGGGCAACCTAGTGAGCTGGCCTTACCTCGAAAACTTCTTATGCTTCAACCGCTTAGGTTCCAGCGCGTCCGCCCCCAGACGGCGCTTCTTGTCTTCCTCGTAGTCTTCAAAGTTGCCTTCGAACCATTCGACGTGGGCTTCGCCTTCGAACGCCAGGATATGCGTGCAGATCCGGTCAAGGAAGAAGCGGTCGTGTGAGATGACCACGGCGCAGCCGGCGAAATCGACGAGGGCGTCTTCGAGGGCGCGCAGGGTTTCGACGTCGAGGTCGTTGGTCGGTTCATCGAGCAGCAGCACGTTGCCGCCTTCTTTCAAGAGGCGGGCCATGTGGACGCGGTTGCGCTCCCCGCCGGACAAGAGCGAGACTTTCTTCTGTTGATCGCCGCCCTTGAAGTTGAACGCCGAGCAATAGGCGCGGGAATTGACTTGGGCATCGCCCAACTCGATGATTTCGGCACCGCCCGAGATGGCCTCCCAGACGTTATCATTATCCGCCAGATCGTCGCGTGATTGATCGACATAGGAGAGTTTGACCGTATCGCCGTATTCAACCGTGCCTGCATCGGGCGTTTCCTGACCCGTCAGCATCTTGAACAGGGTCGATTTGCCGGCCCCGTTCGGGCCGATCACGCCGACGATGCCGCCGGGGGGCAGCGAGAAATCAAGGCCTTCGATCAAGAGCTTGTCGCCCATCGCCTTTTTGAGGCCGTTGACCTCGATCACCTTGGAGCCGAGGCGCGGGCCGTTGGGGATGACGATCTGGGCGCGGCCCACTTTTTCGCGCTCGGACTGATTGGCGAGATCGTTGTAGGCGTTGATCCGGGCTTTTTGCTTGGCTTGGCGCGCTTTTTGACCCTGACGCATCCATTCGAGTTCGCGTTCCAGTGTTTTCTGCTTGGATTTATCCTCGCGCGCTTCCTGGGCCAGACGTTTGGCCTTTTGTTCGAGCCATGCAGAATAATTGCCCTCGTAAGGGATGCCGCGACCGCGGTCGAGTTCGAGAATCCATGAGGTGATATCGTCAAGGAAATACCGGTCGTGGGTGACGATCAGGATGGTGCCTTTGTAATCCATCAGGTGCTGTTGCAGCCAGGCGATGGTTTCAGCGTCAAGGTGGTTGGTCGGCTCATCGAGCAAGAGCATGTCGGGCGCTTCGAGCAAGAGTTTGCACAGCGCGACACGGCGGCTTTCCCCGCCAGAAAGCGAAGCCACGTCGGCATCGTCGGGGGGGCAGCGCAATGCCTCCATCGCGACGTCGATCTGGCTGTCGAGATCCCAGAGGTTCTGGGCGTCGATGTCGTCTTGCAGGGCGGCCATTTCGTCGGCGGTTTCATCGGAATAGTTCATCGCCAATTCGTTATAGCGATCGAGGATGGCTTTTTTGGCGGCGACGCCGAGCATGACGTTTTCACGCACGTTCAGGTTTGGGTCGAGTTGGGGTTCCTGCGGCAGATAGCCGACGCGCGCGCCTTCGGCGGACCAGGCTTCGCCCGAGAAATCCTTGTCGATCCCGGCCATGATCTTCATCAGGGTCGATTTACCCGAGCCGTTGACGCCGACCACACCGATTTTTACGCCGGGCAGGAAGTTGAGATGGATGTCTTCAAAACATTTCTTGCCGCCGGGGTAGGTCTTGGAGACGCCCTGCATGTGGTAGACATATTGATAGGAAGCCATGGTGCCCTCGTCTCTTGTCGGAATCTGCGCGAATGGTGCGATGTCAGCGGTGGTGATAGCGCGTGTGGCGGGCGGGGGCAATCGGAGTGATCGCTGTGCGCGTGGATGGGGCGGGAGCGCTCCGCGCGGGGATATTTAAGGCAAGATGAAGCATGGGTTTCGCGTTGACTTGTCAGGCCGTGCAGGGTGACAAGCGATTGGATGAAGTCTGGGCTTCCATATGTGCGCGCGGGGCAGACCGTGGGGTTGCTGGGCGGATCGTTTGATCCGGCGCATGAGGGGCATGCGCATATCAGCCGCGAGGCGTTGAAGCGGTTTGCGCTGGACGAGGTTTGGTGGCTTGTGTCACCGGGCAATCCGCTCAAGGTGCGCGGCCCGGCGCCCTTGGCGCAGAGGATGGCGAGGGCGCGCCAGGTGATGGACCACCCAAAGGTGAAGATTACCGATTTCGAGGCACGTGTGGGCACGAGGTATACGGCGCAGACGCTGAAGGCGCTGATGGCGGCGTGTCCGGGGGTGCGATTCGTCTGGTTGATGGGGGCGGATAACCTGCGCGAGTTTGATCAGTGGCAGGATTGGCGCTGGATCATGGAAAACGTGCTGATCGGTGTTTTGGCGCGCCCCGGTCAGCGGATTGCCGCGCGCCATGCCAAGGCGGCCGATATCTATCGCTTTGCGAGGTTGAGGGGGCGAGAGGCGCCCGCGCTGGCGCAGGGGAAGGCGCCGCGGTGGTGTTTTGTGAATGTGCCGATGCTGGATATCTCGTCGAGCGAGATACGGGCGCGGGGCGATTGGGGCGGGTCGAGGTAAATCCACTGTGAGAGACGTTCTGATGGCTTGCTCAAAGCCATGCCTTGGGATTAAGTCACCCGTATGAGACAGCGTATTTCGAGACGGTTTTTTCTGGGGGCCGGGCTGGCAGGGGTCAGCCTTCCTGCATGGGCCGACGCGCCCAAGACGTCGCTGCGTCCTGTATTGCGCCCGCTGGTGCGCAACGGCGCAGGGGCGAAGGTGGCCACCAAGGCACAGGCGACGAGTGCGGCAGCCCTGGTGCGGGAGGCCAAGCTGGGTGGGCATGTGGCTTTTGCGGTGGTTGACACCAAGAGCGGGCTGGTTCTGGAGGCGCGCGAGGGGGATTTGGCGCAACCACCTGCCAGCGTAACCAAGGCGGTGACGGCGCTATATGCGCTTGATACGCTGGGCGCGGGGCATCGCTTCCACACCCGGTTGATCGCCACCGGACCGGTGCAGGGCGGCGTTCTGAAGGGTGATCTGGTGTTGGCGGGCGGGGGTGATCCGACGCTTGATACCAATGCGTTGGCCGCCTTGGCGAGCAAGCTGAAGGCGGCGGGTGTGCGCGAGGTGACCGGGCAATTCAAGGTCTGGGGTGGGGCGCTGCCGAGGTTTCGCGAGATCGACAGGGCGCAGCCCGACCACGTTGGATACAACCCCGCGATCAGTGGCATCGCGTTGAATTACAACCGGGTGCATTTTGAATGGAAGCGCGGCGGCAATGGCTGGACCACCACCATGGATGCGCGTTCAAACAAGTATCGCCCAGAAGTGACGGTTGCCAGGATGCAGGTCGTGAACCGTGCCGTGCCGGTTTACACCTATAGTGAGAAGGGCGGTGTGGAACACTGGACCGTTGCCAGCAAAGCGTTGGGCAATGGCGGGGCGCGTTGGCTGCCGGTGCGCCAGCCCGAGATCTATGCCGGGCAGGTGTTTCGCACCTTTGCGCGCGCGCAGGGAATCGTGTTGGGGCAACCCAGGCTGGAACAATCGAAACCCGGCGGTTCGGTTGTGGCATCGTATGCCAGCCCCGAGTTGAGCACCATATTGCGCGGCATGCTGAAATATTCCAACAACCTGACGGCAGAGATGGTCGGGCTGGCGGCGACGGTCAAACGCAAGGGCGGGGCGGCGAACCTGAAAAGCAGCGCGACGGAAATGAGCCGCTGGGCGGTGGGTGCGCTGGGCATGAGCCGGGCGCGGTTGGTGGATCATTCCGGGCTTGGCGATGCTTCGCGGCTGACGGCGGCGGATATGGCGCGCGCATTGGTCAAGGTTCATGCCGTGGGCGCCTTGAAGCCCATGCTGAAGCCGATTGCGTTGCGCAATTCCAAGGGCGGCGTGGACAAGAGCCATCCTATCAAGGTTTTCGCCAAGACCGGCACGTTGAATTTCGTGAGCGCGCTGGCGGGGTATATGCGCGCGCCGGACGGCACCGAGTTGGCCTTTGCCATCTTCGCCGCAGACGAGGACATCCGCGCGCGTCTGAGACCCGAGGAGCGCGAAAGACCGCAAGGCGCACGGGGATGGAACGGGCGAGCCAAGAAGCTGCAACAAAAGCTGATTGAACGCTGGGGCACGCTTTACGGGACGTGAAGCGGCAGGTGGGCAGACGTGCCCGTCAGGCCCGGCAAAGCGTGTGGTGAGGATGAGCGCATTGGCGCGCCAGATCACGCGCACGCGAAGTTTTGTTGACGCCCCCCCTGATGCTTGGGAAGCTGATGTTTCAAAGTATATTCAGGGAGATCATTATGAAGATTGCAAGACTAACCACGTTTACTGCGGCGGCGCTTGTGGCATGTGCCGGGGTTGTGGCAGCGCAGGATCAGCCGATGGGCTTCTTCGTGAGCAGCAAGGGGCTGGGCAATGGCGGCGATCTTGGCGGGCTTGACGGGGCCGACGCCCATTGCACCAGTTTGGCCGAAGCGGCAGGCAGCAGCGGGCGGACATGGCGCGCCTATCTCAGCACACAGGAAGAGGGCAAGCGCGGGGTTTCGGCACGTTATCGGATCGGCACGGGGCCTTGGTATAATGCCAAGGGAGTGTTGATTGCCAAGGATCTGGACGAGTTGCACCTTAACCCGAACATCATCAAGAGCACTGCGCTTGATGAGAGCGGTAATCCTGTCAAAGGGGTTGGCGATCAGCCGAACGAGCATGACATCTTGACGGGTTCAATGGCGGACGGCATGGCGTATTTCCCCAGCGACACGGACGATCACACCTGTTCCAACTGGACCAGTTCGGGCGAGGGCAGCGCGCAGGTCGGCCATCACGACCGTCATGGCGGTGGCAATACGTCGTGGAATTCGGCGCATGGATCGCGCGGGTGCAGCCAGGAGGCGTTGGTCAGCACCGGTGGCGGAGGGTTGCTCTATTGTTTCGCCGCTGACTGATCCCGGCAATGGTGCGTGCTAATGCGTTTCGAGTGAGACGCTTTGGCACGCGGTCCTGCGGAATCAGGGCATGATGTGGATCAGCGTGTTGGCGCGGCCGTGTTCGAGCACCATACGATAGAGCGTTTCGGCATTATCAGGGTGCATGCGAACGCAGCCGGCGGAAGCCGGGGTACCGAGGCGTGCGATTTGATCGGTGCCGTGAATGGCGAAATTGCCGGAGAAGAAAATCGACCAGGGCATCGGCGCATTGTTGTAGAGCGAAGAATAATGCATCCGCTTCATTGATTGCACCGAATAGAGGCCCACGGGCGTGAATTTACCCGCGCGGGCGGTGGAAACGGGCCAGACATGGAGCGGATCACCATCGAGCAGGACCGTCATCTGCTGATCCGAGATGTCGATGCGCGCCTCGACCTCGCCCGCCCGGAGAGGCGCGGCAAGACAGAGCAGCAAAAGGATCGCCAGACGCAACATTCAGAGCGTCATGTGACGTGCGCGCGCTCCGCGTTCAATGGCGGCGGCGTGCAGGCGGTCGATGTTCAGCTCGTAGCGGATTTCTTCCAGCAGGCGCAGTTCTTGCGCGCCGATCGAGCCGTCGGCAGCCGCGACATCGCAGGCCAGCGCATAGGCTGTCTCGTTGAGCTGTTCGGGCAGGTTGTCGCGCACGAGACCGAAGAGGGCGTCGAGTCCGTCTTCCTGATCGAAGAGATCGAACACGATTTGCGACATGGTCTTCATCCGGTCGATATCATAACCGCCGAACACCGGCAGGTTGTTCACCGTTGTCTGGATCTTGACCAACTCGGACGTGCGGATTTTTTCATCCGAGGCCGAGACGGCAATCATCACCGCGACTAGACAGTCCTGGGGTGACAGCGGATGGGAGGTTTGATCGTTCATCTTTGATGTCCTTTGCGGTCGGGGCTACGCCAGTGAATATTGACCTCTGACCGGGGGAACAATAATGCGTTTCGAGATTTTTGCTAATTCACGAAAAAAGTATCGAAACGGCCCGGACGAATGAGTGTTAAGGGCATTTCGGGCTCAAGCTGTGCTTCAACTCGAGTTCGAAACGTTTTAGGAAACGAAGGCCCGCGCGGAGAGGCCGCGCGGCAGGATTCGGAGAACTTCCATGTCGGAACTGCGCGATGCTGCTCTCAAAAGCAAGGCCTGGCCCTTTGAAGAAGCGCGCCGCGTGCTCAAGCGGTATGAAAAGAAGCCGCCGGCGAGCGGGCATGTTTTGTTCGAAACCGGCTATGGGCCGAGCGGGCTGCCCCATATCGGGACATTTGGCGAAGTACTGCGCACCACGATGATTCGCCGGGCGTTTGAGTTGATCAGTGATATTCCGACGCGTTTGATTTGTTTTTCCGACGATCTGGACGGGATGCGCAAGATTCCGGGCAATGTGCCCAATCCCGAGATGCTGAAAGAGCATCTGCAAAAGCCGCTGACCAGCGTGCCCGACCCGTTTGGCGAGTTTGACAGCTTTGGCGATCACAACAATGCCATGCTGCGCCGGTTTCTGGATACCTTCGGATTTGAATATGAATTCATCTCGGCGACGGAATTCTATCGCTCGGGGCAGTTTGACGAAATCCTGCTGCGATGCGTCGAGCGGTATGACGATGTGATGAAGGTGATGTTGAAGAGTTTGCGTGAGGAACGTCAGCAGACTTATTCGATCTTCCTGCCGATTCATCCCGAAACCGGGCGGGTGCTTTATGTGCCGATGAAGAATGTGGACGCCGAAAAGGGCGAGATCACGTTTGACGACGAAGACGGGCGGGAATGGACGCTGCCAGTGACGGGCGGCAATGTGAAGCTGCAATGGAAGCCGGATTTTGGCGCGCGTTGGGCGGCGCTGGGCGTGGATTTCGAGATGTATGGCAAGGATCACTCGACCAATACGCCGATCTATGACGGGATCTGCCGGATATTGGGCGTGCGCCCGCCAGAGCATTTCACCTATGAGCTGTTCTTGGACGATCAGGGCCAGAAGATTTCGAAATCGAGCGGCAACGGCATCTCGATTGATGAATGGTTGAGCTATGCCAGCACCGAAAGCCTGAGCTATTTCATGTATCAAAAGCCGAAAACGGCCAAGCGGATGTATTTCGATGTGATCCCGCGCGCGATGGATGAGTATCACCAGCAATTGCGGGCGTATCCGGGGCAGGATGCGGCGCAGAAGGTGAACAACCCGGTCTATCATATCCACAACGGCGATGTGCCCGAGAGCGATATGATGGTGTCGTTCGGCATGCTGCTGAACCTTGCCAGCGCGTCGAGCGCCGAGGACAAGGATGTGCTTTGGGGCTTTATTGGCAAATATGCGCCCGATGCGACGCCCCAAACCCATCCGGGGATGGATGCGGCGGCGGGCTATGCGGTGCGCTATTTCAATGATTTTGTGAAACCTGCTAAGACCTATCGCGCGCCGAGCGATCAGGAGCGCGCCGCGCTGGAAGACCTGGCGGCGGCGCTGGGCGATGGCGAGAAGGCCCGCGATCTGATCGCGCGCAAGAATGCGGCGGCGGATAATGACGAGCCGGTGCCAGAGGCGGATTTCACCGATGAGGAATTCCTGCAATCGCTGGTTTTTGCGGTGGGTAAACTGCACGGGTTTGAGCCGCTGCGCGATTGGTTCACGGCGATTTACGAAGTGTTGCTCGGGGCGTCTCAGGGGCCGCGGTTTGGCGGGTTCATCGCATTCTACGGTGCCGAGGAAACACGCACGCTGATTGGCAAGGCTTTGGCGGGCGATCTGAGCTGAGCGGCTGTTGACGCAGGGTGCGCTGAACGCGCACCCTGGGCGCCATGACAACCGGGTATGAACCTCTGAACACGCTCAAGCCGGTGGGGCCGGAGATCTGGATCGTGGATGGGCCTGCGATCCGGTTTTACGGCATGCCGTTTTCGACGCGGGCCACGGTGGTGCGTTTGGCGAATGGCGATCTCTGGGTGCATTCCCCGACCCATCTGACAGAAGATTTGCGCGCGGAGGTGGCGGCGTTGGGGCCGGTGCGGCACCTGATTGCGCCCAATTGGATCCACTACGCCTATGTGACGGCGTGGCAGGCGGCATTTCCCGAGGCGGTGGCCTGGGCTGCGCCGGGGGTGAAGAAACGGGCAGACAAGAAGGGGATGGCGATCACGTTTGATCGTGATCTGGGGGACGAGGCGGAAAGCCCCTGGGCGCGCGAGATCGAGCAGATGATCGTGCGCGGCAGTCGGGTGCATCATGAGGCCGTATTTTTTCATGGCGCGTCAAGAACGTTGGTTCTGACCGATCTGATCGAGAATTTCGAGGCGGGGAACCTGCCATGGTGGATGCGGATTTTTGCGCGCATGGCGGGGATTGTCGACCCGGACGGGCAGATGCCGCGCGATATGCGGGCCACCTTTTCGGGGCATCGCCAGACGTTGCGCGCGGCGGTGGAGCGGATGATCGGCTGGCAGCCGGAAGCCGTGATCGTTGCGCACGGGCGCTGGTATCGAGAGAACGGCGTGGCCGAATTGCGCCGGGCGTTTCGCTTTTTGTGGTAAGATGGGCGGGTGATGCGGGGCTGAGCGGCCCGCCCCGGCCCCTGCTGGTGTCGCTGTGGGGTGTGGGCGCTTGAGAGGGAGTATCGTGGGATGAAGCGGATTTTTCTTGCCTTGGCGCTGGCTTTTGCGGCCGTATCGGTGCGGGCCGAAGACGGCATAGAGGCCACGATCAAAAGCCAGATCGAAGCCTTTCGCGGCGGCGAATTCGCAGCGGCGTTTGAATATGCCAGCCCGAACATTCAACGCATTTTCCGCGATCCGCAGAATTTTGAAGCGATGGTGCGGCAGGGCTTTGGCGTGATGCTCAACCCGGTCGACATGCAATTTCTGGGTTTGCGGGAAGAGGGCGGCGCGCTGTGGCAGCGGGTGCTTTATCGCGACCTGCACGGCGAGGTTTACCTGTTTGACTATGCCATGATCGAAGGGCCCGAAGGCTGGAAGATCGACGCGGTGGTGCGGGTGAGGATGCCGTCACCTTCGGCGTAACGGGCGCGCTTCATCACGCGCCGGTTTTAATCTCGGCCAGTGCGGATTCGAGCTCCGAGATCAAGCGTCTGCGCTCTTCCTCGGACAGGAAGCTTCCCAGTTCGACCTCGCGGCCATTTCCGGTAAGCGTGATGTAGTGCGGCACCGGGCCGTCGACGGGGTAGATTTGCGCGCGCACCCAGAAGGTATTGCAGCGCCATTCCAGGATGTCCCCCTTGCGCGGCTGGTGGGTGAGATATGTCTCGTGCGGTGAGATGGTCAGCACTTCGAGCACTTCGGCGGTGCGATAGGTGTGTTGCAACGCCCACCACAGGCCCGCCAGCGCCAGCATCAGGAACGGCAGCAGGCTCCAGAAGAACACGGTTCCGAGAAGGCCATAGAGTGGCACGGTGATGAAGGTAAAGGCGAACATGATGATCGCTGCAAAGCCGCGCCGGGGCAGAGAGCGCCAAGGCCAGAGGGTGAGCTGGCGGGTTTGGTTGACGGTTGTGGACCATTCATAGGGCATGGGTCAGCGCGCCTTGGGGCGGTCGGCGTGAAAACGCGCGGCCCATTCGGCGTTGCGCGCGTCGGCCAGTTTTGCGGTTGCGGCCCGCAGGGGCGCGCGCGGCGTCAGCCCGAGGCGGGACAGAAGCCGGGCGGCGGCGGGCGGATCGGCGGCGAGGGCTTCATAGGTCATTTCGAGCGGCTTGATACCCTGCCCGGCGAACCAGGCGCGCCAGCCTGCGGCGGCGGATACGGCTTCGGCACGGTAGGCGTCGATTGCGGCGTAGTCATACGCGGGCTCGGTGTTGCTGGAACCGGGGTTTGCTTCGCGCACCGAGCCATCGGAGTTGCGGTGCCAGAGACCGCCGGTTTCGGCCAGATAGCGCGATATCGCCTGGGCGACGCTGTCGCGGCGGGTGAGGAAGATGTAATGCATCGGGCCGAAAGCACGGGTGAGAAGCGCGGCGTCGGGACGCTCGGGGAAGGTGGTGCGCAACTCGGTCAGCAGTTCTTCGCGGGTGTCGGCCATCAGGCGGCAGGCGAAGGTGCCATCACGGCTCTGACCTGCGGCGATAGCGGCTTGCAGGAACGCGGGGAAATCATCGGCGGCAACATCCCAGTCGGCGGCGTATTCGGCGCGGTCCTGGCGGCGGAACCATGACTCGGGCCGTCCGGCCACGCCAGACGCGGCCAGTAGTGAGCACAACAGCGTGCTGCCCGAGCGGGGCGTGGAACAGAGCAGGATCGAGCGAGTGGGCTGTGAAGTCATGTCAGCGCGCGCCATGGAGGGGAGGGTAGAGAAGGCGGGGATTGAAAAGGGCCCCGGAATGATCCGGAGCCCTGTTCGTGTTTTCGGTAAGTGCCTGGGCTCTTAGTGGCTGTGGCCCTTGTCCCAATCTTCCCGCTTGGGGAGGATTTCGAACGTATGTTCGGGGGGAGGTGAGGACACGGTCCATTCCAGCGTATCGGCGTATTCGTTCCAGTAGTTGTCCTCGGTCACTTTCGCGCCACGGAAGAGCGAATAGAATACGATGCCAAAGAACAGGATGAACGATGCGAAGCTGAGCAATGCGCCCCAGCTGGAGACATAGTTCCAGTAGGCGAAGGCTTCTGGATAGTCGATGTAGCGACGCGGCATACCTTGGCGGCCCAGGAAGTGCTGGGGGAAGAAGGTCAGGTTGACGCCGATGAAGAACATCCAGAAATGCAGCTTGCCCCAGAACTCTGGGTATTGCCGCCCGGTCATCTTGCCGAACCAGAAATAGACCCCGGCGAAGATGGTAAAGGCCGCACCCATCGACATGGTGTAGTGGAAATGCGCCACGATATAGTAGGTATCGTGATAGGCGCGGTCGATGCCTGCCTGGGACAGCACAACGCCAGTAACGCCACCAATGGTGAAGAGAAGCAGGAAGCCGAGTGCGAAAAGCATCGGCGTCTTGAACTCAAGCGAGCCGCCCCACATGGTCGCGATCCACGAGAAAATCTTGATGCCTGTCGGCACCGCGATCACCATCGTGGCCAGCATGAAGTAGGACTGCTGGGAGAGCGACATGCCCACGGTATACATGTGGTGCGCCCAGACGACAAAGCCGATGGCACCAATCGCAATCAACGCCCAGACCATCGGCAGATAGCCGAAGACGGGTTTGCGCGAGAAGGTGGCGAACACATGGCTGGCGATGCCGAAGCCGGGCAGAACCACGATATACACTTCCGGGTGGCCAAAGAACCACAGGATGTGCTGATAGAGGATCGGATCACCGCCGCCGGCAGGATCAAAGAAGGTGGTTCCGAAGTTCCGGTCGGTCAACAGCATGGTGATGGCACCGGCCAGAACGGGCAGGGCCAGAAGGATCATCCAGGCGGTGATAAAGATCGACCAGGCAAACAGCGGCACCTTGAAGAGCGTCATGCCAGGCGCGCGCATATTGAGGAAGGTGGTGATCATGTTGATCGCACCAAGGATCGAGGACGCGCCAGAAACGTGCACGGCAAAGATCGCGAGATCCATCGACATGCCTGATTCGGTCGTGGAAAGCGGTGGATAGAGCACCCAGCCCACACCTGAGCCAAGCTGACCATTGCCGCCGGGCGAAAACAGCGAGGCGAGGCCAAGCGCAACACCTGCCACATACATCCAGAAGGAAAGGTTGTTCATCCGCGGGAAGGCCATATCGGGCGCGCCGATCTGGAGCGGCATGAAGAAGTTGCCAAAACCGCCGAATAGCGCCGGAATCACCACGAAGAACATCATCAGAACACCGTGATAGGTGATCAGCACGTTCCAGAGGTGGCCGTTGGGTGTGCAGGTCTCAGGGGTCGAGAACAGGTAGAACCCTTCCTGGCACATATACTGCACGCCGGGGTACATCAGTTCGAGCCGCATGAAGACGGTGAAAATAACGGCGATGAGGCCGACGACGGCGGAGACGATCAGGTAGAGTAGCCCGATGTCCTTGTGATTGGTCGACATGAACCAGCGGGTGAAGAAGCCGCGATTATCTTCATGTTCGTGGCCGTGAATGGCTGCGTCTGCCATGCGGTGCCTCCTGTTGCATATGCATTTGCGCGAAAACCGACGGAATCCGCGCATCTATCCAATGCTGTTTTTAGGATGTGGGGCAGGGCGGAGCAACGGCAGAATTTGATCTGGATCAAATTAATTTTTTGCGACGGGTTGTTTCAACGCAGTGAAAACCCAAAGACGGCGGGTGAATCGGAGATTTTCGTTGGGAATGGGAAGTATTTGTAGTGGGCAGAAATAGAAAACGGAGGGCGCTTGGCCCTCCGTTTGCATCATTCAGGTAAGTTTCCGGTCTTGTCGGATCAGTCGGCTTTTTCGCCTTCCGCAGCAGGCGAATGTGCTGCGAGGAAGGCCGCCACATCTTCTTGGTTCTTTCTCATTTTGAAGGTCATCTTGGTTTTCTTGGCAAAACCTTGGCCGTCAAGCCAGACCTTGGGGTCTTCCATGTAAGCGGCCAGTTCTTCTTCGGTCCAAACGTGCTCGGCGGCGGCGGCGTCAACCAGCCCGTCGCCGTATTTGAAACCTTCCTGAGTGCCAGCAACGCGACCGACGATACCATAGAGGTTCGGGCCGGTCTTGCCGCCTTTCATAATTGCCTCGCCATCTGGCGAGACGATCATGTGGCAGGCTTTGCACTTCTTGAATTCTTTTTCGCCTTTTTCAACGTCGCCTTCGGCGAAGGCCGGAGCGGCGAGAGCGAGAAGGGCGGCGGCGGTTGTCAGAATGGTCTTCATGATTACCTCGTTGTGCTTTTCTAGCGTGGTGCGTCCGGGTCTTGATATAGTCCGGAGGGTATCAGTGACAAGCAAAAGACTCGGGCCGATTTGTCACAGGGGTGTTAAGGGCGCTGAACCCGGCGATAAGCAAGCTGTTTGGTTCGACGTGATTGCGCATCGCCAGATTGTCTGTGCCATGGGGAAACGAGTGTGACCTGGGTTTGTTCCAGCATAGCACAATACTCGCTTTAAGTTGGGAAAATGGTTGAAAAGGTTTTTTGTAGCGCGCTGTCGAGATCGGGCATGGTAACGGGCAGGCCGAGATCGACCAGGCTGGTCACGCCATATTCGGAAATGCCGCACGGAACGATGCCGGAGAAATGGTCCAGGTCGGGTTCGACGTTGATTGAGATGCCGTGAAAGCTGATCCATTTGCGCAGGCGGATGCCGATTGCGGCGATCTTGTCTTCGCGGGGGTGGCCATCGGCCAGGGGCGGTTTTTCGGGACGGGTGACCCAGACGCCGACGCGGCCCTCGCGGATTTCGCCGGTGACGTTGAATTCGCCCAATGTGGCGATCACCCAGTCTTCCAGCTGTTTGACGAAGAGGCGCACGTCATGGCCGCGCTTGCCGACATCAAGCATGACGTAAATCACCCGCTGGCCGGGGCCATGATAGGTATATTGCCCGCCGCGCCGTGCCTCGTGCACCTCGAAGCGGTTTGGATCAATCAGGTCTTGGGGTTTGGCCGAGGTGCCAGCCGTATATAGCGGCGGATGTTCGAGCAGCCAGATGCATTCGTCTGCCTCGCCCGCGGCGATGGCCGCGACACGGGTTTCCATGAACGCAAGCGCGTCGAGATAGCCGGTGAGGCCGTCAGAGATTTTCCATTCCACCATGGTTCAGGGAGATAGCATGTCGGGAGTGGATCGCAAGGGAAGGCAAGCGGTGTTGCAATCATGTTTTGTCGCCTTTCGGACCCAGAAATCGGCGCCGATGCAATGGAAATCATGGTTTTAGCCTGTTGTGGGCAGCGAACTTGCGCGCACAGAAGTGCAAAATGCAACCGAGATTGAGCTTGCCATAAGCGCGCGGCAGGTCGCATAATCAGGGAAATTGCCCATCGGTGAGCAATCGCCGGATGCATTTTGACTTGTCACAGCAGGCCGGATTGCGGCCATCGAACTGGTACTAAGACGATTTTGAAAGGGACATTATGAAACTCAGACATCTCATAGCAGCCGTGATTTCGGTGAGCTTTCTGTCGGGCGCGCCTGCGCCGGTGAGAGCGGATAACAATCTTGCCGCCGGGATCGTCGGTGCCATCATTGGCGGCGCTATCGTCAATGAAGCAAACAAGAACAAGCGTCGCACGACGACGAAACGCTATTACAAGGCGCCTAAGAAAGGCATGTCGAGTGCGCAGCGCGAAGCCAATCGCGAAGTGCAGACCTCGCTCAACCATTTTCAGTGGAACGTCGGCTCAGCCGACGGCGTGATGGGGCGAAACTCGCGCGCCGGGATCTCGCAATATCAGGCCTTCATGCAGTTCCCCGTCACGGGCAAGCTGACCGATCTGGAGCGCAGTATTCTGGTGACCTCCTATCAGAAGGCGCTGATGGGTGGCGCGGCTGTGGCACAGACGATTTCGACCCATCCGCAGGGCATGCGCGGGCTGCTTCTGGAAACGCGCAAGCAGATGCTGGGCGGAACCATGGCCGGAGGCACGTATCAAAACGAGTCGATCGGCGGGCTGCCGCCGCAGATTTCCGAAGCGGTCTATGAGATCGCGCGCAACTCCAACGTGGAGCCGCAGCAGCTTATTTCACGGGCGGGCTTTATCCAGCTGGCTGATATGAATGCAGATGGGCGCACCGACTATCTGATTGACACTTCGGTGACGGGTTCGGGTTTCTGGTGCAGCGGTACGTCCTGTGCTGTGCGGGTCTTTGCGTCAACGCCACAAGGCTTTCAGCGCAATGATTTCCAGGCGACGAATGCGACGCCTGCGATGTTTACCTGTCAACATGGGCTGTGCCAGATCGCCGACAGTGGCCAAACGGTCATGGCCAGCGCACCCGCGCCCGCTCCGGCGGCACCGTCGGCAGTGACATTGCCGCCGGCAACCGTGGCTGTTGCGCCGCAGACCACTGCGCCGGCGTTCTCGTCGCAACTGGCCTCCGCGCCGGAACCGGCGAAGCCCGCATTGCCGACATTCGCCGCGCCACCTGCGCCGCAAATGGTCTCGCTGGCCTCGCATTGCGCCAAGGTCAGCCTGGTCACCTCGTCGAATGGCGGCTTCGTGACCGAGGCGCGGCTGGTCGATCCTGATCAGGCGTTGGGTGAGCAATTCTGTCTGGCGCGCGGTTATGCAATGGATCAGGGCCAGGCAATGGCCGCCAGGATCCAGGGCTTTTCTGATGCCCAGATCGCACAGCAATGCAGCGATTTTGGCGCGCTTCTGAAAGATCAGACCGCAGCGCTTGGGACCACGGCGCGCGACGCGATGGTGCAGCAGGTTGCAGGCTATGTCGCCAGCACCGGGATGAACCCCGAACAACTGGCCGGGACGGCGAAGATCTGTTTGTCTGTGGGCTATCGCACGGACAACATGGGCGTTGCGATCGGATCGGCTCTGGTGTTGGCCGGGCTTGGGCATGACGCCTACGGCGAGCTTCTGGGGCACCATCTGGTTTCGGGTATCGGCACTGCGGAACGTCCCGATCTGGCAATGGGGTGGTATCAGTCGGCGCTGGCCGCGGCACCGGTTTTTGCCCCGGGACAGCCCGAGCGCAATGGGCTGATTCGCAAGGCTTCGATGATGATGAATGGTCAGAGTGCGGCCCCTGTGATGCAGCCCGAGCCGGTTTCGGCGCCGGGTGGCATGGGGCTCAAGGGTTTTGCCTCAAAGGCGGCAGGCTTGCTGAGCGGCACGTCGGCCACCTCGGACTAGGCAGACAGGCAACCCCTGTGGTGAAATCAAGGGAAGGGCGCATCCTGTTGGCTGCGCCCTTTTGCTTGCGTTTTCACGGTGTGGAATTTCCCGAAGCGAAGCGCGCATTCCCTCTTCACAACGCGCAAACCCTTCGCTATACGGCCCATCACCAAGCTTTGACTGTGCGGTCGTGGCGGAATTGGTAGACGCGCAGCGTTGAGGTCGCTGTGGGGTAACACCCGTGGAAGTTCGAGTCTTCTCGACCGCACCATATATCCCGAACAATACAATTGTATCCTGCCCCGCAGCTTTTGCTGCGGTTGTGGCTTGTCTGCTGGTTTGCTGGCAATATCGCAAAAAATAGCGATGACCCTTGAAGGGGAATTGCGGCGGCCGGGGACGGGCCGCCGCAGAAGTTTTGAAATACCTGATGCAAAAGGGAATCAGCTATGCCCACAGTATGCAGGTGTTTTGTTACGGCCATGTGTCACCGCGCGACGCTGCGCTCGGGGCGTCAGGACGCAACGGCATTTGAATGCTGGGGTTTACTCTTGGTCAAGCGCGCCCTCTTATTCGCACCGAGATGCGACGAGAGGAGTTTGCCGATATGGATATGAATTTTGGGATCCGCGAAGAGATCATGCCGCTTTTGGAGCGGGTGCGCGCGATGATCCGTGACGAGGTCGTGCCGCTGGAGGAAGAATATCACCGTGAAATCAACACAGGTGATCGCTGGACATTCACCGAGCGTCAGGCGGAGATTCTTGAGGGGCTGAAGGCGAAGGCCAAGGCCGACAACCTGTGGAACTTCTGGCTTACCGACAGCAAGCGTGGCTATGGGTTGAGCACGGTGGAATATGCCTATTTCGCAGAAGAAATGGGCAAGACGCCGATGGGCGCGGAGGTGTTCAACTGTTCAGCACCCGACACCGGCAACATGGAAGTTCTGGAACGCTTTGGCGCGGAATGGATGAAGGAAAAGTGGCTTTCGCGGCTGCTTGAGGGCGAAATTCGCTCGGCTTATCTGATGACCGAGCCGGATGTGGCCAGTTCGGATGCGACCAATATCGCGATGTCGTGCGTTCGCGAGGGCGACGAATATGTGATGAACGGCGAAAAGTGGTGGTCATCAGGGGCGGGCGATCCGCGTTGTGAGGTCTATATCGTAATGACCAAGACCGGTGATGATGATGCGCCGCGCCACAAGCAGCATTCGATGCTTCTGGTGCCCGCTGACACGCCGGGTATCGAGGTTGTGCGTTCGATGCAGGTTTATGGCCACGACGATGCGCCGCATGGCCATATGCATATGAAGTTCACCAATGTGCGGGTGCCGGCGGATCACATGATCCTGGGTGAAGGGCGCGGCTTTGAAATCGCGCAAGGACGGCTTGGACCGGGACGGATTCACCACTGCATGCGGGCCATCGGTCAGGCCGAAGCCGCGCTTGAGCGGATGTGCAAACGGGCGCTGGATCGGGAAGCCTTTGGCAAGCAGATTGCCCATCTGGGGGCGAATTACGATATCATCGCCAATGCGCGCATGGAGATCGAACAGGCGCGGCTGTTGTGCCTCAAGGCGGCCTGGATGATTGACAAGGGCGACGCGCGCGAAGCCGCGCCGTGGATTTCGATGATCAAGGTGGTGGCACCGCTGACATCGCTGCAGATTCTTGATGATGCAGTTCAGATGCATGGTGGCGCAGGCGTGAGTCAGGATACGCCGTTGGCGATTGCCTGGACCCAGGTGCGCACGCTCCGGCTGGCCGATGGGCCCGACGCGGTGCACCGTCGTCAGGTGGCACGTAAAGAGTTGAAGAAATACACTCAGCAAAAAGTCTGATGTGATCGCTTGATCTATGGGGGTGGGCAGGCTGCCCACCCAGGACTGCAAATGCAAAACGGCGCCCCGTGATGGGGCGCCGTTTTTTCTATGCGCAGTCGCGCGGTTTATTCGCCGGCGTAGCGCGCATCGGGGCGGTATGAGATGTTTTCGGAAGCTTTGAAGCGGCCGCCCGAGATTTTCTCGATCTTGCCTTCGCGCAGGAGTTGGCCAAACGAGCGCAATCCGTCTTCGCGGGAAAACTCGTCTTTCTCGACCTGACGCACGTGGGTCATCAACTGCGGGCGCGAGAATTGTTCGCGGCCTTCGACAAAGGAAAGATAGGCGGCTGCTGCTTCCAGGAGTTCTGGCAGGCTATTGGCACCAACGGTTTCGGCGTATTCGGCAAAATCTCCGCCAACTGCCGTGCTTTCGGACAGCCCGGCAACCGGCATGGCGACACGGCGCGGGCGCACGGGTTGGACCGGTTTGGTTTCGCTGATATCGACGCGCTGTTCGGCCACCAGCTTGAGCGGTGCAGGGCGCGCGGTTTCAGGGCGGCGGGTCTGAGCTCTGACGGTTTCCGGGCGTCGCGGCCGCACCACATTGGCCAGATCATCGCGATAGACCTTGGTGTCGGGGCCGTCGGCCTTTAGTTTGCCACCGGCACCTTCTTCGGCTTTGGCGGCAGCGACTGCGGCACGCAGATGGGCGATGGCGTTGCGGCGGCCCTTGCCTGTTTCCTCGTCCATCTGGGTGTCGGCTTCGGCAAAGATGCGGCCCATTTCACTTTCGGCATCGTCACCGAAGGATGGGTGGCGCTCGTCCGAGTGCTCGGCGTGGTCGTCTTCGCTTTCGCTGCTGCCGAAGATGTTGTCATCCTCGTCTTCATCCTCGTCGATTTCGAAGCCAGCAAAATCGTCGTCGCCATCTTCTTCGTCTGCGACGTCATCTTCTTCGGTGTATTGTGCGAAAGCACTGTCGTCTTCGTCGTCTTCTTCGAGGTCTTCCAGAAATTCAGCCGCTATGGCGTCGTCGTCTTCTGGCTGGTCGTTGTTGTCTTCAACGGCGTCCTCGGCCGTGGTGCTATCGTCGCCATGCAGTTCGGCTTCGACCGCGGCGAGTTCGCGCAGCAGTTCTTCTTCTTCCTCGTCCGACAGGCTTGTGTCGTCATCCGGCAGGTCTTCTTCGATCCCGCCGGCAGCAACAGCGGCCTCAAAATCGACGCGCTTCATCTTGATGATGCGGGCGCGGATCGGTGCCCGGCCATCGGGTTCGGTTTCGGTTTCGGGTTGGGATTCGAGACTGTCTTCGGCCACATCTTCGGCCATTTCAGGCGTCGCAGCGGTCTCGGGTGCGTCGTCTTCGATGGCTTCTTCGATGGCGTCGGGGAAGAAAATCTCGTCGTCTTCAGAGTCGCCTTCTTCGGAGCCGAAACGATCAAGCAGGGCCGAGATGTCGTCTTCGCTGGTTTCGACAGGCGCGTTTTCGGCCAATTCGGCTTCGTCGTCGATGGCGAGCGCGGCCTCAAGCTCCTGATGCGTGTCGGCGAGGAAATCGTCGGCGTGTTCGTCTTCGGTATAGGACGGGTCGACGCCGGTATTTCTGTCGTGCGAGACCACGGCGCGAATGCGGCGCAATTTGTCAGCAACGCTGTTGGTGTCGTCATGGGTTTGGACGGAAGGGGTGATCTGCTCGAACGCTTCGGCTTCGGCTACGTCTTCTTTGATCACCGGTTGCTCGGCTTCCTGCTCGGCTTCCGGCGTGTCCAATTCGAGATCGGTGTCGTCGGTTTCGGCGGGCAGGGTGAGGTCTTTGCTGATATTTTCGAGCGTATCGTCGTCTTGCTCATTTGTGACGACAGGGGCGTCTTCGTCTTCTTGAGCGATGTATTCGGCTGTGGGCGCGGCGGCCTCTTGTGCGACCGACTGGGCGAGTGGAGCCATCTGATCGGCGATGCCGGTTGTCTCGGATTGAATACCTTGGGCAACCTCCGGCGCGGCGGCTTCGATGTCACGGACTTCGAAAGCGGGGGCTTCGGGTTTGGCGGGTGCGGGGGCTTCGGCCTCTTGAGCGTCTTGTACGCCGGTCTCTTGATCCTGCTCCGGTTCGCGCATGGCGAGCGGCAGTATCGAGCCCTGGTCGGCACGCAGCACGATATTGTTCTTGTCGAGATGTGCCTCGACCCGGCGGGATATTTCCTTCTCGGCAATGCGTGCCAGCATCTCGGCATCGGGTGTCGCAGGCTCGGCCCCGAAGTATCGATCATCGGCTGCGAGATCCCGGAAGTATTCGGCAATCGCCTTCATGGTTCCGAAGGAATCATCGAAGCCTTCAAGAGTGCACGAAAACGTGCCATAGGAAACTGTAAGGATCTTGTTGGTATCAACCATAATGAATGCTCGCCCAATGTTTGCTGAGTTACTTAAACTTGTAATCTCCTATCCCAGACGAAAGCGGCCCGAATCTTGGATGTTTACAGTATCATTTTGTGACAAGAATGTGATCCGTTTCCATTTTGGACATCAATAGGGGATGATCCGTTCGATTGTTCACGATACGCGCCCAGTCACCCTGGTGGGAGGGGGCAAAGCGAAAAAATCGTTGCTTGAGGCGGCAATAAGCCGCGCGCCGCAGTTGGTCGCGGCGGATGGCGGGGCGGATAGGGCGTTGTGCCTTGGGTGGATGCCCGATGTGGTGATTGGTGACTTCGATTCGATAAGTGCGGCGGCAAAGGCGGCGATTCCGTCTGAGCGGCTGCATATGATTGGTGAGCAGGACAGCACGGATTTCGAGAAATGCCTGAGCCGGATCGACGCGCCGCTGGTGATTGGTGTGGGCTTTTCTGGTGGGCAGCTTGATCATCAACTGGCGGCGCTGCACGGTTTGATGCGCTTTCCTGAGCGGGCCTGTGTGTTGCTGGGCAAGCGCGATCTGGTGTTTCTTGCGCCACCCGAGTTGCGGCTTGATCTGCCGGAAGGGGCGCGGTTTTCTCTGTTTCCGTTGGGGGAGGTGCGGGCACACTCGAACGGGCTGCGTTGGCCGGTGGAGGGGATCGGTTTTGCGCCGGGGGCGCGGATCGGGACATCGAATGTCGCGCAAGGGCCGGTGCATTTGACCTGTGACCGTCCGGCGATGCTGATTATTCTGCCGGTTGGCTTGCTTGATCTTGTGGCTGAGGCGTTGGCGGATAAGGACGCGCCGCGCTGGCCCGCTCGGTCAGAACGATAAAGAGCCCGGCAGCGACGGTGATCGCGATACCCCAGAGCGCGAGCCCGTTAGGCCAATCGCCAAATATCGCCCAACCAAGTGCGGCGGCGACGGGAATTTCGAGATATTGCATCGGTGCCAGCGTGGCGGACGGGGCATAGCGCAGCGACCATGTCATCAACAGATGGGCCAGCGTGCCAATGACGCCGATTCCTACCAACAGCATCATCTCCGTTCTGTTGGGGGCCACATAGGACAGCGGTGGAAACCCTTTCAGAGTGCCAAGGACCAGTGCGGGCGCGAGGAACAGGGTGGCCATCACGCCGCTGACGGCCTGAAGTCCGATTGGATCGGTCTGTTTCGCGATCTGCCGGGTGATCAACATGAAGAGAGCGAAGTTGAGCGCCACGCCCAGCGGCAGAAGTGCGGCCCAGCCAACGGCGGCAAAGCTGGGCTGAACGACCAGAAGAGTGCCCAAGAAACCGACGGTTGCCGCGCTCAGACGACGCCGCCCGACTTGTTCATTAAGCACGAAGCGCCCCAGCAGCAGCATGATGAAGGGCATGACGAAGACGATGGCGATGGCATCAGCCAAGGGCAGGTATTGCAGCGCTGCCACCATCATGCCGATACCAAGAATATGCAGCAGCGTGCGCAACGCAGTCAGATGCAGCACCCGGCCGCGCATCTGCCAGGTTCGTTTTGTCAGCACCACGAGAGGGATCAGCAACAGCGCCTGAATGGAAAAGCGAAAGAGCAACAAGAACCCGATGGCTACCGATTGCCCGAGTAACTTGGCCACGGCGTCCCCGAGCGGGGCGAGCACGCAAAACCCAAGCATCAGGGCGATGCCGAGTAAGGGGCGATCCAGCGACATTGCGCCACGCTAGTGCGGAACATGCGTTTTGGCAATTATATGTTGCTTTGAGTTGTGCGGGCTTTGCCGGGCGCATGTGCGCACAGCTTACCGGCGTTTACCGAGATTTGGTGCAGGGCGGAGGTTTGCGGATTCCCGCTGTGCGGGCGCAGGCGGTTTTAGCAGTTGGGCACGTTTACGGCGAGACCGCCGAGCGAGGTTTCCTTGTATTTCTCGCTCATATCCAAGCCGGTCTGGCGCATGGTTTCGATGCAGGCGTCGAGCGGCACCAAGTGGGTGCCATCGCCGCGCAGCGCCAATGAGGCCGCCGAGACCGCCTTGATCGCGCCGAGGCCGTTGCGCTCGATACACGGCACTTGCACCAGGCCTTTTACCGGATCGCAGGTCATCCCGAGGTGATGTTCGAGCGCGATCTCGGCGGCGTTTTCGACTTGTTCGGGCGTGCCACCCATCACCGCGCAAAGCCCGGCGGCAGCCATGGCGGCGGCAGAACCGACTTCGGCTTGGCAGCCCGCTTCGGCACCAGAGATCGAGGCGTTGAATTTCACCAGCCCGCCGATGGCGGCGGCGGTGAGCAGGAAATCCTCAATCTTGGAGGGCGCAGCACCGGGCACGTGATCGAGCCAGTAGCGGATCACCGCGGGCATCACCCCGGCGGCACCGTTGGTCGGTGCGGTGACGACCTGACCACCGGCGGCGTTTTCTTCGTTTACCGCCATGGCATAGGCCGACATCCAGTCGTTTATGGTGTGCGGTGCGTTGAGGTTCAGACCGCGCTCGGCTTCGAGCTGTTCGCGGATCGAGCGGGCGCGGCGTTTGACGCGCAGGCCACCGGGCAGTTCTCCCTCAGCGGTGAGCCCGCGCTCGATACAATCGTTCATCACCTGCCAGAGCCGGGCGGTACCGGCGGAGAGCGATTGAGCGCAGCCGCGTGCGATCTCGTTGGTGCGCTTCATCTCGGCGATTGTCTTGCCTGAATGCTCGGCCATTTCGAGCATTTCGGCGGCGGATTTGAACGGGTAGGGCACGGGGTCGCCTTCGTCCGTCGCCTTGCCTGCGGCCAGTTCGGCTTCGGTCAGAACAAAGCCGCCGCCAACGGAATAGTAGGTCTCGCGCAGGGTCACATCGCCCTGGGCATCGGTGGCCATCAGGATCATGCCATTGGCGTGGCCGGGCAGGGGCGGACCATAGTCGAACAACAAATCTTCTTTTGGGGCAAAGCGCAGCTCGGGCAGGCCGGGGGGCGTGATACGACCGGTTATGCGGATCGTTTCAAGCGTGGCTTCGGCGGCGTCGCGGTCATAGCTTTCCGGGCTGAACCCGGCGAGGCCGAGGATCGTGGCGCGGTCGGTGGCGTGGCCGACCCCGGTGAAGGCGAGCGAGCCGTGCAGCGAACCGCGCAGCCCGGCAAAGACGAAGGGCGACGCGCGCATGAGGTCGAGGAACCGCGCGGCGGCAACCATCGGCCCCATGGTGTGTGAAGATGATGGGCCAATGCCCACCTTGAACATCTCGAATACGGAGAGGAACATTTAGGTCGCGCTTCCTTCTGGCGGGATGGCGGGCGAGGGATCAGTGAAGGGGGTTTCGCCCAGCCCTTCAGCGAGAATGGCGGCTTTGACGCTGCCGCGCTGTTCGATCCGCGCCGCATGGGTGGCCAGATGCGGCGTGGCCGCGAGATCGAACCAATCGGAGCCGTCTTGGGGATAGAGCGCCAGCCAGCGCAGCAGCACCGGAATGTAGAGATCAAGCACCGAGATCGGGATGGCGTTGAAACAGGGCGAATGGGCGGCGGCGAGGGCATCAAGCGCCTTGAGATGGGTTTTGAGCGCGGATTGCATGGTGGTGCGCAGGGCCGATTGCGCCGCCGGGTCGGTGCCGACATATTTTTCGGGGTAGAACAACATGCGCATTCCGGCGTGCAGGGTGTTGGAGGTGAAAAACAGCCATTTCAGGAAACCGCCGCGTTCGGGGGTGTCACAGGCGGGGGCAAGCGCGCCATGGCTGTCGGCCAGCCATAGCAGGATCGCGGCGGTCTCGAAGATCGGACCTTGCGGGGTTTCGAGCGTCGGGATCAGGCCATGAGGGTTGAGCGCGAGATAGGTGGGGGATTGCTGCCCCCGGGCGGCGCGATTGACCAGCACGGTTTCGTAGGGCGCGCCCAGTTCTTCGAGCGCCAGGCGCACGATCAGCGAGGCGTTGTCGGGAGCATAATGCAGGCGATAGGGCACAGTCATGAGTGCAATTTTACATGCGCGCCCTTGCTTGTCTGCCCTCAATTTTCGATACGAATCAACCGGCGCGCGCCAGCCGCTCGCGGCGCAACTGTAGCTCGTCGCGACAAAGGCCGCCGCCGAGGTCGGTCAGGCCGCGCTGGCCCGGTTTTCAGATCAAGAGCGTGCGCAGCTGATCGTCTTGATGGGCAAGGTGATTGACGGGCTGCGCCGCGCTTAGGGCTGGGTCGGGGTTGTAGATGGTGCAAACTGTGTGATTTACCCCTCGCGCGGTCCCGGCATCTCTCCTATAACCACCCCCGGGGACAGACATACGGAGATGCTGCCAATGACCGGAGAGCTTTCACCAATCGACAAGGCCAAGTTCGTGGCCGCGAAACGCGCCGCCGAAATGGTGGAAGACGGCATGCGTGTCGGGCTTGGCACCGGCAGCACGGCGGCCTGGCTGGTGCGTTGCCTTGGCGAGATGGTGCGCGATGACGGGCTGAAAATACGCGGCGTGCCGACATCGACCCGCACTGCCGAGCTGGCGCGCGATGTGGGCATCGAGGTGATCTCGCTTGACGAGGCGAAATGGCTCGATCTGAC